>NZ_JCAFTD010000008.1:0-218050 GCF_059369935.1 Stenotrophomonas sp. YJH_SMC_36 | reverse complement strand
TTCTGTCTTTCGTGGCTGGCAGCCGCAGGAACCTGTCCGTAGCCGGGTGGGTGGGCTGCGCAGGGGCGTAAGCGCCATGGATGGCGCGCCCGAGCCTACAGGGACGTATTCACGGCGTCCCCTGCGCAGCCCACCCACCCGCCCCCCCCCCCAGAAGTCCGCTGTAAGCGCCCCCAGCCACGAGGGGGCTCCGCCGTTGGCCGCCAACTGCGCGCCAGCGCGTTCCGCCCGAATCCCGGAACCATGCGCTTGCTCACGGATTGACCACGCAATTGATGACAACGTTGTCCCCACCTGGCGCCGGACTCTCTCCCCGGCCTCCCAGGTGCCTCCGTCCGGCCCCTCCCGTCGCCTTCCCCGGCGACGCCCGGACCTGCGTCACGCGCGGCGCCATCGGGGCCCGCGCGCCCTTTGATCGGAGACACACCATGTACGACCCGATTGTGCGCAGTGCCGAACGTTCCACCCGAAGCTGTCGTCCCCGCCGCCTGGCCTGGCTGCTTGCGCTGGCCGCCGGTGCCGCCAGCCTGCCGGGCCTGGCCCAGGCCGCCAGCTGTGCCGGCGTGGCCGAATGGGACCAGGCCAAGATCTATCGCGCCGGCGACACCCTGCAGAAGGGCGGCGTGCTGTACCGGGCAAACCAGGACATCTGGAATGCCCCGCCAGACCATCCGGCCGGTGCGCCCTACTACACCAACCTCGGTGCCTGCGATGGCGGCGGCGTCAACCAGCCTCCCGTGGTCAGCCTGACCTCACCGGCCAATGGCGCTACCTTCAGCGCCGGCAGCACCATCAACGTCACCGCCAACGCCAGCGACCCGGACGGCAGCGTCAGCAAGGTGGAATTCTTCCGCGACGGCAGCTCGATCGGCGTGGATACCAGCGCTCCCTACAGCGCCAGCTGGGCCAATGCCAGCGCCGGCAGCCACACCCTGCGCGCGGTGGCCACCGACAACAACAACGCCACCACCAGCACCCCGACCATCACCATCACCGTCAACGCTGCCAGCGGCGATACCACCGCACCCAGCGTGCCCGGCGGGCTGGCGGTGGGCACCCGTACCGCCAGCAGCATCGCGCTGAGCTGGAGTCCGTCCACCGACAACACCGGTGGCAGCGGCGTGGCCGGTTACGATGTGTACCGCAACGGCAGCCTGGTCGGTTCTCCGTCCAGCACCAGCTACGTCGATGGCGGCCTGACCGCGTCCACCACCTACCGCTACCGTGTGCGTGCCCGCGACAACGCCGGCAATGCGTCCGCCCAGGGCACGGAAATCAGCGCCACCACCCTGGCCGGCGACGGTGGCGGCACCGGCAAGCGGGTCATCGGCTACTTCACCCAGTGGGGCATCTACGGCCGCAACTACCGGGTGAAGAACATCGACAGCAGCGGTTCCGCCGCGCGGCTGACCCACATCAACTACGCCTTCGGCAACGTGCGCAACAACCGCTGCGAAGTGGGCGTGACCCAGCCGTCGGATCCGAACAGCGGCGCCGGTGGCGATGCGTTCGCCGATTACACCAAGGCCTTCAGCGCCGCCGAGAGCGTCAGTGGCAGCGCCGATACCTGGGACCAGCCGCTGCGCGGCAACTGGAACCAGCTCAAGCAGCTCAAGGCCAAGCATCCGGGTCTGAAGGTGCTGATCTCGCTGGGTGGCTGGACCTGGTCGCGTGGATTCTCCAGCGCGGCCCGTCCGGAGAACCGCCAGGCCTTCGTCGCCTCCTGCATCGACGCCTACATCAAGGGCAACCTGCCGGTGACCGACGGCGCCGGCGGCACGGGCGCAGCGCTGGGCGTATTCGACGGCATCGACATCGACTGGGAATACCCCGTGGCCTGCGGCATCGAGTGCGGCAAGCCCGAGGACAACGCCAACTTCACCGCACTCATGGCCGAGTTCCGCCGCCAGCTCGATGCGGTGCGTCCGGGCCTTCTGCTGACCGTGGCGGTGGGTGCCGGCATCGACAAGATCCGCGTCACCGACCCGGCGGCCTATCACCCGTACCTGGACTACATCAACGTGATGACCTACGACTTCCACGGTGCGTGGGATGCAAGGACCAATCACCAGTCGGCACTGTTCGATTCGCCGAATGATCCGTCCACCGGCGACCAGAAGCTGTACAACAGCAACGACGCCATCGAGGCCTTCATCAGCCGGGGTGTGCCGGCCGCCAAGCTCAACCTGGGCATCGGCTACTACGGACGTGGCTGGACGGGCGTGGCCAATGCCAACAATGGCCTGTACCAGACCGCCTCAGGCGCCGCACCGGGCACCTATGAGGCCGGCATCGAAGACTGGAAGGTACTGAAGAACCTGGCCTGGCCGGGCTACACCGACAACACCGCCGGCGCCACCTGGATCTACAACGGCAGCACGCTGTGGAGTTTCGACACTCCGGCCAACATCACCCGCAAGATGGGCTACGTGAAGACCCAGGGCCTGGGCGGCGCGTTCGTCTGGGAATTCAGTGGTGACGATGCGCAGGGCACGCTGACCAAGGCCGTCAGCGATGGTCTGAAGTAAGGAAAAGGCCGGGGACGCCGTGCGCCCCCGGCCTTGATCGGATAAGGCATCCGCCGGGCATGGCCCGGCGCTACCGTGGCCGGGCGGGTAGCGCCGGGCCCTGCCCGGCGATATCCCGGTCAGCGCTGGGCCGACAGTTTCTCCAGCGCCGCACGCAGCTGCGCCGGCGGCAGGTAGCCGCCCAGCTGGGTGCCATCGGGCGCGAAGATCGCCGGGGTACCGTTCACCCCCAGCTGCTGTCCGAGCGCGTACTGCATCGCCACCGGATTGGTGCAGTTCTTCGCCGGCACGGTTCCGCCACGCTTGGCATTGGTCAGCGCCTGGCGGCGATCGGCTGCGCACCAGACCGAAATCATGTCGGTGTAATCCTTGCTGCCCAGTCCCATGCGCGGGAAGGCCAGGTACTCGACGCTGATGCCGTTGCGGTTGAGTTCGGCGATGTCCTGGTGCAGCTTGCGGCAATAGCCGCACTCGATGTCGGTGAACACGCTGACCGTGTACTTGGCGTTGGGCGCGGCGAACACGATGCGGTCGCCGTGGTTGGCCTTGGCCAGCAGCGTGCGACGGTAACCGAGCAGGCCCTCGCTGTTGGCCGGCCCCTTGGCCCGGGTGTCATAAGGCTGCGACTGGAACAGGTAGCGGCCGTCGTCGGAGACATACAGCAGCTGACCGGAGACCACCACCTCGCGGAAACCGGGGAAGGGCGCGGCGCCGATGTAATCCACTTCGAAACCGGGGTTGAGCGCGGTCAGCGCGGCGCGCACCGCCTGCTCTGCCGGACCATTGGCAGCCGGGGTGGCCCGGGCGGAGGCGGCGGCAGGCGCCTTGGCCGCAGGGGCCGGCGGAGCCGGCTGGGCGCAGGCCGTCAGGCTGAGCGCGCCGAACACGGCGGCGATGGCGAATCGGAGCATGGAGCATTCCGCAGCAGAAGAGGACCACCGATTCTGACACAGCCGCCCGGGGCGGCGCCGTGGCCCGCTGACGGAAGCCGGACGGGGTTCATCCAGGTCGCTCAACCACGGGGATGGTGGCGGGCGTGCAGCTTCTGCAGGTGTTCACGCGCCACCAGCGTGTAGATCTGGGTGGTCGACAGCGAGCTGTGGCCAAGCAGCATCTGCAGCGCGCGCAGGTCCGCGCCACGGTTGAGCAGATGGGTGGCGAAGCTGTGCCGCAGGCCATGCGGGCTGATGCGGGCCGGATCGATGCCGGCGACCTGCGCGTGGCGCTTGACCAGATGCCAGAACGCCTGCCGCGTGAGCGCGTGCAGCCGGGGCTCGATGAACAGCGGCGTCTGCCCATCGGCGAGTGCCTGCACCCCGCCCTTTCCCACCAGCTGCGGCCGTGAATCCTGCAGGTAACGCTCCAGCCAGTGCTGTGACTCCTCGCCCAGCGGCACCAGCCGCTCCTTGCTGCCCTTGCCGGTCACCCGCAGCACGCCCTGCCGCAGGTTCACCGCCGTTGCCGGCAGCAGTACCAGTTCGCTCACGCGCAGGCCCGCGGCGTACATGAGCTCCAGCATGGCCCGATCGCGCAGCCCCAGCGGACTGCCGACATCCGGCGCGGCCAGCAACGCATCGATCTGGCTTTCGGCCAGCGCCTTGGGCAGCAGTCGTGGCAGCTTCGGCGGATCCAGCAGAGCGCCGGGGTCCTCGCTGCGCTCGCCGCGACGCACGCCATCGGCGAAGAACGCACGCAGCGCCGACAGCAGGCGCGCATTGCTGCGTGGCGACCAGCCATGGCGCGTGCGCCAGGCCAGGTAGTCGAACAACCCGGCGCGTTCGACGCCGGCCAGGCCCCCTTCGCGGCCGTCCAGCCAGCGTGCCAACCCTTCCAGATCGCGACGGTAGCTGTCCAGGGTGGCCCTGGCCAGACCGTTCTCCGCCCAGATGGCATCAAGAAAGCGCTGGATGCGCATGCTGTCGTCGGCACGCAGTGCAGGCAGTTGCTGGACCAGCTGACGGCGCTCGGCGGGGGTGGAAATGACGGCCATGCGTGGAGGATACGAGGGTGACTGCGGACGCGGCCAGCTTTGCGTATGCTCGGCGCATGTCCAGCCCAGCCACCGACGTGTCTTCCACTGCCACGCCCGAGGCGCAGCGCCCCCGTGCGCTGCTGCCGTGGCGCGTGCTGGCGATGGTCTACGACGCGCTGCCCGTGCTCGCGCTGTGGATGCTGGCCGGCACGGCGTTCACCCTGGCCTACACCTTCAGTGGCCATGCACAGCGCGAGAACATCGCGCCCTTCAGTGCCTGGCAATGGCTGTTGTGGGCGGTGTGCTGGGTCGTAACCGGGGCCTATGCAACCGCCAGCTGGCGCCGGGGTGGGCAGACCCTTGGCATGCGGCCGTGGCGGCTGAAACTGGTGTCGGCCGACGGCACCGCGCTGCGGCGCGCGCAGCTGTGGCTGCGGTTCGCCGTGGCAACGCTGTCGCTGCTGCTGGGCGGGCTGGGCTTCTGGTGGGCCCTGCTGGATCGCCAACGCTTGGCGTGGCACGACCGTGCCAGTGGCACGCGTCTGGTGCGGATGCCCAAGCGCTGAAGTGTCCTGCTGGCGCCGGGCATGGCCCGGCGCTGCCAGAATCAGCCTGATTTCCGCCGGAACAGCAGGCCTGACACCACCAGCATCACGATCGGCGGCAGCGCGTAGGCGATGCGGTAGTCGAACTTCAGTGCGCCGGCCATGCGCCCGAAGAACAGCTGCAGCAGCCAGAAGCCCAACGCGAACAGGATGCCGAGGAACAGGCGCTTGCCCATGCCACCACTGCGCAGCGAACCAAACGCGAACGGCACGGCGGCCAGGCACAGCGCCAGTACGTTCACCGGATAGAACCAGCGGCTCCAGTACACATCCTCGAAGTCACGCGCATCCAGGCCGTTGCGCTCGCGATAGGCGATGCTCGTGCTCAGTTCGGACACGCTCAGGTTGCGCGGCTTGGCGATACCGGTCGCCAGTGCCGCCGCGTCCAGCTTGGAATTCCAGGGCTCGCGCGCCACTTCCTCGCGCGTTGCCGAGCGCTCGCCGAAGGTATCGCGGCGCACGCCGGTCAATACCCAGCCGTCCTTGTCATGTTCGGCAGTGGCGGCGTGGGTCAGGGATGCGATCCGCCCGTCTTCGGCGATCCGGTACAGGCGGACGTCACGCAGGATCAATCGCGTTCCCGTGTTGCCGACCAGCTGTTCCTCACCGCTCTGCGCGTTGAGGAAGGTATCGCCTTCGCGTGCCCACATGCCGGAATAACGGGCCACGGCCATGTCCTGGCCCCATTTGGCACTCATCTTCAGCGAATCGGCACGGTTCTGCCCCCACGGGCCCAGCGTCTCGGCGCTGAACACCATCACTGCGGTCAGCAGCGACAGGGCAATCGCCACCGACACGCTCAGGCGTTTGCGGGACAGGCCCAGCGCACGCAGCGCGGTCAGTTCGGAGGTCGCCGCCAGCTGGCCCAGCCCCATCAGCGCGCCGATCACCGCCGCGGTCGGGAAGAAGGTGTAGGCGCGGCGTGGCACCGTATACAGCACCCACGCCGCGGCGTGTCCCAGGGTGTAGCCGTTCTTGCCGATGTCCTTGAACTCGCCGGAGAAGGCCATCACCACGTCCAGGCCGGTCAGCACCGCCCAGGTCAACAGCACGGTGCCGAACACCGCGCGCCCGAGGTAGAAATCGAACCGCATCGGTCGCAGCATCATGCGCGGGCCCCCTTGGGCAGGCTCATGCGTCCATCACGCGCATACATCCAGACCGCGAACGCCAGCAGTGGCAGGGTCAGCCACCACAGGCCCAGCATCGCCGGCAGCTTGCCACTGGCGATCCAGCCGGCGCCGATGAACGTCAGGTTGGTGCCGACCATGTAGGCCAGCAGGGCCAGCATCATGCGCCCATAGCGCTGCTGGCGCGGCGAGCTGCGCCCCAGCGGCACGGTCAGCAGGGCGAACGCCAGGGCGATCAGCGGCGGGGCCAGCCGGCGATGCAGTTCGGCCTGGGCCTGGGTGCGGCCGTCGCCCAGCAGCTGCAGGGTCGACATCAGTTCCGGATCGTCATCCTTGCGGGTCTGCGCACCGTCAGGCAGGGCCACATCGTTGCGGGCGAAGGTGGCCAGCCGGTAATCCAGCGCACCGGCCAGCGGACCCTCGACCTGGTGGCCCTTGTCCAGTTCCAGGAAGCGCTGCCGCTCGCCCTCGAAGTACATGCGGCCGCTGGCGGCAGAGACCACTTCCAGCCGGTCGTCCTTGGCACGCTGCAGGAACACCTTGCCCAGCTGGGTGCCATCGGGCGAGATCGAGGACAGGTAGACCACGCCGCCGTTGGGCAGCGGGGTGAAGCGCCCGGGCTCCAGGCCGGCCATCAGTACGCTGCGGTTGGCGTCCTGCACCATCTGCTCGGCGGTGCGTGAGGCCCACGGCCCCAGCCACAGCGAACAGGCGCCCACCACCGCCACCACCGGCACCACCAGCATCAGCAGCGGCCGCAGCAGGCGCCTGGGGCCCACGCCGATGGCGGTGATCACCGCCATTTCCGAGTCGCGGTAGAGGCGGGCGATCGCCAGCAGCAGGCCCAGCATCAACGCCAGCGGCAGGATCAGCGGCATGTAGACGATGAACTGCAGCGCCAGCTGCGAGAACAGTAGCCTGGCCGGCAGGCGCCCGTCGGCGATGTTGCCGAGGATGTCCACCAGCACGCCGCCCACGCTGACCACCAGCAGGACGATCAGGGTGGCCAGGAAACTCTGGACGAAATCGCCCAGCAGGTAGCGGTCGAGCTTCAACATGGGGCGGTGGTTTAAACTCTGGGGTTCGTTCGCGGTGCCGCCCAGTCTAGCGTCTGGGCGTAAACGGTCCGCGATTGTACGGACTTGCCAATGGAATCTGCTCAATGGCTCTCGAATTCACCCTGAACCACCTCGCCCCGGCCGCCGCCCCCGTTGACTGCCTGGTGGTCGGCGCATACGCCGACCATACCCTGACTCCGGCCGCACAGGCGCTGGATGCCGCCAGCGGCGGCCGCCTGTCGGCCCTCGCCCAGCGCGGCGACCTGTCCGGCAAGACCGGTGCCACCAGCCTGCTGCACGACCTGCCGGGCGTGGCAGCGCCGCGCGTGCTGGTGGTGGGGCTGGGTGAAGCCGCCCGCTTCGGCGTGCCGCAGTACCTGAAGGCCGTAGGCGACGCCGTTCGCGCGCTGAAGGCAGGCGCCACCCGCAGCGCGCTGTTCACCCTGTCTGAAGTGGCTGTGAAGGAGCGCGATGCGGCCTGGGCGATCCGCCAGGCAGTGATCGCTGCCGATCACGCGGCGTACCGCTACACCGCCACGCTGGGCAAGAAGAAGGCCGATGATGCCGGGCTGGCCCAGCTGGCCATCGCCGGTGACGACGCGCAGGCCCTGGCCCAGGGCCAGGCCATTGCTGCCGGTGTCGAGTTCGCCCGCGAACTGGGCAACCTGCCGCCGAACTACTGCACCCCGGCCTACCTGGCCGAAGTCGGCGTGAAGTTCGCCAGCGAGCATGACGGCGCCGAGGCCGAGATCCTCGACGAGACCCAGATGGAAGCCCTGGGCATGGGCTCGCTGCTGGCCGTGGCCCGTGGTTCGGCCAATCGCCCGCGCCTGGTCGTACTGAAATGGACCGGTGCCGGCGACGCCAAGCCCTATGTGCTGGTCGGCAAGGGCATCACCTTCGATACCGGTGGCGTCAACCTGAAGACCCAGGGCGGCATCGAGGAAATGAAGTACGACATGTGCGGCGGCGCCAACGTCATCGGCACCTTCGTCGCTGCGGTCAAGGCCAGGCTGCCGGTGAACCTGGTGGTGGTGGTGCCGGCCGTGGAGAACGCCATCGACGGCAACGCCTACCGCCCGTCCGACGTCATCACCTCGATGTCGGGCAAGACCATCGAAGTCGGCAACACCGACGCCGAAGGCCGCCTGATCCTGTGCGATGCGCTGACCTACGCGCAGCGCTTCGAGCCGGCCGCGCTGGTCGACGTCGCCACCCTGACCGGCGCCTGCATGGTCGCCCTCGGCCATCAGACCGCGGGCCTGATGAGCAAGCACGACGACCTGGCCAACGAGCTGCTGGCCGCCGGCGAGCACGTGTTCGACCGCGCCTGGCGCCTGCCGCTGTGGGATGAGTACCAGCCGATGCTGGATTCGACCTTCGCCGACGTCTACAACATCGGCGGCCGCTGGGCCGGCGCCATCACCGCCGGCTGCTTCCTGTCGCGCTTCGCCGAAGGCCAGCGCTGGGCTCACCTGGACATCGCCGGCGTCGCCAGCGACGAGGGCAAGCGTGGCATGGCCACCGGCCGCCCGGTCGGCCTGCTGAGCCAGTGGCTGCTGGACCAGGCCGCCCGCGCCTGATGCTGTACCAGACCCTGGCCGGCCACCGCCGGCCAGGGCCTCGCCCGGCCAGACCGGGCCCCCGCCTGTTCCGGACCCTGCCATGCCCCGCGCCGACTTCTACCTGATCGCCAAGCCCCGTTTCCTGACCGAGCCGTTGCGCCTGGTCTGCGAGCTGGCACGCAAGGCCAACGATGCCGGCCTGTTCACCCTGGTGCTGGCGCGTGACCAGGCCCAGGCCGAGGAACTGGACGAACTGCTGTGGGCGTTCGATGACGACGCCTACATCCCGCATCAGATTGCCGGCGAGGACATGGACGAGGAAGAAGCGCTGGTGCTGATCGCCGTGCCCGGCACCGAGGCGCCGGCCCGCCCGCTGGTGATCAACCTGCGCGACGACCCCTGGCTGGGCCAGTGCGAGCGCGTGCTGGAAGTGGTCCCGGCCGACCCTGAAGCGCGCGAACCGCTGCGCGAACGCTGGCGCCAGTACAAGGCCGCCGGTTACGACCTGAACAAGCACGACATGTGAGCGCCCCGCGGCCCCCTTGATGGGCCACCCCCGCGCCCTGATCCTTCAACGATTACCTCCTGGTTCCCCCGCATGACCCAACTCGCCTCCAGCTACGACCCGAAGTCCTTCGAGACCGACCTCTACGAGGCCTGGGAGAAGGCCGGCCACTTCAAGCCGTCCGGCCAGGGCGAGCCCTACACCATCCTGCTGCCACCGCCGAATGTGACCGGCACGCTGCACATGGGACACGCCTTCCAGCAGACCCTGATGGATGCGCTGGTGCGTTACCACCGCATGCGCGGCTACGACACGCTGTGGCAGGTCGGCACCGACCACGCCGGCATCGCCACCGAGATGGTGGTCAGCCGCAACCTGGCGCTGGAAGGCAAGGGCGAAACCCGTGACTCGCTGGGCCGCGAAGGCTTCATCGGCAAGGTCTGGGAGTGGAAGCAGCAGTCCGGCGACACCATCGAACGACAGATGCGCCGCCTCGGCACGTCGGCCGACTGGTCGCGCAGCACCTTCACCATGGACCCGCAGCCCTCGGCGGCGGTGATCGAGGCCTTCGTGCGCTGGCATGAGCAGGGCCTGATCTACCGCGGCCAGCGTCTGGTCAACTGGGATCCGGTGCTGAAGACCGCCATCTCCGACCTGGAAGTGGAGAGCGCCGAAGAAGACGGTTTCCTGTGGTCGATCGCCTATCAGCTCGATGATGGTCTGAGCTACGAGCACGTCGAGCGCGACGCCGACGGTAACGAAACCCTGCGCGAGACCCGCGATTACCTGGTGGTGGCCACCACCCGCCCGGAGACCCTGCTGGGCGACACCGCCGTGATGGTGCATCCGGAAGACGAGCGGTACGCGCACCTGATCGGCAAGACCGTGGTGCTGCCGCTGACCGGCCGCCGCGTGCCGGTGATCGCCGATGATTACGTGGACCGCGCGTTCGGTACCGGCGTGGTCAAGGTCACGCCCGCGCATGACTTCAACGATTACCAGGTCGGGGTGCGCCACAGCCTGCCGATGATCAACCTGTTCACTCCGGTGGCGGCGCTGAATGAGAACGCCCCGGAACGCTTCCAGGGCCTGGACCGCTATGAAGCACGCAAGGCCGTGCTGTCCGAGCTGGAAGACCTGGGCATCCTGGTCGAGACCAAGGCGCACAAGCTGCAGGTGCCGCGCGGCGACCGCACCGGCCAGGTGATCGAGCCGTACCTGACCGACCAGTGGTTCGTGAAGATGGACGAGCTGGCCAAGCGCGGCCTGGAGCTGGTCGAAGGTACCGATGGGAAGCCGGGCAGCATCTCCTTCGTGCCGCCGAACTGGATCAACACCTACCGTCACTGGATGGCCAACATCCAGGATTGGTGCATCAGCCGCCAGCTGTGGTGGGGCCACCGCATTCCGGCGTGGTTCGACGCTGCCACCGGCACCTGCTACGTCGGTCGCAGCGAGGATGAGGTGCGGGCAAAGCACGAGCTCGGCAGCGATGTCGTGCTGAACCAGGAAAGCGACGTGCTGGAAACGTGGTTCTCCTCCCAGCTGTGGCCGTTCTCCACCCTGGGCTGGCCGAACGAACAGGCCATGGCCGAGCGTGGCTTCGACCGCTACCTGCCGTCGTCGGTGCTGGTCACCGGCTTCGACATCATCTTCTTCTGGGTGGCCCGCATGATCATGGCCACCGACAACCTGACCGGAAAGATTCCGTTCAAGGACGTCTACTTCACCGGCCTGATCCGCGACGGACAAGGCCAGAAGATGTCCAAGAGCAAGGGCAACGTGCTCGACCCGCTGGACATCATCGATGGCATCAGCATCGATGACCTGGTCGCCAAGCGCACCGGCGGCCTGATGCAGCCGAAGATGGTGGAGAAGATCGAGAAAGCCACGCGCAGGGAGTTCCCGGACGGCATCGCCGCCCACGGCGCCGACGCGCTGCGCTTCACCATCGCGGCGCTGGCCACCCATGGCCGCGACATCAAGTTCGACATGAACCGAGCCGAAGGCTACAAGAACTTCTGCAACAAGCTGTGGAATGCCAGCCGCTTCGCGCTGATGAACACCGAAGGTGCGGCGTTCAGCGGCGTGCCGACACCGCGCACCGATGCCGAGCGCTGGATCCTTGCACGCCTGGCGGCCACCACCGCTGAAGCGCAGGGCCACTTCGCCGCCTACCGCTTCGACCTGCTGGCGCAGTGCCTGTACGAGTTCGCGTGGAATGCGTTCTGCGACTGGTTCCTCGAACTGAGCAAGCCGGCGCTGAGCGGCAGCGACGCAGCGGATGCCGAAAGCACCCGCCACACCCTGCTGTATGTGCTGGAAGCCCTGCTGCGCCTGCTGCACCCGTTGACGCCGTTCATCACCGAACAGCTGTGGCAGCAGCTCGCCCCGCGCCTGGGCCTGGCCGAAACCACGCTGTCGCTGCGCCCCTACCCGACCGCAGCCGAGTTCCAGGGCGATTTCGCCCAGGCCGAGGCCGACGTCGAATGGCTCAAGGCGGTGATCAGCGCGGTGCGCCGCGTGCGCAGCGAACTGAACGTCGCACCGTCCAGGCTGGTGCCCCTGCGCCTGCAGGCCGGCCAGCAGCAGGATCGTGCCCGCGTCGAACGCTTCAGTGCGTCGCTGTCGTTCCTGCTGAAGCTGGACAGCGTGCAGTGGCTGGGCGAAGGCGAAAGCGCTCCGCCTGCGGCCGCCGCCATCGTCGGTGAGTTGAAGCTGCTGGTGCCGCTGGAAGGCCTGGTCGATCTGGATGCCGAACGTGCACGCCTGGACAAGGAGATCAAGCGCGTGGAAGGCGAGCAGGAGAAGAGCGAAACCAAGCTGGCCCGGTTCACCGACAAGGTGCCGGCTGCGGTGGTCGAGCAGGAGCGCGTGCGCCTGGCCGACTGGAACACCCAGCTGGCCGGCCTGCGCGAACAACGCGCGAAGCTGTAACAGCCGACCGGCGGGTGCGGATCCAGGTCCGCACCCGCCCAGGTCTTTTGGCATCATCAGAGGATGCCGCTTTCGATCTTCCTGCTGGTTCTCGCCGCTGCCGCGCTGCATGCCAGCTGGAACGCCATCGTCAAGCGTGGCGCCGACAAGCTCCTCGGCACCGTGCTCGTCACCGGCAGCGCCGCACTGCTGTCCGCCGCGCTGCTGCCTCTCCTTCCTCTGCCGGACGTGACCAGCTGGCCGTGGCTGGCGGCCTCGGTACTGCTGCAGGTGGTCTATTACGCGCTGGTCGCGCGCTGCTATCAGCAGGTGGACATGAGCCTGGCGTATCCGCTCATGCGCGGTTGCGCACCGATCCTGGTCGCGCTGGCCGGCACCGTGCTCGGCGAATCACTGCCCGCAGCGGCGTGGCTGGGCGTGGCGCTGGTCAGCAGCGGCATCCTGGCCATGGCACTGGGCGCGCGCGCAGGCCAGCTCGGCCTGCCGCTGCTGACGGCGACGATGATCGCAACCTACACCCTGGTCGATGCGCACGGCGCGCGCCTGTCGGGCAGCCCGCTGGCCTACACGTTGTGGCTGTTCCTGCTGTCGGGCATCCCGCTGCCGCTGTGGGCGTTGTACACCCGCCGCAGCGCGGTGCTGACCTATGCGCGCCAGCATTGGCCGCTGGGCCTGGCCGGCGGCGTGGGCACCACCGCGTCCTATGCGATGGCACTGTGGGCGATGACCCAGGTACCGGTCGCGATGGTGTCGGCCCTGCGCGAGTCCTCGATCCTGTTCGCCCTGCTGATCTCGGCATTCCTGCTGCGTGAACGGATACCGCGCGTGCGCTGGCTGGCGGCGTCGCTGATCGTCAGCGGAGTGCTGGCCCTGCGGCTGGCGTGAGCCACACGTGCCCGCCAAGGTTGGCACCTGCCGCCAGCGCCCGGCCGTACCGGCGGGCAACGCGGCGCATGCCGGTTACAGCGGCGGCATCGTCTGCAGGTCGCCCTCGACCAGCTCGATCGCCATCACCACCGCGTCCTCGCGTCCCTGCGCGGCCGGGTAATAGCGCGGACGCCGGCCGATCTCGTTGAACCCTTCGCTGTGATACAGCGCCAGCGCCGGCGCATTGGACGGGCGCACTTCCAGGAACACACGCTGGGCACCGCGATCACCAGCCAGCTGCACCAGCGCACGCAGCAGCTGCCGCCCCAGCCCGCGTGACTGCACCAGCGGATCGATGCAGATGTTCAGCACATGCGCCTCGTCGGCAGCGATGCTCAGCACGCCGTAGCCGAGCAGCTGGCCATCGCGCTCCATTGCCAGACCGGGATAACCCGCACGCAGGCAATCGATGAATATGCCGCGGGTCCACGGGAAGGGATAGCCACGCACCTCGATCGCCATCACCTCGGCAAGATCGCTCTCGCGCAGCGCCCGCAGGCGCACCGGGCCGGGCTGGCTGACCGCACTCACGGCGCGCCCCGCTTGCGCAGGGCGCGCAGCTGCGGCCACAGCGCGCGCTTGGCGGCTGGATCACGGCGCAGCTGCTCCAACGGCCAGCTGTCCATCAGCGCCTGCGTCGCGGCATCGTTGGGGTTGCAGCCGGATGCGCGCAGCAGCGCGATCTGCAGGCGATCAGGCAGACGTACCGCCGGCTGCCGGGTGGTGCCCGCCGAGGCTGCGCGTGCCGCCTGAGGTTCGGTTGCCGGCACCACGGCGGGCGCGGTGCGAGGCGGCGGCGACGGACTCCGCGGCTGGCGCGGTGCCGGCTCCACCGCTGCCGGTTCGGGCTGGCGTGACGGAGACTGCGCTGCCGGGGGGGTGGCCGCATCGGCGTCGGCCACGCTCAGCTGCAATGCAGCGTCCAGCTCCGCGGCGAGCTGGCCGTCGTGATAGACGGTATAGCCCATCGCCTGCAGCCAGGCCTGCTGGGCCGGTGACCACAGCACGGGCAGATCCTGGCTCACGCGGCCTCGGACTTCTTGCGCAGGCGCTGCACCGCCCACATCACCGGGCCGGACAGGGCATACAGGATGCCCACGGCGAACAGGACGCGCGGCAGGTCGATCACCGCGATCGCGATGGCCATCGGTACCAGTGCCAGGACCAGGAACGGCACCCGGTCGGAACGGGAATCCTTGGCGGCACCGCCCTTGAAGCTCCAGAAGCGGATGCGGCTGACCATCAGCAGCGCAGCGACCAGCGTCACCGCCAGCGCCACATAGCGCAGCTGATTGCCATCCCAGCCCAGGTTGCCATCGGCGAAGGCCCAGACGAACGACATCATCAGCCCGGCAGCAGCCGGGCTGGCCAGGCCGACGAACCAGCGCTTGTCCACCACCGCGACCTGTGTATTGAAGCGGGCCAGGCGCAGCGCCGCACATGCGGCGTACAGGAACGCCACGGCCCAGCCGACACGGCCCAGCAGGGGATCATCGAATTTCAGCCAGGACAGCGACCAGTGGTACATCACCAGTGCCGGCGCCATGCCGAAGCTGACCAGGTCGGCCAGCGAGTCGTACTGCACGCCGAACTCGCTGCTGGTGCCGGTCAGGCGCGCGACACGGCCATCCAGGCCGTCCATCACCGCCGCCACGAACACCGCGATGCTGGCATTGACGAAATCCCCGTTGGCAGCGGCGATGATCGCGTAGAAGCCCGCGAACAGGCCCGCAGTGGTGAACAGGTTGGGCAGCAGATAAATCGTGCGCGAACGCGGCGGCGGTGTGATCGGGTCCATGGAATCCAGTTTAATCGACTTGCCAGCGGTCGGTGCCAATGCTGCAATCGGCGTTCTACGCCCATTCTGCGGAGTTTGCCATGCGTGCCCTGTCCTGCCTGGGATGCCTGCTGCTGTTGGCCAGTTCCAGTGCCATGGCCGGCCCCGTCTACAAGTGGAAGGACGCCAACGGCGTCACCCAGTATTCGGAAACCCCGCCAGCAGGCAGGACCTACGAGACCCGGGCGCAGGCGCGCTCGGCGCCATCGGCTGACAGCGCCGAACGCCCGGCCGCACCCGTACCGGAGCAGTGCAGCACCGCCCGTGCCAACCTGGCCCTGCTGGAAGGCTCCGGCCAGGTGATGCAGGACACCGACGGCGACGGCAAGGGCGACACCGTACTGACCGCGGAGCAGCGCACCGCGCAGAAGGGACTGGCTGAAGCCAGCATCAAGGCCTACTGCCCAGCAGCCGGTTGAGGGGTCGGCAGGGCTGCGCCCTGCACCTGCTTCAGGCAACGGCAACGTCAAATGCCAAAGCGGCTCTGGTTTTCTGCTGGTCTGGCGGGGCGGTGTGGGCTGGCAGGACACGCCGTAAACCCATCCATGGGGCTACATCGAATCAAAAATGGGGTCAGATCCGTTTCCGCAGGAAAACGGATCTGACCCCAGGGCATGTCCTGGCAGGTCGCAGAGATCTGTCGAAGGCGGGGCGGGTCCGGTGGCAGGGGTGTGAGCGGCATGGATGCCGCGACCAAGCCCCCGTGGACGGGTTTACGGCGTCCCCTGCCACCGGATCCACCCCGCCATCCCACGCGAAGCCCGCTGTTGCTGTGGCAGTTGAAGTTGCCTGAGGCGGGTGCAGGGCGCAGCCCTGCCGATACCCTCCCCCCGCCCGGGCTGGCAGAATAGGGATCTCTGCCGTAGACCGAAGCCGACGATGCGCCTCTCCCAGTTCCACCTGCACACCACCAAGGAAACCCCCAGCGACGCGGAGCTGACCAGCCACCGCCTGATGCTGCGTGCGGGCATGATCCGCAAGCTCGCCTCCGGCCTGTACACCTGGTCGCCGCTGGGACTGCGCGTGCTGCGCAAGGTCGAACGCATCGTGCGGGAGGAAATGGATCGCGCCGGCGCCGTGGAGTTCCAGATTCCGACCATCCAGCCCAAGGAGCTGTGGGAGCAGACCGGCCGCTGGCAGAAGTTCGGGCCGCAGCTGCTGAAGATCAAGGATCGCAAGGACCAGGTGTTCTGCTATAGCCCGACCGCCGAGGAAGCCGCGTGCGACTTCGCGCGCAGCGAACTGTCCAGCTACAAGCAGCTGCCGGTGAACTTCTATCAGATCCAGACCAAGTTCCGCGATGAGATCCGCCCGCGCTTCGGCGTGATGCGTGCACGCGAATTCCTGATGAAGGACGCCTATTCGTTCCACCTGCACGATGAGTGCCTGGTGCGCGAGTACGAGAACATGAAGGCCGCCTACAGCCGCATCTTCACCCGGCTGGGCCTGGACTTCCGCATGGTGCAGGCCGATTCCGGCGCGATCGGTGGCGACGCGTCGCAGGAATTCCATGTGATCGCCGATTCGGGCGAGGACGCGCTGGTGTTCTCCACCGGCTCGGACTACGCGGCCAACATGGAAGCGGCGATCGCCGCGGAACCGGCACCGCGCGCGGCAGCCGGCGAGACGATGCGCAAGGTCGAGACCCCCACCCAGAAGACCTGCGAGGACGTTGCCGCCCTGCTCGGCATCGCGCTGCAGCGCACGGTGAAGTCGGTGGCGCTGATGACCGACGAAGGGTTCGTGCTGGTGCTGGTCCGTGGCGACCACGAGGTCAACGAGATCAAGCTGGGCAAGGTTCCCGGCCTGGAAGAGCAGCGCTTTGCCAGCGAAGCGGAGATCGCCGAGTACCTGGGCAGCGTGCCCGGCTTCCTCGGCCCGGTTTCACCGGCCAAGGCGATCCGCGTGGTGGCCGACCGCGAAGTGGCGGCGATGTCCGATTTCGTGGTCGGTGCCAATGAAGCGGGCTTCCACTTGGCTGGAGTCAACTGGGGCCGCGACCTGCCGGAACCGGAAGTGGTCGATATCCGCAACGTGCGTGCCGGTGACCGTGCGCTGGACGGCGGCGAGTTGAAGATCGCCCGTGGCATCGAAGTCGGCCACGTGTTCCAGCTTGGCCGCAAGTACGCCGAAGCACTGGACGCCACCGTACTGGACGAGAACGGCAAGGCCGCAGTGATGGCAATGGGCTGCTACGGGATCGGCATCTCGCGCGTGGTCGCTGCCGCGATCGAACAGAATCATGACGATGCCGGCATCATCTGGCCGGACGCGATGGCGCCGTGGCAGGTGGTGGTGTGCGTCATCAACCCCAAGGGCGATGCCGCTGTGGCCGAAGCCGCTGCCGGCCTGCTGCAGGAACTGCGCGATGCCGGTCTCGATGCCGCGCTGGATGATCGCGGGCTGCGCCCGGGTGCGATGTTTGCCGACATGGAGTTGATCGGCATCCCGCATCGCGTGGTGGTCAGCGAGCGCGGCCTGGCGGCCGGCACGTACGAGTACCGCTCGCGACGTGCCAGCGAAGCCGAAAGCCTGGATAAGGCTACCCTGCTGCAACGCCTGCAGGGTTGAGTGACAGGACCGGGGCATGCCCCGGTCTTTTTCTTTGTACCGGCGGTGGGCCGGTGAATATGCAACTGGACATAATCCGGTCAAAATGGTCACGATGCAGTCGGTCCATCGCCATACCCTGACATGCATGATTTGTACTGGATTTAATTCATCATTATCCTGTGCGCCGACGCCACGGACCGGCTCGTCCCTGTCCCCTATTAGTTTCCGGAGTAACCGTAGATGAGCATCGACCTGACCGGCCTGTCGGCACGCGAGCTGGGCGCATTGATCCGCACCGCGAAAAAGCAGCAGACCATCGTCGCCAAGCGTCGCCCGATCGCCAAGGTGCGGGCCCAGCTGAGCAAGCTGGCCAAGACCGAGGGTTACACCATCGAGGAGTTGTTCGGTACCGCTACCACGGCTGCCAAGCCACGCGCCCGCAAGGCAGCGGCGCCGTCCAAGACCGCCGGCCGCAAGCTGGGCAAGGTCGCCCCGAAGTACCGCAACCCGGCCAACCCGAAGGAAACCTGGACCGGCCGTGGCAAGCAGCCGCGCTGGATGGCCGAGCTGACCGCCAAGGGCAGCAAGAAGCCGGAAGATTTCCTGATCAAGAAGGCCTGAGGCCGGATCGGAAAGAATGAAGAACGCCGGCGCAAGCCGGCGTTCTTCATTCCATCACAACGTCTTGCGCGCCGGCATCAAGAGGTTGCCGAACAGCAGGCCCGCCACCAGCGCCATCACCACGTTGAGCACGGTCAGGAACACGCTCTGGCCGGCACCGACATCCTGCTGCTGGACGAGCGTCAGCACGCCACGCAGGCTGGTGCTGCCAGGGACCATCATGATGATGCCCGGCAGGCGGATGATCGCACCCGGACGCCCGGCCAGCCGACCGAACAGGTTGCCGCCGGCGGTCAGCACCATCGCCGACAGGAAGATGCCTGCCGGTGCCCCCCAGGCGTGCCCGCCAAACTTGGAAATGGCATAGCCGGCCACGGACGCGGCAATCACCCAGGGATAATCGCGACGGCTGGCCTTGAACAG
The DNA here is from genome assembly GCF_059369935.1 of Stenotrophomonas sp. YJH_SMC_36. Taxonomy (NCBI): domain Bacteria; kingdom Pseudomonadati; phylum Pseudomonadota; class Gammaproteobacteria; order Lysobacterales; family Lysobacteraceae; genus Stenotrophomonas; species Stenotrophomonas sp. YJH_SMC_36. Next base: position 199,389 of record NZ_JCAFTD010000008.1, on the reverse strand, counting down.
CATCGCGAAGGCGAAGGCCGCGGTCAGCAGCGACCCCCACTCCACCCACGGTCCCTGCGGTCGCGAGGCACGGATCACCGGGTCCAGGCCCAGCACATCGGCCAGGGTCACCGCGATCATCGCGCCGACGCTCAGTTTCATGATCGTGGTCAGCGCACCGGCAAACCGCGCGGTGCCTGACACCCAGTGCTGGCTGGCCAGTTCGTTGACCGCATTGGTCAGCGACATGCCGGGCAGCAGCACCACCAGCGAGGCGATGATCACCGTGTTGAGGTTGAGCGCGCCGACAAACGAAGCGACCAAGGTGGCAACCAGGCCAGCCAGCAGCGCGGCCAGCGCCTCGGCGGCCTCGCGGGTCGCCGGGCGACGGTCGGTGACCATGCCGAGCAGGCCGATCATCAGGCCGATGACACCGGCGGTGGCGATGTCCAGCCAGGGCAGCTTCCACATGCCGGCGACGCCGGCCGCGCCGAGCGTGAACGAGAGGATGGTGCGGAGCTTGCCGCGACGGCCGGGATCCTTGTCCAGCTGACGCAGCGCGGTGTGCCCCTGCGCGATGCTCATCCGCCCGTTGGCCACTTCCTCGGCGATCCGGTCGGCGACACTGAGCTTGTGCAGGTCGTTCTCGCCCGGTGCCAGGCGGATCACGCGGGTGATGTCGCTGGAGCCAATCGCCTGGGCCGGGTCGCTGAAGCTGAGGATGATGCCGGTGGGGTTAGACCACGGTTCACAATCGAGATCGAGCTGTTTTGCCAGTGCGACCACGGCCGTTTCCAGACGCTGGGCCGTGGTGCCGTAGCTGTGGAGGCGGCCGGCGATCTCGGAAACGAAGGCCACGCGCTGCGCGTAGGTGGCCTGGGGCGTGGGGATCGTGTGAGCGTCTGCGGACATGCGCCGTAGTATTACCTAGGCCGGGCCCCGCCGGAGGAATTCATCCTGGTTCAACGCGAAGCACAATACAGAACGGTTATGCTGCGACCCGAATGGCCCACGTGACCCAGAACCTCGCCCCCCAGCTCGAACAGGACGCCCACGACCCCGGGCTGATCCGCCTGTCCGGCCACTGGACCTTGAAGACCGCGCTCGCCGCGGCCGAGGTGCTGCGCGCCGTTCCCGACAAACTGACCGGCATTGACGCCACGGGCATCGAGCAGCTCGATTCGGCCGGCGTACTGCAGCTGTTGCGCGTGGCCCATCGCGCCGACCTCGGTGAGGATGCGCTGCAGTTCCGGCCGGATCACCAGGCACTGGTGTGCACCATCGAGGAAGTGGCCGACGACCGGCCCAAGCCCAAGCGCGACTTCGGCGTGCTGGCCGCGCTGGAACGGCTGGGCGTCAGCATGCATGGCACCGGCCACAACATCGTGGCCCTGGCCAGCTTCCTCGGTGAGGCGATGGTCAAGACCGCTCGCCTGGTCAAGCAGCCGCGGCGCTTCCGCCTCACCGCCACCGTGCATCAGATGGAGCAGGTGGGCCTGGACGCCGTGCCGCTGGTGGCGCTGCTGTCCTACCTGGTCGGTGCGGTGATCGCGTTCCTGGGCTCGACCATCCTGCGCGACTTCGGCGCGGAGATCTACGTGGTCGAGCTGGTCAACATCGCCTTCCTGCGCGAGTTCGCCGTGCTGCTGACCGCGATCGTGCTGGCCGGCCGCACGGCAAGCGCGTTCACCGCGCAGATCGGCGCGATGAAGGCCCGCGAGGAGATCGATGCGATGCGCACGCTGGGCCTGGACCCGATCGATCTGCTGGTACTGCCGCGCCTGTTCGCGCTGCTGGTGACCCTGCCGCTGCTGACCTTCATCGCGATGATTGCCGGCCTGGCCGGCGGCATCACTGTCGGCGCGTTCGATCTGGACATTCCGCCGCAGATGTACATCGCGCGGATGCACGACACGATGGAGGTGCGGCACATGCTGGTCGGCCTGTCCAAGGCGCCCGTCTTCGCGGTGGTGATCGGCCTGATCGGCTGCCTGGAGGGCCTGAAGGTCACCGGCACCGCACAGTCGGTCGGCGAGCGCACCACATCCAGCGTGGTGCAGACCATCTCGCTGGTGATCATCATCGACGCCTTTGCGGCGTTGTGGTTCATGCATATGGACTGGTGACATGAACACGACCTCCGGTTCCGGCACCTTCGAGATGCGTGATGACGATGGCCATGACCTGGCCATCCGCGTGCGTGGGCTGGTCAACCGCTTCGGCAGCCAGACCGTCCATGAGGACCTCGACCTGGACGTGCGGCGCGGCGAGATCCTCGGCGTCGTCGGCGGCTCGGGCACCGGCAAGTCCGTGCTGATGCGCTCGATCCTGGGCCTGCGCGTGCCGGATGAAGGACAGATCGAAGTGCTCGGCCGCGATGCGCGTGCCGACGATGCCGAAAGCCGGCTGCATATCGAGCGCAACACCGGCGTGCTGTTCCAGGATGGCGCGCTGTTCTCCTCGCTGACCGTCGGCGAGAACGTGCAGGTTCCGCTGAAGGAGCATCATCGCGACCTTCCCGAACGCTGGCACTACGAGCTGGCACTGCTGAAGGTGAAGCTGGCCGGCCTGCCCGCCGATGCGATCAACAAGCTGCCCTCTCAGCTGTCCGGCGGCATGCGCAAGCGTGCCGGCTTGGCCCGCGCGCTGGCACTGGACCCGCCGCTGCTGTTTCTGGACGAACCGACCGCCGGCCTGGACCCGATCGGCGCGGCGGCCTTCGACCGGCTGATCAAGACCCTGCAGGAAGCGCTGGGCCTGACCGTGTTCCTGATCACCCATGACCTGGACACGCTGTACGCCATCTGCGACCGCGTCGCCGTGCTGGCCGATCACAAGGTGATCGCCAACGCACCGCTTGCGGAAATCGAGAAACTGGATCATCCGTGGATCCAGGAATACTTCCACGGACCACGTGCGCGTGCCGCGCGTGGTGAACAGATCGAGAGTGCCTGAGCCATGGAAACCAAAGCCAACTACGTGCTGATCGGCGCGTTCACCCTGATCACCGGCCTGGCCCTGCTGGCCTTCGGCCTGTGGGCAGCCAAGTACTCTTCCGACCGCACCTGGCAGGAATACCGCGTGGTGTTCCGCGAGGCGGTGACCGGCCTGTCGGTCGGCAGCCCGGTGCAGTACAACGGCATCGCGGTCGGCTCGATCATCGAGCTGAACCTGGTACCGGACGATCCGCGCCAGGTGGTGGCGCGCATCCGCCTGAACTCCACCACGCCGGTGAAGACCGATACCCGTGCCAAGCTGGCGATCACCAGCCTGACCGGTCCGTCGATCATCCAGCTCAGCGGTGGCACGCCGCAGTCGCCGGCACTGACCACGGTCAACAAGGACCCGGCGCCGATCATCCCGACCACGCCTTCGGCACTGCAGAACATCACCGATGTGGCCAACCGCATCGTCGAGCGCATGGACCAGATCCTCAGCGATCGCAACGTGGCGTCGATCAACGCGACCCTGGCCAACCTGGAAACCATCAGCGGCGGACTGGCCGACCGTGACCAGGGCACACAGGCGCTGCTGCTCAGCGCGCGCGATGCCGCACGCAGCCTGGACACCACGCTGAAGACCACCAACGGCACCATCGAGCGCCTCGACAAGAACCTGGTGCAGCAGCTGCCGGGCATCATCGACAAGCTCGACGCTACCCTGGTCAAGCTCGATTCGGCTGCCGGCAATGCCGATTCGATCCTTGGCGAGAACCGCGCCGCGATCAACAGCTTCGCCAATGACGGGCTCGGCCAGCTGGGCCCGACCCTGACCGAACTGCGTGGCCTGATCCGCGACCTGCGCCGGGTCAGCGACCGCCTCGAGAACAACCCCGCGCGCTATCTGCTCGGCCGCGATGCCCCGAAGGAGTTCGAACCCAAATGAGCCCGACCCTCTTCCCACGCCTGCTGCTGCCAGGCCTGGCCCTGGCGCTGCTGTCGGGCTGCTCGATCCTCGGCAGCGGCGACAAGAATCCCGTCACCCTGTACTCGCCTGCCGTGCAGGTGAAGGTCGATCCCAGCTGGCCCCAGGTCGCCTGGCAGCTGGTGCTGGCCAAACCCAGCGCGGCGCGCATGGTCGACAGCCCGCGCATCAACGTGCGTCCCACGCCGTCGGAGCTGGAGATCTACAGGGGTGCCAGCTGGGCCCAGCCGGCCACCGACATGATCGAGGACACGCTGCTGCGCGGTTTCGAGGACTCCGGCCGCATCAACGGCGTGGCCCGCACCGCCGCCGGTATCCGCGCCGATTACAAGCTGTCCACGGACATCCGTCGTTTCGAATCGGACTACCAGGGCCAGACCACGCCGACGGTGGTGATCGAACTCAATGCCAAGCTGATCCACGTGGCCGACCAGCGCGTGGTCGCTGATCGCACCTTCCGCCAGGCGCAGCCCGTTGGCAGTACCGATGTGCCGGCGGTTGCGGCGGCGTTCGAACGTGGCCTGCAGCAGATCGCGCAGGACGTGGTCGGCTGGACGCTGGTCAGTGGGCAGAACGACAGCGCCGCAGCACCGCGCTGATCCCTCGCTCAGCGCGGCGTGATCCAACGGAATGTCAGGTTGATCCGCTCGCCCTGGGCCCGCGCCATCTTCGGCAACGCGTGCTGATAGAAGCGCTGGGTGCTGCCGGCCATCAACAGCAGATCGCCATGGCCCAGCAGGAACTCCGCCTTGCGTGCCGGCTCGTCGCGTCGTCGCAGCAGGAAACGCCGCGCCGCACCCAGGCTCAGTGAAGCGATCACCGGCGCCGGTCCCAGTTCGGGTTCGTCGTCGCTGTGCCACCCCATGTAATCGCCACCATCGCGGTATCGATTGAGCAGCACGCTGTTGAACCGGCCGATACCCTCTTCCTGCAATCGCAGGCGCAGCGCCTGCAATGCCGGCAGCCAGGGCCGCGGGACGAACTCGGCGCCGGAATACCGGTAGCGCGCCTGCGGATCGCCGATCCAACTGCTCAGCCGCGGCGAATCCACCCAGTGACCAAACATCCGGATGCGGTGCACATCCCAGGCCACCTGTTCGCCCAGTGTCCGCTGCAGCGCATCCGCCCGATCCGGCAGCAGCCAGCCCGGAACATGACGGACGTCGGCATCGGGCAGCTCGTGTGGAAACAGCATCGGGATCGCCAGGCAGTGTCGGGGCGGCACGAGGCCGCCCCGCCGGACTCAGGCACGCCGGAACGGCACGCCGGTCTTTTCCTTCAGTTCGTCCTCGTCAACCCCCGGCGCGGTCTCCACCAGCACCAGACCGGCATCGGTCACGTCGAACACAGCCAGATCGGTGATGATGCGGTCGACCACGCCCACGCCGGTCAACGGCAGCGTGCATTCGGCCAGCACCTTGTGCTCGCCGTTCTTCGCGGTGTGCTCCATCAGCACCACCACGCGCTGCACGCCGGCCACCAGGTCCATCGCGCCGCCCATGCCCTTGACCATCTTGCCGGGCACCATCCAGTTCGCCAGATCGCCCTTGTCGGTCACCTGCATCGCGCCAAGAATGGCCAGGTTGATGTGGCCGCCACGGATCATGGCGAAACTGTCATGGCTGCCGAAGTAGCTGGCACCGGCGCGCGCGGTCACGGTCTGCTTGCCGGCGTTGATCAGGTCGGCATCGACCTCGGCTTCGGTCGGGAACGGGCCGATGCCAAGCAGGCCGTTCTCGGATTGCAGCCACACGTCCACGCCTTCGGGAATGTGGTTGGCGACCAGGGTCGGCAGGCCGATGCCCAGGTTCACATAGGCACCGTCGGTCAGTTCACGGGCGGCGCGGGCCGCCATCTCATCGCGGGTCCACGCCATGTCAGTTGCCCTCCGCACGCACGGTGCGCTGCTCGATTCGCTTTTCAGGATGCGCGTTGTGCACGATGCGATGCACATAGATCCCCGGCAGATGCACCTGGTCCGGATCGATCGCACCGACCGGCACCACCTCTTCCACTTCGGCGATGCACACCTTGCCGGCCATCGCGCAGGCAGGATTGAAATTGCGCGCGGTCTTGCGGAACACCAGGTTGCCGGCTTCGTCGGCCTTCCACGCCTTCACCAGGGCAACGTCGGCACGCAGCGCGGTTTCCAGCACATAGTGCCTGCCGTCGAATTCGCGGGTCTCCTTGCCTTCGGCCACCACCGTGCCGTAGCCGGTGGCAGTGAAGAAGGCAGGAATTCCGGCGCCGCCGGCACGCAGGCGCTCGGCCAGGGTGCCCTGTGGATTGAATTCCAGCTCCAGCTCACCGGCCAGGAACTGGCGCTCGAACTCCTTGTTCTCGCCCACGTACGACGAAATCATCCTGCTGATCTGGCGTGTTTCCAGCAGCTGGCCCAGGCCGAAGCCATCGACACCGGCATTGTTGGAGATCACGGTCAGGCCCTTGACTCCACTGTCGCGCAAGGCTGCGATCAGTGCCTCGGGTATGCCACACAGGCCGAAGCCGCCGACGGCCAGCGTCTGGCCATCGGCGACCACGCCCTCCAGCGCCTGGGCCGCGCTGGCATAGCGCTTGCTGCGCTTGCCGCCGGTATTGGACTTGTCCATCGCTTTGCTGTCCCACACGGTAAGGATGCCCGCATTCTAGCGGCACACCCGCATCCGGCTGGGATGCGCCGCAGCAATTGCGGCGTGCCCTCAGCCGCGCGCGATCGCGGCCATGACCTGCTTCAGGCCGTCCTGCCACGGCGGCAGCACGATGCCCAGCGCCTGCTGCAGGGCGCTGTTGTTCAGCACCGACCAGGCCGGCCGCCGCGCCGGGGTCGGATACTCGGCACCCGGAATCGCTTCAACCACCGGCACCCTGTGCAGGACACCGGTTGCCAGCGCTTCGGCGAAGATCGCTTCAGCGAAGCCGTGCCAGCTGGTCTGGCCACTGGCGGTGAGGTGCCAGGTACCGGAGAGCGCGGCAGGATGCTGCAGCGCGAGCGCGGTGACATCGGCGATCAGCGCAGCCGGCGTCGGCGTGCCGATCTGGTCGGCCACCACACGCAGATGGTCGCGCTCTGCGCCCAGGCGCAGCATCGTGCGCAGGAAGTTCGCGCCGTGCTCGGCATACACCCATGCGGTACGGAAGATCAGGTGGCGGCCACCGGCAGCGCGCACGGCGTCTTCGCCATCGCGCTTGCTGGTGCCATACACACCCAGCGGCGCGGTCGGCTCGTCCTCGCGATAGGGCGCGGAACCTTCGCCGTCGAACACGTAGTCGGTGGAGTAATGCACGAACGGCACGCCCTGCGCCTGGCACCAGCGCGCGATCACGCCCGGGGCCTGCGCATTGGCGGCGAAGGCGGCGTCGATGTCCTGCTCGGCGCGATCCACGGCGGTATAGGCCGCCGCATTGACCACCACCGATGGCTGCACGCGATCCAGCAGCGCCGGCAGGCTCCCGGGCTGGCCGAAGTCCGCCGTCTCGCAGGGGCTGCCATCAGGCAGCTGGCCACTGCGGGTGGTGGCGACCACCGGCCCCAACGGTGCCAGCGCGCGCAGCAGCTCCTGGCCGACCTGGCCGTTGCCGCCCAGCACGAGAACCGTCATGGCGCGAAGACCGGCAGACGTTCCTCGGCGATGTCCTTCAGGAACGGCGCATGTTCGTCCTTGGGCGAGAGCGTCGGCACGCCCACCGGCCAGTCCACTGCGATGTCCGCGTCGTTCCAGCGCACTCCGGCATCGGCTTCCTTCACGTACACATCGGTGCACAGGTAGTGGAACAGCGCGGTGTCGGACAGCACGGCAAATCCGTGCGCGAAGCCTTCCGGAATCCAGAACTGGCGCTTGTTCTGCGCGCTCAGCACCACTGCTTCCCACTGGCCGAAGGTGGGCGATCCGCGGCGGATATCGACGGCCACGTCGTACACCTCGCCTTCCAGCACGCTCACCAGCTTGCCCTGCGGTCGCGGCCACTGGTAATGCAGGCCGCGCAGCACGCCCTTGCTCGATGAGGAGACATTGCTCTGCACGAAGCGGTCGGGCAGGCCCAGCTGGCCGAATCGCGCCGCGTTCCAGCCTTCGAAGAAGAAGCCGCGCTCGTCACCGAACACCGCCGGTTCAATCACCACGCATCCCGGCAACCGGGTTTCAATCACTTTCACGGAACCACTCCACGCAATGCGAGTGTGTGCAGGTACTGGCCGTAGCCATTCTTGATCAACGGAGCGGCCAGCGCTTCCAGCTGCTCGGCATTGATCCAGCCCTGCCCGAACGCCACTTCTTCCGGACAGCAGACCTGCAGGCCCTGGCGCGTCTGGATGGTCTCGATGAAGTTGGACGCTTCCAGCAGCGACTGGTGAGTGCCGGTATCCAGCCATGCATAGCCACGCCCCAGCGCCTCCAGATGCAGGCTGCCCGCACCGAGATAGCGCTGGTTGAGATCGGTGATTTCCAGCTCGCCGCGCGGCGAAGGCCTCAGCTCGGCCGCATAATCGCTGGCGTTGCCATCATAGAAATAAAGGCCGGTGACCGCGTAGTTGGAACGCGGGTTCTGCGGCTTTTCGACCAGGCCGACAACCCGGCCGTCCTTGTCGAATTCGGCCACGCCGTAACGCTCGGGATCGTTGACCCAGTAGCCGAACACGGTCGCGCCATCGGCGCGGGCGTCGGCCCGCCGGAGCACGTCGCGCAGGCCATGGCCATGGAAGATGTTGTCGCCGAGGACCAGGCAGCTGGGCTTGCCGGCGACGAACTCGCGGCCGATCAGATACGCCTGCGCCAGCCCATCCGGACTGGGCTGCACGGCGTACTGGATGTCCATGCCCCATTGCGAGCCATCACCCAGCAGCTGCTGGAACAGGGCCTGCTCATGCGGGGTGTTGATGATCAGCACTTCCCGGATGCCGGCCAGCATCAGCACGCTGAGCGGGTAGTAGATCATCGGCTTGTCGTACACGGGCAACAGCTGCTTGCTGACGCCCTTGGTGATCGGATACAGCCGGGTGCCGGTTCCGCCGGCGAGGATGATGCCCTTGCGCTGGGTCATGACGTCTCCTGGGTTCAGGCCGTAGTGCCGATGCGCTGCAGGCGGTAGCTGCCGTCAAGCACGCCCTCGACCCAGTCCTGGTTCTCCAGGTACCAGTCAACAGTGAAGGCGATGCCCTGCTCGAACGTGTGCGCCGGCTGCCAGCCCAATTCGTTCTTCAGCTTGCTGGCATCGATCGCATAGCGACGGTCATGGCCGGGGCGATCGGCCACATGGGTGATCTGGCTGCTGCGCGGCTGCCCGTCAGCGCGCGGACGGCGCTGGTCCAGCAGAGCGCAGATCGCATGCACCACCTCGATGTTCTGCCGTTCCGAATTGCCGCCCACATTGTAGGTCTCGCCCACCCGGCCCTTGGCCAGCACGGTGCGGATCGCCTCGCAGTGATCTGACACGAACAGCCAGTCACGCACCTGCCTGCCGTCGCCGTAGACCGGCAGCGGTTCGCCGGCCAGCGCCTTGGCGATCACCAGCGGGATGAGCTTTTCCGGGAAGTGGTAGGGGCCGTAGTTGTTGGAGCAGTTGGTGGTCAGCACCGGCAGCCCGTAGGTGTGGTGGAACGCACGCACCAGGTGATCGGACGCGGCCTTGGACGCCGAGTACGGCGAGTTCGGCGCGTACGGGGTGGTCTCGCTGAACGCGCCGGTCTCGCCCAGCGTGCCGTACACCTCGTCGGTGGACACATGCAGGAAGCGGAACGCTGCGCCGCGCTCGGCCGGCAACGCCTTCCAGTAGTCGCGCACCGCTTCGAGCAGGCCCAGGGTCCCCACCACATTGGTCTGGATGAAGGCCCCGGGGCCATCGATGGAGCGGTCCACGTGGCTCTCGGCTGCGAAGTTCAGCACCGCATCGGGCTGATGCTCGGCGAGCAGGCGGGCGACCCGCTCACGGTCGCCGATGTCGCCGTGCACGAACACATGGTCCGGATTACCTTCCAGGCTGGACAGCGTCTGCAGGTTGCCGGCGTAGGTCAGTGCATCGAGATTGACGACCTTGACGCCACGGGCCACGGCCTCGAGGACGAAATTGCCGCCAATGAACCCGGCGCCGCCGGTGACAATCCAAGTTGGCACTACCCGTTACTCCTGTTCGATCAAGGCTCCCGCGCCGCCTGGCAGTCGGGTGCAGCGCAGCAGGATACATCGGGCCCACCTTTACCACTGCCTCTGACGGGTGAACAGAGCCCCTTCCCTGAGAGAGCATTAGTGCGCCGCAGCACAACCATACGCATTCGCATGGTTGCCCCAAGCCAGCTAGAATCGGGATCCCACCCCCGAACCGGTTGCTGTCAGGACCGGACGTTCTCCCTGTTACTGAAGGACCCCGTACCAGATGAAAATCCTCGTCGCATACAAGCGCGTGGTGGACTACAACGTCCGCATTCAGGTCAAGCCGGACGGTTCCGGCGTGGTCACCGACGGCGTCAAGCTGTCTCCCAATCCTTTCGATGAAATCGCCCTGGAAGAAGCCCTGCGCCTGCGCGACAAGGGCATCGCCACGGAGGTGGTGGTGGCCACCATCGCCCCGGCCGACGCCCAGGCGCATCTGCGCAACGGCCTGGCCATGGGCGCCAACCGTGCCGTGCACGTGGTCACCGACCAGGCCATCCAGCCGCTGACCGCCGCGCGCACCCTGCTCAAGCTGGTCGAGAAGGAGCAGCCGGACCTGGTGATCCTCGGCAAGCAGGCCATCGACGATGATGCCAACCAGACCGGGCAGATGCTGGCCACGCTCTGGGGCCGCCCGCAGGCGACCTTCGCCAGCAAGCTGGACATCGCCGATGGCAAGGCCACGGTGACCCGTGAGGTCGACGCCGGCCTGGAAACACTGGAAGTGGATCTGCCGGCGGTCGTCACCACCGACCTGCGCCTGAACGAGCCGCGCTTCATCAAGCTGCCGGACATCATGAAGGCCAAGGCCAAGCCGCTGGAAACCCTGCAGCTGGCCGACCTCGGCGTTGAAGCCGCCGACACCTTCAAGACCACCCGGTACGCTGCGCCGTCCAAGCGCAGCAAGGGTGTAATGGTCAAGGACGCGGCCGAACTGGTGGCCGCACTCAAGCAGAAGGGGTTGCTGTAATGAGCAAGATTCTCGTCATCGCCGAGCACCACGACGGCAAGCTCAACGCCGCCACCGCCAAGACCGTCAGCGCCGCCGCTGCCATCAGCGGTGCCAGCATCGACGTGCTGGTGCTGGCCGCCGATCCGACGGCCGTCGCCGCCGAGGCCGCCAGGATCGCCGGCGTCGCCAAGGTCCTGACCGTGGCCAACGCCGCCAACGCACAGGCCCTGGCCCAGGTGCTGGCGCCGCAGATCGCACAGCTGGCCAAGGGCTACAGCCACGTGTTCGGCCCGTCCACCACCTTCGGCAAGGACCTGATGCCGTGCGTGGCCGCCCTGCTGGGTGTCAACCAGGTCTCCGACCTGATGGCCGTGGAAGGCAGCCACACCTTCAAGCGCCCGATCTACGCCGGCAACGCCATCATCACCGTGGAAGCCCCGGCCGACCAGGTCGTGGTCGCCACCGTGCGTGCCGCGTCGTGGCCGGAAGCCGCGCAGGGCGGCAGCGCTGCCATCGAAGCGGCCAGCGTGGATGCGGTACTGCCGACCCACACCCGTTTCATCGGCCTGGCCGCCGGTGCCAGCGACCGTCCGGACCTGCAGAGCGCCAAGCGCGTGGTCTCCGGTGGCCGTGGTGTCGGCTCGGAAGAGAACTTCAAGGTCGTCTTCCAGCTGGCCGACAAGCTCGGTGCCGCCGTCGGCGCCTCGCGCGCCGCCGTCGATGCCGGCTACGTGCCCAGCGACCTGCAGGTCGGCCAGACCGGCAAGATCATCGCGCCGGAGCTGTACGTGGCCGTCGGCATCAGCGGTGCGATCCAGCACCTGACCGGCATCAAGGATGCCGGCACGATCGTGGCGATCAACAAGGACGGCGATGCGCCGATCTTCGAGATTGCCGATATCGGCCTGGTCGGGGATCTGTTCACGATCCTGCCCGAACTCGAGGCCGCGCTGGGCTGAGCGCCCGCCCGGGGTGCCGCGTAATCAACAGGTTACGCGGCATTCCCTTCCTTCTGGGGCCCGCAGGGACGCTGGCCTGGCTCACCCGTCCTTGCAGTGCCTGTCGCTATAATCCGGGGTCAACCCGTGTAAGGACTGCATTGATGACGCTCCCGTGTTTCAAGGCCTATGACATCCGTGGCCGCGTTCCGGATGAACTGGATGAACGCCTTGCCCGCCGCATCGGCGCCGGCACTGCCGCGTTGCTGGGCCCGGGACCGGTGGTGGTGGGACACGATATCCGCCTGAGCAGCCCTGCCCTCCTGCAGGCCGCCATCGAAGGCCTGACCGCCAGCGGCCGCGATGTCATCGACATCGGCATGTGCGGTACCGAGGAGGTCTATTTCCAGACCTTCCACCGCAAGGCCGCCGGCGGCATCATGGTCACCGCCAGCCACAACCCGATGGACTACAACGGGATGAAGCTGGTGCGCGAGGAGTCCAAGCCCATCAGCGGCGATACCGGCCTGTTCGACATCCGCGACTTCGCCGCCTCGGAGGCGCCGCTGGGAACCGGCCAGGGCGAGGTCCGCCAGGACACCGACAAGTCCGCCTACATCCAGCACCTGCTCGGCTACGTCGACGTGGCCGGCCTGAAGCCGCTGAAGATCGTCACCAACCCCGGCAACGGTGGCGCTGGCCTGGTGATCGACGAACTGGCGCCGCACCTGCCGTTCGAGTTCATCCGCATCCAGCACGAGGCCGATGGCAGTTTCCCGAATGGCATCCCCAATCCGCTGCTGCCGGAGAACCGTGCGGCAACGCGCGATGCCGTGCGCGCGCACGGTGCCGATTTCGGCATCGCCTGGGACGGCGATTTCGATCGCTGCTTCTTCTTCGACGCCGACGGCAACTTCATCGAGGGCTACTACCTGGTCGGGCTGCTGGCGACGGCGCTGCTGGCCCGCCAGGCGGGCGGCAAGATCATCCACGACCCGCGCCTGACCTGGAACACCGTGGAAATGGTCGAGCAGGCCGGCGGCGTGCCGATCATGAGCAAGACCGGGCATGCGTTCATCAAGGAGCGCATGCGTGCCGAAGATGCCATCTATGGCGGCGAGATGAGCGCCCACCATTACTTCCGCGAGTTCGCCTACTGCGACTCGGGCATGATCCCGTGGCTGCTGATCGCGCAGCTGGTTTCCACGACCGGCAAGTCACTGGGCGAGCTGGTGGCCGATCGCATGAAGGCCTATCCGTGCAGCGGCGAGATCAACTTCCGTGTTGACGATGCCAAGGCGACCGTGGCGCGCGTGCTGGCGCATTTCCAGCAACAGCAGCCGGTACTGGACCATACCGATGGCGTCAGTGCGGATTTCGCCGACTGGCGCTTCAACCTGCGCAGCTCCAACACCGAGCCGCTGCTGCGCCTGAACATCGAAACCCGTGGCGATGACGCCCTGCTGCGCGAACGCATCGCCGAGCTGACCGCCCTGATCGGCGGCACGCCGGCAAACCATTAACCGAAGGACGCACCATGAATCCCATCGTTCCCGTCATTCTTTCCGGCGGCTCTGGCACGCGTCTGTGGCCGCTGTCGCGCGAAGCGTATCCGAAGCAGTTCCTGCCGCTGGTCGGCAACGACACGATGCTGCAGGCGACCTGGAAGCGCGTTGCGTCGATTGCCGGCGCGGCACCGATCGTGGTCGCCAACCAGGAACACCGTTTCATGGCGGCCGAGCAGCTGCGCGAATGCAAGGTGCTGCCGCAGGCGCTGATCCTCGAGCCGGTCGGCCGCAACACCGCGCCGGCGATCGCCATCGCCGCGCTGCAGGCACTGTCGGCCGGCGATGACGCGCTGCTGCTGGTGCTGCCGTCGGACCACGTGGTCCGCAACGAGGCGGCGTTCCATGCCGCGGTCAAGCAGGCCGCCGTCGCGGCCGAATCCGGCAAGCTGGTCACCTTCGGCATCGTGCCGACGGCGCCGGAGACCGGCTACGGCTACATCAAGGCCGCCACGGGTGAAGGCGTGCGTGCCGTCGACCGCTTCGTCGAGAAGCCCGACCTGGCTACCGCCGAACAGTACGTGGCATCCGGCGAGTACTTCTGGAACAGCGGCATGTTCCTGTTCAAGGCCTCGCGCTACCTGAAGGAACTGGAGACGCTGCAGCCGGCGATCCTCGCCGCCTGCCGCAATGCGCTCGACAAGGCCGCACGCGACAACGACTTCATCCGCCTCGACGCCGAGGCCTTCGCTGCCAGCCCGAACGACTCGATCGACTACGCGGTGATGGAAAAGACCGCCGATGCCGCCGTGGTACCGCTCGACGCGGAATGGAATGACGTCGGCTCGTGGTCGGCATTGTGGGAAGTGTCCGACAAGGATGCCGACGGCAACGCCTGCCATGGCGATGTCATCGCCCTGGACTGCAAGGACAGCTATGCCTATGGCAACCGCCTGATCGCGATGGTCGGCCTGCAGGACGTGGTGGTCGTGGAGACCGACGACGCCGTGTTCGTCGGCCACAAGGACCGCGTGCAGGACGTCAAGGAGATTGTCGGCCGGATCAAGCGCGAGGGCCGCAGTGAAGCTGCCGCGCACCGCAAGGTGTACCGTCCGTGGGGCGCCTACGATTCCATCGACAACGGCGACCGCTTCCAGGTCAAGCGCATCACCGTCAAGCCGGGCGCGACCCTGAGCCTGCAGATGCATCACCACCGCGCCGAGCACTGGATCGTGGTCAGCGGCACGGCCGAGGTGACCCGGGGCGACGAGGTCATCCTGCTGTCGGAAAACCAGAGCACGTACATCCCGCTGGGCGTCACCCATCGCCTGAAGAACCCGGGCAAGCTGCCGCTGGAGTTGATCGAAGTGCAGTCGGGCAGCTACCTGGGCGAGGACGATATCGTTCGTTTCGAAGACCAGTACGGCCGCGCGGGAGGCTGATCGGTGAGTGCTTCGGGTGCCGGCCGTTCGAGGCCGTTGTGTGTTGATCTGGACGGCACCCTGCTGCGCAGTGACCTGTTGTACGAGACCTTCCTGAGGATGCTGGCACGGCAGCCCTGGATGCTGTTCGTGCTGCCGTTCTGGCTGCTGCGTGGCAAGGCGCACCTGAAGCACCAGCTGGCGGTGCACGGTGCCGGCGATCCGGCACTGCTGCCGTATGACCCGCGCGTGGTCGAACTGCTGCGGACCAGCAGTGATCGCAGGCGGGTCCTGTGCACGGCATCGGACGCGGCACTGGTGGAGCCGATCGCGCGCCATCTGGGCGTGTTCGACGACGTGTTCTGCAGCGATGGACACACCAATCTTGCCGGCCATCGCAAGGCCGATCTGCTGGTGGAGCAGTTCGGCGAGCGCGGTTTCGACTACATGGGCAACGCGCGGGTCGATCTGGCCATCTGGAAGCACGCGCATTCGGCCTGGGTGGTCAACGCCAGTGCCGGTGTCGCCCGCGCTGCGGCGCACTGTTCGGAGCTTGCCGCCCACTGGCCCCGCGAAGGCGGCGGCCCACGCGCCTGGCTCAAGGCGATGCGTGTCCACCAGTGGCTGAAGAACGTGCTGGTATTCGTGCCATTGCTGGCGAGTCATCGTTTCCTGGAGCTGGAGACCACGCTCAACGCGGTGCTGGCGTTCATCGCCTTCGGGCTGTGCGCATCCGGCGTGTATCTGTTCAATGATCTGCTGGACCTCGACTCGGACCGGCAGCATCCGCGCAAGCGCAAGCGCCCGTTCGCCTGTGGCCGGCTGGATCTGCGTTCGGGGCTGCTGGCCACGCCGGTACTGACCCTGGCCGGCTTCTTGCTGGCGGCCATTGTCGCCCCTGCATTCCTGCTGGTACTGGCCATCTATTTCTGCCTCACCCTGGCCTATTCGCTGCGGATGAAGCAGGTGGTGATGATCGATGTGGTGATGCTGGCCGCGCTCTACACCATCCGCATCGTCGGCGGTGCCGCGGCAATCGACGTCACGCTTTCGTTCTGGCTGCTGACCTTCTCGATGTTCATCTTCCTCAGCCTGGCCATGCTCAAGCGCTACACCGAACTGCGCATGACGCTGGCCAGCGGCAAGGAGAAGCCCAGCGGGCGTGGCTACCACGTCGAGGACCTGGGACTGGTACAGGCCCTGGGTACCGCGTCGGGCATGGCGTCGGTACTCGTGCTGTGCCTGTACATCAACGCGCCGGAAAGCCAGGAGCTCTACGGGCATCCGCTGTTCCTGTGGCTGCTGTGCCCGGTCCTGCTCTACTGGATCTGCCGCACCTGGCTGCTGGCCCACCGTGGACAGATGCACGACGACCCGGTCGTGTTCGCAGTGAAGGATCCCGGCAGCCTGATCACGGTGCTGGTGGGTGGCCTGTCGGTACTGGCGGCGATCTGACTCAGGCACATCACGGCTGCGCCACCGGCGCGCAGCCCGTCATTCGAGCGCGGGGAATGACGGTGCCATCGCTGCCCGCAGGCAGCGCTGGCAACCCGGCCAGGTCGGATCAGGCCGGACGCTCGGGTCCGGTGCGATCGAGCAGCATGGCTTCCTGCAGATCGTAGAAGCGCCGCAGCGGATAGGCCTGCAGTGCCTGTGCCCGTACCTCGGCACGGCTTGCCGCATCGCGGCTGGCCATCAGGCGCAGCATCGCTGCCGCCAGTGCCGGTGCATCGCCGACCGGCACCACCTCGCCATTGCCGGTGTTCTGCACGATGGTGCGCACGCCCGGCAGGTTCGACGCGATCACCCGTGAACCACTGAGCATCGCCTCCAGCTGCACCATGCCGAACGCTTCATAGCGGTTGACGCTGGGCAGTACCAGCACATCAAGCTGCGCATAGAACGCCTGCAGTTCCTGTTCGCTGACGCGACCGCGCACGTCGACCGCATCCCCCAGCGCGGCGATGCTGCCGTGGATGGCATCCATGATGCCGCCGCCGGCGATGTTGTGGGTATCCCCGACCAGCACCAGGCGGACACGGTCGCCATGCAGGGCATGGACCTGGCTGAAGGCCTCCAGCAGGACGGGCAGGCCTTTCTCGGCGACGAAGCGGCCCACGAAACCAAAGCGGAACACCCCGTCGGTACTCGCCGGGCGATCCTGCCAGGGCATCGCCTTCATCGGCGCCAGCACTTCATGCTGCTTGTGACGGATACCGGACAACCAGGCCGATGAGCTCGCGTAATCGTGGGTGAGCACCCCGACATCACGGGCGCGCCGCGTGGCCAGCCAGCAGGACACACGGGTGACGTTCACCGCCAGCCGGTCCAGCAGTCCACCCACCACGGCCATGTCGCACTGGTAGTTCACCACCAGCTTGCGGGCAGGAACCAGCAATGACAGCAGGCCCGATTCCAGCATCGGCATATGCAGGTTGACCACATCATGCTGCCGCGCCAGTCGGCGGAACCAGGTGATGAACTTCCAGCTCAGGACGCCTTTGTGCATGCGGGCGAACACCGGTGCGCGCACCACGCGCACGCCGTTGATGGTCTCTTCCACCGGCAGGGATGCATCGTGCTGGGTGGTGAGCACGGTGACCTCGTGGCGATGGGACAGGTCCTCGGCAAGCATCCGCGCGAATTCAGTCACCCCGCTCATGTAGGGCGTGTAGTAGGTCAGGACGATCAGGATCTTCATGCTCAGCTCGCGCTCACAAGTACCACGCCCAGCACGATCAGGCCGATGCCGGCCATGCGCAGTGGGCCGATGTGCTCGCCCAGGAACAGCACGGCAAGCACCGGTGTCACCACGTAGGTCAGGGCGATCATCGGCTGCAGCTTGGTCAGTGGCATGTACTTGAGCAGCACCACCCACGACACCAGCGGGATCATCTGCAGGATGAAGCCGGTCACCAGTGGCAGGTTGAACGCAGACGACAGCATGGGCAGGAGGCCATCGGAATAGGTGACACGCCCTGCCCCGACCTTCAGCAGGACGGTTCCACAGGCGCCGAGGATGACCAGGCCGAAGACGATCAGGAGTTGCATGGGAGACCTCTTGCGCCGTGGCCGTGGCCCGACGCTGTTCGATGGATGATTGCGAAGACCGTCATTCTGCCGGCTCGGCAGGCACGCCGCAGCTGATGCGGGCGTGGGACACGTTGGCGAACAGAGGCCGGGGATCGGTTGATAGACCCAACGCCTGCGGCGACGCAACCGGCCAATCCGGCGCGAGGACGACCACCGAGCTGCCGCCGGCCAGCTGCAGACTGACCTCGCCCTGGTGCCCGTCGACGGTTGCTGCTTCCACACCGTTGACGGTCACATGGATACGTCCCTCGGCGGGTGGCTGCAGCAGATCCAGATCAACCTGCAGTCGTGCGCCCGCACATCCTTTGGGCACGAAGGTTTCAAGGCTGAAGGCGCCGCGGGTCCAGCAGTGATCCTGTTCGCAGGTGTGCCAGCCCGTACCCGCCTGGGCCAGCGGCAACTGACCGGACTGCAGCGAGAACAATGCGAATGTGGGATCTTCCAGGAGCGGGGCAGTACCCGGCGGCAGCGCTGGGCCCGTCCCGGGCTGCCTGAGTACCAGCAGCCAATCGGGTGATTCGGCACCGCGCAGGCTGTCATTTAACAGGGCATCGCTGTACCCCACCGGAGCGTCGCCACGGTCGGCAATGCGCGCGCGCACCCCGCGCCGATGCAGCTCCAGCACAGCAAAGTCCTGCTTGACGTAGCGCTCCGGCCCGTTGACCCCGGACGTGTCGATGACAACCTCATCTCCCTTCTGCGGCAGCCTGATCGCTTCCGAGAGGGCATGGGTGATACCCGAAGGCACATGCGAGACCAGGATCGATCGCGAACGCACGGCGTAGGCCGCCGACAGCGCCCCCAGCGTCGCCATCAGCAGCAGTACCACACCTGTGCGGCCGCGACGGCGCGCATGGCGCAGCAGAAGCCAGCTCAACAGCGCCACCCATGCCGGCCCGAGCACCTGCACCAGCTTGTGCTCGCCGTACTGATAGCCATGGCTCTGCACATAGGCAACCAGCACCATGCTGGCTGCCAGCAAGCCGACGAAGAACCGCCAGCGTCCTTCCCGGATGGAAAGCCATGCAGTGGACGCCATCAGCACCAGCCCGAGCATGATGGCTTCCGGATTCACGGCAGGTTCGCCGGTCATCAACAGGCCGGCGAAGGGAGCCGACAGCCACCAACCCCAGAAGGGCTGCCGGATGTACCAGCTGGGCCACGACGACTGCGCGACGATGCCACTGACCTGGGCATAGGATGCCATCAGCTCGGGCAGCATCCGGTTGAGGACGATCGCGCAGGCCAGCATCGCCAGCAGGCCGCCCAGCAGGAACACCCGCCAAGAACGCAGCCACATGGCCGTCACCAGTACGGCCAGGGCCACGATCATGCACGCATGCACCGCCGCTTCGCCGTATGCCATGCCGGTACAGCCCGCGGCTGCACCCAGCATGATCCACTTTGCACCCAGCGACTGCATTGGCGTAAGCGCCCACAGCACGATCATCATCAGCAGGGCGCCCGCCATCGCCGTACCGATGTTCTCGTTGACCACCGCAAGCATCATGCCGGTACCCAGCATGCACAGCACCGCCAGCAGGAAGGCCACCGCGGTTCCCCGCGGCCAGCGACGCGCGCCGCCGAAGCGGCCTGCCATCGAGGGCAGCATGCCGAGCACCGGGAACAGTGCGGCGGTACCGATCATCGCCCGCACCTGGTTTGGGCCTGCCTCCGGCACGAAGCTGGACGCCAGTGCCAACAGGCTGTACGCCCCATTGCGCTGCACGATGCAGCCGTTGCCGATGAACTGCATGCCCTGACCGCATTGCCCCAGCGCCCACTCGCGGGCCACCGTGGCCTGCTCGACCCAGAGCGGGTGTTGCATGGCCCATTTGGCACCGCCGTAGAAGAACACCAGATCATGGTTGGTGCCTTCAAGCATCCACAGATGCCGGGAGGCGAACATGAGATTCCACCATGCGACCAGCAGAACGCCCGCAAGCAGACTGATCGTGAACGCCCAGATCGACGCATGGGCGAGCGGATCGGCGAAGCCACGGCGAAGCGCCACGAGGGCTCCCACGGCCCCGCTGATCAGGAAACAGGGAAACACCACGTAGCCGGGCAGCCACGCATTGGCATTCATCAGCAGGGCCAGTACGCACACGCTTGCGAGCAGCAACGCCTGGACCGGCCCGATCTGTCGCAGATGCGGACTCACGCGGATGCCGGCGACGGCCAGCAGGGTCGAGCTGCCGATGACAGCAAGACACATCGCCAATACCGGCGCAATCAGTTGCCAGACATAATGCACTGCGTGTTCTCCCTGCACTGAAGGCGGGATCAGCCGAAGCGGACCCCGCGCTCTTTCAGGCCTCCGCGCGGGCCTGGTACATCCAACGAAGCGTCTCGCCCAGATCGAAGTCCGGCAATGAGCCGACCGCGGCCCGCAGCTTGCCGTTGTCACCACGCAGCGACTTGACCTCGTTGGCGCGGACGAAGGCGGGATTCACTTTCACTTCGATGTCGCGGCCGGAGATGCCACGCATGCGTTCGATGACCTCATGCAGCGAATGCTCCTGGCCGGAGCAGACGTTGTAGGTCTGGCCATTGCCCGGCAGTGCCAGCAGGCCTTCGTAGGCAGCGGCCACACCCCGCACGTCATTGAAATCGCGCGAGACATCGGTGTTGCCCAGCTCGATCACATCGGCACCGCGGCGGAAGTGCGCCACGATCTTCGGAATCAGGAACTTCTCGTCCTGGCCCACGCCGGTGTAGTTGAATGGACGCACCAGGGTCAGCGGAAGCTGATCGATCCACAGCGCCGCCATGGCCTCCATCGCCATCTTGCTGACCGCGTAGTCGTTCTGCGGCGAAAGCGGCGCCTGCTCGTCGAGCACGCCGGACGCGTTGCCGTAGACATTGGCACTGCTGGCCAGCAGTACATTGCTCGGCGCCTCGTCCAGGGACGCCAGCGCTTCCAGCAGATTGCGCGTCCCCACCACGTTGACCCGGTAGATCTCGTCGGCATCACCGTGGGCGACGAACGAGATCGCAGCCAGATGGACCACGCGCTGCGGACGCACTCTGGCGACGTGCTGCTTGAGCGCAGCACGGTCGAGCAGATTGACCGACGTAGCGGTGTCACCGGAATGCAGATCATGCACATCGCACCCGGCAGCACGCAGGCGTTCGATCACGTAGCGCCCGGTGAACCCGGACGCCCCCGTGACCAGCACGCGCTGGCCTGACAACTCAGAACGAGAAGCCACGCTCGTTCCTCTTGAGGTCAGCCTCGACCATCATCTGGCACAGCTGTTCCAGGCTGGTCTGCGGCTTCCAGCCAAGGATGCGCTCGGCCTTTTCCGGGTTGCCGATCAGCAGATCGACTTCGGCCGGGCGGTGGAACTTCGGATTGATGCGCATCACGGTCTTGCCGGTGGCGGTGTCCACCGCGACTTCGTCGACGTCCTTGCCCTTGAACTCGACATCGATGCCGGCGCCCTTGAACGCCATCGCCACGAAGTCGCGCACGGTCTCGGTACGGTTGGTGGCCAGCACGAAGGTGTCCGGCTGCTCGGCCTGCAGCATGCGCCACATGCCTTCCACGTACTCCTTGGCGAAGCCCCAGTCACGCTTGGCGTCCAGGTTGCCCAGTTCCAGGACGTCCAGCTGGCCCAGCTTGATCTTGGCAACCGAGTCGGTGATCTTGCGGGTCACGAACTCGCGCCCGCGCAGCGGGCTTTCGTGGTTGAACAGGATGCCGCTGGAACCGAAGATGTCGTAGCTCTCGCGGTAGTTGACGGTGATCCAGTGCGCGTAGAGCTTGGCCACGCCGTACGGGCTGCGCGGGTAGAACGGGGTGTCCTCCACCTGCGGCACGGCCTGCACCTTGCCGAACATTTCCGAGGTCGACGCCTGGTAGAAGCGGATCTTCGGATTGACCAGGCGAATCGCTTCCAGCAGGTTCAGTGCACCCACACCGGTGATCTGCGCGGTGGTAGTCGGCTGGTCGAAGCTGACGCCGACGAAGCTCTGTGCGGCCAGGTTGTAGATCTCGTCCGGCTGGATCTTCTGCACCATCGCCAGCGACGTGCCGAGGTCGGTCAGGTCGTACTCCACCAGGTGCAGGTTCGGGTGGTTGGTCACGCCCAGCTCATCCAGGCGCCAGAAATTCACCGAGCTGGTGCGGCGGTAGGTGCCGTGCACTTCATAGCCCTTCTCCAGCAACAGCTGGGTGAGATAGGCGCCGTCCTGACCCGTGATGCCTGTGATGATTGCCTTCTTCATTGCTTCTCGTCCTGATGATTGAGTGAATTTGCAGCCAGAGCCTGCCGACGCGTGCGGAGGATCTGTCGAGCCATGGAGTCCAGACGGCGGGCCAGCGCAGGATACCGGTGTTCGGCGCGCCATTGTGCGGCACGCTGCTGCACATCGGCCAACACTGGATCGCCGTCGCGGCTGGCACGCAGCAGTTGCCGCAGACCGGCCGCAAGATCGGGCGGGGAGGTCCCGGGCAGACGGTGAACGACGTCGCCGACGTTGTCGAAGATCGCCAGCGGCGTGACGGCCACCGGGCGGCCTGAGGCCAGCCCGTAGCGGACTGCCGCGCTGGAGGATTCGCCGGTGCCCTGGTATGGGAACACCACCACATCGGCCTGCACCAGCTCCTGCATGCTCTCCTGGTCACGCAGGAAACGGGTCACCATCCGCACACGCGACTGCAGGCCATGCTGCACGACCCGGGCCACCGCCTGGTCGATCTGCTGCCGCGAGACATCCACCGGATACTCGGCATTGATCATCGCCAGTTCGACGTCCACGCCCTGGGCGACCATCAACGCAACAGCGTCGATCAGTTCCAGCAACCCCTTGTGCGGCAGGAAGAAACCGTAGGAAACGACGCGCAGGCGTGCGCCCGTGTTTGCCGCCGCCGGCTCAGCCGGTTCCAGGATGCCGTGCGGGAACATCGCGGTGTTGCGCTCCACGCCGATGTCCTTGAGACGGTTGAGGTCGTGTATGGAGTGCACCAGCACGCGATCGCAGCCGGCCAGTGCCGGCCCCAGGTCGCGCAGCCGCTTGCGCGGATTCTCCGCGGCATCAACGGTTGCATGCATCATCACGATCAGGCCCCTGCCGGCCGCCTGCTGCCGCTCAAGGAAGGCCGAGAACGCGGGGAAGTCAAAGAAGCCGTACTGGAACTGGATGATCAGCGTGTCCAGCTTCAGACGCTCGATCTGCTGTTCCAGCCGCTCAAGCATGTCGCCTTCGCCCTGCCGCCAGCAGCGGACAACCTCTGGCCCATCGCGGAACGTGCGGTCATCGGCCTCGGCCGCCAGGATCGCCACCGGTGTTCCGCCGCTCTCCACGAGATAGCTTGCGTAACTGGCCACGCCGCAGCGCGTATTCCAGGTCGTGATCCAGCCGACGCGCGCATCGGGCAGCGTCGGCTGCGCCGCGAACGCGCGTACGTCCTGCTCCAGTCTCCGCGCGGCATCGGACCACGTGAAGCGCGACTTCAGAAGTCGCCGCGCGGCCTCGACCTTGTCCCGCACACGCGCCGGATCGGCGCCGTGCACCTCACGCATTGCGGCGGCCAGCGCGTCGACATCGGGTTCGGCCCAGACCGAATTGCGCAGATTGAAGTGGGTCTGCGCCGGAACGAAGCGGTAATCCACCATCCAGGCGGTTTCTTCGCTGCAGAAATCCAGCTGCCCCCCCCAGTTGGTGGTGATCACCGGCAGGCCGCCCAGCATCGCTTCGGCCAATGGCAGGCCAAAGCCTTCAGCCCGGCTCGGCGCCAGCAGCGCGTTGCAGCTCGCGTACAGATGCTTGAGCTGGGCGTCGCTCACGTCCTCCTCGATGATGTGCACGTCCGGATAATCCGGGTTGTCGCGGCGTGCGTCAGCCAGCCAGCGATGCACTTCATTGTGTGGATTGGCGAAGGTCTTGATGACGAGGCTGACATCGTCGGCGGCGCTGAACGCCTTGCCATAGGCCAGAAGCATCGCGTCCACGCCCTTGCGCGGGAAGCACGAGGACACGTGGAGGAAGCGGAACCCCCTGCCCGGCACCGGATAGGTCGCATCGGCAACAATCTGCTCCCAGTGATCCACGCCGTTCCAGCAGACGCCAAGGGGAACCGACACGCCGTTATCCACCATGATCTTCTCGACATGATGCGAAACGCAGGAGATCCCCTGCAGGCTGTCATTGAACTCCTCGACCCACTCCTGCGGAAAACCGCTCTCCTCCCAGGGATAGGCGTGCAACAGGTTCATCCTTGCGCGTGCATCGGCAACCCGTGGCGGATACAGCAGTCGGCTGGTCACATCGGCCTGGTCGGCCGGGATCGCGGCCACGGCAGCATGCAGCGCCGCCACGCGCGGATTGCGCGCAAGGAACTGCGGTGACGGATCGAAATCACCCGGGCCTTCGGTCGAATGCAGACCCACGTGGTGGCCACGGTCGGCCAATGCTTCCGCGAGGCAACGGTTCACCAGGGCCAGGCTGTAGCTGCTGTCGAATGGACCTTCCACGCGCCAGGACAGCGACGCGGGCAGTTCACCGCCGCGTGCGAGCGCCTCGTTGGCCGCCATTCCGGAGGAGATCAGCGCTGCCGCCTGCTGCAGTTCGAAGGGTTCCGGCTCGCAGCCGACGTCCAGCCCACCCACCGCCTGGACCAGGGTACGGTAGCCGGCGTCGAGTGCAGGCGACGCGGCGACCCAGCGGCGATCGCGTGGCGCACGACGCGATGCGACCGCTTCCATGGCCTGCAGCGCGGCCTTGGCCGAATTGTCCCACGAGAACTTCGCCGCCTGCAGGGGGGCATGGGCACGCAGGGAGTCGGCGAATGCGGTGTCAGTCAAGACGTTCTGCATGGAGCGGGCGATCGAAGCAGGCTCCGTTGGATCGAACAACGCATCTTCACGACCGATCACCTCGGGGATGCTGGTCGTGCCTGAGCCAATGGTCGGTGCTCCGCAGGACATGGCCTCCAGCGCGGGCAGGCCAAAGCCTTCATGCAACGAGGGGAACACGAAGGCCGCCGTCGCGCTGTACAGCGCGATCAGCTCTTCGTCGGTGATATAGCCGGTGAACACCACCTGGTTGCTGACGCCGAGCTGCGCTGCCAGCGCATCGAAATTGCGGCGGTCGTGCTCGGACACTTTGCCGGCGATGACCAGCTGCGTCGACGCACGTACGGCAGGATCCATCAGGGAGAATGCCCGCAGCAGACCCTCTGCATTCTTGCGCGGCTCCATTGCCCCGCTGTACATCACGTAGCGGCCACGCAGGCCGAAGCGCTCGCGGAACAGGGTCTGCTCGCGTTCGCCGATGGCCATCGGCACGAAGTGCGGCGAGATTGCCGAGGAGATGTTGACCACACGCGCCGGATCGATATCCAACGCCTGCAATGCCTCCTGCCGCGCGTGCTGGGAGATCGACAGCAGCAGGTCGGCGCGCTTGAGCGACTCGACCTTGTCCATGTACCAGGACCCGACCCAGTCCGATGCCAGATAGACGTCGGGATTGAGCAGCGGAATCAGGTCATAAAGGGTCAGCGCAGTCGCCGCCCGTACGCCCGGCAACTTGCCGATCGAGCCGACCGCACCGCCCTGGGAACCTTCGAACAGGCTGGATACGTGGATGAAGTCGGGCTGGAGGCCATCCAGGAACGCTTCCCACATCAGCTCGGATGCACCACGCCGCCACGCATCCGCGGCGTTCGGCCAGCCTACCCGGCTGAAGGTATCGAACTGACGGATCCGTTCCTGCGGGACCAGGCCATCCAGGGCCTGGCGGATGTCGCCGATGCCATCGGGGAAGGTGCCGTTGACCGCCACCCAGATCTCATGGTCGCCCGCATTGCGGGCCATCGCTTGCGCCAGCGAGGTCGAATAGCGCCCGATGCCCCGGAATCGGCTCTCGGTCTGTGCACCCTGCAGGTCAATCAGCACTCTCATCGGGCAGCCCTTTCATTCCTTGAACGCTTCAGGTCTTCCAGCACGCGCCGGGCCCGTCGATCCAGATGGACGACAGTGACTTCGTGCTCGTTGCCCTCCATTGCAGCCAATCGCGCCCGCTCGATCTCGAACAGCTGTTCGCTGATGGCGATCTTCTGCAGGCGCTGGTGAAGGAAGGGAATGCGCGTAACCAGGGGCTTGGCCAGGCGTCGCAGCCACGGTGCGGCCATGGCGACCTTCAGCGCGCGCACGACCGCCGGCCGCAGCGCACGTTTCATGCGGCCCAGCACGCTGGACGACAGGCGTCGGCGCACGGCCCGGAACGGCCGCGTGAGCTGCCACGAACGGCTGCGTTCGATCGCATCCAGCTGCGCGCGCAGCTGCTCATGCGCCAACCACCAACGATGGGCCTCGTGCTTGCCCTTGGTGACCTGCTCAGTCAGCTCGTGCAGTTCGGTCAGCGCCTTCCTGTCGAGCAGGCTGCGCTCACGCTCATGCTTGCTCACCAGTTCCCGCTGGGCCACTGCCATCGCACGGACCGCGCCTTCGTGCTCGCTGCGCAGCCTTTCCATTGCACGGGCGTTGTGCTCGGTTGCCTCGGCGGATTCTTCCTGCGCCCGCTGCAGTGCCGCGTCCAGATCCTGGATCCGCTCGTTCAATTCGACCTCGCGTCGATCCGCCAGCGTCTGCAGTTCGTGATAGGCCAGGTTGATCTGCGAGCAGAACTGCGAGCCCGAACTCAGACTGAAATCATCGAACACATTGGGTCCGCTCTCGAATGCCGCATCCAGTTCGGGATGCTGCGCACTGGCGTAGAACCGGTTGAGGCCGTCGAAATAGACGAACCGGTACCCCTTGTCGAGCAGGATCGGTTCCCAGCTCTGGTGGGATTGTTCCGAACTCAGCGGACGCGTGCTTTCCACCACGACCAGCCAGGGCAAGCGGGTATCGCGCTGCCAGCCGCGCAGCACCAGTTCCTCTGCGCCCTCGACGTCGACCTTCAACCAGTGGATGTCAGTGGCTGGCACCTGCTCCAGCACGGTGTCCAGCGTCAGCGCCGGCACACGCACGTCGGAGACGTTGAAGCCCGCCTCCCGATGTTCGGCAGCGATGGCCGGATCCGTGGTGCTCAGGCCGGTATCGGCGATGTTGAAGAACTGCAGTATCCCGGGTTGATCGCTTACGGCAACCTGCAGCACCACCTCATCCGGCCGGCGATCGCGCAGCAGGTTGGCATACTGCGGCGTGGGCTCCACGTGCACGCCGCGCCAGCCATGCTCGTAGAACATCCGGCTTACCGAGTCGGTATCGGGGCTCTGTGCGCCCACATCGACATAGCAGCCATTGTCCACATGTGACAGCGCGCGCCAGAGCATGACGTCTTCGAAATTCTGCGCGTAGGAAATCAGCTTTGACATGGTTGTCCGTCAGTCCGCCTGCACACCATCGGCCGATGCGCGGCTGCGTTCGACGCTGAAGGCAGCATCGAGCCAGTTCGATCCGATGAACGTGGTCCTGTCGGCATTCATCACGTCGAACACCAGCAGGTTGTCCACCCACTCGAAGTTGTCGACCATGTGCGTTTCGGTGCTGACCAGCGCCGGCGACACCGAGTAGGAACCCGGGCCCAGCGTACAGGTGAAGTCCAGGTGGTAGACCACCTGTTCTCCGCCCCGTACATCTCGCTGGACCTGACCGGTATGCCAGGTATTGCTGCCCCAGATGATGTGGCCCTGCTTGTCGCGCAGCATGAACCCCAGTACCAGGCTGGGCAGGTCGGCACTGACCTGTGCCTTCAGTTCAAGCCGGAGCTTCTGGCCAACGGTTGCCAGCTTGACCTCCTGGCTGCTTTCGCCATCGAGCAGTCGCAGCGATTCCACGCGGGCCTGGCCGGTCCCGCTCCGGGTAGTCACCCAGCCGGATTTGCCACGGCGCTGCTCGACCGCAAGCGTCTCGTTTTCCTTCTTCGCGATCAGCGCGTTGTAGAAATCGATGACCTCGTCCGGCTCGCCATCCTTCAGCACTCGTCCCTTGTCCAGCAGGATCGCGCGGTCGCACAGTGCCTTCACGTCGCTGAGGCTGTGCGAGACCAGCATGATCGACGTGCCCTCCTCGCGGAAGCGACGCATGCGGTCGAAGCTCTTGTGCTGGAAGTAGCTGTCGCCGACCGACAGGGCCTCGTCGACGATCAGCAGGTCCGGGGTGAATGCAGTGGCGACGGCAAACGCCACGCGCACCTGCATGCCGCTGGAATAGGTACGCACGGGCTGGTCGAAGTACTCGCCCACTTCGGCGAAGGCCTCGATCTCCGGCATCGCGGCTTCGATCTGCTCCTGCGAGTAGCCCATCAGGCCTGCGGAGTGGAACGCGTTCTGGCGACCGGTGAGGTCGGGGTTGAAGCCCATGCCCAGCTCGAGAATCGCCGCAACGCGGCCGGTCCGCGTCACCTGGCCCTCGGTGGGCTGGGCGGTTCCGGTGATGAGCTTGAGCAGGGTGCTCTTGCCCGCGCCGTTCTGGCCGATCACGCCCACGGCTTCGCCGGGCGCGATGGTGAAAGACACATTGCGCAGCACCCAGTTCTCTTCCTTGGGCCGCGTCGGCACACCGAACCAGCGGGCCGCGCGCAGCCACTCGCTCGTCCAGACACGATACGCCTTGCCGACGTTGTCGACCTTCAGTTCACCACTCATAGCGCATCCACCATTTCCGGGCTGGCACGACGGAACATCACCAGCGAAGCCAATGCCAGCACCACCGTGGCGATCATCAGCCACAACAGGTCACCCCAGACCGGCGGCTTGTCGAACAGCAGCACGTTCTGGTAGCTGGTAACCAGCGGCAGCAACGGGTTGAGCCGGAAGATGGCCTGCACGCGCTCGGGCAGAATGGTGATGTGGTAGACGATGGGGGTCAGCCAGAACAATGCCTGCAGGACCACCGGGACGACCTGGCCGATATCGCGCATGAACACGTTGAGCACGCCCAGCAGCAGGCCCAGCGCCATCGAGAAACTCAGCGTCAGCAGCATCAGCGCCGGCAGCCACAGGGCCTCGGCAGTTGGCATGTGGCCCATCACCGCGAACACCGCGAAGATCGCCACCAGCAGCAGCACGTTGTTGACCAGCATCGTGCCACCGGCGATGAACGGCAGGCAGATGCGGGGGAACGACATCTTCTTCATCAGGTTGCCGCTGTCGACGAACAGGTTCACCGACTTGCCGATGGTCTCGGAGAACATCGTCCAGCACAGGGTGCCGGACATCAGGTACAGCGCGTAACCGTACTTGTCATCGATGCCCGGCAGCTTGGCGGCCAGCACCTCGGACAGGATCGTGGCGAAGATCAGCACCTGCATCAGCGGGTGGATGATCATCCACAAGGCGCCCAGGCGGCTGCGGATGAAGCGCAGCCGCAGCTCGTTCTTGATCGAGGAAAAAATGAAATAGCGGTAGTTCCACAGGGCTTTCAGCATACCCAGCATGTCCAATCCTCGTGCCCGGTGGTGGTGGTTCTTGGGTTCATCGGTCGTGTCGTTCCAAAGACTGCAATCGAGCGCGCATGGCCGTTGCGGCGGCCTGCAGGCTCATGGTTTCCAGGATGTCGCTGCGTGCCTGCACGCCGATCCGCTGCGCCAGGCCCGGTTCACGGGCGAGCCGGCGCATCCACGCTGCCGCGGCCGGCACGTCGGCCTCGGCCCAGGTGCCGCCATCGGCGAAGGGATACTCCCCCGGGCGGATCGGCACCGTGCGGAACGGCACCAGGCAGCTGTTGCCCTCGTTCATGAAATCGAGATTGCCCGACCAGGCGGTGGCGATCACCGGCTTGCCACGGGCCATGCTCTCGGCCAGTCCGAGCCCCAGCCCTTCCGCGCGGTGCAGCGAGACATAGGCATCGGCAGTTTCCTGCAATGCGTGCAGCTGCGCATCGTCGAGCACCTGGTCGCGTACCAGGATGCGCGGATCGCCGGCAGCCTGCTGCATCAGCTCGCGCAGCCGCTGCGGATGGCGGAAGCCGTTGCTGCACTTCATCACCAGCTGCACGTTGTCCGGTGCGCCATCGAAGGCCGCGCGGAACGCCGCCAGCACCGCCCACGGATTCTTGCGGTGGATCGACGAATTGAAGTCGAAGCTGCACAGGAACACGAACGCGTCGTCGTCCAGGCCGAAGCTGGACCGGGACAGGTCCGCGCCGGGCTGCGGCACGATCGGATGCGGAATGCGCACCACCGGCTTGCCGGTCGCGCGCCGGAAGGCATCCTCGACGAAGCGGGTGGAGACCCAGACTTCGTCGACCTGCTCCAGCGTTCGCTGCCATGCGGCCGGCACGGTATCCAGTTCCCAGAACCAGAACGCGATGGTGTAGGTATCGCGCGGCAGGCGGGGCGCCAGTTCACCGAACAGGTCCGGATTCACGAATACCAGGTTGAAGGGATAGGGCGCGCCCCGTCCGAGCTGGCCGGACAGGCTGTGGTCATTGCACGCATGCGGGATGCGGAGGGCGGCATCGTTCACCGCAACCGGATATCCCTCACCCAGCAGGGCCCGGGCATACATCCGTGCCGTCTGCCCCAGGCCGAACTGGCCGTGGATGTAGCCGTACAGATTGACGCCGGGCCCCAGGGTGGGATCTGTCGGCGGGAAGACCAGCGCTTCACCGCGCGCGTCGCCAGCGGCCGGTGCGGGCAGCGTGGGGAAACGTGCCTGCTCCAGTCCGCGGGCAAGCCACCAACGGCGCAGCCCGCCCAGGCGGGCGCGCAGGGCGTGGACGATGCGACGTGGCGCCCGCCTCCCTCCCCTGCTTTCGTCGTTGCTGGCCATGGTGCGGCTCAACCCAGCGCCCGTTCCAGGTCCAGCTGCAGGTCGCCCAGGTCTTCCACCCCCACGCTCAGGCGCACCAGCGCATCGCTGATGCCCAGCTGC
The DNA here is from genome assembly GCF_059369935.1 of Stenotrophomonas sp. YJH_SMC_36. Classification (NCBI taxonomy): domain Bacteria; kingdom Pseudomonadati; phylum Pseudomonadota; class Gammaproteobacteria; order Lysobacterales; family Lysobacteraceae; genus Stenotrophomonas; species Stenotrophomonas sp. YJH_SMC_36. The sequence continues at coordinate 168,605 of NZ_JCAFTD010000008.1, read as the reverse complement.
TCGCGGCGCGCGACCGGGATCGACGCATGGGTCATCACGGCAGGATGGTTGACCAGGCTCTCCACGCCGCCGAGCGATTCGGCCAGGGTGAACAGCTCGGTCTTCTCGCAGAAGCGCTTGGCCGCCTCGAAACCGCCCTTGAGGACGATCGAGACGATGCCGCCGTAGCCGCCCATCTGGCGGGTCGCCAGGTCGTGCTGCGGGTGCGAGGCCAGGCCGGGGTAGATCACCTTGTCCACCGCCGGGTGCTTTTCCAGCCATTGGGCCAGGGCCAGCGCATTGGCGCAGTGCGCCTTCATGCGCAGCGGCAGGGTCTTCAGGCCACGCAGGGCCAGGAAGCTGTCGAACGGCCCCTGCACGCCCCCCACCGAGTTCTGCAGGAACGCCATCTGCTCGGCCAGTTCGGTGTTGTCGCCGACCACGACCATGCCGCCGACCATGTCCGAATGCCCGTTGAGGTACTTCGTGGCCGAGTGCAGGACCAGATCCGCACCCAGTTCCAGCGGACGCTGCAGCATCGGTGAGGCGAATGTGTTGTCCACCACCACGATCAGGCCGTGGCGCTTGGCGATGGCGGCGACCGCGGCGATGTCCACGATCTTCAGCATCGGGTTGGTCGGGGTTTCGATCCACACCATGCGCGTGGCCGGCGTGATCGCAGCCTCGAACGCGGCCAGGTCGGTCAGATCGACGAAGCTGAAGTCCAGCCCGGCGGTACGACGGCGCACGCGCTCGAACAGGCGGAAGCTGCCGCCATAGATGTCATCCATCGCCACCACGTGGCTGCCGGCGTCCAGCAGTTCGATCACGGTCGAGCTGGCGGCCATGCCGGAAGCAAAGGCGAAACCGCGGGTTCCCCCCTCCAGCGAGGCGACGCAGCGCTCATAGGCAAAGCGGGTCGGATTGTGCGTACGCGAGTATTCGAAGCCCTGGTGCTCGCCCGGGCTGGACTGCGCATAGGTCGAGGTGGCGTAGATCGGCGGCATCACCGCACCGGTGCTCGGATCGGGCGACTGGCCGCCGTGGATGGCCAGGGTGGCCAGGGCGAGCGCGCGATCCTGGGAAGAAGCGTTGGACATGTTGATTCCTGATGGGCACCGGTGGACGGTGCCGTCGAAGGAGCGGAAGTCTATCAGCGCGGCCTTAACAACCTTTGACGCGAATAAGCGTGAATTCAGCTGCGATCGTCTGCGATCTTCGCGTTACTGAACGCGACGCCGCAGGTAGTTGAGCAGATCGATCCGGGTGATCAGGCCGAGGAAGGCATTGCCGTCCATGACGATCGCCACCTGGCCACGATCGAAGACGGGCAGCAGGGCTTCGATCGGCGACTTCACGTCCAGCCGGTCCAGCTTGCTGACCATGGCCGTGGCCACCGGATCCCGGAAGCGCGCCTCGTCGCCGTAGACATGCAGCAGTACGTCGCTTTCATCGACGATGCCGACCAGCTGGTCGCCCTCCATCACCGGCAGCTGCGAGACGTCGTACAGCTTCATCCGCTGGTAGGCGGTGGTCAACAGATCATTCGGGCCGATCACGACGGTGTCGCGCTGGCCGTACGGGCGCAGGATCAGGTCGCGCAGGTCGCCGTGCTGCGGGCGCTCGAGGAAGCCGTTGTCCAGCATCCAGTAGTCGTTGTACATCTTCGACAGGTACTTGTTGCCGGTGTCGCACACCAGCACCAGCACCTTCTTCGGCGTGGTCTGCTCGCGGCAGTACTTCAGTGCGGCGGCGAGCAGGGTACCCGTGGAGGAGCCACCGAGGATGCCTTCCTTGCCCAGCAGTTCGCGTGCGGTGTGGAAGCTCTCGGCGTCGCTGATGGCATAGGCCTTGGTGACACGGCTGAAATCGGAGATCGAGGGCAGGAAATCCTCGCCGATGCCTTCCACCAGCCAGCTGCCCGACTTGTCATTGAGCACGCCATCATTGATGTACTCGGCCAGGATCGACCCGACCGGGTCGGCCAGCACCAGCTCGGTCTTCGGCGACAGCGTGGCGAAGGCGCGCGACAGGCCGGTCATGGTGCCCGAGCTGCCGCAGCCGAACACGATGGCGTCCAGATCGCCGCCCATCTGCTCCAGGATCTCCGGGCCGGTGCCGAATTCGTGGGCGGCCGGATTGTCGGGGTTGCCGAACTGGTTGATGAAGTAGGCGCCCGGCGTCTGCTCGGCGATGGTCTTTGCCAGGTCCTGGTAGTACTCCGGGTGGCCCTTGGCCACGTCCGAGCGGGTCAGACGCACTTCAGCGCCCATCGCCTTCAGATTGAAGATCTTTTCCCGGCTCATCTTGTCGGGAACAACCAGGATCAACTTGTAGCCCTTCTGCTGGGCGACCAGGGCCAGGCCCAGTCCGGTGTTGCCCGCGGTGCCCTCGACCAGCGTCGCGCCCGGCTTCAGGTCCCCGCGCTTCTCCGCTGCCTCGATCATCGACAGGCCGATGCGATCCTTGATCGATCCACCCGGGTTGGCGTTCTCGAGCTTCAGATAGAGCTCGCAGACACCGGTGTCCAGGCGCTGGGCCTTGACGATCGGGGTCTGGCCAATGAGTTCGAGGACGGAAGAATGGATGGGCATTCGCAGGACTTTCGGTTCGCGCCACACAGGGCCGGACAGATGATTATCCGACGGATGGCGCTGAAAGTCAGGTCAGTCCGGGCATGGGCGTGACGCTGCCGGAAAGGGGATGCGGACGGCCCCGGATCGACGAGGAGACCGGTACCGTCCGCATCGATGAGACAGGGACGTGCGGGCCAAGGCACCACCGCCTGTGGTGCCTTGGCGCGGCCGCCGTCATCGGCGGTACCGCGACGCCAGGGCGCGAGCGCCTGGCCGGGCCTTCTGTGGCCGGGTCACGCCGCTCCGGGCGCGACGAGGTGCGTCACAGCGTGGCGGACGTCGTTGGGAGCGGTGTTTCGTACATTCGCAGAAGTCGTTGCTTGGCCAGCAGCTTCTCACGCTTCATGCGACCCAGGGTGACATCATCGATCGGGAGTACACCCAACTCCGCGTCCATGCACTTCTTGTTCAACTTGCGGTGCTGGTCATGGAGTGCCCTGAACTCCGGATCACGCGCGCGACGTGCGTCGATCTCGCTCTGGGGCTGATCTTCAAACATGATGGACCTCCTTCGACAGATACGCGAACGCCCCGGCCGCAAGGCACGGGGCGTTGTTCATGGAGGAGCGCCGTTCGATGGCTGCATGGGTGCGCACAACGACCTGCGGCACTGGCCTGCGCACGTCGGTCTGCTGCGGTTCGCGCCCTGCTTGCATCGGCCCGGCCCTCCCATCGTCCGGTCCGCGGCATTGCGTCCCGGACGATTGACCCTACGCCTGCTCCGGGCGGGGTACAAGACCCCTGCGACAAAAAGACCGAACCCCGCCGGGGCGGGGTTCAGGCTGAATGCTCAACGCAACGAAAAACAAACAATATCAATCAATTACGGGGCGATGATGACCTCGGCCGAGCGCGCCCGGGTCGACGCCGCCTTCTTGCCGCTGATCTGGATGCGGTTGCTGGCGACACCGCCCGCCACCAGTGCATCACGCAGGGCCTCGGCGCGCTTCTGCCCGACGCCGTTGGCGCTGTCGTAGGCCTCGATGCGCAGCCGGCCCTTCTTGCCGATGTTCAGGTACTCGGCCAACGCCTTGGCCTGGTTGCGCGCCCCGGCGGACAGACTGGAGCCGCCCGCTCCGAAAGCATCACCGGCGAAGGTGAAGACCTCGCCGCGTCCGTCGAACTTCGAGCCCGGCAGCTTCTGCCCGGACACCAGCTCGGCCTCCTCGCGGGCCAGTTTCGCCGCATTCTGCTGGGCCGCGCTCAATCGCTGCTGCTGCTTGCCGGCCACGCTGGTCAGGGCGTTCTCGGCGTCCTGCCGCGCCAGCGTCTCGGCCTCGGCAGCCTGACGCAGGCGTTCAGCTTCCTCGGCCTGCATCTGCGCCTGCATGCGCAGCTGTTCGGCCTCCTGGCGGGCGCGGGCGGCATCGCGGCGGCTCGCCTCGATCAGCAGGTCACTGCGGGTCCGCTCGAGCCGATCGACCTCACGGGCGGCCAGGGCCGCGCGTACGGCGGTCTCGGCGATCTCGACCCGGCGCTGGGCCAGGTAGGTCGCCAACTCCTGGTCGCGGCGCTTGGCCTTGTCCAGGGTGGCAATGGCCTGCTGGGCCTGCATGCGCTCGAAGGCGCCCAGTTCGGCGGTGTCCGGATTGGCCTGGATGGCCATCAGGCGCTGGCTCAGCTGGGCCACCACGGGGTTGTCGGCCGCCAGGGCAAGGGTCGGCAGAGCCAGCAGTACGGCCAGGGTTGCGGCGTTCACGGGTTTCACCGGCGGTCCTCCCCGGTCGAGAGCTGGCGCTGCAGCTGGTTGACCTCGTTGCGGCGCAGCTGCAGCTGCGCGGTGGCAGTGGCCTCCTCGCTGCGGGCGCGGGCCAGGTCGGCATCGGCCGCCGCGCGCAGGGCCATGGCCGGGGCGTTCTTGCGTTCGCGGCGATCGCCAGCGGCGCGCTGCGCCTGCTCCAGGCCCTGCCGGGCCAGATCGATCAGGTCCGGGGCGTACTGGTCGGCATCGGCCTGGGTGGCCTTGTCCACCGCCTGCCGGGCCTGGGCCAGTTCCAGCGCACCGTCCTGCGCCCAGGCGGGGGCAGACAGTGCGAATGCAAACGCCATCACATACAGGCCGTGGCGCATTCGTGCGAAGCTAGGTCGTTTCATTGGGGAGGCCGTACCGGTTGTCGGTTCACGGCCATTGTCGTCAAGCCAGCGCCGTGCTTGCAACGGGCGCCGGCAGTTTCGTTGGGGAAAATTCGCGATGGATATCGGCTACTTCCTGAAGCTGATGACCGAAAAGAACGCCTCGGACATGTTCCTGACCACCGGAGCACCGGTCTACATCAAGATCGAGGGGAAGCTTTATCCGCTGGGCAACACCGGCCTGCCGCCCGGCATGGTCAAGAAGATCGCCTATTCGCTGATGGACGAGGGCCAGGTGCCGCAGTTCGAGCGCGAGCTGGAGCTCAACATGGCCATCGCCCTGGCCGATGCCGGCCGTTTCCGGGTGAACGTGTTCAAGCAGCGGGGCGAGGTCGGCATGGTCATCCGCGCCATCCGCAGCCGGATCCCGAGCATCGAGGAGCTGAACCTGCCGCAGGTGCTGAAGGACGTCATCATGACCCCGCGCGGGCTGGTGCTGGTGGTGGGGTCCACCGGTTCCGGCAAATCGACCTCGCTGGCGTCGATGATCGACCATCGCAACAGCACCACGACCGGACACATCCTCACCATCGAGGATCCGATCGAGTACCTGCACAAGCACAAGATGTCCATCGTCAACCAGCGTGAAGTGGGGCTGGACACCCATGCCTTCCACAATGCGCTGAAGAACGCGATGCGCGAGGCACCGGACGTCATCCTGATCGGCGAGATCCTGGATGCCGAGACGATGGAAGCGGCCATCGCCTTCGCCGAGACCGGCCATCTGTGCCTGGCCACGCTGCATTCCAACAATGCCGACCAGACCATCGAGCGGATCCTCAACTTCTTCCCGGAAAGCGCGCACAAGAACGTGCTGATGAACCTGGCGCTGAACCTGCGTGCGGTGATCAGCCAGCGCCTGGTGAAGAACAAGGACGGCCGCCGTCTTCCAGCCACCGAGGTGCTGATCAACACCCCGATGATCCGCGACCTGCTGCGACGCGGCCAGGTGCACGAGATCAAGGCAGCGATGGAAGCCTCGCTGGAAGAAGGCATGGAGAGCTTCGACCAATGCCTGTTCCGGCTCGCCAAGTCCGGCGTGATCGAGCAGGAGGAAGCCTTGCGCGCTGCCGATTCGCGCGACGGCCTGGCGCTGAAGTTCCGCCTCTCCGAAGGCAGCAGCGGCGAGCACGACCCGTACGCCGACTATTCAGCAGGCCAGCCGAGCATCACCCACGGCTTCTGATCCACCCCCGCCGGGCCATGCCCGGCGGCAGTGCACGCCCGTCGGTAGCGCCGGGCCATGCCCGGCGGCAGATCCTGAAGAGTTCAGGGGCTGTCTCATCCAATGAGACAGCCCCTGCGTAGCGTGCCGTCATGGACACCCTCCGCAAGCTGGCCATTCTTGCCGACGCCGCCAAATACGACGCCTCCTGTGCTTCCAGCGGGTCCGGCAAGCGCGACTCCCGGACCAGCGGTGGCATCGGCAGCACCGAGGGCATGGGCATCTGCCACAGCTACACGCCGGACGGCCGCTGCGTGTCCCTGCTGAAGATCCTGCTCACCAACTTCTGCGTCTACGACTGTGCGTACTGCATCAACCGCGTCTCCAGCAACGTGCCACGCGCGCGTTTCAGTGTGGATGAGGTGGTCGCGCTGACCCTGGACTTCTACAAGCGCAACTACATCGAGGGCCTGTTCCTTTCCAGCGGAATCATCCGCAATGCGGATTACACGATGGAGCGCCTGGTGGAGGTCGCCCGCCAGCTGCGCGAGGAACATCGCTTCGCCGGCTACATCCACCTCAAGACCATCCCCGAAGCATCGCCGGAACTGCTGGCAGCGGCCGGCCGGCACGCCGACCGTCTTTCGATCAATGTCGAACTGCCCACCGAGGCCGGACTGACGAAACTGGCTCCGGAGAAGACCGTCGGCTCGATCCGCGGCGCCATGGGCGAGCTGCGCTGGCGCATCGAGGAAGCCAAGGAGGCCGGCAAGGCATCGCGTGCGGTCACCGCGGGCGCGCCGCGCCGGACGCGAGCGAAAGCCCCGCGCTTCGCACCGGCGGGGCAGAGCACGCAGATGATCGTCGGTGCCGATGGCGCCAGCGACAGGCAGATCCTCTGCAGCGCCGACAATCTGTACGGCAGTTACCGGATGCGCCGCGTCTACTACTCGGCGTTCAGCCCCATTCCCGACGCCAGTCTGCAGTTGCCGGTGCAGCCGCCGCCACTGCAGCGCGAGCATCGGCTGTACCAGGCGGACTGGCTGCTGCGCTTCTATGGCTATGGCGTGGAGGAGATCACCGACACCGCGCAGGGGGGCATGCTGGATCTGGACATCGATCCGAAGATGGCTTGGGCGATCCGCCATCCCGAGCGCTTCCCCGTCGACCTCAACCGTGCGCCGAAGGAACTGCTGCTGCGGGTTCCCGGGCTCGGCGTACGCAACGTGAAGCGCGTGTTGATGGCGCGCCGCCATGGCCGGCTGCGGGTGGCGGACATTGCGAGGCTGAAGGCACCGATGGGCAAGCTGCTGCCGTTCGTGGTGCTGGCTGACCACCAGCCACGCAAGGCGCTGGAGGATCCTGTGGCATTGCGCGCGCGCCTGGCCCCGCCGCCCCGCCAGGGATCGCTGTTCGATGCGCCGCCGGCGGCCTGACGCCCAGCGCTGGTCGCTGCGGGTCGATCCCCCGTGGTCGCTCGATGCCTGGCGGGGTGCAGCGCGCGAAGCGCTGCTGCGCGGACTGTCGCCCGAGCAGCTGGACTGGTTGGAAAGCAGCGCCGGGTCGTTGCTGGATGCTCCTGCAGCGACCCAGGCCCCGCTGCTGGAAACGCCCTCCGTGCCACATGTGCCGAGTGCGTTCCTTGAGCTGGCCTCCACCTGCCTGTGCCATGCCGATGCGCAGCCGATGCCACTGCTGTACCGGCTGCTGTGGCGGATCGTGCACGGCGAGCGCGCGCTGCTCTCCAATCCAACCGACGCCGATGTGCTGCGCGCGATGACGATGGCGCAGGCGGTCCGCCGCGACACGCACAAGATGAAGGCGTTCGTGCGCTTCCGCGAGATCCCCGGCGAGCAGGATGCCTTCATCGCATGGTTCGAGCCGCAGCATCGGATCGTCGACCGGGTCGCGGCGTTCTTCGCACGCCGCTTCGCTGGCATGCGCTGGGCCATCCTCACCCCCTACCGGAGCGTGCACTGGGATGGCCAGGCGCTGTCCTTCGGCGCTGGCGGGCACCGCGAGCAGGCGCCGGCGGAGGACGCACGCGAGACGCTCTGGCAGACCTACTACGCAAGCATCTTCAATCCCGCACGCCTCAACACGCGGATGATGCAGCAGGAGATGCCTGCCCGGTACTGGCGGCACCTGCCCGAGGCGCAGCTGCTGCCCGGGCTGATCCGCGATGCTGGCGACCGCGTGCAGGCCATGCACGATCGTCCGGCGCAGCCACCCCAGCGGCGGATTCCATCGCGGCAGGCGACATCCCCGGTCCCCTCACCCTCCAGTGATCTGTCCACCCTGCAGCGCCAGGCAGCGGGCTGCCGGCAGTGCCCCCTGTGGGAGTCCACCACCCAGGTGGTGTTCGGTGAAGGGCCTGGCGATGCACGGGTGATGCTGGTCGGCGAACAGCCGGGCGACACCGAGGACCTGTGCGGACGCCCCTTCGCGGGACCTGCCGGCGCGCTGCTGGACCGTGCCCTCTCCGAGCTGGGTATCGCCCGCTCCACGCTGTACCTGACCAACGCAGTGAAGCATTTCCACCACGAGAGGCGCGGCAAGGTGCGCCTGCACAAACGTCCGCAGGGCCGCCATGTGCAGGCCTGCCGTCCGTGGCTGCTCGGCGAGATCGAGCGGGTGCGGCCGGAGATCATCGTGTGCCTGGGCGCAACGGCGGCGTCGGCGGTGTTCGGCAGCCATTTCAGCCTGACGCGTGATCGCGCCCGTTGGCACACCCTGCCGGATGGCACCCGTGGCTCTGCCACGGTGCATCCCGCATGGGTGTTGCGGCAGGCCGACGAGGTCCGTCGAGAAGACGCATACCGGCTGTTCCGCGATGACCTGCGGCAGTTGCTCATCGGGGATGCGGAATCCACCGGGCGTCGCCCCGCGCTGCCACCGACCAGCGAGGGGTAGCGCCGGACCATGCCCGGCGATCGCAGCGGCAATCAGGCCGCGTCGACCTGGTTTTCGGGGCGCGCACGCTCGAATGCGTCCAGCGCCTGGCAGGCGGCTTCGATGCGGCGCAGGGTCGGATACGGCGACAGATCCAGACCAAAGCGATGTGCGTTGTACACCTGCGGCAGCAGGCAGATGTCGGCCAGGCCGGGCCGGTCGCCATGGCAGAAGGTGCCGGTGTCGCTGCTGCCGGCCAGCAGGGTTTCCAGGGCCGCAAAGCCTTCGGCGATCCACTGCAGCGTCCACTGGGTGCGGACATCGGCGGACAGGTGCAGGCCGCGTTCCAGATGCTGCATCACCCGCAGGTTGTTCAGCGGATGGATGTCGCAGGCGACCAGCTGCGCCAGCGCACGGACGCGGGCGCGGCCGGCCGCATCGGCCGGCAGCAGCGGCATCTGCGGAAAACGTTCGTCCAGATACTCCAGGATCGCCAGCGACTGGGTCAGCACCTGCCCGTCGTGCAGCAGGGTCGGCACCCGCTCCTGCGGATTGAGTACGCGATAGGCTTCGCCGTGCTGTTCACCACCGTCGCGCAGCAGATGAACCGGGCGCGCCTCCCAGCGCAGGCCCTTCAGCTCCAGGCCGATGCGCACGCGGTAGGCGGCGCTGGATCGCCAGTAGGTGTACAGCACGATGCCGTCGTCGACCGGGATCTCCATCGCCGCGTTCCTCCTCAGGGCCTGGCCGCCTGCTCGATGCGCTGCTCGATCGCACCGAAGATGCTGTTGCCGGCGGCGTCGAACATTTCAATCCGCACCACGTCGCCGAACGACATGAACGGTGTGCTCGGCTTGCCGTCGCGCAGGGTTTCCACGGTGCGCTGCTCGGCAAAGCACGAAGCGCCCTTGCTGGTGTCCTCGTTGGCGATGGTGCCCGATCCCACGATGGTGCCGGCGCCCAGCGGACGGGTCCTGGCCGCATGCGCCACCAGCTGGGCGAAGTTGAACTGCATGTCCACGCCTGCCTCCGGCGCACCGAACCACGCACCATTGATGTGGGTGACCAGCGGCAGGTGCACCTTGTTGTCCTGCCAGGCGTCACCCAGTTCGTCAGGGGTGACGAACACCGGCGACAGTGCCGAGCGCGGCTTGGACTGCAGGAAGCCGAAGCCCTTGGCCAGCTCGCCCGGAATCAGGTTGCGCAGCGAAACGTCGTTGACCAGACCCACCAGCTGGATGTGGCCGGCGGCCTGCTCCGGGGTGACCGCCATCGGCACGTCGTCGGTGATGACCACCAGTTCGGCCTCCAGATCGATGCCGTACTCCTCGCTGACCACCTTCACCGCGTCGCGCGGGCCGTAGAAACCGGCACTGGTGGCCTGGTACATCAGCGGGTCGGTGTAGAAGCTTTCCGGAACCTCGGCCCCGCGGGCGCGGCGGACGCGCTCGACGTGCGGCAGGTAGGCGCTGCCATCGACGAATTCATAGGCGCGCGGCAGGGGCGCCGCCAGCGTCTGCGGGTCCAGGTCGAACACGCCATCGGCGTCACCGGCATTCAGTGATTCGTAGAGCGCGTTCAGGCGCGGTGCGACACGGCTCCAGTCCTCCAGGGCCTGCTGCAGGGTGGCCGCGATGCCGGTGGCGCGGACGCCGTGGCGCAGATCACGCGAGACGACGATCAGGGTGCCGTCGCGGCCGCCTTCCTTCAAAGAACCAAGCTTCATGGGTGGGTGTCCGGAGTCATGGGCAAACAAGTTTCAAGTGTAATCAAATATGGGGCGGCGCCAAGCTGCAGCGCCGCATCGCTCCACCCTACCGTAGCGGGGGTCAGGCAGGGCTGCGCCCTGCACCTGCTTCAAGCCAGGGCAACGTCAATGGCAACAGCCGGCTCTGGGTTGTCTGCAGATCTGGCGGGGCGGTGTGGGCGGGCAGGACACGCCGTAAACCCATCCCTGGGGGCTCGATGGCGCCATCCATGGCGCCAACGGTCCTGCCCGCCCACACCGCCCCACCTTTGACAGTTTCCCGGTGACGGTCGGTAGATCCACGCCACGCGTGGATGAGATCTTTCGGACATCGAAATCCAAACTGGGGTCAGATCCGCCAGTTCGCAGGAAACTGTCGAAGGCGGGGTGGGTCCGGTTGCGGGGGCGTAAGCGCCATGGATGGCGCGACCGAGCCCCCATGGACGGATTCACGGCGTCCCCCGCAACCGGACCCACCCCGCCTACCTTCAGGAAGCCCGCTTTTGACGTTGACGTTGACGTGGCTTCGGCCTCTGCGGGTGCAGGGCGCAACCCTGCAGAGAGAACCCTTACCTGAACAGGCCTTTTTGCGTGAAGTCTCAAACATCGTTTAGACTTGTGGAGTCTGCAGCGGCCGTCCGTTTCCCTCCGGGATCGCCGGCGACCAGGGTCCGCCCTCTTCGCCCGCCCCCACTCCGACGCCGTTCGTCACGCATTCCAGCCTGCGCTTCGTGCCGGCTGCACCCAATTCTCGCAGCGCGGTTCACGGGAACGCTCCGAGTCAGCCGATCAGTTTGATCTGCCCCCGTCTGTCCATTCGGACAGGCGTTTCTTGTACTTGGAGCACACTCGATGTCTTTTGAATCGCTGGGCCTGGCGCCCTTCCTGCTGCGTGCGCTGGCCGAGCAGGGCTACGAAAACCCGACCCCGATCCAGCAGCAGGCGATCCCGCTGGCGCTGGCCGGTCGCGACCTGCTGGCCGGCGCACAGACCGGTACCGGCAAGACCGCAGCCTTCGGCCTGCCGCTGCTGCAGCATCTGGGCACCGCGCCGCAGGAAGTGCGTGGCGGTGGCCCGCGCAAGCCCCGCGCACTGATCCTGGCTCCGACCCGCGAGCTGGCCACCCAGGTGCATGACAGCCTGCGCGGCTACAGCAAGTATCTGCGCATCCCCAGCGCCTGCATCTACGGCGGCGTCGGCATGGGCAACCAGCTGGACATCCTGCGCCGTGGCGTGGACCTGCTGGTGGCCTGCCCGGGCCGCCTGATCGATCACCTGGAGCGTCGCAGCATCGACCTGTCCGGCATCGAACTGCTGGTGCTGGACGAAGCCGACCGCATGCTTGACATGGGCTTCCTGCCGTCGATCAAGCGCATCCTGGCCAAGCTGCCCAAGCAGAACCGTCAGACCCTGCTGTTCTCGGCCACGTTCGAGGACAACATCCGCCAGCTGGCGCTGGAGTTCATGCGCAACCCGGAACAGATCCAGGTGACGCCGAAGAACACCGTGGCCGAGACCATCACCCATCGCGTGCATCCGGTCGACGCCGGCCGCAAGCGCGACCTGCTGCTGCACCTGCTGGCACAGGACAGCCGTGAGCAGACCCTGGTGTTCGCCCGGACCAAGCACGGCAGCGACAAGCTGGCCGCGTTCCTGGAGAAGTCGGGCATCAAGACCGCGGCGATCCATGGCAACAAGAGCCAGGGCCAGCGGCTGCGTGCGCTGGGTGACTTCAAGGCCGGTCGCGTGACCGTGCTGGTGGCCACCGACATCGCGGCGCGAGGCATCGACATCAACGAGCTGCCGAAGGTGATCAACTTCGACCTGCCGATGGTCGCCGAGGATTACGTGCACCGCATCGGCCGCACCGGCCGCAACGGCTCCACCGGCCAGGCGATCTCGCTGGTGGCGCAGGACGAGGTCAAGCTGCTGCGCGCAATCGTGCGCCTGCTCGGACGCGACATGGACATCCGCGATGTGCCGGGCTTCGAACTGCAGGTGCCGATCCGCTGGGGCAACAGTGCGCCGGGCAAGGCCGAGCACGACACCGGCGAGCGCGCCCCGCGCAAGAGCCACGCGCGACGTCCGCACGGCGATGCGCCGCGCCATGCCCACGCCGGCCCGAAGAAGGCCGGTGGTGGCCGTCGTGAGGGCGGTGGCAACGGCCAGCAGCGTGCCGGCGCTGGTCAGGGCCAGCGTCGTGGCGGAGGCGGCAACGGCGGTGGTCGTGGCCGCGGCCAGGGCGGCGGCGGTCGCGCCGGCTGATCCTGACTGACAGGAATGAGGGCGTCCCGCTGCGCGGGAGGCCTTACATCGGGGACGGCGCTGGCGCGCCGTCCCTTTTTTGTTGCCCGCGCATCAATCAAGGCGCCAGACGCCTCACCCGCGTGCTTTCGCCGGATTCGCCAGATTCCCGAAGAAGATCGCATTGATCAGCAGTCGATCCGTGCCATGCCAGTACTTGCGGTGTGCCGGATCATCGGCGAACAGCACCACGTTGCCCTTTCCCTGGGCCGACACCAGCAGCCACGCACTGCCTGCCACCCGGGCACGATTGCGCTCGGACAGGTAACCGTTGACCCGTGGTGACGCGTCGATGCGCACCACCGTCGAGAACGGATTCGCACTCGGCTGCAGCGTCACGCTGTTTTCCTTGTTCACCGCCAGCTGCCGGCCCGGCACGCCGAACGCCAGGGGATGGCTGGTATCGACATCGGCGCTGAGGATGTTGCCGCTCACCCGCTCGATCGCGGCGATATCGCGCTGGTCACCGAAGGCGCGACGGTTTTCGTCGCCGGCCTCTTCGTCCTTGCCGGTCTTCTCGCCATCGGCGAGCTTCTGTTCGATCGCCCACTTCGACGCGCTGCCATAGGTCACCAGCGAGCCGCCGGCCTGCACCCAGCGCTTCAGTGCGGCCACGGCAGTCGCATCGACACTGTTGTAGGTGCCACCGGACAACACGAGGGTGGTGTAGCGATCCAGCGGAACCTTGCCCAGCTGCTGCGGATCCAGCTTGCTGGCCGGCAGGTGCAGGTGCTGGTCCAGCAGGAACCAGGCCGATCCGATCTCGGTGGCCGCCACGCCTTCGCCCATCACCAGCGCCACGGCCGGCTTGCGCAGTGCCTTCACGCCATCGCTGCCGAGATCGATGCCCTCGCGGCTGCGGCCACTCGACAACGCATGCACCTGTACGCCCGAAGCACGTGCCGCCGCGGCCACCGCGTCGAGCAGGGCCGCTCCCTGCAGTGGCTGGCCGGCAACGGGAATGACGATGCTGCCGGCCGCGAAATCCACGTCGCCCTGTGCGGTTCCGGCGGTGAACGGCTGGAATGCAGCGCGGGCGGCCAGTCCCCTGCCCTGCAGCTCGGCCAGCGCACGGCTGGCGTTGTAGTCACGCCAGTCGATGGCATAGGCGAACCCCGCCTGGCCGCCGACGACCGCGCCCTGAAGCGGTGGCAGCTCGCTCACCTGTGCACCGCCGTCGATGCGGCTGCGGCTGCCGGCGAAGGCCACGCCGTAGGCTGGCGCAATAGCGTAGCTGGTGCTGCCATAGAACACGTCGCCCTTGATCGGCGGCGTCTCGGCGAAGATCGAGTGCACCAGGCGGAACTGCGCCTGCTGCACGGGCACGACATAGGCACTGCCTGCCTGGAAGCGCTTCCCCTCGACGGTGACATCGCGATCCAGCGCGCGTACCTCGATCCGGTGCAGGAGCAGCAGTTCAAGCAGGCGCCGGGTCAACGCCGGATCATGCGCGTCGCCGAACACGAAGGTCTTCTGCGGCTGCTGCGCGGCCTGCTTCAATGCGCTCTGGAAGAAGGTCTTCTGCAGGTCGAACAGGCCACTGCGCTCGGCCACTGCACCGCGCACCGTGCCCAGGCCGGTGGCGACCTGGTTGCGAATGGTGAACGGGAAGGTCAGCAGCCCGTTCACCGACTCCTGCACCCGTCCCCGCGAACTGGCCTGCTCGACGGTGACACCGACCGCGCCATGGAAGTCCGGATAGGTCGAGCCATACACCGGCGAGAAGTTGTCGAAGTTCTCCCCCGTGTAGTACAGCGACCCCAGTGCGTCCAGCGCCTGTGCGTGGTACGTGGCCAGCGTCCTGTTGAACTCGTAGGAGGCGGCCGGGATCAACGGGCTGTGCATGCTCTTCGGCGAAGGCTCGAAGTAGTACGTGCTGTCCTTGCCCATCTCGTGGAAGTCGATCTGCACGTTCGGGTACCACTGGTGGAAGGCGGCCACCTTTGGCCGCGAATCCTGCTGGGTCAGCGCCAGCCAGTCGCGGTTGAGATCGGTGAAGTAATGGTTGGTACGGCCCTGCGGGAACGGCTCGACATGCTCCTTGTCAGCCGGATCGGCCGAGGCCGGGTCCGATGCCCAGGCGTTGTGCCAGTTGGCGGCACGGTCGCGTCCGTCCGGATTCTGCGCCGGGTCGAACAGCACCACCGCCTGCTGCAGCCATTGCTGGGTTTCACTGCTGCGATTGGCCACCAGGTAATAGGCGGTGAGCATCGCCGCTTCGCCGCTGGAGGTTTCATTGCCGTGCACACTGTAGCCCAGCCAGACCACCACCGGGCTGTCACCGGCTGCGCTGCGCGGTTGTGCCGGATCGACCAGGGTCGCGTGCTGCTGGCGGATCTGTTCCAACCGCGCCTGGTTGCTGGCCGCGGTGATGGTGGCAATCAGCAGGGGGCGGCCTTCATAGCTGCGTCCAATGTGCTGGACGCGGATCCTGTCCGAATGCCTGGCCAGTTCCTCGAAATAGGCGACCAACTGGTCGTGGCGGGTGTAGCGGCTGCCGATCGGATAGCCGAGGAACTGCTCCGGCGTGGGAATGGCGCTGTCGAACGCGCCGGCCTCGCTGGCCTGCGGGAAGAAATAGGCGCTCTGCGCCTGCGCCGACAACGCGGGGAACACTGCGCTGGCAACGGCGAACAGCAACGGAAGAACGGCACGGCGGTGGAAGGACACGGTGACTCCCCGGAAACAGGACGGCAGAGGGCAACGTGGCCGGTCACGGCAGGTGACCGGCCACGGCGGTGGATCAGAAGCGGTAGTCGAAGCCCAGCGTGAAGTAGCGACCCCGCAGGTCGTACTGGGTGAAGTCATACGGCGCACGGATGCCCGGGAACGACGCATCGTAGGGCGGCGTCTTGTCACCCAGGTTCTGCACCTTGGCGTACAGGGTCAGGCTGTCGATGCCGGTGTACCCCAGGTACAGGTCGTACTGGCTGTAGCTGCCGACACGCCGCTGCACGGCCTTGGCGGCGGTACTGGCTTCCTGCCGATAGCTGCTGGTGTAGTACCAGGTCACCGCCGCGTTGAAGTCGCCGTACTTCCAGTCCAGCGTGGTGGTGGCCTTGTCCTTGGGCAGGGTGGCGCCGAGGTTGCTGCCGGCGTAGTCGACCAGGGGCCCACCGACCACGGTCGGACGGCGGTAGTCACGGACGTGGGTGTAGGCCGAAGACAGGGTGAAATCTCCCAGGCGCGCCGTCGGAATGCGCTGGCGCAGTTCCACGTCGATGCCCGATGTCTTCAGCTCGCTCAGGTTCTGGTAGCGGTTGTAGACGGCCTGCAGCTTGCCGCGCTCGTCGCGCTGCACGGCACCGGCGACGTTGTCGTTGATCAGCGTCTGGGTGTTGTTGGTGCCGACCAGGTTGTCGAGCTGGATACGGTAGTAGTCGACACTCAGATTGGTGTTTGCCCACGGTGACAGCACCACGCCGAAGTTCACGCTCCTGGTGCGCTCCGGCTTCAGGTCACTGTTGCCCACGGTGAAGAACGTCGGGCTCTGCCGCGAGCCCGGCACATCCGGGTCGCGCGGGTCGACCACGCTGCCGTAGGAGATGCTGGTGCTGTTGGAGTTCTCCGACAGCGAGGGCGCACGGAAGCCCTTCGAGGCCGACGCGCGCACCAGCAGGAAGTCCAGCGGTTGCCAGCGCAGTCCGAGCTTCGGCGAGAACGCATCGCCGAAGTCATCGTAGTGATCGGCACGCGCAGCGGCGGACAGTTCCAGGGTCGAGGCCAGCGGCACGTTCACTTCCGCGTACGCAGCGCTGACCTGGCGCTCGCCGTGCACCTCGGCGATGGCCGGACGCACCTGCAGGCCGGCATCGATCTGCCAGGGGTTGTTCGAATCGAGCTTCTCGCGGCGCCACTCGGCGCCAGCGGCAAAGCCGATGTCACCGGCCCAGGTGCGGCCCAGGCTGCCCGAGATCTTCGCATCGACACCCTGCAGCTTCGATTCGGCCGGACGCAGCGTAGCGATGTTGATCGCATCACGCACCGACTGCGGGGTGGCCGCCGGGTCGAGCAGATTGTAGCTGCCGCTGGCCAGCGCATCGGCCAGCGCCCAGCGGTTGGCGAAGCCGCCCGAGACGGTCTCACGCTCGCTGCTGCGCGCACCGAACGCCGCCACTTCCCAGTCCCAGTTGGCGGTGGTGCCGCGCAGGCCGAACACGCCGCGATAGGCGGTGGAGCGGTTGGTCTTGATGGTGCCGCCGAGATCGAAGAACGTGTACTCGATTGGCACGGCACGCCCGTAGGGATTGTACGGATTGCCCGCCGGCAGCTGCGACGACACCGGCTCGGCCAGGCCGGTCTCGGCATTCAGGGCGAAGCGGCCGCTTTCCAGCGTGAAGAACGGGCTGCTGCCGAACCAGGCCGCGCTCTTGATCTGGCTGTACAGCACTTCACCGAACGCTTCGACGTTGTCGCCCAGGCGGAAGGTGCCGTTGGCATAGGCCTGGTAGCGCTTCGTGGATGGAATCAGCGTGGTGTACGGCGCTTGGTTGAAGCCGCAGGTGTCGCCAGCCAGGCCGTCGATCGGAGCGCTCGCGACGCGCGTGGTCCCGGTGGGGCAGTTGCCGCTGGCGTCGAGCATCGGCACCGACACGCCATTGATCAGATAGCGCGCACCCTTGGCCGACCAGCCGTTCCAGCGCCCGCCCGGCAGGTCGGTGTAGATGCCGCTCTTGGTCAGATCGCGCTCGTCCTGGTCCAGGCGGTCGCGGTTGTAGCCCTGCAGACTGAACAGGATGTTGTAGCCATCGCTGTCCAGATCACCGAGGCCACCCACGAACTTCAGGTTCTGCTCGCGCAGGCCCCCTTGGTCGGCGCCTCCGAAGCTGCCACCGATCTCGGCACCTTCGAAGTTCTGGCGGGTGATGATGTTGACCACGCCGGCCACGGCATCGGAACCATACACAGCCGAAGCACCATCCTTGAGCACTTCGATGCGCTCGACCGCAACCAGCGGCAGGGCATTGAGGTCGACGAAGGTATCGGACAGGCCACCGGCCGGGAAGCCGTAGTTCGCCACGCGACGGCCGTTGAGCAGCACCAGCGTGTTCTTCGGTGACAGGCCGCGCAGGCCGATGCTGGCCGAGCCGGAGGCCCAGCCGTTGTTGGTGGTCTCGTTGTTGGCATTGCCGGTGTTGGCGGAGATCGAGCGCAGCACATCGGCGACGGTGGCCTTGCCGGTCTGTTCCAGCTGCTGGCGGCCGATTACCTGCACCGGATTGGACGCCTCGGTATCGGCGCGCTTGATGTTGGAACCGGTGACGCGGACGGCGGCCAGGGTACTGGCTTCGCCACTGGCGGCAGCGGTGGTTTCGGCGGCGGCGGACAATGGCGCGGCCAGAGCGGCGGCCAGGGCCGCCACGAGCAGGGTGTGCTGGGGCATGACGATGTGTGGGGTGGTGGTAGGGCGACGAAGTTCCGCAGTAATCCATGACTGGCCGGGGTCCGACCAATAACATCTCTTCATACGGATATAAGAGAAGCTAACATCTCTTCATCCGGATGGAAATAGTCACTCCGCTTCGGGGCCGGCGCGATCCCGGTCGGATGCGACAGCAGCGGCGTACAATCCGCTCATGGAAATCTTCAAAGTCTTCATGCTTGAGGCGGCCCACCGCCTCCCGAACGTACCGCCGGGGCACAAGTGCGCGCGCCTGCATGGCCACTCCTTCCGGGTGGAACTGAAGGTCGAGGGCGAACCCGGCGCGCAGACCGGCTGGATCATGGATTTCGGGGACGTGAAGGCGGCCTTCCAGCCGATCTACGAACGCCTGGACCACCACTACCTCAATGACATCCCCGGCTTGGAAAACCCGACCAGCGAGAACCTGGCGGTGTGGATCTGGAACGAACTCAAGCCCGCGCTGCCGGCGCTGAGCGAGATCACGGTCCACGAGACCTGCACCTCCGGCTGCCGGTACCGGGGCCCAGCACCTGAACAACTCATTGATATCTAAAGATTTCTAAAGGCGCCTTGGGCGCCTTTATGATTTTTGTTGCAATGCGGCATCATCGGCGTATGCTGCAATGCATCAAGTCCTTTCCTGACGCCCATGACCGCCGCCTTCAGCGATCGCTTCAGTGATGCCACCCGCCAGCTGGCCGCCGCCGCAACGCGCGCGAACCGGTTGGCGCTGGAGAACGCTGAAAGCATGTTCGGCGTGCAGCTGAAGGCACTGGAACGCAACCTGACCGCGACCGGTGGCTGGCTCGGCGAGCTGGCACGAAGCGAAGATCCGGCCGGATTGCTGTCGCAGGGCGCTCAGCTGTGGCAGGACAACCTGCAGCGGTTTGGGCAGGCCCAGCAGGACGTGGTCGGTCTTGGCCTGCTGGCTGGACGCTCCTGGTCCGAGCTGGTGCAGGGCTACAACGAATCAACAGCGGACGCGACCGGCCACACGCCCTGACGCGACGCTTTCGCTCATTGCATGGGTCCCTCCCCCCATGCAATCCGGACCCGGCAGATCCCTCCCTCTGCCGGGTCTTTTTTTATTCCTCGCCTGCGTGCAGATGCGCGTCTTCGCCCGAGCAGATCGCGAGCGCAAAGGCGCTCGCGTCGGCCCGCAGCATGTGGGCAAATGTCCCCGGCGCATTTTCGCACCTCTGCGCACCGATAACCCCTGCACGCCGGGTGGATGCCCTTGCGTGCGAAGTAAAGGAGGAGGTGACGGCCACCGGCCGGCGCCGGGGGACATTCGCACGCAAGGGCATCCGACCGGCGCCACAAGGAAAAACGCACGCACCTGCGCACAGGCAGCCCCAGCCCGAGCGATGCCATGCCAGTGCGGATACCTCCCCATGACGTCCCCACCTGCCCACCAGGCACGGTGCCGTCGTCCGCACACCGCTGCGTGCCGATAACCCCTAAACGCCGGGCGGATGCCCTTGCGTGCGAAGTAAAGGAGGAGGTGACGGCCAACGGCCGGCGCCGGGGGACATTCGCACGCAAGGGCATCCGCTCGGCGCCACAGGAAAAACGAACACACGCACAGGCAGCCTCAACCGAGCGATCCCATGCCAGTGCGGATACCACACCCGGACGTGTCCCACCTGCCCACCAGCACGGTGCCGTCATCCGCACACCGCTGCGTGCCGATAACCCCTCAACGCCGGGTGGATGCCCTTGCGTGCGAAGTAAAGGAGGAGGTGACGGCCACCGGCCGGCGCCGGGGGACATTCGCACGCAAGGGCATCCGCCCGGCGCCACACGGAAAACGCACGCACCTGCGCACAGGCAGCCTCAACCCGAGCGATCCCATGCCAGCGCGGATACCACACCCGGAGGTGTCCCACCTGCCCACCCAACACGGTGCCGTCGTCCGCACACCGCTGCGTGCCGACAGCCCCTGCACGCCGGGCGGATGCCCTTGCGTGCGAAGTAAAGGAGGAGGTGACGGCCACCGGCCGGCGCCGGGGGACATTCGCACGCAAGGGCATCCGCCCGGCGCCACCCAGAAAAACGCACATCCCTGCGCGAAGGGGCAAACACCGCCACCCGGAAACCAGCTGCGCCTAGGCCACCGCCGCCGACTCCGCCCGCGGCAGCTCGAACACGAACGTCGCCCCTGCCTCACTGTCGCGCAGCGCGATGCTGCGGCCATGCAGCTGCACGATACGCTGCACGATCAGCAGCCCCAGGCCACCGTTCTCGCCCCGTCGCGCCCCCAACGCAGCAGGCGCCTGGAACAGCTGCGCACGCACCGCAGCAGCAACGCCGGGACCGTCATCAGAGACGATCACCTCCACGCTGTCAGCCACCGCGCGCAGCCGCACCTCGATCCGCCCTCCCTCCGGCGCATGGCGCAGGGCGTTGTCGAGCAGGTTGGTCAGCACCCGCTCCACCAGACCCAGGTCCGCACGTACCAGCGGCAACCCCTGCGGGAAATCCGCGTGCAACTGCTGGCCGCGCGCCTGCGCCGCCAGCTCGAACTTCTGCAGCACGTCCTGCAGCAGCTCGGGCAGCGCGAACACCTCCCACTCCAGCCGCACCTCGCCGTGTTCCAGGCGTGCCAGCTCGAACAGCGCGCGCGCCAATCGCCCGACCTTCGCACTCTGCGCCAGGGCAATGCCGAGATAGCGCCGGCGCTCCTCCGGCGACAGCGTCGCGTCCTTCAACGCCATCGTCTCAAGGTAGCCATGCAGTGAAGACAACGGCGTGCGCAGATCATGCGAAATGTTGGCCACCAGCTCGCGCCGCTGCAGGTCCTGCTGGCGCAGCTGCTGCCACTGCTCCCCCAACCGCTGCGCCATCTGCGCATGTGCATGTTCGAGGATGACCAGTTCATCGCGCTCACCCGGCCGCAGCGGGCCGGGCGGCGGCAGCGGCGTCGGCGCATCGATGTCAAATGCCTGGATGCGACGTGTCAGGCGGCGCAGCGGCCGGGTCACCCAGTAGAACGCCACCAGGCCGGCCAGCAGGCCCAGGCTGCCCACCAGCATCACCGACCACAAAGTGGTGTTCCACTGGTTGCTGGCGGCGAGGTCGTCGGCGAGCATCTGCCGGTGCTCGCCCACCAGCACCACGTAGACGTAGCCGGCCTGCCGCCCCTGCACCACCAGCGGCGCCACGCTGAACACCTTGCGACCCTCGCTACTGCGCGGATCGTCGCCCAGGATGGGCAGCGGCGCGCCCGCCAGCAGACGGCGCAGCGGTGCCACGTCCACGCGGTTGCGCATCAGGTGCCCGCTGGGTGCGTCGTGGCCGAGAATGCGACCCTGGTCGTCCAGCAGGTACACCTCGACGCTGGGGTTGACCGCCATCAGTTGCCCGAACAGCGCACGCACCGCCGCATCGCGCATGCCGCTGGTATCCATCAGCTCACTGCGCTGCGCGATGTGCTCGGCCAGCCCCAGCGACAGCCGCTGCACGACTTCCTGCTCGTGCCGTGTGTTCGAGCGCATCTGCAGCGCCAGCAGCGCCATGCAGCACATCAGCATCAGCGCCGCGATCACCGCCGCCAGCTTCTGCCACAGGTTCGGCCGGATCATGCCGCCGCCCCGGCCGGGTCCACCAGCTTGTAGCCCCGGCCCCAGACCGTCAGCAACCGCCGAGGGTTGGCCGGATCGGTTTCGATCTTGCTGCGCAGGCGGTTGATGTGAGTATTGACCGTGTGCTCATAGCCATCGTGCTGGTAGCCCCAGACCTGGTTGAGCAGTTCCATCCGCGCGAACACCTGGCCGGGATGGCGTGCGAAGAACAGCAGCAGGTCGAACTCGCGCGGCGTCAGTTCCAGCGGCTTGCCATCCACGTCGGCAGTACGCGCGACCGGATCCAGCTGCAGTCCTCCCAGCTCGATGGCACCGGCATCGATGCGCGCGTTCTGCGCCATGGCCTCGGCGCGACGCAGCAGGGCACGCACGCGCGCGACCAGCTCCGGCATGGAGAATGGCTTGGCCAGATAATCGTCGGCGCCGAGTTCCAGGCCGACGATGCGCTGGGTTTCGCTGCCGCGTGCACTGATGATGATGATCGGGACATAGCGCGCCATCGCCCGTGCGCGCTGGCAGACCTGCAGGCCATCGACACCGGGCAGCATCACGTCCAGCACCAGCGCGTCCCACGGGCCTTCCTGTTCGAGCAGGCGCAGCCCGCCATCACCGCTGTCGGCGTGGGCGACCTCATACCCCTCATCGCCCAGGTGCATGCGCAGCAGGTCGGCGATGTGGGCATCGTCTTCAACGATCAGGACACGTTTCGGGGACATCGGCAGCTCGGGCCAGGGGGGAGGCTGAGCGCATTGTGGCGCGGGATCGCCGCCGATACCTCACGAAAAATTGAATCCTGCGTGAGGATTCGTTGACCGGAGCAGGCGCAGCATGGCCCCGTCGCCCCTTCCCGGAGTCCGCCATGCCCCTCACCCGCCGCCATCTGCTGGGTCTGGGCGGTATCGCCACCACCGCCGGCCTGCTCGGTCTCGGGGCCTGCAGCCGCGCCGCGCCAGCGGCAGCAGAAACGCGCCCTGCGCGACAGTTCGAGATCATGCGCAGTGATGCTGACTGGCGCCAGCGGCTGACCCCGGCCCAGTACGCAGTGCTGCGCCAGCAGGCGACCGAACGCCCTTGGAGCAGCCCGCTCAACAAGGAACACCGGCAAGGCACGTTCACCTGTGCCGGCTGTGCGCTGCCGCTGTTCTCTTCGTCCACCAAGTTCGAGAGCGGTACTGGCTGGCCCAGCTTCTGGGCACCGTTGCACAACGCTATCGGTGAGGACCGCGACGTCACCTTTGGCATGCTGCGGGTGGAAGTGCATTGCCGCCGCTGCGGCGGCCATCTGGGCCATGTCTTCAACGACGGCCCACGCCCTACCGGCCTGCGCTACTGCATGAACGGCGCGGCGCTGGCCTTCCAGCCCGGACCTGCCGCGCATGACAGCGATGCGGGCTGGCGCGTGCCGGTGGGATCGTCCCCTGCTTCTGGAGCCCGATGATGCTGCTGTTGCTGCTTGCCTATCTTGGCGGTGTGCTGACCCTGCTCAGCCCCTGCATCCTGCCGGTGCTGCCGTTCGTATTCGCGCGTGCTGACCGCCCGTTCCTGCGCAGCACCCTGCCGCTGCTGCTGGGCATGGCGCTGACCTTCACCCTCGTCGCCAGCCTGGCGGCGGTCGGCAGCCAGTGGGTGGCGCAGGCCAACCAGATCGGTCGCTGGATCGCCCTGCTGCTGATGGCGCTGTTCGCGGTGGCGTTGCTGTGGCCCGCACTGGCAGACCATCTGCTGGCGCCGTTGCAGCGTGTCGGCGCGCGGTTGAGCGCACGCGCGGACGCTGCCGATGCCGCCGGGCGCGGCGGTGCCTGGACGTCGCTGCTGATCGGCATCGCCACCGGCCTGCTGTGGGCCCCGTGCGCGGGCCCGATCCTTGGCCTGGTACTGACCGGGGCTGCGCTGCATGGCGCCAGCGCCAGCACCAGTACGCTGCTGCTTGCCTACGCGCTGGGTGCGGTCACCGCGCTGGCATTGGCGGTCTGGATCGGCGGCCGGGTGTTCCGCGCCCTGCAGGCACGGCTGGGGCTGGGCAATCTGCTCCGCCGCGTGCTCGGCGTCGCTGCGCTGCTGGCGGTCGTGGCCATTGCCCTGGGCTGGGACACCGGCCTGCTGACCCGGCTGTCCACCGTCAGCACCGCGCGTATCGAGCAGGGCCTGCTCGATGCGGTACCCGGCGCGCAGCCTTCCGCTCCACCGATGATGATGATGGGCCCGGCCACTGCAGGCAGCGAGGCACCGCTGCCGGTGGAAGGCACGCTGCCCGCCCTGGACGGCGCCACCGGCTGGCTCAACAGCCCACCGCTGGACGCCGCCCAACTGCGCGGCAAGGTGGTTCTGATCGACTTCTGGACCTATTCCTGCATCAACTGCCTGCGTGCGATGCCGTTCGTGCACGAGTGGCAGCGGCGCTACCGCGATCACGGCCTGGTGGTGATCGGTGTGCACACCCCCGAGTTCGCCTTCGAACGCGACCCGCGCAACGTCATGAAGGCCGTGCAGCAGTTGAAGGTCGACTATCCCGTCGCGCTGGACAACCAGTACGCGATCTGGCGTGCGTTCAACAACCGCTACTGGCCCGCGCACTACTTCGTCGATGCGCAGGGCAACATCCGCGGCCATCAGTTCGGCGAGGGCAACTATGCGCGCTCGGAGCAGGTGATCCGCCGCCTGCTGGCCGAAGCCGGCCAGACCCGGCTGCCACCGCCGGCCGATCCGGCCGCAGCGGACCTGAAGGGCGTGGCCGCGCAGGCGGACATGGGCAACCTGCGCTCGCCGGAGACCTACCTGGGGCATGCGCGCGCCGAGCAGTTCGCCTCGCCAGGCGGGCAACGTGCGGACACGGCATTCGACTACGCGCTGCCACCCGCGCTGGCGCTGAACCAGTGGGGCCTGTCCGGCCGCTGGATCATCGACGACGAGGCGGCACGGCTGCAGCAGCCCGGAGGACGCATCGCCTTCCAGTTCCATGCCCGCGATCTGCATCTGGTGCTCGCGCCACGCCAGGACGGCACGCCGGTGCGCTTCCGCGTCTGGCTGGATGGTCGGCCGTTGCCCGCGGCCGACGCCGGCAGCGACGTTGGCAGCGATGGCAGCGGCTTGATCGACGAACACCGTCTGTACCAGCTGGTGCGCCAGCGCGGCGCCGTCGCGCCACACCGCTTCGAGATCGAATTCCTCGATGCCGGCGCCCAGGCCTACGCCTTCACCTTCGGTTGATCCGGGAGGACACGATGAAGATTTCGTTCGAACAGGGGATCGCCGCCGGCATTGCCGGGCTGGTCGCTACCGCACTGATTGCCGGGGTACTGCTGGTTGATCACGGTGCCATCGCCGCGCCGCTCGAGCGCAGCGCACAGGTGCAGGTGTTGCCTGCGCCCACAGGTGAAGCCGCATTCCGCGATGACGGCACGCACGCCAGCGTAGTGTTTGCCGGCGGCTGCTTCTGGGGCGTGCAGGGCGTGTTCCAGCACGTCAAGGGCGTGAGCAACGCAGTCTCGGGCTACGTCGGCGGCAGCGCGGCGGATGCGCGCTATGAGCGTGTCAGCAGCGGACGCACCGGCCACGCCGAGGCGGTGAAGGTCGACTACGACCCGCGCCAGGTGAGCTACGGCCAGCTGATGCAGGTGTTCTTCTCGGTGGTGCATGACCCGACCCAGCTCGACCGGCAAGGCCCGGACCATGGCAGCCAGTACCGCTCGGCGATCTTCGTCGATGATCCCCGCCAGCAGGCGGCCAGCCGTGCCTACATCACCCAGCTGGGCCAGGCCGGAAGCTATCGCGCGCCCATCGTCACCCAGGTGGGGAGCGGCCAGCGCTTCTATCCGGCCGAGAGCTACCACCAGAACTACATGAGCAACTATCCGCAGGCCGCCTATATCCGCTACTACGACGCTCCGAAGCTGGCGGCACTGGGCAGGCAATTCCCTGCCCTGTATCGCCGGGATCCGGTGCTGGTGCCGATGCGTTGACTGCATGGTGCGCCAGCCCATGCAAAAAAAGGGGCGCGCGGCCATCCAGCCGCGCGCCCTTGAAATATCGGCGGGCACCGATCAGGCCCTGCCGACGAGGACATGCTAGGCTCGGAATCCTCATGGGTACAGCACCAGATGCGGCCGGAACCGATGGATACAGATCAACGCAGCAGCGCGTCCGCTCCTCGCTACCAGCGGCTGTCCGATGAGCTGGCCGAGGCCATCCAGGGAGGGCGCCTGCCGGTCGGCAGCCGCCTGCCATCGCTGCGGCAGATGGCAGCACAGCGTCAGCTCAGCCTCAATACGGTGATCGCCGCCTACCGCCAGCTGGAAGACGCCGGCCTGGTGGTTCCGCGGCCAAAGGCAGGTTTCGAAGTGGCGCCGCGACTGTCAGTGCCGCAACGGTCGCTGCGCGATGCGCCGTCGGCCCCCACCGCGCCGTTGCAGCAGGTGCTGATGGCACGCGTGCTGGAGGCGCAACGCCGTTCCGGGGTGATCGACCTCGCCTTCGCCGGGCCACGCGGGCGCCAGTTCTATCCTGGCGCCCAGCTGGCCCGGCACACCGCCCAGGTATTGCGCCACGGCCAGCAGACGGTCGAAACCTACGCACGCCCCAATGGCTCGCCGCGGCTGCTTGCGCAGATCGTGCGGCGCGGCCCGCGCATGGGCCTGCACACGCACAGCGATCGCCTGCTGCTGACCCACGGTGCGATGGAGGCGCTGCAGCTGGCACTGCGTGCGGTGACCCAGCCCGGCGATTCAGTGGGTATCGAAGCACCGTCGTACTTCAACCTGTATCCGCTGCTGGCCAACCTGGGCCTGCAGGCCATCGAACTGCCGACGCATCCGCAACAGGGCCTGGACGTCGATGCGTTGGAGGCGATGCTGGAGCACACACCGCTGGCCGCGCTGGTGCTGATGCCGACCGTGCACAATCCATTGGGCTGCACCATGCCGGTGGCGGCCAAGCAGCGTCTGGCCGAGCTGGTCAACGCGCGGCAGCTGCCGCTGATCGAGGATGCCGTGTACGCGGAACTGCAGTTCTGCGAGCCACCTGCGCCGCTGCTGAAGGCCTTTGACCGCGACGGCTGGGTGATGGTGGTCGGCGGTTTCTCGAAGACGCTGGCCCCGGACTATCGCATCGGCTGGCTCGACGGCGGGCGCTTCGCTGAACGCATCGCCCTGCTGAAGTTCCAGTCCACGGGCGGCGAGCCGCAGCTGCTGGGTGATGCCGTGGCCGCGTACCTGGAAGGGAGCGGATACGAACATCACCTGCACCGCATGCGGCGCCTGTATCGCGAGCAGGTGGGACGGCTGCGCCAGCTCGTGGCCGAGCATTTCCCGCCTGGCACACGCGCCACGGAACCACAGGGTGGCTTCCTGCTGTGGCTGGAACTGCCGGGCGTGGACACCCGCGCACTGTTCGAGCGGGCGCTGGAAGAGGGCATCGTGTTCATGCCCGGCCAGGTGTATTCGCGCGGTCCGCGCTACCGGCACTGCCTGCGGCTGTCGTGCTGCCAGGCCTTCGACGCACGTTTCATCGCTGCCGTGGAGCGCCTGGGCGCCCTCGCGCGGGAGCTCGCGGCCGGTTGATCGCAGCGGGTCGCAGGCTCCGCTCTACGGGAACTCAGCCCTCATGCAGGTGCATCGCCAGGGCCTGAGCATCGGCGCCCGGCAGGTGCGGCAGCCGTCCCCAGCATGGCATCGGCAACCGCTGCACCAGCGTGGCCACGTTCTCGTCCTGGCGCTGCATGGCCGGATCGATGTGATTGCCGATCCAGCCCAGGCACTCCACGCCGCTGGCCTGCAAGGAGTGCGCGGTCAATCTCGCGTGGTTGACGCAGCCCAGCCGCAGGCCGACCACCAGCACGACCGGCAGACGCAGTGCCCGCACGATGTCGAGCTGGTCCAGGTGGACGGAGACCGGCGCCAGCCATCCCCCTACGCCTTCCACCACCACCACGTCGGCGGTGGCACGCAGGCGCTCGAACGCGGCGACGATCGGTGCCAGGGCGATGTCCACCCCGTCCTCGGCCGCCGCCAGTTCGGGAGCGATCGGCTGCCGCAGGGCATAGGGATTCACGTCGACGTAGTCCGGCACCGGCCGACTGGCCGCCTGCAGCGCCAGCGCATCCTCGTTGCGCAGGCCCTGCCCCAGATCCTGGCTGCCACTGGCCACAGGCTTCATTCCGACCGCTCGCAGGCCACGCCGGCGCAGGGCGTGCAGCAGCGCGGTGCTGGCCGCCGTCTTGCCGATCTCGGTATCGGTGCCGGTGACGAACAGCGCGGATGGCAGGGCAGCGGGCAACGGCATCAAAGGCTCCAGCGGGGCAACAGAGCGTGCATTATCGCTGGCCCGGCACGCTTGCTAGACTGCGGTCATGTTCGCCAATGCCTCGCTTACCGGCAGCAAGCCGGAACAATACGCCCAGTTGCTTGAACAGGCCCGTGGCCTGGTCCATGGAGAGTCCGACCGCATCGCCAACGCGGCCAATCTCTCGGCGCTGGTCTTCCACGCCCTGCCCGACCTGAACTGGGTGGGTTTCTATCTCTACGATGGCCAGGAGCTGGTGGTCGGCCCGTTCCAGGGGCTGCCGGCCTGCGTGCGCATTCCGCTGGACAAGGGCGTGTGTGGTGCCGCGGCCCGCCAGCGCGTGACCCAGCGCGTCGACGATGTCGATGCCTTTCCGGGCCACATCGCCTGCGACTCGGCCTCCCGCTCGGAACTGGTCGTTCCGCTGCTGCGCGGCGATGAACTGATCGGAGTCTTCGACATCGACAGCCCGAAGACCGGTCGCTTCGATGCCGATGACCAGGCCGGACTGGAAGCCATCGCGCGCGTCTTCGTCGAGGCGCTGGGATGAGTGCGCCGAAGCTGCGCAACATCGGTCCGAAAAGTGCGGCGTGGCTGCGCCAGGTCGGTCTGCGCAGCCGTGACGATCTGGCCGCCGTCGGCGCGGTGGGTGCCTTCGTCAAGGTCAAGCGCGCCGGCTTCAAGCCCAGCCTGAACCTGCTCTACTCTCTGGAAGGCGCCCTGCTGGACTGCCATTGGCAGGAACTGGGCGAGCCGCAGCGCGAGGCGCTGGTGCAGGACTACGAAGCGCGCATCGCCGCGCACCCGCTGAAGGCGGCCGGCCCGGCCTCGGGGCCGGTGCACGAGCAGCGTTTCGACGCAGACGACGACGCAGAAGAAGACGTGGCCGGAAGCGCCGACGAGGACTGATCGGCGCCGGCCGGATCAGGGCTGCTGCAACTCCAGCAGCTCGCCCACCAGGCCTGCCTCA
Organism: Stenotrophomonas sp. YJH_SMC_36; assembly: GCF_059369935.1. Lineage (NCBI taxonomy): Bacteria > Pseudomonadati > Pseudomonadota > Gammaproteobacteria > Lysobacterales > Lysobacteraceae > Stenotrophomonas > Stenotrophomonas sp. YJH_SMC_36. The sequence continues at coordinate 139,515 of NZ_JCAFTD010000008.1, read as the reverse complement.
CCACGCTCCAGCCTGACCCGCAGGCGCGTACCGTGGTCGATGCGCAGCGCCCAGCACAGCGACATCGGCAGGCCGCAGACCTGTGACAGCACCATGCGCAGCGGGCCACCGTGGCTGACCACGACGGTCGGCAGCGGGTCGTCATCGTCGAGCAGGCGGTCGAGCGCACGCGCGATGCGCCGCTCGAAGTGCCCCCAGCTTTCGCCGTTGGGCGGCGGATACGCATGCGGATCAGCATGGAATGCCGCCAACGCCTGCTCCGGCAGGTCGAACAGTGCCTGCCCGTCCCAGTCGCCGAAGTCGAGTTCTTCCCACTCCTCGTCCGCATCCACGTCCAGCCCGCGCGGGGTGGCCAGCGCCATCGCTGTGTGCAGTGACCGCAGGCGGGGCGAGCTGATCACCCGCTCCCAGGGCTGCGTGGCGTAGGCCTCCACCAGTTCCTGTGGCAGGCGGGCCAGCTGCGGTGGATCGCTGCGGCCATCGAGGTACTCGTCGCGACCGTTGCCGGCGTGGCGGACCAGGTCGAGGATCATGCATGCGTCCTGTGCAGGCAACGCGGGGACAGCGGAAAACGGGCGGACATCGGCAACGGCACCACGGGATCAAGCAGCAATTCTAGTGGCTGGGGATCATCAGCTCCACAGACATTGCCGCATATGCGCCGCACCGGGCATGCCGATGCCGTAGACTGCGCGCACTTCCAGGTGACCTGCGGCATGGCCGGCAGGTTGAAACGGGAAGCCGGTGACGCGTGAACCCACGCCATGCCGGCGCTGCCCCCGCAACGGTAAGCACGTCAGTTCCAGGCAAGACCGCCACTGTGCCAACAGCATGGGAAGGCGCCTGGACGGTGGCCTCGCGCCGCCTGGCGGCAAGCCCGGAGACCGGCCCGGAAGCCTCAGGTCGCGATGCGGTGGGCATGGCGCTGGATGTCCGCAGCACTGCCTGCGGCATCGGCGCTTGCCTGCCTCCGCGGCTCCTCCCCTTCGCCACGCGGGCGTGCGTGGCACCTGGAGTCCCCCGATGAAGCTGCAGTCCCGATTGCTTTCCCTGGCCGTATTGGCCGCCCTGCCCGCGTTGGCCCAGGCCGATGATGGCGCCCGCGCGCTCGATCCCATCCTGGTCACGGCCACCCGCACCCCCATCGCCCTGCAGGACAGCATCGCGCCTGCGCAGGTGATCGACCGGACGCAGATCGAGTCCAGCCAGGCCACTTCGCTGCAGGACCTGCTGCGTGGCCGCGCCGGCATCAACCTCACCAACGCCGGCGGCCTGGGCAAGCAGAGCTCGCTGTTCCTGCGCGGCACCAACTCCGGCCACACGGTGGTGCTGGTCGACGGCGTGCGCATCAACAGCGCCGATCTCGGCCTGGCGATGATCCAGGACCTGCCGCTGGCGCAGATCGAACGCGTGGAGATCGTGCGGGGCCCGCAGTCCAGCCTGTATGGCGCCGACGCCATCGGCGGTGTGATCCAGATCTTCACCCGCCGCAACCAGGGCGACTTCGCGCCACATCTGCAGCTGGGCGGTGGCAGCAATGGCCTGCGTGAGGCCAGCGGCGGCATCGGTGGCAGCAGCGAACGCGGCTGGTTCGGCGCCGACATCGCCTACCAGCATTCCGATGGCATCGATGCCTGCCGGGGCTCGGCCACGCTGTTCACCGGCTGCTTCGCCGACGAACCCGACCGCGACGGCTACCGCAACCTCTCCAAGAGCCTGCGCGGCGGCTACAACTTCAACGAGCAGTGGACGGTGGAGGGCAGCGCGCTGCGCGCCGACGGCCAGAACCACTACGACGGCTACTACAACTACTCCGAGACGCGCCAGCAGGTACTGTCCGGCAAGGTCCGCTACACGCCGGCCGAACGGCTGGTGCTGACCGCCAACGTCGGTCGCAGTGACAACGAATCGGACAACGTCGGCACGGACGGCGTGCATGGCAGCGCGCAGACGCATCGTGACAGCGCGTCGCTGCAGGGCGACTTCGGCGTGGCCGAAGGCCAGCTGCTGAGTGCCGGTGTGGACTGGAGTGAGGACAACCTGGACGGCAGCAGTGCCGGCTATCGTGTCGACAGCCGTCGCAACACCGGTGTGTTCATGCAGTACCAGGGGCGCTTCGGCCGGCACCAGCTGCAGGCCAGCGCGCGCAACGACGACAACCAGCAGTTCGGCAACCATGCCACCGGCAGCATCGGCTGGGCGATGGAGCTGGATCACGGCCTGCGCATCAACGCCAGCTACGGCACGGCCTTCAAGGCTCCCACCTTCAGCGACCTGTATGACCCGTGGAGCGGCGTGCCGACGCTGGATCCTGAGAAGTCGAAGAGCGCCAACCTGGGCATTTCGCAGCAGGGCCAGGGCTGGCGCTGGGGCCTGGATGTGTACGAGACCCGCATCGATGACCTGATCACCTACGATGCAGCCACCTTCAGGATGCAGCAGGTGGAGAAGGCGCGCATCCGCGGTGCCGAACTGACCGGCAGCGTCGTGCTGGCCGGCTTCGACATCGCTGCACAGCTGAGCTACACCGACCCGCGCAACCGCACGAACGGCAGCAGCCAGTTCGACAACTGGCTGCCGCGCCGTGCACAGCAGACCGCACGGCTGGATGTGGATCGCCGCTTCGGCGCATTCCGTGCCGGCCTGACCGTACAGGGTGCGGGCAAGCGCTATGACGATGCCGCCAACACGGTGAAGGTCGGCGGCTATGGCACGTTGGATCTGCGCGCCGAGTACGCGCTCACGCCATCGTGGTCGCTGCTGGCCCGGGCAACCAATGTGTTCGACCGCAGGTACGAGACCGTGGCGTGGTTCAACCAGCCGGGCCGCGAGTATCAGCTGAGCGTGCGCTACCAGCCGAAATGAGCAGGCGCGCCGGGCGCAGGCCCGGCGCTATACCGGGATGCGCGCGGCCAGGCCCGGCAGTTCGCGCAGATCGTCGATCACCGCCACCGCAGCTGCGGTGGCCAGGTCCAGGCCACGCGGATAACCGTAGCGCACCAGCACGATCGGCATTCCCGCGTCTTCCGCCGCGCGGTAATCGGTCAACGAATCACCCACCATCAGGCATGCATCCACCGGCACGCCGAAGTGTGCCGCGATGTGCCGCAGTGGTTCGCCGCTGGGCTTTCGCTGCGGCAGCGAATCGCCGCCCAGCACCAGCGCGAACGCATCGCCGACGCCCAGATGCTGCAGCAGCGGCGGCACCAGCGCTGCAGGCTTGTTGGTGCAGATGGCCAGCGGCACAGCGCGTTCCCGCAGCTGCGCCAGTGCTTCGGCCACACCGTCGAGCAGGCGTGGGCTGCGCAGCAGGCACTCACGGTAATGCACCATGAACACCGGCATGACCTCGGCCAGATCGACCTGCCGCCCTGCGGCATGCACGGCCTGCTCGACCAACCGGCGGACACCGTCGCCAATCCAGCCCAGCACGGTGGCTTCCGGCACACGGGCCAGGCCGATGTCCTCCAGCGTGCGGTTCAGGGCTTCGGCGATATCGGCGGCGCTGTCGACCAGCGTGCCATCGAGGTCGAACACGACCAGCGGGTAGGGATACGACACGCAACGCACCTGTACGACGTGGGGCCGCTCATTGTATGCCGTGTGCGCATCGCACCGGGATGTCATGCAGGTTCCACACGCGCCGGTCGCCAGTCCAGATCCTGGAAGGCCGGGCTGGCGAAACACTCGCCCAGGAAGTCGAGGAACCGCCGCATGATCGCCGACTGCTGGCGACGCGATGCGTACACCGCATGAATGCCCAGCTCGTCCAGGGTATACGCCGGCAGCAGTTCCACCAGCTCGCCACTGCGCAGCAACGGCGCCACCTGGTAGGTGGGCAGCATCGCAATGCCGGCGCTGGCGCGAACGGCTTCCAGCAGCAATGACGCTTCGTTGGCGCTGATGTTGCCGCCCACCGCCACCGACTGCGAACGTCCGTCGCGGTGCAGGTGCCACAGGCTCTTGCCCACGTAGTGATGGGTCAGGCAGTTGTGTGCGGCCAGATGTTCCGGGGCGGTCGGCGTGCCGCGCACCTCCAGGTAACCGGGCGTGGCGCACAGCACCGAGCGGCATGTGGCCAGACGTCGCGCGATCAGGCTGGGGTCGATCTGCCGGGCGATGCGTACCGCCAGATCCACCCGCTCCTCGACCAGATTCACCGTGCGATCGACCAGCAGCAGTTCGATGCGCGCCGCCGGATGGCGCTTGACGAAGTCGGCGACGGCGCGCGCCAGATGGCTCTGCCCGAACGAGACGCTGGCGGTCACCCGCAGCGTGCCATGCGGTTCGGGATCGTCGCTGGCCAGTTCGCCCTGCAGCGCCTCGCCGATCTCCAGCATCTGCCGGAAGCGCGCCAGCGCCGCCTCCCCCGGGCCGGTCAGGCTGACCCGGCGCGTGGTCCGGTGCAGCAGGCGCGCCCCCAGCCACGCCTCCACCTCGGCGAGGTAACGGGTGACCATCGCCCGCGACATGTCCAGCACCTCAGCGGCGGCCGTGAGGCTGCCGCGCTCGGCCACCTCGATGAATACGGTCATGGCGGTCAGTCGATCCATCTGCTCGATTCATGCAACAAACAAGCGCGTTATACGCTGTTTTTCGGACAATTACAGCGTCCTACAGTGGCCCCGTCGTCTTCCCCTCCCCTTGCTTATGGAGTTCGCCATGAAAATCGCCCTCGTCGGTGCCACCGGCAACATCGGCCGCCAGATCGCGCGCCACGCGCTGGCCGCCGGCCACGAATTGACCCTGATCGTGCGCAGCACGCAGGACCTGCCGGCGGAGCTGGCCGGTGCCCATCCGGTGATCGCCGCGCTGGATGATCCCGACGCGCTGGCCGCGGCCATCGCCGGCCACGACGTGCTGGCCAGCGCCTACGGGCCACGTCCGGGCGATGACATCAGCCGCGTCGGCGAAGTGGCCGGACAGCTGGCAGCCGCGGCACGCAAGGCCGGGGTGCCGCGCCTGGTCGTGGTCGGCGGTGCCGGCAGCCTGGAAGTGGCACCGGGTGTCCAGCTGGTCGATACGCCGGACTTCCCGGAGGCGTACAAGCCTTATGCCCTGGCCCACCGCGAAGCACTCAAGCGCCTGCAGGCGGTAGACGACCTCGACTGGACGTTCTTCTCGCCGGCCGCGGAAATCGGACCGGGCGAAGAGCGTGGCCAGTACCGCGTGCAGGCCAAGGCCTTCCTCGCCGACGCCAGCGGCCACAGCCGCATCAGCTACGCCGACTATGGCGCTGCCTTCGTGGCGGAGCTGGAGGCGCATGCCTACCCGAAGCAGATCATCACTGCGGCGTACTGATCGACCTACATGCCGGGCATGGCCCGGCGCTGCACAAGGAGTTCCGCATGCGTTCCGTTGCCCTGCTGCTTCCGCTTGCACTGGTCACCAGCTTCGCCAGCGCCCCGCTGCTGGCCGCACCGGCTGCCCCGGCGCCGGCCACGGCGGCGAAATCACAGTTGCACCTGCAGTACTTCCATCCTGGCCCGCAGGCGATGTTCTCCGTGTCATCGGTGCTGATCGAAGGCCGCCACGATGCGATCCTGGTCGACGCGCAGTTCGCGGCCAGCGACGCGCGCAGGCTCGTCGAGCTGATCCGTGCCAGCGGCAAGCAGCTGACCACGATCTACATCAGCCATGGCGATCCGGATTACTACTTCGGCCTGGCCACGCTGCAGGACGCCTTCCCGCACGCACGCATCGTCGCCACTGCGCAGACCGTGGCCCACATCCAGCAGACCCACGCCGGCAAGCGTGCCTACTGGGGCCCGAAGATGGGGGCCGACGCACCGGCGCGCATCGTTGTGCCGCAGGTGCTGGAGGGCGACGCGCTGCTGCTGGAAGGGCAGCGCCTGCCCTTGATCGGACTCGATGGCCCTACGCCGGACCGCAGCGTGCTGTGGGTGCCTTCACTGCGCGCGATCGTCGGTGGCATCCCCGTGGTCGCCGGCGAGCATGTGTGGATGGCCGACACGCAGACCCCGAAGTCGCATGCCGACTGGCTGCAGACCCTGCAGCGACTGCAGGCACTGAAGCCGCAGGTGGTGGTACCGGGCCATTACGCGCAAGGGGCGGCGCTGGACGCCAGTGCGCTGCGCTTCACCGCCGGGTACATCCGTGCGTTCGACGCGGAAGCGGCCAAAGCGAAGGACAGCCAGGCGCTGGTGAAGGCGATGCAGGCGCGTTACCCGCGGCTGGAGGGCGTGGAATCGCTGCAGCTGAGCGCGAAGGTGGCCAAGGGCGAAATGCAGTGGCCGTGAGGCAGGACCGCGGTCAGGGGCGGTGCGGATCGTTCAACGCCTGCTCGAACAGCTCCCCCTGCACCACCGGTTCCTTGTCGCGGAAACCGCCCAGGCCGACGCCCACCAGGCGATAGCGCGTGTCGGCCGGCAGGTCCACGCGCGCGCGCAGCGCCAGCGCGGCATCGCGCAGCTCCTCCATCGATTCCGGCGGGCGGTCCGGGGTGAAGCTGCGGGTAAGGATGCGGAACTGCGCCGTCTTCAGCTTCAGCACCACGGTGTGGCCCACGCGTTCCGTCCGGCGCGTGGCGTTCCAGGTCTTCTCTGCCAGCTGCACGATGGCCTCGCCCAGGTCTTCAAGCAGCAGGTCCTCGGCAAAGGTGTCCTCGGAAGAGATCGACTGCACCGGCTGGTCCGGCTCCACCGGCCGTTCATCGACGCCGCGTGCACGGTTGTAGAGGCTGCGGCCGAAGCTGCCGAACGCGTCTTCCAGATCCGCCAGCGCCCATTGCCGCAGGTCACCGCAGGTGATGATGCCGCGCGCCGTCAGTTTGCCTTCCATCACCTTGCCCACGCCGGGCACGCGGCTGACCGGCAGCGGCGCCAGGAATGCGTCCACCCGTTGCGGTGGAATCACGAACTGGCCGTCGGGCTTGCGCCAGTCCGAGGCGATCTTGGCCAGGAACTTGTTCGGCGCGATGCCCGCTGAAGCGGTCAGCTGGGTCTCGTCGCGGATCTGTGCGCGGATCGTGCGTGCGATCTCGGTCGCCAGCTCGATGCCACTTTTCGGCTCGGTCACGTCCAGATAGGCCTCATCCAGCGACAGCGGCTCGACCAGGTCGGTATGGCGCAGGAAAATCTCGCGCACCTGGCGCGACACGGCCTTGTAACGCGCGAAGTCCGGCGGCACGAAGATCGCGTCCGGGCACAGGCGCTCGGCACGCATCGCCGGCATCGCCGAACGCACGCCGAACACGCGCGCTTCGTAGGACGCCGCGCATACCACCGAGCGCGCACCGCGCCACGCCACCACCACCGGCCTGCCGCGCAGTGAGGGATCGTCGCGCTGCTCCACCGACGCGTAGAAGGCGTCCATGTCGACGTGGATGATCTTGCGCAGTCGGGTCATGTCAGGTGTACGGGGCGGGTTCGGCGTGGGTGGGCCACACGCCGAGGTATGGTCGTTGCACATCAACAGGATGCGCGTATTCCATTGAAAACACTACGGTTGCGTACGGTTGAAATGTTTGATCGGCAGCGCTTCCAAGGGCATTCTCGAGCACTTGTATCCCTGTTCGTCGCTTCCAGGATTGCGTTTCATGACTCGTCTCCACGCGTTCAACCGCGACCAGCTGCTGGCCAGCGCACGCGGTGAACTGTTCGGCGCCGCCGCCGGCCGTCTGCCCAACGACCCGATGCTGATGTTCGACCGCATCACCGACATCCGCGAGGACGGCGGCCCGCATGGCAAGGGCATGGTACGCGCCGAACTGGATATCCGCCCGGACCTGTGGTTCTTCGGCTGCCACTTCATCGGCGACCCGGTGATGCCCGGCTGCCTGGGCCTGGATGCGATGTGGCAGCTGACCGGCTTCTACCTGACCTGGCTGGGTGCTCCCGGCAAGGGCCGCGCCCTGGGCTGCGGCGAGGTCAAGTTCACCGGCCAGGTACTGCCGGACGCCAAGCGCGTGCGCTACGAGATCGACATCACGCGCGTCATCAACCGCAAGCTGGTGATGGCCCAGTCCGACGCCCGCATGTATGTGGACGATCGCGAGATCTACAACGCTCGCGACCTGCGCGTGGGCCTGTTCACCGAAACCGGGAGCTTCTGATGCGTCGTGTCGTCATCACCGGCATGGGCATCACGTCCTGCCTCGGCAATGATCTGGATACCGTCTCTTCCGCACTGCGCGAGGGGCGTGCCGGCATCACCGCATTGGCCGACCACGCCGAAGCGGGCCTGCGCAGCCAGATCGGCGGTCGTGTCGACCTCGACCTCGACGCCCTGATCGACCGCAAGCAGAAGCGCTTCATGAGCGATGCAGCAGCGTTCGCCTACATCGCCATGCGCGATGCCATCGCCGATGCCGGGCTGGACGAGGCGCAGGTCAGTGGCCTGCGCACCGGCCTGATCGCCGGCTCCGGCGGCGGCTCCAGCGAGTGGCAGATCGGCGCGGTCGATCTGCTGCGTGCACGTGGCGTGCGCAAGGTCGGCCCGTACATGGTGCCGCGCACGATGTGCTCCACCGTGTCGGCGTGCCTGGCCACCGCGTTCCAGATCAAGGGCGTGAGCTACTCGCTGTCGGCGGCCTGCGCGACGTCGGCGCACTGCATCGGCGCCGCCGCGGACATGATCCGGCACGGCGCGCAGGACATCATGTTCGCCGGCGGTGGTGAAGACCTGCACTGGTCGATGAGCGTGATGTTCGATGCGATGGGCGCGCTGTCGACCAGTTTCAACGACACCCCGGCCAACGCGTCGCGCCCCTACGACAAGGACCGCGACGGCTTCGTCATCGCCGGTGGTGGCGGCATGCTGGTGCTGGAAGACTACGATCATGCGGTTGCGCGCGGCGCACGCATTTATGCCGAGCTGATCGGTTATGGCGTGACATCCGATGGTGCGGACATGGTGGCACCGTCCGGCGAGGGCGCGGTGCGCTGCATGAAGATGGCACTGCAGAACGTGGACCGCCCGCTGGACTACCTCAACACGCACGGTACCTCGACCCCGCTGGGCGATGTCACCGAACTCAACGCGATCCGCGAGGTGTTCGGCGAGGCCGTGCCGCCGCTGTCCTCGACCAAGGCGCTGTCCGGCCATTCGCTGGGCGCGGCCAGCGTGCACGAAGCCATCTACTGCCTGCTGATGATGCGCGATGGCTTTGTTGCCGGCTCGGCCAACATCAGCGAGCTGGACCCGGCGGTGGAAGGTTTCCCGATCCTGCGCGAAAGCCGCGCACAGGTGCTGGACAGGGTGATGTCCAACAGTTTCGGCTTCGGCGGCACCAACGCGGCCCTGGTGTTCGGTCGGGTCTGATCGCCCGCCATTGGGCTGCACGGTCGCCGGGCATGGCCCGGCGCTACCGCGTAGTCGGCAGCACCGCCTCTGGTAGCGCCGGGCCATGCCCGGCGCAAAGGCAGCGCGCGCCTACGCCGGGCGCGGCAGCAGCGGCAGCAGCAGGGCGTGCGCGTCGCGCAGCGAGCCGACGATGCGATGGCCGAGCGCGCGCAGTTCCTCATCGGGATGCACCAGGTCCGGCACCTGGATCACGGTCATGCCTGCGGCCAACGCCGCACGGGTCCCCGCAGGTGAGTCCTCCAGCGCCAGGCAGCGCTCCGGCGCCTGCCCCAGCCGCTGTGCGGCCAGCAGGTAGATGTCCGGCGCCGGCTTCGGCCGCGCCACGTCGCCACTGGTGATCACTGCATCGAAGTACGGCAGCAGACCGGCAGCGCCCAGCTTGCGGTTGGCCCGCGGCTGACGCGTGGTGGTCGCCACCGCACGCGGAATCGCATGCGCCTTCAGCAGTTCCAGCAGCTCCAGGATGCCCGGCCGCAGAGGCAGGCCGGTCTGCGTGCGTTGCTCATACAGATCATGGCAGCGCAGCGCCATCGCCTCGATCACACTGTCCTCCACGCCCTGCTGGCGCAGCAGCGATTGGCTGTCGCGATCGCCAAGGCCGACCATGCGCACGAAGAAGGATGCATCCAGCGGCAGGCCGAACGCTTCGGCAGCCTCACACCAGCAGGCGATGGACACCCGCTCGCTGTCGATCATCAGGCCGTCCATGTCGAAGATGACGGCGTCGGGAAGAAACGGCAGCGCAGCGATGACAGTCATGGAGCGAACAGCGTATCCAGGTCGGTGGAGGTCAGCAGCCGCCATTGCCCCTCGGCCAGCCCCTCCAGGTCCAGGCCACCGACGCGGCTGCGGTGCAGTGCCTGCACATGGTTGCCGGTAGCGGCGAACATGCGGCGCACCTGATGGTAGCGGCCTTCATGCAGTACCAGGCGCGCCTTGCGTGGACCCAGCACCTCCAGTTCAGCCGGCAGCAGGGCGGTCTTCTCCGACTCCAGCATCAGCGTGCCGCTGGCGAACAGGGCCACTTCGTCGCCGCGCAGGTCTTGGGCCAGCTCCACCTCGTAGACCTTGGGCAGTTTCGACTTCGGCGAGATGATCCGGTGCAGCAGGCCGCCATCATCGGTCAACAGCAGCAGGCCGCTGGTGTCGCGGTCCAGCCGGCCGACCGTGGACAGCACCGGGTCGCGGTCGCGGAAACGCGGCGGCAGCAGATCGTAGATCAGGCGGCCGGTGTCCTTGGTCGAGCAGGTGTAGCCGGCTGGCTTGTGCAGCGCGATCGACAACCCCGGCGGCGGATCCAGCGGCTCGCCGTCGACCCGCACGGCCTCGTGCGGCACCTGGTCGTCGGCATACAGCACCTCGCCGTCGGCATCGGTGATACGGCCTTCGCGGAACATCCACTGCACCTGCTTGCGGCTGCCATAGCCCAGGTTGGCGATGTGCTTGACCAGCTTCATCGGCCCTTCCCCTTTACCGCTTCGACCAGCTTGAACCCGTCACGCTCGGCGACCACGCGCACCGCGCCGAAGCTGTCGTTGAGCGTGTGTTCGTACGGCAGGTGGCGGTTGGCCACCACATACAGGCAACCACCCGGGCGCAGCGCCTGCGCCGCCACGGCGATGAAGCGCTGGCCGATATCCGGCCGGTCCGCGCGCGACGGGGTATGGAACGGCGGATTGCTGATGATGACGTCGTACCCCGGCTCGATGCCGGCGGTGACGTCCCGCCACAGGAAGCGCAGCGGCAGCGGGCGCGGCGGTGGTGCAAGATTCAGCTCGGCCAGTGCCAGGGCCCGCTGCTCGGCTTCGTACAGATCCAGCGCGGTGATCTTCGGGCAACGCTCCAGCAGCTCGCGCGACAGGTAGCCATAGCCGGCCCCGAGGTCGGCCGCGCGTCCGGCCAGATCGGCCGGAAGGTGCTCGGCCAGCAGCGCCGAAGCCGGGTCGATGCGGTCCCAGGCGAACACGCCCGGGCGGCTGAGGAAGCGGCCACCCACGATCGGCCGCACCGCATCCAGCGCGCTCCAGCGCTTGGCCAGGTCGGCATCGTGCTGGCCCTGCAGTGGCGGGGTCCAGTACACCCGGCAATGGTTCTTGGTCAGGCTGCCGCCGAGGCCGGCCAGCTGCTTGAGGTCACCTTCGCCGGAGCGCGCGCCCTCGTTGTTGGACTGGCAGGCGACGATGCGGCCCCCTTCTGCGGCCAATGCCAGGGCACGGGCGAACAGCGCGCGGGCCTCCTCGCGCTGGCGCGGCGGCAGCACCAGCACCAGCGGGTAGCGGCCCCGGCCCGCGACATCGTCAAGCTGGCCGCTGACGGTCCAGCCGGCGGCCTGCTGCAGGGGCTGCGCGAACGGCGCAAAACTCTGCTCGCAGTGCACCTCGCGCCCGCCGGCCTGCTCACGCAGTGGCCAGCCGTCGCGGGCACGCAGGAACGCAACCGGCCCGTCCGGCCAGCGCAGCGCGCCCTGGGAGAACGGCAGGAACAGGGTCTGCAGGGGGGCGTCGTCGCTGGCGGCCATCGGCGCGGTTACTTGAAGCGTGAGGGCCGTCCATTGTACCGGCTCGCGCGGTCCGGCCCGGCAGGCCACTTTGCGAAACTTCAACGGGGCATTGATGCCCCAGCAACATCGGACCCTTCAGGGTAGAGGTCCCCCGAGACTTCCAGCAGGAGAATCCGCATGCGTGCCTTGTTCGTCGGTGGCGTGGTCGACAACAGCGAAATGGACCTGGAAGGCAGCCATCCTCCCGTGCACTACCCCGAGGACACCGGCGGTGGACATTCACGCTACCGGCTGCACCAGGTCGGCCACGGCGCCGATGGCAGCGTGGCATACGCGGTATACGGCGCACCGGACCTGGCCGACGACGAGGTGGCGCGGGTGGCGGAGGAGCGCGCCTATGCCCGGCGGTTCGAGGCAACCCCGACGGTGTTCGAGCACTGACGTGCCTGTCGCGCCCGAGCCCAGGCCCGGGCCTGCGGACCGCAGCCGGGCGTGAGCCCGGCCCCCTGCCGGATCACGTCGTTCTGGGTGGCAGCTGGCGGATGCTGGCGATCTCGTCGAGCCAGACGTGATGCTGCTGCACCGGCGTGTCGTAGTCGTCCAGGCGCAGCTGGCCGTTGCTGCCTTCATCGCCGGCGTCGTTGCGGTACTGCTGCACCGTTGGTCGCACGGCGACCGTGCCCAGCAGGCGGCGGCCATCAAGCAGGGTCAGTTCGACCTGCGTTTCACCATCGAGCTGCGGCAGCAGGGATTCCAGGCGCGCGATCTGGGACGGGTCGGTATGGATGCGTGGAGCAATACGGGACATCGGAGAACCTCCTGCGTGCAGGGTCGCCGATCCACCGTGAATGCTCAGTGCAGCGCGCTGTCGGCGCGCGGCACCTGCACCTTGCGCACCGCAGCCACCAGCTGGGCCACCGAGTACGGCTTGGCCACATGCTCCTGGAAGCCCGAGGCCAGCGCGCGCCGGCGGTCATCCGCTCGCGCCAGCGCGGTCACGGCCACCGCCGGCAGGGTCGCCGCATCCACGCCCATGTCTTCGCGCAGGGTGCGCACCAACCCATAACCATCCATACCCGGCATGCCGATGTCGGTCAGCATCACGTGGTACTGCAGGTGGCCGGCATCGGCCAGCAGCGCCAACGCTTCGCCGGCCGAACTGGCAGCCGACACCGTCGCGCCCTGCTCTTCCAGCATGCGCCGCAGGTACTCCAGCACTTCCGGCTGGTCTTCCACGGCCAGCACGTGCATGCCCCGCAGCGGATAGGGCTCGACGACCACCGGCTCCAGAATCGGCCCGCTGATCACCTCGCGCAGCGGCCGCCGCTCGGCATCGGGCAGATGCTGCGGCAGGCGTACGGTGAACGTGGCACCGTGGCCATGGCCTTCGCTGGCCGCAGTGACCGTGCCGCCGTGAAGCTCGACCAGCTGCTGCACGATCGCCAGGCCCAGGCCGAGCCCACCATGGCGGCGGGTGGTGGTGCCGTCGGCCTGCCGGAAGCGGCTGAACAGATGATTGAGGAACTCCGGAGCAATACCATCACCGGTATCGCGCACGGTGATCTCCCAGTGCTTGCCGTCGGCCCGCAGCTGCATCTCGATGCGGCCCTCGGCCGGCGTGAACTTGATGGCGTTCGACAACAGGTTCCAGAACACCTGCTGCAACCGCGTCGCATCCCCGAGCACCAGGCTGGGCTGCTCAGGCAGCCGCAACTGCACGTCCAGTGCCTTGCCCTCGGCCACCAGCTCCTGCGCGCCGATCGCCTCGCCCAGCAGTTCGCGCAGGTCCAGCACTTCCACTTCCAGCTGCACCTTGCCCAGCAGCATGCTGCTGAGGTCGAGCATGTCCGAGATCAGCCGCTTCTGTGCACCGGCGCTGTTGGCGATCACGCCCAGCCCCTTGTACAGCGGGCTGGTGTTGTCGACACGCTGCAGCAAAAGCTCGCTCCAGCCAAGGATGGTGGTCAGCGGCGTGCGCAGTTCGTGCGACAGGGTCGCCAGGAATTCATCCTTCAGGCGCGCCATGTTCTCGGCGGCACTGCGTGCGGCGCGCTCGGACTGCAGCAGCTCTTCACGGGCCAGTTCGATCTCGCGGCGCTCGGTCACGTCCGGACTGCTGCCGGCCAGGCCGATGAATCGACCCATCCGCGAGAATCGCGGACGCGCGTTCATTTCCAGCCATCGCCACTGTCCGTCCGCACGCCGTGCGCGGACGAGGGCATGCATGGAGCGTTGCGCCTTCAACGCTTCCTGCAGTTCGTACTCGAACACCGACGCATCATCCGGATGCACCAGGCCGCGCCAGACATCCTCCGGCACACGCGTCTCGTCGCCACCAAAGAACTCACTGAAGGCGCTGTTGACGAAGCGCGCATGTCCGCGCTCATCCAGCACCCAGACCGGCATCGGCAGGCCATCGGCCAACGCGCTGAACCGGGCCTCGCTCTCGCCCAGCTCCAGCTCCATCTGCTTGCGTGCGGTGATGTCGAAGAACAGGATGCCGACCTTGTCCTCGCCGGGGCGGCCCACACGGACCGCGTCCACCGCGAACGAGCGCCCCAGCGCCCGCGCTTCCATCTCGAACTGCGCTGGCCGTCCGCTGCGCGCCACCTCGCCGTAGATGCGGTACCAGTCGCTCTCGTGGTTCGGTTCCAGCGCGCTCATGCACTTGCCGCGGGCGTCCTTGAGACCGGTGTGGCGCTCGAAAGCGTCATTCACCTCAAGGAAGCGGTAATCCACTGCGCGATCGGCGTCGAACATGACCTGGATCACGCAAAAGCCGGCGTTGATGCGTTCAAGCACACCGCGATGCAGGTCGGGTTCGGGCGCCGGAACCATCAAGGGCGGGCGCTCCGCGAGGGGCGGCAGTGTGGACAAGGGCGTCTGGGGCGTACCGGATGGAGGCACAGCATCTTCCAAAGGACGTATTCACAGCGTCAAGCGCCGTCAGTCATGGTTGACGACCATGAATTGGCGGCAACCGCCGACGCTGTTGACGCATTCGGCCATTGCTGGGCCCCGCCGGCAGGATCACACTCGATGCGAGATCAACATCCGCCCCCATTCCGGGGACGCAGGAGACCGCCATGAACCGCTCTCTGTCCGCCACCCTGCTGCTGGCCGCGGCCCTTGCCGCGGGTGCTGCGAACGCCGCGCCGCGCACCGTCACCAGCCCGGATGCGCCGCGCACGCTGCAGGCCGACGGCCCGGTCAACGTGCAGTGGAACGATCCGGCGACATTCACCGAGATCCGCCAGAGCCACAACCGCTTCGAGGCCGAACGCGGCGACTGGGTGCAGCAGCTGGCGCGCTACCTGCAGACCAGCGCCGCCAAGCCGCTGCAGGCCGGGCAGACGTTGGACATCACCCTGGTCGACATCAAGCGCGCGGGCGACTACGAACCGTGGCATGGCCCGCGCGCCAATGACATCCGCGTGATGCGCGACATCTATCCGCCGCGCATCACCCTGCAGTACACGCTGAAGGACGCCAGCGGCCGCATCGTCGACGAGGGCGAGGCCAAGCTGACCGACACCGGCTACCTGCACACCCTCGGGCTGCGCAGCGACAGCGATCCGCTGCGCTACGAGAAGCGGCTGATCGATGACTGGGTGAAGCGGCAGTTGACCGCCCAGGCCACCGCCGCGCGTTGACCGGCACCCGCCGGGCATGGCCCGGCGCTACCTGTGCATTTCCGACACCCGCCGGGCATGGCGCTTTGGACATCCGGTAGCGCCGGGCCATGCCCGGCGGCGCATCAATCGCGGTAGACGCGGGCGACCCGCTTGACCGCGCAGGGCAGCTGGTAGGCGCTCACCCCGCAACGTGGCGCCAGTTCCGAAAGCGTCGGGGCCTGCCCCCACAGTTCCACCACACTGCCAACGCCGGCCTGTGCATGTGCGGTCAGGTCCACCGTCAGCATGTCCATCGAAACCCGGCCGATCAGCACACCAGGCTGGCCGTCGATCAATACCGGGGTGCCGTTCGGCGCGAACTGGGGATAGCCGTCGGCATAGCCCAGGGCCACCACGCCCACGCGTGTACGCGCCTTGGCCACGAAGCGCGCGCCATATCCCACCGGCTCACCGGCTTCGATCCAGCGCTCGGCAATCACCTTGGACTGCATGGTCATCACCGGACGCAGCCGCCCGGTCAGATCCGTGTCGTCCGGCAGCGGGTTGGCACCGTACAGCATCAGCCCCGGGCGCACCCAGTCGCTGCGCACGTCGGGCCACCCCAGCAGGGCCGGCGAATTGCACACACTGGTCTCACCCTGCAGGCCCTCGATTGCACGTGCGAAGGTGGCGGCCTGTTCGTGGGTACGTTCGCTGTCCAGTTCATCGGCACGCGCCAGATGGGTCATCAGCACGATCCGCTCCACCTGCGGCATCGCCTGCAGGCGCGCGTGTGCGGCGCGGAAGGTCTCCACGTCCAGACCCAAGCGATGCATGCCGCTGTCCAGCTTCAGCCAGACCGTCAACGGATGCGGGCTGTCGAAGGCAGCCAGCGCCTCCAGCTGCCACGGCGAGCCGACCGAGAACCACAGCGAATGCTCGGCCACCAGCGCCATCTCGCTGGCTTCGAAAATGCCTTCCAACAGCAGGATGGGCGCGCGGATACCGGCCTTGCGCAGCTCCAGCGCTTCTTCGATGGTCGCCACCCCGAAGCCGTCGGCCTCGTCTTCCAGGGCCTGCGCGCAGCGCACGGCGCCATGGCCATAGGCATCGGCCTTGATGATCGCCAGCGCCTTGCCGCCCCCCAGCTCGCGGGCGAGCCGGTAGTTGCTGCGCAGCGCGTGCAGATCGATCAGCGCGCGGGCAGGACGCATGTGCGGCTCTCGTGTTGCGGGGCATGGCCGAACTGGCCGTAGCGGAAGATGTCCAGGCCTTCAGTGCTGATCTGTGGCTGGCGTGCACTCATCAGGTCGGCCAGGTAGCGACCTGAACCACACGCCATGGTCCAGCCCAGGGTGCCGTGACCGGTGTTGAGATACAGGTTGCGGAAGGGCGTGGCGCCGATCACCGGCGTGCCATCCGGCGTGGCCGGGCGCAGGCCGGTCCAGAACTGCGCGCGCGACAGGTCCCCGCCCTTCGGGTACAGGTCACGAACCACCAGCTCCAGGGTCTCGCGGCGACGCGGTGACAGCGACAGGTCGAAACCGGCCACCTCGGCCATGCCACCGACACGGATGCGGTTGTCGAAGCGGGTTACAGCAACCTTGTAGCTCTCATCGAGGATGGTCGAGGTCGGAGCCATGGCCGGATCGGTGATCGGCAGGGTCAACGAATACCCCTTCAGCGGGTACACCGGCAGGCGCATGCCCAGCGGCGCGACCAGCGCCGGCGAGTAACTGCCCAGCGCGACCACATAGCGGTCGGCAGTCTCCAGCTTGCCGGCGATGCGCACGCCGGTGATGCGCTCTCCATCCGACTCGATGGCGCTGATGTCCTGGTCGAATCGGAACTCGACACCGGCGTCGGTGCACATCTGCGCCAGGCGGCGGGTGAACAGCTGGCAGTCGCCGGTCTGGTCGCGCGGCAGGCGCAGCGCACCGACCAGGCCATCAACATGGGCCAGCGCCGGCTCCGCGGCGATGATGCCGGCGCGATCCAGCACTTCGTACGGCACGCCATAGCGGGCCAGGATCTCGATGTCCTGTGCCGAGGCATCCAGCTGCTGCTGGGTGCGGAACAGCTGGGTGGTCCCCAGGTCGCGCCCCTCGAACTCGATGCCGATCTGCGCGCGCAGCTCGTTCAGGCAATCGCGGCTGTACTCGGACATGCGCACCATGCGCGCCTTGTTGATCGCATAGCGCTCGTGGGTGCAGTTGCGCAGCATCTGCCACAGCCAGCGGTACTGGGCCAGATCCATGCCGGGACGGATCGCCAGCGGCGCATGCTTCTCGAACAGCCAGCCGATCGCCTTCTTCGGCACGCCGGGCGCGGCCCAGGGCGAGGTGTAGCCGAATGACAGCTGGCCGGCATTGGCGAAACTGGTCTCCAGCGCGGGGCCGGGCTGGCGGTCGACGACCGTGACATCAAACCCGGCCTGTCGCAGGTACCAGGCACTGGTGGTGCCGATCACGCCGCTGCCGAGAACTAGGACTCGCATGGAAATTCTCCAACCCGATCATTCCCTGCGCTTGAGCACGACAGGGCCATAATCGGGGAAGTATATTCTTCCATTCATAGGCGATTTGCCTGTTTTTCACGCTGCAGGCAAGATGTTTCCCCGTGATTCACTTCCCCAGGTTGACGCCCATGGCCGCCCGCCCCCGTGAACTGGACAAGATCGACCGCAGGATCCTGCGCATCCTCCAAGCCGAAGGCCGCATTTCCTTTACCGAGCTGGGCGAGCGCGTGGGCCTGTCGACCACCCCGTGCACCGAGCGCGTGCGCCGGCTGGAGCGCGAGGGCGTGATCACCGGCTATCACGCTCACCTGGATCCCACAGCGCTGAAAGCCAGCCTGCTGGTGTTCGTGGAGATCAGCCTGGCCTACAAGTCCGGCGACATCTTCGAGGAGTTCCGGCGCGCGGCGCTGAAGCTGCCGAACGTGCTCGAGTGCCATCTGGTGTCGGGCGACTTCGACTACCTGCTGAAGGCGCGGATCAGCGAGATGGCCTCCTACCGCAAACTGCTGGGCAGCACCCTGTTGACCCTGCCGCACGTGCGCGAATCGAAGAGCTACATCGTCATGGAAGAGGTCAAGGAGACGCTCAGCCTGCCGATTCCCGAATGAAGGGCCAGAGCCCGCGCTGCGGGTTCCGGCCCTGTTCCAGGGGGCGTCAGCGCTGCTGCGGGTGCTTCATCGAGCCCTGCTGCTGGCGTGTTTCCTGCTGCTTGCCGCCCTTCTGCGGCCGCTGCGGGTCCATCTGCTGCTGTTGCTGCTGTTGCGGCTTATGGCTCTGCGCTTCCTTGCCGGGATGACGGTTCTGCGGGTTCTTCATGATCGCGATCCAAAGGACGAAGGACATGCGACGGCGGGATGCCGGCGCAGGGCCACGGTGGTCCTGCGGCGGTTAATCACAGGCGAAAAAGCCGTGAGCGGCAGCAGTGTGTTTTCAGGCGTTCAGCCGGCGCGGTCACCGCCCGCCGCGGGCGGTAGCGGCCTGCCCTATGGCTTGACCTGCTGGCCACTGCCGGCCGGCACACTGTCGTAGTAGCGGCCGGTACGGGAGTCGAACACACGGTTCGGGCCGACCGGCTTGACGCCGGGAACGATGCGTCCGTTGCGGTCATAGACCTTGTCCGGCAGCTTCGGCGCCGGCGTCGGCACCACCTGCGCCGGGCCGGTGGACTTGATCGGCTGCGTCGGCTGCGGTGACGGCAGGACCTGCGGCTGCGGCCTTGCCGGCTGTGGGGGCGGCGGCACCGGCGCTGGCGCCACGGTGGTGGTGCTGCGGGTGGTGGTCGGCGATGTGGTGGGCACCTGGGCCTGTGCCGACAGGGGCAGCAGAGCCGACAGCACCCAGATGGAAAGGGTCTTCATGGCACGCTCCAGCAGGAATCCTCCCCACCATGCGCCCGCGCCCGTGTGCCGTCCATGAACGCAGCTCACACTTGCAAGACGGCGGTCACACCCCCACGTCTGCAGGCATCCCCAGGCCATCGACCCCACGGAGAGCCAGCATGAGTGCCTTCGACCTGACGCCCCCTACCGCCTCCCAGACCGACACCCTGGTCGCCGGCCTCAGCAGCGAAGAACGCCGCGTGCTGCTGCAGCACGGCACCGAAGCACCGTTCTGTGGCGTGTTCCTGGACAACAAGCGTGAGGGTGTCTACTGCTGCCGGCTGTGTGGGCTGCCCCTGTTCCGCTCCAGCACCAAGTTCGATTCCGGCACCGGTTGGCCGAGCTTCTTCGCCCCCTACGACGCGGCACACGTGCGTGAGATCCGCGATACCAGCCACGGCATGATCCGCACCGAGATCACCTGCGCCCGCTGTGGCAGCCACCTCGGCCACGTGTTCCCGGACGGGCCGCCGCCCACCCATGAGCGCCACTGCCTGAACTCCGTCTCACTTTCGTTCGCCGGCAACGGCGAGGCCTGGCCCAACCCGTTGCAGCGTGGCGGTGCGGAAAGCGGCGTAGCGGGCTGAGACACCCCTGCTGACCGGTTTCACAGAATTCCCTCTTCAGAAATCCGCAGGGTGGGCCGACAAGGAGATATCCCCCCTCCCTGCGTTGCCCCATGCTCATCATCGTTGGATTCCTGGTCGTCATCATCAGCGTGATCGGGGGCTACCTCGGTGCCCACGGCCGCCTGGGGGCTCTCTGGCAGCCCTACGAACTGGTCATCATCGGCGGTGCCGCGCTGGGGGCGTTCCTGGTCGGCACCCCGGCCAAGACGGTCAAGCAGACGCTGCAGGCCATCGTCGGCGTGTTCAAGGGCCCGCGCTACAAGCAGCAGGACTACATCGACGTCCTCAGCCTGCTCTACGAACTGCTCAACAAGGCGCGCCGGGAAGGCTTCATGGCGCTGGAGGACCACGTCGAACGCCCGGCCGAGAGCGCCGTGTTCGGCAACTATCCGAAGGTGCAGGCCGACCATCACCTGATCGATTTCATCACCGACTGCCTGCGCCTGATGATCGGCAGCAACATCGAGCCGCATGAACTGGAGCCGCTGCTCGAACTGGAGCTGGAAAAGCACCACGCCGAAGCGATGGCCCCGTCGCAGGTGCTGACCAAGGTGGCCGACGGATTGCCCGGTTTCGGCATCGTCGCGGCGGTGCTGGGCATCGTCATCACCATGGGCTCGATCGGCGGCGACATCGTCGAGGTCGGCGGCCATGTCGCCGGTGCGCTGGTCGGCACCTTCCTGGGCATCCTGCTGGGTTACGGGTTCGTCGGCCCGATGGCAGCGGCGATGGAAGCACGTGCCGAGCAGGACAGCCGCATCTACGAATCGGTGAAGACCGCACTGCTGGCCTGCCTGCGCGGTTACAACCCGAAGATCGCGCTGGAATTCGCCCGCAAGACGTTGCCGTCGAACGTGCGCCCGGCCTTCTCCGATTTCGAGCAGCACCTGAAGACGGTCAAGTAAGCCATGGCCGAGAGCAAACCCACCGTCATCGTCCGCAAGGTCAGGAAGGCCGGCCATGCCGCCCACCATGGCGGCTCGTGGAAGGTGGCCTATGCCGACTTCGTGACCGCGATGATGGCCTTCTTCCTGGTGCTGTGGCTGATGGCCACCACCAGCAAGAACGATCGTGCGGCCATTTCCGAGTATTTCCGCAACCCCAGCCCGCTCAGTGGCCAGAGCGCCACGCCGGCCCCGGGCATGGCCGGGCCGGGCGGTGCCAGCACGTCGATGATCAAGCTCGGCGGCGCCACCGACATCTCGCGTGGCAGCAGCAACGATCCCTTCCAGAACCAGCAGGAAGCCGTGCCGCACCCGGTGGACCAGCAGCAGCGCGACAAGCAGCAGCTGGAACAGCTGATGAAGGAACTGCAGGAAGCGATCAGCCGCAGCCAGGCGCTGGAGCCGTTCAAGGACCAGCTGCTGCTGGACCTGACCCCGGAAGGCCTGCGCATCCAGATCGTGGACAAGCAGAACCGGCCCATGTTCGACCTCGGCAGTGCCACGCTCAAGCCGTACACGCAGCAGATCCTGCATGAGCTGGCCGAGTACCTGAACCACGTGCCGAACCGGATCAGCCTGACCGGCCACACCGACATCACCGCCTACACCGCCGCCCGCGGCTACGGCAACTGGGAACTGAGCGCCGACCGCGCCAATGCGGCCCGCCGCGCCCTGATCGATGGCGGACTGGAGGACAGCAAGATCACCCGCGTGGTCGGCCTGTCCTCCTCGGTGCTGTTCGACCGGGCCGACCCGCAGAACCCGATCAACCGCCGCATCAGCATCGTGGTGATGACCCGCGCCGCCGAGCAGGCCGCGCTGGCCGGCGCCGGTCCACAGGTGGGTCTGTCGGCGCCGGTCATCGACGCGGACGTACAGGCGGCGCAGGGTGAGGCAAAGTAGACGGTGGGTGCGGACCTTGGTCCGCACATCCGGGAAAGCATGCGGACCAAGGTCCGCACCCACCAGGGGCATGGCCCGGCGCACCCGGTACAATGGGGGTCTTTCCGTTTTCAGGTGACACCCCCGATGTCCAAGTCTTCCAAGGCCAAGCGCGACCAGCGCAAGAAGCAGCAGGCCAAGCGCCCGTTCCTCCGTCTGAACGCCCAGCAGCAGGTGCAGAACCACGCCGTGCTGACCAGCGAGGACGGCCAGGTGGTCGCCGCCATCGGCCTGCAGGGTCGCGAGTGGCTGCTGGCCATCGGCGGTCAGACCATGGGCAATGCCGAGAACCCGGTGCCGATGCTGGCCATGCTCAAGCACCTGGCCAACGTGCAGGAGAAGGAAGGCCGCAAGGTCAGCCTGGAGTATTCCGAACTGCTGCAGAAGCTGCTGGATACCCTGGCCGCCGAAGCGGGCCAGACCGCCGACGAGTACCTGGACGCGCTGGTCGCCGAGTTCGAAGGCGTGGAAGCTGAGGGCGAGACCGCTGAAGGCGATGTGGCCGAAGAAGCCAGCGCTGCCGAAGGTACCGCTGACGCCGAGGCTGCTCCGGCCGCCGACGCCGACGGCAAGCCGCAGGCCTGATCCGGCCGCGGCGGTGACGGTCTACGTCGATGACGCAGTGCATGCCTGGCGCGACCAGCGCTGGGCGCATCTGATGGCCGACACCCTGGCCGAGCTGCACGCCATGGCGGCGCAGCTCGGCATCCCCCGCCGGGCCTTCCAGAACAAGGCCAGCGGCGCGCACTACGACGTCACCACCGAGCTGCGCGCACAGGCGATCGCACTGGGTGCCGTGGCGATTTCACGGCACACGGACCGCGCACAGGTGAAAGCGGTGATCGCCAACGCGCGGGCGCAGTACCGGCCGTAGGCCGCAGCGCCCCCGCCGGGCATGGCCCGGCGAACCGGGATGACGCTCAGAACGGGTCGCTGCCCAGGCGGATTTCCACGTTCAGCAGCGAGCACAGCGCCAGCATGGCGTCATCGTCACGGGTCAGTGCCATCCAGCCGGTGAAACCCGCGCTGCCGGCATCCACGCTCCACAGCGTGTAGTTGTGCTCGCGCAGGCGGTCGAAGGCGGTGGACATCAGCTGCACGCCATCCAGGTTTTCGGTGAAATCCTCATCGTCCAGGTCGCCGCCCCAGTCAAGCTGCAGGTTGAAGCGCGCGGACAGCTCGTTCACCGCCGATATCAGCGTTTCCAGGTCATCCCGCTCCACCTCGAAGCCGGATTGCCAGCCGATCGCGGACAGCAGTGGCGGCAGCCAATCGGCGTCTGCTTCCAGCGGTTCGCCGGCTTCGGCCAGCAGCTCGCGCCAGCGGTTGAACTGCTGCAGCGCCAGCTCCTCGTCGCCCGGGTTGATCAGTACCAGCAGGTTCCAGACCCGCGCTTCGAAGCCATCCTCATCGAAATCATGGACGTCCTCCTCGAAGTCGAAGTAGTCGCTGTTGTCGGGCATGGCGGGAACTCCTCGGGGCAGGCCGGCATTCTACGGTTTATCCTGTATCGCTGAAGCCGGCCTTGGTGGCCGTCACTGTGAATGATGCGATGAGCGATACCCCTCCCGACCACCTGGCGATCAATCCGGCCAGCCCCTTCCATGATGCGCAGGCGCTGGAGCGCGGCGTCGGCGTGCGCTTCAACGACGTCGAGCGCGACAACGTCGAGGAATACTCGGTCAGCGAAGGCTGGATCCGCGTGCAGGCCGGCAAGGCCCGTGACCGTCGCGGCAACCCGATGACAATCAAGGTCAAAGGCAAGGTCGAGGCCTACTTCCTCGACCAGAAGCCGGCCTGACGGAGCCCGGGGTCAGATCCCTTTCCGCGGGAAAGGGATCCGACCCCGATGCACAGGGCCGGTCACTCGCGCTTGCGCGACTCCAGCAGATCCAGGTTGCGGATCAGGCGCCTCGAGATCTCGTCGGAGATCACGCCGCGCCGGGTGAGGCGGAACAGTTCCTCGCGCTCGGCAGTGAGGCCGGCGCTGCGCAACTGGCGATAGCCCTCCTCCATCCGCTTCACCTTCTCCGGATCCACGTCCGGGTTCTCGCGATCCAGGTGCCGCTGATACAGCAGGCTGACCCGCGAGGCCGCGTCGTTGTACAACTGCACGTTCTCGGTGTTCTGGTTCAGCACCAGCTGCTGCCGCTTGCGCTCCACCCCGGCCAGCGCCGCCTTCGAGGACAACCGGCGGGCCAGATCCTCTTCCTTGCGCTCACCGGAGTCGGCCGGCAACTGCAGGCCCTTCAGCAGCTGCGGCAGCGCCACGCTGGCGCCGACCAGCGAGAACAGGATCACCGCTGCAGCCAGGAAGATCACCAGGTCGCGTGCGGGGAACGGGCTGCCATCGGGCAGGAACAGTGGCAGCGTCAGCACGCCGGCCAGGGTGATCGCACCGCGCACGCCCGCCACCGAGGTGGCCACCACGATGCGCCAGTTCGGCGCCTCGCCCCGCTCCAGGCCACGCCGACGCGCACGCAGCAGGTTCCAGCGCAGTGACAGCCACACCCACAGCAGGCGCAGGGCGATCAGGCTGGCATTGATCACCAGCACGTACACCAGCAGCCACCACGCGCTCTGGTGACCGGTCTCGTTCATCGTGGTGGTTGCACGCTCGACGATGCCCGGCAACTGCTCGCCCAGCAGCACGAACATGATGCCGTTGAAGCTGAACTGCAGCATGTTCCACACGCCCGCGCGCTGCACGCGCATGCTGCCGGAAACACGGCCGGTCATTTCCACGTAGCTCATCGAGATGCCGGCCGCGACCGCCGCGAGGATGCCCGAGGCATTGATCTCTTCGGCCAGCAGGTAGGCCGCGAACGGGATCAGCAGGTTGACCAGCATCGCCGCACCCGGCTCTTCACCGAAACGGCGCCACAACCAACGCTGGAAGGTCGACACGCCCAGCGTCACCGCCACGCCCACCGCCAGGCCCGCCACCGCCACCCACAGGAAGGTCAGCGAAGCGGTGGCCAGCGAGAAGGTACCGGTCATCACCGCCGCCACCGCGAAGCGGAAGCAGACCAGACCGGAGGCGTCGTTGAGCAGTGATTCGCCCTCGAGGATGTGCATCAGCCGCTTGGGAATGGGGGCCTTGGAGGCGATCGCTCCAACGGCCACCGGATCGGTCGGCGAAACAATCGCCGCCAGCGCGAAGCACACCGCCAGCGGCATCACCGGGATCATCCAGTGGATCAGCAGGCCGGCGCCGATGACGGTGAACACCACCAGGCCGAACGCCAGCTCGAGAATCGCGCCCTTGTCGCGGAACAGGCCCTGCTTGGGGATGCGCCAGCCGTCAAGGAACAGCAGGGGCGGCAGGAACAGCAGGAAGAACACTTCCGGCTCCAGCGCATGGCCGCGGTTGAACACGCCGGCAATGACCGCGCCCAGACCGATCTGCACCAGTGGCAGCGGCAGTGAGAACGGCAGGACGCGGACGAGGTATCCGCTGGCGACGACCGCCACCAGCATCGCCAGCACGACTTCAATGGTATGCATGCTTCTTCCAGGAAGCGGCGCGGGGGGGGCATGAAGCCAGCGCCGGAAACCCGGAAAAAACTACCACAGGCGACCACGACTGCGACAACCGCGGCGACGCTGCGTCAGCACAGGCTCATGCCCCGTCGAAGCGGTAGATGTCCATCGCCAGGAAGCCGCCATCGACGCCGGCATCGATGCGACGTGCGCCGAAGCGGTGGTCACCGGCCGCACCCATCGCGAAGAACAGCGGCAACAGGTGTTCATCGGTGGGATGGGCGCGTTCGGCGAACGGTGCCTGCCGGCGGTAGTCCAACAGCGCCGGGCGGTCATCGGCCGCCAGCCGCTGCTCCACCCACTCGATGAACGGCCGCACATAGGGCGCTTCCTTGCCGTCCTGGTAGTCGCCCCAGTCGTGCAGGTTGTGGGTGATGCTGCCCGAGCCGACCAGCAGCACGCCCTGTTCGCGCAGAGGTGCCAGCGCGCGGCCCAGCGCAAACTGGTGCGCAGGCCCCAGCAACGGCTGGATCGATACCGGCACCACGGGAATGTCGGCCTGCGGACGCAGCAGGCGCAGCGGCACCCAGGCGCCGTGATCGAGACCACGCTGGGTATCGATGGCCACCGGCAGGCCCGCCGCGGCGATGCGCCCGGCAATGTCCTCGGCCAGCGCAGGATCGCCCGGTGCCGGGTACTGCAGTTCAAACAGCGCGCGCGGGAAGCCGCCGAAGTCATGGAGGGTCGGCGGTTGTGGGTGGGCGCCGACCAACGGCTGCCGCCCCAGCCAGTGGGCCGAGGCGATGACGATGGCGCGCGGCGTGGGCAGGTCGCGGGCCAGTTCGGCCAGGCGCACGCCCACCTCGCCCGGCTGCAGCGCCGTCATCGGGGAACCGTGCGAGATGTACAGCGAAGGCAGGCGGGACATGGAATTCTCCGTTTGCAGTATCAGCCCGCGCTCAACGCGAACGCAGGGTCCAGCGGCCGTCACCGACCAGGAACAGCACCACCAGCGCCAGCGCCCAGAAGGCCGGGTACTCCCAGCCACCGCCGGCATTGGCAAAGCCGAAGCCGTTCGCGCCGTGCACGGTGACGATGGTGCCCAGCAACAGGGGCACACCGGCCAGCCCGACCCAGCGCGCGTAGATACCGAGCAGCAGGGCTGCGGAAATCACCAGTTCTGCCGCGAGGGTGAGGTAACCCAGCACACCCGGCAGACCGAGCGACTCGAAGAACGCCGCGGTGCCGGCCGGGGTGAACACCAGCAGCTTGGTCAGCCCATGGATCAGGAACAGCACGCCGAGGGCCAGGCGCAGCAGCGTCGCGCCATAGGGCGCCAGCGGCGGAGCGGAAGCAGCAGAGGGAGTCATGGCGGGGCCTCGAAGGGAAGAAGCACAGCTTATTGCGCCGACCCATGCCGATAAATACGATGATTCGACCGTATTTATTTCAGAAGGCGCAACAATGGACACTCTGGACGCCATGCGTGTGTTCGTGGCCGTGGTCGAGCGCAATGGCTTCAGTGCGGCCGCCCAGGCACTGGATCTGTCCACCGCCGGCGTCACCCGGCAGGTTGCGGCGCTGGAGAAGCGCCTGTCGACGCGGCTGCTCCACCGCACCACCCGCCGGGTCAGCCCCACCAGTGCCGGCGCCGCGTACTACGCGCAGTGCGTGCGCCTGCTGGCGGAGTTCGACGCACTGGAGGCCAGCATCGGCGCACAGGCACTGGAACCGTCCGGCCTGCTGCGCATCAATGCGCCGGTCAGCTGGGGCATCGCCCGTCTCGGCCCGCTGCTGGCCGGCTTCCGCGAGCGGTTCCCGCAGGTGGAACTGGACCTGGCCCTGTCCGACCGCCTGGTGGACATGGTCGAAGAAGGCTACGACGTGGCCATCCGCATCACCCGCGAGCCCGGGCCCACGTTGATCGCGCGTCGCCTGGGCGAATCGCGGATCAGCCTGTGCGCGGCGCCCTCCTACCTGGCTGCGCACGGCACGCCGGCCACGCCGCAGGCACTGCAGGATCACGCATGCCTGGGCTACAGCTACTGGGCCGGCGGCGACCAGTGGCCACTGCACGGCCCTGGAGGCGACGTCCAGGTCACGGTGAACAGCGTGCTGCGCGCCAACAACGGCGACGTGCTGCGCGAGGCGGCCATTGCTGGCATGGGCGTGATCCTGCAACCGGATTTCCTGCTCCAGGAGGCGCTGGCCGACGGCCGCCTGGTGCGCATCCTGCCGGACTGGGAAGCGGCGCCGATCGGCATCTTCGCCGTCTACACCAGCCGTAGCCACCTGGCGCCGAAGGTGCGCAGCTTCATCGACTACCTGGTGGAGGCCGGGATCTGACCGCGCCACCGGACAACACCCGTGACACGCGGGCGCAAGGCCGTGCCCGGCGAGCCGCAACATGGGCTAGACAGCGACCTCGTCCAGCATGCCGATGATCCGCTCCAGAGGGGCCGGACGTCCCAGCAGGTAGCCCTGCACCTGGTCGCAACCGTGCGCGGCCAGCCAGTCGAGCTGCCCCGGCGTTTCCACGCCTTCGGCAATGATGGTCAGGCCCATGCTGTGGCCCAGCGACAGCAGCGCCCTGCAGATCGATGCGTTGCGCGGATTGGTCTCCACGTCGGCGACGAAGCTGCGGTCGATCTTGAGGATGTCCAGCGGCAGGTGCTGCAGGTAGGACATGCTGGAGTAGCCGGTACCGAAATCATCCAGCGACACGCAGATGCCCTGCTCGTGCAGGCGCTGCATGGTCTGCATCGCCTGCGCCGGCTTGCGCATCAGGCTGCTCTCGGTCAGCTCCACATGCAGCGCGCCGCGGGCCAGGCCGAAGTCCTGCTGGGCACGGGTGAACTCGGCCACCAGGTCGCTGTTGAAGAACTGCACGGCCGACACGTTCACCGCGATCGGCAGATCGCCCCAACCCGCCTCCACCAGGCGCCGCTGCGCCTGGGCCGCCGCACGGATCACCCAGCGCCCCAGGGCCAGGATCAGACCGGTGTCCTCGCACAGCTGGATGAACTCGTTGGGAGGAATGAAGCTGCCATCGGCTTGCGGCCAGCGCAGCAATGCCTCCAGTGCCGCCGGACTGCCGTCGCTGGCGTGCCGGATCGGCTGGAAGTACAGCTGGAACTCGCTGTCGATCGCCGCATGGATGCGCCCGGCCAGGCGCAGGCGATCAGCCAGGCGCGTGGTCACCGCAGCGTCGAACCAGGCCACCACATCCCCTTCGGCGCGCGCGGCGTGCGCCGCCTGTGCCGCCATGCCGATCACCTGCTCGGCGCTGTGGCCATCATCTGCCGTGTGAACCGCCACGCCGATGCGCGGCTCGAACTGGTGCAGCGAATCCTTGCCACGCATTGGTGCCGACACGATCTGCAGCAGATCGTCGAGTACGCGCCGGGTGTCATGCGCGGCGCCGATGGCGAACACGAAATCTTCCGCCGGCTGGAAGGCCAGCGCGCCGTAACGTGCCGCCAGCACAGCCAGGCGCGAGGCCATCGACTGCAGCACCGCATCGCCGATCTCCCGGCCCAGCGTGTCGGCCACCAGCTGCAGGCCACGCAGCTGCACGAAGGCGATGGTATAGCCCTCCGCCTGGGCATCCAGCTGCTCGGTCAGCGCGCGCACGTTGAGCAGCCCGGTCGCCGGGTTGTGCCGCGCCTGGTAAGCCAGGTCGCGCTCATAGGCCATCCGCTCGCTGACATCCTCGGCCAGTACCAGGCAGGCCGGCTGGCCATCGAAATCCAGCCGGGACAAATGCGCGCGCACTTCGAACACACTGCCATCCTTGCGCCGGTGCAGGCGCACGGCAGCATCGGGAAGGTCGCCCACGCGCGTCCGCGCGATGGCTCCCTTGACCTCGTCCCACCCTTCCCGCGGCCGGATGTCGAGGATGCTCATGGTGAGGAATTCCTCACGGCTGTAGCCGTACTGCCGCACGGCCGCATCGTTGACCTCGATGAAGCGCAGCGTGTCCGGATCGAACACCCAGAACGGCGCAGGATTGCGGTCGAACAGCAGGCGGAAGCGCCGTTCGACCTGGTTCATCTGTTCACGGGCCTGATACCGCTCGCTGAGATCGGTGAGCGCGCCGATCATGCGCCGCTGGCGATCGGCCACCGGCACGCGCTGGCCCCGCGCGCCGACCCAGCGCACCGCACCCCCCGGCAGCACCAGGCGGAATACCTCATCCATCACCGCGTTGCCGGCAAATGCCTGGTCAAACGCCTTCTGCAGCCGTGCGGCATCATCGCGGTGCACCCGGGCAAAGAAATCGGCCACCGGCAGCGCGTCGGTCTGTACGCCGAAGATCTCGCGTGCCAGCGGTGACCAGCGCAGCAGTGCAGCGTCCTCATCGACATACCAGGTGCAGACCCGCCCGACCTGGTGGGCCAGCCGCAGTTCCGCATTGCCGGCCTGCAGTTCCTCGGCCATCGATTGCTGCCGGCGGATCGTTCGCCGGACGGCGAACAACAGCACCAGCAGCACGGCCACATAGACCAGCACGATGGCCACCGATGCCTGCAGGTAGGGCCACCACGGCGCCAGCACGTCCTTTTCGGCCAGGCCCACCTGCACCGCCAGCGGGTTGCGTTCCAGCGTACTGATGGTGGTGATGCGCGGCACGCCGTCGACCACGCCGGGCATGTTCCCCAGTTCGATCACCGCCTGCCTGCCGAGCAGATCGCGCCCGGGCAGCGCGTAGCGGTGTCCGACCGTGCCATGCGGATCGGGCACGCGTGCCAGCATGTAGCCTTCGGCATCACTGATCGACACAAGGCCGTTCGGGCCCACGTCCAGCCCGCCGATGATGCGCTGCAGTTCGCCGCAGCGCAGGCGCGCCAGCAGCCAGCGGTCGTCGTCCAGCGGCAGCGCCAGCGGCACCACCCAGCCATCATCGCTGCCCCGCTGCGGCGGCCCGATGTACAGCGCACTGCCAGGGCCGCGCCGTTGCGGATCGGTCCACAGGGGCAGCTGCAGGTCGCCCTGGCCCGCGGTCAGCGCACGTCCGTAGCTGTCGAGCACCACGATGCTGTGCAGCTCGGCGTGCCGTTGCAGCACGCCGGCCACGGCCGCATCGAGCAGCCGCGGTGCCTGTGCCGGCACGCTCCGGAACAGCTCGGCGGCGTCGGCGGAAATGCCGCCCATCGCCCGCTCCAGATTGCGCAGCTGCAATGCCAGCAGGCGCTCGCTGCCGACCGCCAGTGCCCGGCTCTGCCGCTGCGCCGCTTCCAACCGCCGATGGTGGTCATTGACCAGCATCATCGCCAGACCGGCCACCAGCAGCACGCCCAGCACCACCCCGCCCCAGGTGATGGCGCGCAGTGGCCGGGCCAACGCGCGTTTCAGCGCGGGCATCGGTGGGTGTTCCCTGTCCAGTCGGCTGGCTTCATGCGCGAACGATTCCTCCACATCCCCGACCTCAGCGGCCGGCGACTGCCATTCTTGACCGCCGGGCCCGCCACGCCGGATCACCGCCCTGCGTCCGCGCAGGGGTCCGGCATGCAGCATGCACCACGGCGGTGACGGCGTGAAGATCGCCGCACCGCGTTCAGCCAGATCGTGCACAGCCTTGCGCCACAACGGTGCGACCCATCGCATCGGAGCGGATTAGACTTGGCGTTTTCCCGCCGCAAGAGAAGTCCATGTCCAAGCTGCGCCGTCCCACCCTGGCACTGGCCATTGCTGCCAGCCTGTCCCTGGCCGCCTGCGACCGCGCCGCCGATCCGGCGGCCAGTACCGCCGCGCCGGCCGCATCCGCCCCCGCAGCCGCCAAGCCGATGCTGGGCAGCTTCGGCTTCGATGCCAGCGGCATGGATCGCAGCATCGCCGCCGGCGACGATTTCTTCGGCTTCGCCAATGGCACCTGGGTGAAGAACACCCAGATCCCCGCCGACCGCTCGCGCTTCGGCAGCTTCAACGTCATCGCGGAGAAGACCCAGGCCGACACCCGCGCCATCCTCGAAGGCGCTGCCGGCAATGCCCAGGCCAGCGGCGAGGACAAGCTGATCGGCGATTACTACGCCGCCTTCATGGATGAGGCCGGCATCGAGCAGCGCGGTATCGCGCCGGTGCAGCCGCAGCTGAAGGCGATCGATGCGATCACTGACAAGGCCGGCCTGGCCCGCGCGCTGGGCGGCGACATGCGCGCCGATGTCGACCTGCTCAATGCCACCAACTTCTACACCGACCGCCTGTTCGGCCTGTGGGTCTCGGTCGATCTGTTGCAGCCGGACCGCACCGCGCCGTATCTGGTGCAGGGCGGACTTGGCATGCCCGACCGCGACTTCTATCTGGGCGACGGCCGCATGGCCGAACTGCGCAAGCAGTACCAGGCCTATATCGCGCAGCTCCTGCAGCTGGCCGGCAGCGCCGACCCGGCCGGCAAGGCGCAGCGCATCGTTGCGCTGGAAACGAAGATCGCGCAGGCGCACGCCACCCAGGAAGAAACCAACGACGTGACCAAGGGTGCCAACCCCTGGACCCAGGCTGACTTCAACGCCAAGGCCCCGGGCATGGACTGGACCGCCTTCCTCGATGCCGCTGCACTGGGCAAGCAGCAGGACTTCATTGTCTGGCAGCCCAGGGCGGTGGCCGGCCTGTCCAGGCTGGTGGCCACCGAGCCGCTGGAGGTCTGGAAGGATTACCTGGCCTTCCATGCGCTGGATCGCGCCGCGGCGTACCTGCCGAAGAAGTTCGCCGATGCCCGCTTCGCCTTCCACGGCACCGCGCTGAGCGGCACGCCGCAGCAGAGCGATCGCTGGAAGCGCGCGGTGGATGATGCCAACCACGCCGTCGGTGAGGCCATCGGCAAGCGCTATGTCGAGAAGCACTTCGACGCCAGGACCAAGGAGCGCGCGGACGAAATGGCGAAGAACATCATCGCCGCGTTCGCCAGGCGCATCGACGCGCTGTCGTGGATGTCGCCGCAGACCAAGGCCAGCGCCAAGGCAAAGGTGGCCGGCCTGACCGTGGGCATGGGGTATCCGGAAAAATGGCGCGATTACAGCGGTCTGGAAATCCGCCGCGACGACCCGCTGGGCAATGCACAGCGCGCCGAGCTGTTCGAGTACCAGCGCAACATCGCCAAGCTGGGCAAGCCGGTCGACCACGGTGAGTGGGCGATGCTGCCGCAGACCATCAACGCGATGAACGTGCCGCTGGAGAACCGCCTGGTGTTCCCGGCCGCGATCCTGCAGCCGCCGTTCTTCGATGGGGCCGCCGATGATGCGGTGAACTACGGTGCGATCGGTGCGGTGATCGGCCATGAGATCAGCCACGGGTTCGACAATGCCGGCGCGCTGTTCGACGAGACCGGCAAGCTGCACAACTGGTGGACCGCCGAGGACCTGAAGCAGTTCAACGCCGCCGGCGACGCGCTCGCGGCCCAGTTCAGCAGTTACGAGCCGTTCCCCGGCGTGCACGTCAACGGCAAGCTGACGCTGGGCGAGAACATCGCCGACGTCGCCGGTCTGGGAACGGCGTACGACGCCTACCAGCTGTCGCTGCAGGGCAAGCCGGGCCAGACCCTGGAAGGCTTCACCCCGGACCAGCGCTTCTTCCTCGGCTTCGCCCAGGCATGGCGCAGCAAGAGCCGCGAGCAGGCGCTGCGCAATTCGCTGCTGACCGACGTGCACGCGCCGGGCCAGTTCCGCGCGCTCACCGTGCGCAACATCGACGCCTGGTACCCGGCGTTCGAGGTGAAGGAGGGCCAGAAGCTGTACCTGGCCCCCGACAAGCGGGTCAAAGTCTGGTGAGATGAGGGAAACGGCGCCGCGAGGCGCCCGTTTTCATCCGCACCGGGCCGGGCAGGCTGCGCGGTCGGTGCCGATTCAGGCCGAAGACGAGGCCGATTGCCGGGATCCCTGCTCATCCCCGGTTTCATGTGCGCCCGCAGCACGTTTCACCCTGCGACATCCTGTCGCAGGGTGCGGGCACTGTGCTGCATCGCACAAAACTTCACCCGGCCGGACAAGACCGTTACGCCGCTTGGCGTTCCGCCCATTGCACCGCTCGCTGGAAGTGCTAGAACTGAACCCGCCACACCGTCCAACGCTGATCGACGCACGTTCCAAAAGGAGCCAGCCATGATTGCTTTGTTCAAGGGTTTGGGAATTCTGCTTCGCGACAACGAGCTCTACAGCAGCCCGTTCGACAAACAGGTCGCGCACTGGCGCAATCTCAGCGAGCAGCAGATCCGCGATGAAGTGGCGGTGCTGGCCCAGGCCAAGTGCCAGTGGCTGATCGCCTCCATCATCGGCTGGCAGGCGGCGTCGCTGGTGATTCTGGGCCTGATCGCCAACTACCTGTGGCGTGACGACTTCCATATCACCTTCACCCGCGTGGTGATCGTGTTCGGCTCATGGGTCTCGATCCTGTTCGTGATCTGGTTCATGGCCAACATGTTCGACCAGCAGGCCGGGTTCGAGCGCTGGATGAAAGCCTTCAACAGCCGGGCCCGCATCAGTTCCAAGGCCGACAGCGTCGAGCATGTGGCCGAGGCGCTGGACCTGGCCGAGCACTACCCGGAAGTGCTGGACTACAAGCAGGCGGTCACCGCCAGGCGCGAGCTGCGCCATGAGGACATCCGCATCATGACCGAGATCGGACGGATGAAGCAGCACTCCGAACTGGTCGGGCGGCTGAACCATGTAGGCGAAACCGAACACCATCACGAACTGACGCTGCAGCCTGCCTACTGACCCTTGCGGAAAACGGGGGGGTCCACAATGCCACCGTGATCACTCACGGTGGCATTGTTCTATCGGGTCCTGGCTGACGCATTGGTGGAAGCCCTCGGGCAGGCCTCGCATGGTTTCGGTTTGGCCTACGGCCACCGAAAAACGCCGCAGGGGCGGCGTGGCGCAGGTGGCCTCGGTGCTGCAGGCCGGATCCAGCACGAGATAGTGGCACCTGCCACTGCTGCTGGCGATGCATTGGAACCGCGCCTGACCATCGACGACGGTGCCCTTGCTGTACAGCGTGTCCACGCCGTTGGCGCGCGCGCGGGTAATCGAGGAATTACTGGATTTTTCGCAGCCGGCCAGTGCCAGCAGCACAGCACACACAAGCAGCAGACGGGGCATGGTCATTCCTCGGGGCAGATGCAACGTCGCGGCTACATGCCGCGGAACAGGCTCATGAAGGGCTGGCTGACCACCAGCGTTTCCGGCCGCTGGCGCAGGCGCAGCACACCGCGCCCGGTATCGTCGCGGCTGACCGCAGCGACCGATTTCATGTTGACGATGGTCGAGCGGTGGATCTGGCGGAAGTGCTGCGGATCGAGCACTTCCAGCAGTTCGCGCAGCGGGGTGCGCAGCAGGCTCTCGCCGGCGGCGGTGATCACGGTGGTGTACTTGTTGTCCGCGCGGAAGTAGACCACGTCCTCCAGCATGATCAGCTGGGTCTCGCGGCCATTGCTGGCGGTGATCCACGCCAGCGGCGGGCGGTCACCGTTCTGTCCCGGTCCCAGACGCTGGAGCAGGCGTTCCAGCACCGCATCATCGTGGCGCGTGGAGGGCAACCGCGCGAGGATGCGCTCGCGCGTGGCCAGCAGGCGCTCATCGCTGACCGGCTTGAGCAGGTAGTCCATCGCACCCTGTTCGAAGGCATCGATGGCGTACTGGTCGTAGGCGGTGACGAACACCACCTGCGTGCGCGGGCTGAGCTCGGACAGTGCACGCGCGACCTCGATGCCGGTGATGCCCGGCATGCGGATGTCGAGGAACGCGATGTCCGGCTGCTTCTCGGCCAGCTGCTCCAGTGCACTGGCGCCGTCTTCGCACTCGGCCACCAGCTTCAGCTCCGGCCACAGCCGGCGCAGCTGGTCCACCAGCGACTGCCGCAGCAGTTCCTCGTCCTCGGCAATCAGGGCTTCAAGCGGCATGGCTGCGCTCCTTGCTGGATGGCGGCAATGTCATGGTCGCAGCAACGCCGCTGGGGAAATTGGCGACGATCGCTACGCCGGACTGCTCGCCGCAGGTCAGGCGCAGCCGCTCGCGCAGGTTCTTCAGGCCGATGCCGGTGCCACTGGTGGTGCCTTGGCTGAAGCCGAGCCCATCATCGGCCACGGTCACCGTCACGTGGTCGTCGAAGCCGCGCGCCAGGATCCAGATCGTTCCACCTCCGGGCTTGGGCTCCAGGCCGTGCTTGATCGCGTTCTCGACCAGCGTCTGCAGCGCCATCGCCGGCAGCTTCACCGCATGCAGTTCCGGCGGCACCTGCACCTCCACCGCGAGCCTTGCGCCCATGCGGATCCGCAGGATCTCCAGGTACGCGCGGGTACGCTCCAGCTCCACGCCGAGGGTCGACATCGATTCGTCCACCTGCGGCAACGAACTGCGCAGGTACTGGATCAGGTGTCCCAGCATCTGCTCGGCCCGCGCCGGATCGGTGCGGGTCAGCACCTGGGCATTGGCCAGCGTGTTGTACAGGAAGTGCGGCTCGACCTGCGCGTGCAGCAGGTTCAGGCGCGCCACCGACAGCTCCTTTTCCACCTGGGTCTGCTCCGCGGCGGCCTGCTCGGTGCGGCGCTGGTCGGCCACCCGACGGCTGATCGCACGGGTGACCGCTTCGGCATTCTCGTAGTTGCTGCCTTCGTCCAGCGCCAGCAGATCGGCCCACCAGCCCGCATCGGGCTCGAACAGCAGGGTGACAGTACTGGTGCCCTGCCCGGGCGTGACCGTGGCCAGCACGCCGTTGCGCTTGATCGCCAGCCGCGCGGGCAGGTTCCAGCGCGAGGGCTGGCGGCCGTTCCAGGGGTCGACGCGGCGCACGTAGGCGCGCACCTGCAGGCTGCCGGCCGCGCTTTCCACGTCCTCTACCCGGGGCAGCTCGGCCACGGCCGCCTCGACCACGGCAAAGGCCTGGCCGGCATCCATCGGCAGTTCCACCTGCCGACGCTGGCGCCCGGACAGCGTGCTCGCGTCCAGGCGCCCGGCCACCAGCCAGACCCGGCGCACATGGCTGATCGCACTGCCCAGCGCGGTAATCATCAGGAACATCGCCAGCAGGCCGAAGATCCAGCCCGGGCCATCGTTCATGCCGCTGAAGATGCCGCTCCAGACCATGCCGGCCACGACCAGCGCCGCGGCCCAGGCCAACAGATGACGGAAAATGAGAGTGAGGCTGGCGAACACGGCGGCGCCTTGGTGAAAGGGGTAAGCCGAGCATAGGGCGGCCTGCCGGGCAGACAAGCGGCCTGCGACGAAGTGCGGGAAAGCCGCGATGGAACCCCTCCCGGAAACGCCGGGCGTGGCCCGGCGCTACCGGGGGGGCGGGGCAGCGCCCCGCCTTCCCTTACTTCCGCTGCCCCGCGCTTTCGTCACGCACGGCGCGGAACGACTCGTCCTTGCTCCAGTTCGGCCAGCTGCGCGAGTTCGCCAGCTGGTTGCCCAGGGTGTACAGCACCTCCAGGTCGCGGGCGGCGCCGGCGAACACCCAGTCCGGCTGCCACTCGTCGCCCTGCTGGTGGTAGCGCTTGGCGGTGTAGTCCTCCGAGGCCTTCCGGCCAGCAGCCACGCCCCCGTCCACCCAGTCCTGTCCGGCCGACCAGGACAGCGCCGGCACGCCGCGCTTGGCGAACGGGAAATGGTCAGAGCGGAAGAACAGGCCCGCTTCCGGCTTCGGATCGGGCGTATAGCGGATGTCCCAGCCCTTGGCCACCTCTTTCAGCTGGTCCAGCAGCTCGAAGCGCGCGGCACCGTAGATGCCGAAGTCGCGCGAGGGGCCGAACGGCGCCATGCCATCCATGTTGATCACCGCCACGGTCTTCTCCAGCGGATACAACGGGTGGGTCGCGTAGTACTCCGAACCCAGCAGGCCCTTTTCTTCGGCGGTGACCGCCAGGAACAGCAGCGAGCGCTGCGGCTGCTTGCCCTTGGCGAAGCCACGGGCCAGTTCGATCAGCGAAGCGGTGCCACTGGCATTGTCCAGCGCACCGTTGAAGATGCGGTCGCCGCGGGCATCGGGCTCGCCCACGCCGATGTGGTCCCAGTGGGCGCTGTAGATCACGGTCTCGTCCGGGTGGCTGCTGCCTTCCAGCCGCGCCGCCACGTTGTGCGAGGTGATCACCTCGGTCTTCACCGCATACTTCGCGTCCAGGCTGGCGCCGGTCAGCGTGACCGGCGTGAAGTCGCGCTGCTGCGCCTTTTTCTTCAGTGCCTCGAAATCCTGGCCGGCCGCGCGGAACAGGTCCACGGCCAGGTCGCGCTGGATCCAGCCTTCCAGCAGAGGGTGACTGTCGGCCGGGTTGTCGCGCACCACATCGAACATGGTGTTGGTGTTGGAGCCGGCCACCGTTGCCCAGCCGTACGAGGCCGGTGCGGTCTCATGCACGATCAGCACGCCCAGCGCGCCCTGGCGTGCGCCTTCCTCGTACTTGTAGGGCCAGCGGCCGTACCAGGTCATGCCCTTGCCGTCGAAGTCGCCCTTGCCGGTCTCGAAGTCCGGGTCGTTGATCAGCACGACCGCGATCTTGCCCTTCAGGTCCACGCCCTTGAAGTCGTCCCAGTTGCGCTCCGGTGCCTTCACGCCGTAACCGAGGAAGACCAGCGGCGCCTTGCTGATGTCCACCGTGCTGGCGCCGTTCATCGCCGCGCGCACGGCGATCTGCTTGCCCTGCTCCAGCGCGATGGTCCTGTCGCCCTGATGCAGGGCCAGCTGCGGCGTACCCACGATGTCGCCCTTGCGCAGCGGCACGGCCTGGGTCCACAGGCGCTTGCCATCCTTCAGGTCGCCGCCCGGCTGCAGCCCGGCGTCGGCAAACTGCTTGCTCAGGTAGGCGATCGTCTTCGCTTCGCCTGCCGTGGCCGGCGAACGGCCCTCATAGGCGTCCGAGGCCAGCTCCTTCACGTCGGCGGAAATCCGCGCGCCATCGAATTTCGGCGTGGCCGCCATCAGTGCGCCCGACACCGACAGGGCCAGCACGCCCAGTGCTACTCGCTTCATTGCTCTCTCCAGCAGGGAAATCCCAGCCGAGTGTACAAAAGGGGCCCGAGGGATTTAAGGCGCTTTTGGCACTGTCGGATGGGCCCGCGCCAGCAGGTGATCGCGTTCGCGCACGTTGTCGGTGAGCGCGGCAGCGGCCTGGAACGCCTGCCGGGCGTCTTCGACCCGACCCAGGTGCTGCAGCACTTCACCACGGACGACCTGCAACGGTGCGTAGTCACGCAGACGCTCATCGGAGAGCAGCGGCTGCAGATGCGCCCAGGCAGCGAACGCGCCCTCACTGCGCAGGATGGCTACCACCCGGTTCAGCGCCACCACAGGCGAAGGCTGGATCTGCAGCAGCCGCGAATACAGCCCGGCGATGCGTGCCCAATCGGTCTGGTCGGCCTGGCGCGCCGTTGCATGGCACTCGGCAATGCAGGCCTGCAGCACGTAGGGATCGTCGCTACCGCCGGCCGACAGCGCGCGGGCCAGCGCCTGCCGCCCGCGTTCGATCTGCAGCCAGTCCCAGCGTGCGCGGTTCTGCTGGTCCAGCAGCACCGGCCGGCCCTGCGCATCCACCCGCGCCGCGGCGCGCGACGCCTGCAGTTCCATCAGTGCCAGCAGTCCCAGCACGGCGGCGGCCGGCATGCGGTGGGCGAGAATGCGCGCCAGGCGAAGCGCCTCCTCGCACAGCGC
This sequence comes from Stenotrophomonas sp. YJH_SMC_36, assembly GCF_059369935.1. Classification (NCBI taxonomy): domain Bacteria; kingdom Pseudomonadati; phylum Pseudomonadota; class Gammaproteobacteria; order Lysobacterales; family Lysobacteraceae; genus Stenotrophomonas; species Stenotrophomonas sp. YJH_SMC_36. The sequence goes on along the minus strand of NZ_JCAFTD010000008.1, from coordinate 100,550 downwards.
TGGTCGCATCCAGTCATCGCCGGCACTGGCGGCGTAGCCTTCGTTGAACACCAGGTAGATCGCTTCCAGCACGGAGGCCAGGCGCGCGGGCAACGCCTCGGCACGCGGCACTTCATAGGGCACCTGCTTCTGCGCGAGCGTGCGCTTGGCGCGCACCACGCGCTGGGCGATGGTCGGTTCCGGCTGCAGGAACGCGCGCGCGATCTCGCTCGTGGTCAGCCCGCCGAGCAGGCGCAGGGTCAGCGCCACGCGCGCGTCCGCGGGCAGTACCGGATGGCACGCCACGAACATCAGGCGCAGCAGATCGTCGCCAAGATCGTCTTCCAGCGCGGTGCTGTCGTCCGGTGCCGGCAGCGCGGCCGGATGCAGTGCCTCGCCCCACTGCGCATGCTGCTGCGCCACCCGCTGGTGCTGGCGCAGTACATCGATGGCCCGGTTGCGCGCAGTGGTCATCAGCCAGGCTCCAGGATTGTCCGGGATGCCCTGCTCCGGCCAACGCTCCAGCGCAGCCAGCCAGGTGTCCTGGGCCAGTTCCTCGGCACGGCCAACATCACCGCCGAGCAGCCGCGCCAGGCGCGCGATCAACACTGGCGATTCCATCCGCCAGAGAGTCTCCAGGCGCTGGGTCAGGGCGGGCTCGTGCATGCGCCGATCACAGCATGCACGTTCCCGCCGCACAAGCACCGGCAGTCACGCTTCGACGATGGGCCTGAAACCGCCCCAGAACATCCGCCGGGTATCGAACGGCATGTCCTTCGGGCCGATATCGGCCAGGCGCGGATCGGCCATCACCTTCGCGTTGATGCGGTCACGTGCAGCACGCGACCGGAACACCACGAAGGCCACGATCACGGTCTCGCCCGGCTTGGCCTTCACCGCACGCGGGAACGAGGTCGACGTGCCGGGTTCCACGTCGTCGGCCACGCATTCCATGTACTGAAGCGCACCGTGATCCTTCCACACCGCACCGGCCTTGCGGGCAAGGCGGCGGTAGGCCGCGACCTTGTCCTCGGGGCACGGCAGCACATAGGCATCGACGTAAGCCATGAGCGTTCTCCTGTCGTCGGGCGTGGCCGCTCAGCCCGGCTCGCCGTCCATGTGGGCGATTTCCCAGAGATGTCCGTCCAGGTCCTGGAAGCCACGCTGGTACATGAAACCATAGTCGCGCGCCGGCTGCGGTTCAGTGGCACCGGCGGCAAGTGCCTTGTCCACCATCACGTCCACTGCGTTGCGGCTGTCGGCGGACAGGCAGGTGATCACCTCGGTCTGCGCCTGCGCGTCGGCGATCGCCTTGGTGGTGAACTGCTGGAAGAACGGCTTGACCAGCAGCATCACGAAGATGCTGTCGCTGACCACCATGCAGGCCGCGTTCTCATCGGTGAACGCCGGGTTGAAGTGGTAGCCCAGTGCGGCGAAAAAGGCCTTGGACTTGTCCAGATCCTGCACGGGCAGGTTGACGAAGATCATCTGCGGTTGCGGTGTGCTCATTGCTCAGGTTCCCTGGGAAATGGAAAGAAGGCGGGCGATCAGGGCTGCTTCATGCAGTTGACCATCCACGGCTTGCCGTAGCGATCGGTCAACATGCCCCAGCGGTGCGCCCAGAACGTCTCGGCGATCGGCATCTGCACCTGGCCCCCATCGGCCAGCGCGGCGAACACGCGCTCGGCCTCCTCGATGCTGTCGACATCGACATTGATGGTGGTCGAGCCGCCGTCGCCGGCACCGGGGCCGTCGGCGGCCATCAGGATGGCACTGCCGATTTCCAGCTGGCTGTGGGCCACGTGGTCAAGGGTGTCGGCCGGCATCTCGTTGCACCCCGGCGAGCCGTCGGAGGGGGGCATGTCGCGGTACTTCATTTCCGAGGTGACCTGGCCACCCAGGGCCTTGGCGTAGAAGGCCATCGCCTCGTGGGCCTGGCCGCTGAAGCCAAGGAAGGGAATCAGTTTCATCGGGGTGCTCCGTTCGGTTGAAGATGTCGAGTGTTCGCGGCGTGGCGGGGCTCAGCCTTCGAGCTGCTCGCGCAGACGCTGTTCCTGCTGCTGTAATTCGGGGGTGAAGGCTTCGCCGAAGTCTTCGGCGGAGATGAGCGGGCGCACCTCGAGCGTGCCACCACTGCCGAAGGGCGCGCGGCTGGCCCATTCCACGGCCTCGTCCAGCGAGCGGACATTCCACAGCCAGAAGCCTGCGATCTGGTCGGCGACGGGCGCGAACGGGCCGCTCTCGACCTGCGGTCCAGCGCCGCCGAAGTGAATGCGGCGGCCACGCGCGGTGGCATGCAGGCCTTCACCGGCCAGCATGATGCCGGCGGCAACCAGCTGTTCGTTGTAGGCGCCCATGGCCGTCAGCTCCTGCTCGCTGGGCAGGCGTCCGGCTTCGGAATCGGCGTTGGCTTTGACGATCACCATGACTTTCATGTGGGTCTCCCGTGGGGCGCAGGTGCGCGCCCTTCACTGTTACAACGAACGAGGGGACGGGGAATCGACAAATTCTGAAAGTTTTTTTTGGGGGGGCATCGGGCACCGGTCTCCCGCGCTGCAACATGCCCCGGCGCAAACCTGCGCGATCATGCAGGTCCGCCCCGCCCCGCCAGGATCGCGCCATGCAGCAGTACCTGCTTCTGATCTACATCGAACCTGCCTTGCTGCAGGCCCTGCCGACCGAGGCGTTCAACAGCCTGATGCGCGACTGCCTGGCCCACGCCGACAGGCTGCAGGCCGAAGGCACGCTGCTGCTGGCCCAGAAACTTCAGCCGGTGGATACCGCGCAGACCCTGCGCGTCCGCGACGGCCAGAGCCGGGTGCTGGATGGCCCGTTCGCCGAAACCCGCGAACTGCTGGCCGGCTTCAATCTCATTGTCGCGCGCGACGGTGACGAGGCGATGCGCATCGCGCGCGAGTTCCCGTGGGCACGCTTCGGCAGCATCGAAGTGCGCCCGCTGGAGGACATGGACGCCGAGCGCGAGCGCTGCGGCGCCCCGCCCGCTATGGCAGCAGCCGTACTCTGACCTCGCGCTTGCCGATACCCTCGTTGCCGCTGTAGTCGCGCACGCTGGCACGCACGATGTAGTCCCCCGGCGGCAGGGCTGCCGGCTGCCAGCGGCCGGTCTCCATCAGGCCATCGCGCACGGTGTTGGTGACCAGGTAGCGGAAACGGGTGACGGCGCTGCCGTGCACCGTGATGCCGCTGTCCGGTGCGTAGGCAACCTTTACGGCGGCATTCTGCGGCGGCATGCGGTTGAACACGATGTTCCAGCGCGGCTGCTCGTAGCCCTGCAGCGGCCGACCGGCCGCATCCAGGATCTGGTAGCCCACCTGGTACGCGCCCAGCCTGCGCCGGGCCAGGTTGTTGTCGACCTGGTCCCAGGCCTCGACCACGATCTGCACGCCCCGTCCCTGCCGCGCGACCATCACGCTGCCGTCGCTCCCCGCCGTCATCGGTTGGTCGTTGGCGTCCAGCAGCGCCACCTCGGTGATGCGCGGCGCGAAGTGATCGGCGAAGTTGCGGAACCCCAGCGCGACCGCGTTGGTTTCAAAGCCGCTGGTGCCCACCGCCAGATGCACGTGCGCCTGGCTGTTGATGCTGCCCAGGCGATCGCCCACGTGGATGCGCGTGCCCCGGCGCACGCGGATGCGTTCCAGCGCGCCCTGGTCGTCATACAGCGCCTGCCAGCGCGCGTCGAACGGTTCCCCGCGCGGCGTGCGGCCCACCCGCATGTGGATGTACTTCAGCCGGTCCACCGCCAGCCCTTCGCCCTGCCCGCCCAGGCTCCAGCTGGCCACCGGGCTGCTGATCTTGCCCTCGGCAATGGCCAGCACGGTCTGGCCGACATCGCCGCGCACATCGAAGCCGCCGTGCAGATGGTGCCGGCTCTCCCCCCTGAAATTGCCCCGCACCTCGCCCAGCGTGCCGACCACCTCGTGCCAGCCCTCCTGCGGTGCCAGCGGCCAGCGCCCGGCCGTGTCCGGCAGTGCTGCATCAGCGGCAGGTCCAACCAGCGCAGGGGCCGGAAGCTCGCCCACCGGCAGCGGCCGCAGCCGATGCAGCCGGTATCCGGCCGCGTCGGCCACCAGCAGGCTGCCGTCCGCATCCAGCGCCAGGCCGCTGGGGCGCGCCAGCCGCGGCAGCCGGTCATTGCCCACCAGTGCGATCTGGTGGCCCTGTGCGGTGACCTGCACCACGCGTCCCTCAAGGTCGCCCACGTACAGCACGCCATCATGGGTCGCGGCCAGCGACAGCGGCCCGTTGATGACCCCGCCACTGCCGACCCACGTGCTGACCGTGCCATCGGCACCGACACGACGCACCGCGTTGTTGAACAGATCCGCCACCAGCAGGGCCCCGTGCGCGTCGAAGGCCAGCGCCACCGGTGTATCGAACCGCGCCTCGCCTCCTGCCGCGTCGATGAAACCGGGCCGATCGCCCCCGGCGAGGGTGCGCACACTGCCGTCGGTGCCGATCACCCGGATCCGGTCGTTCCAGGTATCGGCCACGTAGATCTGCCCCTGCGCATCCAAGGCGATACCCATCGGCGCATCGAAACGTGCCTGCGCGCCGGGACCGTCGGCGTATCCCTGCTCGCCGCCGGCCACCGTGGTCACCTGGCCATCGACGCCAATGCGGCGGATCGCATGGTTGCCGGTGTCGGCCACGTACAGATTGCCCTGTGCATCGGCGGCGATGCCGGACGGCGTGTGGAAGCGTGCCTGCAGTGCCGGGCCATCGACGCGACCTTCGCCCTGCCCGGCCACGGTCTCGACGCGGCCATCGGGCAGGCGGCGGCGGATACGGTTGTTGTCGCCGCCATCGGTGAAGTAGACGCTGCCATCGTCCAACCGCAGCAGCGCGTAGGGATCGGCGAAGCGCGCCTGCGCGGAGGCCCCATCCCGATCACCCGGATGGCCATCACCGGCCAGCAGTTCGATCTGCGCGGTCCATGCCAGCGGCGTCGGCGCCGGTCCCGCAGGTGTCTCGGGGTGGGGTTCGTCCGGCAGCCAGAAGGTCGCCGCCAATGCACCGGCGGTTGCCACCGCAACCGCCGCGATCCAGTATCGCCGCGCCATCGTGTTCCATCATTCAACGGGGAGCGACGAACTTAGCCAGTAGTTCCACCAATGCCAACCCGCATCGGCCTCAGCCGCACGCTCGGGTGCTGTTGCAGCGCGCACTTTTATTTCGTCAGGCCAGGCATCGCTGTGCTTCAGCGGCCCTACCCTGCGCTCGCACAGCGCAGCCTGGTTGGCCGGCTCCAGCGCGGTGTCGAGCAGCAGCGCGTCGGCGAACAGCTTCCAGTCGCCATCCTGCATGTAGGACGCTACCGCATGGGGATGCGATCTCAGCGCGGGCTGCGGAAACGCGACGGCCCACACCTGCTTTCGCCCGTGCGATTCGCTGCTGCGCAGGTCGCGCCGTACCGCTGCGCAGGAATAGCGGATGTGGGTGGCCATGCAGGTGTTGCCCGCCATCCTGCACGACCCCAGCCGGCGGCCCTTGCCGGTGGCGAAATCGTGCCGGCTCAGGCCCAGGATCAACCGGTCGGGGATCGTGCCGAAGGTCTGCTCCAGGCGCGGATGATGGTAGTTGGCCATCGCCGTCGGCGGCTGCGCCGGCACCAGCATGGCCATGCGCAGGTTGCGCAGCGGCGGGAATCCATAGCCATCCAGACCGGCAGCGCGACGGTAGTAGGCGTCCTGCATGCCGCGCAGCGGCGAAGAGCCGTTGCCCAGTGCGTTGTTCATCACGTACGCACCCGAGCTGTGAGTGAACACCCGCAACGGCATGTCCCTGTTGTCCACACCCGCCAGCACCCTGCGCAGCTCCAGCCCCACGTAGGGCCCGTTGAGCTGGGCGGCGCCCCAGATCCGGAACGCATTGCCATGCAGGCCATCCCAGTACACACGCACGAATGACAACGTCTGCCCGCTGGCCGCCCCGCGCTCGCGGAAATCACGCTCCACCCGTTCGTACCAGGCGGCCGCCTCGCGGTAGTCGTTGTTGTAGCCGTGCACCAGCAGCACCACCACACGGCCGTCCTCCGCCGCACGATCCAGCTGCTGCGAGGCGCGCGCACGCAGCACCTGCTGGATCTGCTGCCAGGTGTCAGTGAAGGCGGCGTCGGGCGTCACCCCGGTATCGGCAAGCAGGCTGCGCCACGCCTCTGCCGAGGCAGCACCTGGCACCGCCGACTGCTGGTAGAGATGCCGGAGCGTCGCGAACTCCGCCGACGACGGGCGTGCCCCTTCCAGCATCTGCTGCACCGGCACCGCCACGCTGGCTGCGGGGTAGAGACTGCCCTCACGGTCCAGGAACAGCGCGGTTGCGTCCTGTCGTCGTTCGGCATCGCGATACAACACGTTCTTGCTGGCACAGCCATTGCATGCGATCGCGAACAGCAATGCCGCGACCACGCTCCTGATAGGCTTCATGCACATCCCCCTGTGGATTCGATGCTGCAGGCCGGATTGTCCCTCGACGCCCGGGCCGGCGCTCCCCCGCCCACCCGTGCAGCGCCATCCTGCCGCGGCCGAGGGGCGCCCACAATCACCGTCCGACGAGTGGCTACTTTGCCGGCACCTCGATGCGGATGCCCATCGCCTCGCGATAGCGCGTGTACAACGCCATCACCTTGTCCACGTAGGCCAGCGTTTCCGCGTAGGGCGGTACGCCCTTGTAGCGGGTCACCGCGCCGATGCCGGCGTTGTACGCGGCCGCCGCAAGCGTGCGGTCGCCGTTGTAGCGGCGCAGCAGCGCGCGCATGTAGCGCGCGCCACCGTCGATCGACTGCTGTGGCGAGAACGGGTCGCTCACCCCGTACTCCAGTGCAGTCTCGGGCATGAGCTGCATCACGCCCTGGGCGCCCTTGCTGGACACCGCCAGCGCGTCGAAGTTGCTTTCGGCGTGGGCGATGGCACGCAGCCAGGCATCATCAACACCGGTCGCCTTCGCTGCCGCCCTGAACTGCCGCGCGTGCGGCGCCAGCTGCGGCTTGCCGACCCGGCCCAGGCCCTCATGCGCAGGCTCGCCCGGCGGCGTGGCCACGGTGAATTTCAGGAACACCCGCGAGCCCGGCAGATTGCGGGTGGAATAGACCAGCCGGCCGTCCTGCTCGCGTTCGTACAGCACGCCGCTGAACACCCCCATGTTGCCCCACAGGTTCGGGGTCTGGATGGCGTTGTCGTCGATATCTCGCGCGGTGCAGCGCGAACCGGGTTCCGGCGCGGTGGCCAGGCTGACGGTGTTGCCCTGCACGCAGCGGTACACCGTGCGCGCAGCCGCCGTCCCGGCCCACAGGAGGGACAGCAGCATCAGCGCAGCGAGGACGGGGCGGCGGGTCATGGCGGCCGGATCATCCGGCCGCCCCCGCTAACGATGGGTGAATGCGGTGGCGGCCGCGCCCCTAGCGGGCCATCCGGCCGCGCAGCGCGTAGCCCACGCCCAGCAGCACGAACCACGCCGGGCTGGCGATCAGGGCCTGGCGGGTATCGGCCTGCAGGCTCAACAGGACCAGCACGCCCGCGAAGAACACCAGGCACGCCCAGCACATCGCCACGCCACCGGGCATCTTGAAGATCGAGGCCGCGTGGCGCTGCGGGTAACGGCGGCGGTAGACCATGTAAGCCACCAGGATCAGCGACCAGACGAAGATGAAGAGCACCGTCGCCAGCGTCGTCACCAGGGTGAAGGCGGTCACCAGATTCGGGATCAGGTAGATCAGCAGCGTGCCGCCCAGCAGGCACAGGCAGGAGAACAGCAGCCCGCGGGCCGGCACCGCCGCGCGCGACAGTTTCGACAGGCCGCGCGGCGCGTGGCCTTCTTCCGCCAGGCCATACAGCATGCGGCTGGTGGAGAAGATGCCGCTGTTGGCCGAGGACGTTGCCGAGGTCAGCACCACGAAATTGATCAGGCTGGCGGCGGCAGGGATCCCGGCCAATACGAACAGCTGCACGAACGGGCTCTTGTCCGGCACCACCTGCCGCCACGGCGTCACTGCCATGATCGCCACCAGCGCAAGCACGTAGAAGATGATGATGCGCACCGGGATCGAGTTGATCGCCTTGGGCAGGTTGCGCTCCGGGTCGGCGGTTTCAGCGGCGGTGGTTCCCACCAGCTCGATGCCGACGAAGGCGAACACCGCGATCTGGAAACCGGCAAAGAAGCCGACCAGTCCCATCGGGAACATGCCACCGTCGTTCCACAGGTTGGCCAGCGAGGCGGTGTGCCCGCTGGGCGAGGTGAAGCCCCACGCCACCAGGCCGGCGCCGGTGATGATCAGCGCGCAGATCGCCACGATCTTGATCAGCGCGAACCAGAACTCCATCTCACCGAACAGCTTCACTGTCACCAGATTCAGCCCCAGCAGCAACAGCACGCACATCAGTGCCGGAATCCACGCATCCAGGCCGGGGAACCAGAACTGTGCGTACGCAGCGATGGCGATGACATCGGCGATGGCGGTGACGATCCAGCAGAACCAGTAGGTCCATCCACAGAAGAAGCCGGCCCAGGGCCCGAGCAGATCGGTGGAAAAATCGATGAAGGATTTGTACTGCAGGTTGGACAGCAGCAGTTCGCCCATCGCGCGCATGACGAAGAACAGCATCGCGCCGATGATCAGGTAGACGAACACGATGGACGGGCCGGCCAGGCTGATGGTCTTGCCCGATCCCATGAACAGACCGGTGCCGATGGCACCGCCGATGGCAATCAGCTGAAGGTGGCGGTTGGACAGGCTGCGGCGCAGATGCTCGGGGGGCTGGGCAGGGTCGGTCATGGCGCGGAATCGGCGGGCGAAGCGTCCGACGGTAGTCCTCCCGGGCCGGTTGCGCCAGCTTGGGACGGGCTGAATCCGGCAAAGTTGGCCGCTTTCACCACAATGTGACCGAATACCTGATTCGTCCCATTCCGCCCGGCGCGGCGGCATGCTCAGATAGCCGCATCTGCCCAAGGATCGGCCCGACCATGCGCCCTGCCCTGCCTGCCTTGCTGGAGCCCCGGACGTGAGCCGACTGCGGATCATCATCGGGGGAACCGCGCTGGCGCTGCTGGCGGCGGCCATTCCCATCGCCGTCATGGCCTACGCCACGTGGGACCGCGCCGTGAGCGTGGAGCAGCAGCGCCTGCATGACATCGCCGAACGCACCCTGCGGCGTGCGGACCTGTCCTACCAGGAAGCGCTGGCCGCACTGAAATCAGCCGAGGCCACCGCACTCCCCGCCTGCAGCCCGGAGCACATCCGGCGCATGCAGACGCTGGTGATGACCACCCCTTCGGCCGATCAGCTGGGCTATTTCGAAGGCGGCAAACTGCGGTGCACCTCATGGGGGCCGTTCCTGTCCGACGTGAACCAGCCCAGGCCGGACCACGTCACCAGCGACGGCGCCGGAATCGCGGTCGATGTGCGTCCCGAGACCAGCGGCCGCCGCAAGGTGCTGTCGATCCTGTATGGCTCCTACGACGTACTGGTCGATCCCCGCCGCTTCGTCGATGTCATCGTTGATCCGAACGTGCGGCTGGCCCTGGCCAGCCCCGACGGCCGCCTGCTGGCCCGGCAGAACGACATGGATCCGGCGCTGCTGCAGAGCCTGCTGCGCGATCCCGGCATTGGTCTGGACCAGAACACGCTGTACGCCACCGCTCGCAATGAAGAATGGCTGGCCATCGCCACCACCCCGCGGACCGCGCTCACCGCCAGCTTCCGCCAGCAGGCGTGGCTGTTCGTGCCGCTGGGCGTGCTGCTGGCCGCCGCCGGTGCCGGCCTGGTGATCTGGTTGTCGCGCCGCCGGCTGTCGCTGCGGGGTGAACTGGCCACCGCCATCCGCCGTCGCGAGCTGTACCTGCATTACCAGCCGATCATCGAACTGGACACCGGCATCTGCGTGGGCGCCGAAGCGCTGGTGCGCTGGCAGCGTCCGGACGGCACCCAGGTGCGTCCGGACCTGTTCATTCCGCTGGCCGAAGAGGCCGGCATGATCGGCGATGTCACCGATCTGGTGATCGAGAACGTGGTGCGCGACCTGCGCGAACTGCTGGTCGGCGATCGCAGCGCGCACGTGGCGATCAACCTGGCGGCCGAAGACATCAGCAGCGGCCGCGCGTTGAAGATGATCGCCAAGCACATGACCGGCAGCGGCATCCTGCCGCAGCAGATCTGGATGGAGGCCACCGAGCGCGGCTTCCTCGATCTGGACCGCGCCCGCACGATGCTGGCCGCGGCACGCCGCGCCGGGCACAGCGTCGCCATCGACGATTTCGGCGTGGGCTATTCCAGCCTGCAGTACCTGGCACAGCTGCCACTGGATGCGCTGAAGATCGACAAGTCCTTCGTCGATGCGATCGGCACCGACAGTGCCACCAGCCCGGTCACCCCGCACATCATCGGCATGGCGCGCGAGCTGGGCCTGTGGGTCGTGGCCGAAGGCGTGGAGACAGAAGCGCAGCTGGCCTATCTGCACGGTCAGAAGGTGCAGTTCGGGCAGGGCTGGCTGTTCTCCCGGCCGCTGCCACGTGACGAATTCGTGGCGTTCCACCACAAGCGGCAGCAGCGCTACGGCGCAGCGCGCGAACAGATGCAGAACCCGCGCAGCGTACCGATCGAACAGGAGCCACTGCCGTAAGCGTTACGCCCAGGCCTTCGGGCGTGCGATCAGCCACACCGCACTTGCCGCCAGCAACAGCAGCGGCAGCCAGCCCAGATGGCGCGCGTCGCCGGACTGCAGCACCAGGCCACCGGCCACGCCGCCGGCCGCAATGGCCAGGTTCCAGCCGGTCACCAGCATCGACTGCGCAAGGTCGGCCGCCGCGCCGGCGCGCCGCGCCAGTGCCGTCTGGAACAGGGTCGGCACCGCACCGAACGCCATGCCCCACACGATCGTCGCCAGCAGCAGTGCGGTCGCGCTCACCGGCCACAACAGCAGCGCCATGACGGCGGCGATGAAGCCCAGCACCGTGCTCCAGACCAGCGCATGCAGGTGGCGGTCCACACCCCAGCCAGCGATCGCGATACCGACAAGGGCCGCCATGCCGAACGCCAGCAGCAGGCGGTCCAGCCAGGCCCCCGCGCCGGCCTGCAAGGCCAGAGGCTCGATGTAGGTGTACAGCACGTTGTGCGCGAGTACGTACAGCGCCATCACCAGCAAGGTGCTGCGCACGCCCGGCATGCGCCATACCGCAGCCAGCGACACACGCCGTCCGGAGCCGGCTGCGGGCAGGGCCGGCAGGGCCCAGCGCGCATAGACCAGCAGCAGCACCGCCAGCACGCTCATCAGGGCGAACGCCCAGCGCCAACCGATCTGCTGGCCCAGCAGGGTACCGGCTGGCACGCCCAGTGACAGGGCCAACGGCGATCCGATCATCGCCACCGCGATGGCGCGTCCCTGCAGCTCAGGCACCACCATGCGCGCGGCGTAACCTGCCACCAGCGACCACAGCAGGCCGCCACTGACGCCGGCCAGGAAGCGCGCCGCCAGAATCAGCGCGTAGCTGCTGCTCAACGCGGTCAGCGTATTGACCAGCACGAAGCCGGCGATCGCGGCCAGCAACAGGGGACGACGCGGCAAACGCTGGGTCAGCGCGGTCATCGGCAGTGCCGCCAGTACCGAACCCAGCGCGTACACGCTGACCAGCTGACCCACCGCCGCATCGCTCACACCCAGGCTGGCGCCCATCGGCCGCAGCACCCCGGCCGGCAGTGTTTCCGTCAGCAGGGTGATGAAGGCACCGCCGGCCAGCGCCAGCAGGCCGGCCCAGGGCAGGCGCGAGGCCGCACCCGCGGGGGCTGCCGCATCGATCGCGTGGCCACTCATCGTGCAGCCTCCAGATCGGCGTAGATCGCATCGCGCAGTTCATCCACGAATGCACCGTCCATGCCCTCGTACAGCGTATTGGTCAGCGCCACCACGCTCAGGCCCCGTGCCGGGTCGACGAACCAGCTGTGGCCGTAGGCACCGCCCCAGCGCCAGCTGCCTGGCGCCTGCGGCGTTGCGCCGGCAACCGCATCGCGCAGCACGGCAAATCCCAGGCCGAAGCCCCAGCCTGCCGGCTCCGGCGGCCCCGCCTCACCCACCTGCGGCGTGCCCATCTGCGCCAGCAGCGGGGCCGGCAGCAGCGCAGGCGCCTGCCCGTCGCGCAGCGCCTCGAGCACGGTCATCAGGTCGTCGGCCGTGCCGACCAGGCCCGCGCCGGCCGACGGGTAGCGGCTGGCATCGGTGGCCCGGGCCAGGCTGTACTCGATACCGACCGTTTCCGGGAACACCGGCACGACCTCGCCCTCGCGCAGGCGGTGCGGCAGCGGGTCGTCGCTGACATAGGGCGTGGCCAGGCGGCTCGCGTCGCCAGTTGCGAAGGCGGTGTCGCGCAGGCCGAGCGGCGTCGCCAGCAGGCGCTCGAACAACGCCTGCAGGGTCTCGCCCGTTGCGGCTTCGGCCACCGCCCCGGCCACGTCCACGCCCAGCGAGTACATCCACTGGCTGCCCGGCGGGAACAGCAGGGGCACCTGTGCGATACGCCGCACGTTGTCGGCCAGCGACAGCGGATTGGCATCCATGCCATCACTGACGCCGGCGCGCGCGTAGGGGCCGTGCGCATCGGCTTCCAGGAAGCGGTAGCCCAGGCCGCTGCTGTGACTGAGCAGCTGGCGCAGGCTGATGGCCGGGGTGCTGCCGTCGGCGAGCGCCGGCCGGAAATCGGGCAGCCAGCGCTGCACGGGCGCATCCAGATCAAGCACACCCTCGGCGACCAGGCGCAGGATCACCACCGTCAGCAGAGGCTTGCTCACCGATGCCAGGCGGAACAGATGGTCACGGCGCATCGGTTCCCCGCGTTCACGGTCGGCCAGGCCGGTGGCGCTGGCGTGGCGCAGCACCCCGTGCACACGCACCTGCACGACCGCACCGACCAGCCGATGAGGGTGCACCTGCTGCAGCAGGCGCTGCACCGACGGCAGGGCGGGTTCAGTCACTGGGGAAAGAGCGGCATTCATGGCGGCAGTCCGTGGGAGGAGAGGCCGCCACCTTAGGCAGCCTGGACGCCGGCAAAAAGCCGGTTGCCGCTCCGCGCATCATGGACCAGGGAGTCCGCAATGGGCATGATGCCCGGAACCGGAAGGCCATCATCGCGCGTCAACGCGCTGCATCACGGTGTTGCATTCCCCCCGCCGCTGCCCTGCCTGCCACGCCCATGTCCGTTCTCGACAATCTCGCCAACCTGCAGACCTTCGTGCATGCCGCCGACACCCGCAGCTTCGTCGAAACCGGGCGCCTGCAGGGCATTTCCGCCTCCGCGGCGGGCAAGTGCGTGGCCCGGCTGGAACAGGCCCTGGGCGTACGCCTGTTTCACCGCAGTACGCGCAGCATCACCCTCACCGCGGAGGGCCAACTGTTCCTGGCCCGTTGCCGGCGCATCCTCGACGAGCGCGATGCCGCGCGTACCGAACTGGCGCAACCGCATGCCACGCCCAGTGGCACCCTGCGCATCAGCCTGCCGCTGGTCGGCGACCTCACCCTGCCGCTGATGGCCGAATTCATGGCGGCGTATCCGGACATCCGCCTCGACCTGGACTTCAGTGACCGCCTGGTGGACGTGATCGAAGAAGGCTTCGACGCAGTGCTGCGCGTGGGTGAGCCCAGCGATTCGCGCATGAACGCGCGTCGGATGGGGGTGTTTCCCCGGCGTGTCGTTGCCTCGCCTGCCTATCTGCAGCGGCGTGGCACGCCCCGCACCCCGGCCGACCTGCTGCAGCACACGCTGCTGCACTACCGCTTCCCCAGCAGCGGCAAGCTGGAGCCATGGCCGATCCACTGGCCCGAAGGCGAACCCGTGCAGGAACTGCCCGTGCACATGGTCGCCAACACCATCGAAGCCCGCGTGGCCCTGGCCCTGCGCGATGTCGGCCTGGCCTTCGTACCCGTGCATTCAGTGCGCGATACGCTGGCCGACGGGCGCCTGGTGACGGTACTGGACGAGTACGTGCACTCCTGCGGCACCTTCCACCTGTTGTGGCCCTCGGGGCGCCACGTACTGCCGAAGCTGCGCGTGTTCATCGACTTCGTCGGCGCGCGCCTGGACACCGTGCCGTAGCCACGCCGCGGCGCGACCGTTCAGCCGCCGGCGCTATACTGGCCGCTCATTCCTCCTTGAGGCTCGCGACCGATGCGCCATTGATGCCGCCGTCTTCGAACTAGACGGCCCGACGCTTCCCGCCCCTGTGCGCAGGGGAGAACACGGCATCCATGGAGGTCGCATGACCGCACATTTCCTCACGCTCGATCGCGTGTCGTATCGACTGGCCGATGGCCGGTCGCTGTTTTCAGACCTGTCGTTTTCCTTTGAACCGGTCGCCACCGGCCTGGTCGGCGCCAACGGTGCCGGCAAGAGCGTGCTGGCGCGCCTGCTGGCGGGGCAGATCACGCCGGAAAGCGGCGACGTGCACCGCAGCGGCAACGTGTTCCTGCTGCCCACGCCCGGCCACCCACCCCGTGGCAGCGTCGGCGAACTGGCCGGCGTCGGCCCGCAGCTGGCCGCACTGGCGCGGATCGAGGCTGGCAGCATCGACGAGGCCGACTTCGCCTGCATTGGCGAGCATTGGGATCTGCGCGAGCGGCTGGCACAGCACTGGCAGGCGCAACAGCTACCGGACGATCTCGATCCTGCGCAGCCGGCGGCCCGCCTCAGCGGTGGCCAGGCGATGCAGGTGGCGCTGTCCGGCGCCTGGGCCAGTGGCGCCGACTGGCTGATTCTGGACGAGCCCAGCAATCACCTCGACGCCCGCCATCGGCAGCAGCTCTACGCGCAGCTGCAGCAGTGGACCGGCGGTCTGCTGGTGATCAGCCACGACCGCGAACTGCTGTCGCACATGCAGCAGATCGTCGAGCTGGACGCGCACGGCCTGCGTCGCTACGGCGGACCCTGGCAGCACTATGCCGAGGCACGCGCCGCCGAGCGGGACGCAGCGGACGCACAGCTTGACCACGCACGTGCGCAGCACCGGCGGCAGCAGCGCAGCGCGCGCGAGCAGCACGAACGCCAACAGCAGCGGCAGGCACGCGGCACGCGCGAGGCGAAGCAGGCCAACCAGGCACCGATCCTGCTCGGCCGGCAGAAGCAGCGCGCAGAAGCCAGCCACGGGCGTGCGCAGCAGATCCAGAACGAGCGCCTGCAGGCCAGTGCCGCGCAGTTGCGCGCCGCTTCATCGGCCGTGCAGGCCACACCCGAGCTGGCCCTGTTTGCAGGCGAGGGCGAACGTGGCAGTACGCGCCTGCTGCAGGCGACTGATCTCGTACTGCCGTACGGTTGCAGCCTGCCGTTGCAGCTGGAGATCCGTCGCCGGCAACGCATCGCCGTGATCGGCGATAACGGCAGTGGCAAATCGACCCTGCTGCGTGTGCTGGCCGATCACCTGCCCGCGCGCAGTGGCGCCGTGCAGCGCCTCGCGCCGCTGGCCCTGCTGGACCAGCAGCTGCTGGGGTTGTGCGGTACGCGCAGCCTTCTGGACAGCGTGCAGGCCGCCAACCCCGCCGCCGATCCTGGCGAGCTGCGCACGCGCCTGGCGTTGCTGGGGCTGGATGCGCAGCGCATCCAGCGTCCCGCCAGCAGCCTCAGCGACGGCGAACGGGTGAAGGGCGCACTGGCCAGCGTGCTGTATGCCGACCCGGCACCCCAGCTGCTGCTGCTCGACGAGCCCGGCAATGCCCTGGACTTGGGGGCACTGCAGGCGCTGGAACAGCTGCTGGATGCATGGCCGGGCGGGTTGATGATGGTCAGCCACGACTGTCACCTGCTGCAGGCCTTGCGGCCCACGCAGGTACTGCAGGTAACAGCAGACGGTTGGCAATGGCACGACCCACGCCCTTGAACCCCTCCCGTCAGCGCTTCCACACCGGGAACGACTGAGGCAACTGCTGCCACAGCAGCGGGCCGGCGCGGAGCTCCTGGTCATCCAGCAGGCACGCATCCAGTTCCGCGCGCACCGCGCGTTCGTCCATGTGCACGCCGATCACCACCAGTTCCTGCCGACGGTCCCCCCATAGCGGATGCCACAGCCGCGCCATCGCGGCATGCGCGGCGCGATCCGGGAAGTCCTCCACGCCCGGCAGCGGAGCGCTCCAGCAGTTGGCCTGCTGGCGCGCCCAGCCCACATCGCTGTACGGCAGGGGCGTCGGCGGCAGCAGCGGCGTGGTGTCTTCCAGGCCTGCACGTACGCGATCACGCGCGGCGTACCAGAACCCTGCGGCCTGCGTGCGCGTTGCCGCGCCAACCGCGTTCAACTCGCCCACCCAGTCCATGCGGTTGGCCAGCCAGAACCAGCCCTTGCTGCGGATCACGCCGGGCATGCCACTGCGCAACGCGCGCGCGAAACGGGCCGGATGGAACGGCCGCCGTGAACGGTAGACGAAACTGGCAATGCCGTACTCTTCGCTTTCAGGCGTGTGCTCGCCACGCAGCTCCTTCACCCAGCCCGGTGCGCGCTGCGCCCGCTCGAAGTCGAAGCGGCCGGTATCGAGCAGTTCCGTCAGCGGTACATCACCGAAGCTGGACAGCAGCAGCTTCGCATCGCGGTTGAGGCCGCGCAGCACGGCCAGCGTGTCCTGCAGCGTTTCCTCATCCACCTGGTCGATCTTGCTGACCACGATCACGTCAGCGAACTCGACCTGCTCGCAGAGCAGGTCGACCACCCCGCGGTCGTCGTCCGGTCCCGCCTGCTGGCCACGCTCGGCCAGGCGCAGGGTCGATCCGAAGTCGGCCAGGAAGGCACTGCCGTCGACCACGGTGACCATCGTGTCCAGCCGGGCGATGTCGCTCAGGCTGAAGCCCTGCTCATCGCGCACCGCGAAGGTCGCGGCCACCGGCATCGGTTCGCCGATACCGGTGGATTCGATCAGCAGGTAGTCGTAGCGGCCGCTGTCAGCCAGCCGCCGCACTTCCTGCAGCAGGTCCTCGCGCAGCGTGCAGCAGATGCAGCCGTTGCTGAATTCCACCAGCGTCTCTTCGGTGCGGCGCAGTTCGGCGTCACCGTCGCGCACCAGCTGCGCATCGATGTTGACCTCGCTCATGTCGTTGACGATGACCGCCACGCGCAGGCCCTCGCGGTTGCGCAGGATGTGGTTGAGCAGGGTGGTCTTGCCGGCCCCCAGAAAGCCGGACAGCACGGTGACGGGCAAGCGGCGGTCGGCGCGGGAAACAGTGTTCATGTCGGAGCGGTCTGGCTGCGGGAAAGAAATGTTACTGTATAACAATTGCTACGCAAGGAACCTCCCCCATGAAGTCCCCTTCCCCCGCACTGCTCGATGCCGGAGCCCTCGCCCTGTCGAGCCTGTGCCTGCTGCACTGCCTGGCGCTGCCCCTGCTTGCCGCCGCGTTGCCACTGTTCGGCGCCTGGGCCCAGGCCGAATGGGTGCATCTGCTGTTCGTGGCGATCGCCCTGCCGCTGACCGGCTACGCCCTGTGGCGGGCCGACCGCCGCCATCGCCTGCCCGTCATGGCCTGGACTGCGGCCGGTCTCGGCCTGGGCCTGCTGCTGGCCGGCGCGCTCGAGCTGCCTTCGCATGCCTGGGAAACGCCGCTGACCGTCACCGGCAGCCTGCTGCTGGCCGCCACCCACATCTGGAACGCGCGGCGCCGGCACCGCCACTGCTGAGCATCGCCGACGGCCCGCCCGGCGTTACTTCCCGTAACGCCGCAACAGTTCGACCAGCACCTCGGCCTCCGCCGCCCGCTGCTGCGGGTCTTCAGCCCCGACCACATGCTCCTGCAGGTGCTCGTGCAGCAACTCCATCAACAGGCTGTGGGCTGCACCACGCACCGCCGCGACCTGCACCAGCACGTCCGCACAGTCGCCCGCTTCACCCTCGGGCCTGTCCAGCGCCTGCTCCAATGCCGCCACCTGGCCGCCAATGCGGCGCACCCGGGTCAGCAGCTGTTTTCGATTTCTGTGTACATGTGCCATGGGTGGATCGTATACCCTATGGGGGTATCAACTCCACCCGCCGGTCACTCCATGCATCTGGACACGCTCGCCGCTGCCCGTCGCCACGACCATCGCTTCGACGATGGCAATCCCCTTGCCGAACGCAATACCCGCCGCGCCCTGTGGCTGACCGTCGGCATGATGCTGGTGGAGATCGTCGGCGGCTGGTGGTTCAACTCCATGGCCGTGCTGGCCGACGGCTGGCACATGAGCTCGCACGCACTGGCGCTGGGCCTTTCGGTGTTCGCCTACCGCTGTGCACGGCGCTACGCGCACGACCCGCGGTTCGCCTTCGGCACCTGGAAGATCGAGATCCTGGCGGGCTATACCAGCGCCATTGCCCTGCTGGGTGTCGCCGCGCTGATGGCCGCGCAGTCCGTGCAGCGGCTGTGGGTTCCCGCGCCGATCCATTACGACGAAGCCATCGCCATCGCCGTGGTCGGCCTGGGCGTGAATCTGCTCTGTGCGTGGTGGCTGCACGACAGCCCCGGCCACGCGCATCACGCGCATGGGCACGACCACGCGCATCATCACGGGCATCACCACGATCACGTTCATGCCCCTTCGCATGGCCACGACCTCAATCTGCGCTCGGCCTACCTGCACGTGCTGGCCGACGCGGCCACCTCGGTGCTGGCCATCGTCGCACTGCTCGGCGGCAAACTGCTGGGCCTCACCTGGCTGGACCCCGTGATGGGTCTGGTCGGCGCCGTGCTGGTCACGGTGTGGGCGGTCGGCCTGCTGCGCGACAGTGGCCGCATCCTGCTCGACGCGCAGATGGACGCGCCGGTGGTGGCCGAGGTCCGCGAGGTGATCGAGCAGGGCCCATGGCCGGCACGCCTGGCCGACCTGCACGTCTGGCAGGTGGGCCGCGGCAAGTACGCGGTCAGCGCCAGCGTGGTCACCAGCGACGCCCGCCTTGATGCCGATACCGTGCGCCAGGCGCTGGCGATCCACGAGGAGCTGGTGCACGTGACGGTCGAGATCCATCACAGCCCGTCCTGACAGCGCCGAGCCCTCGCCCCGGCTTCAGAGCTTCAGCATCATCCGCAGCAGGTACATCAGCAACGGCAGCGCACTCAGCACCGCGCCCACGATACCGATCCAGGGCCAACGCTCGCCCCGCACCCGCGACGCCACCGCCAGCCCGCATCCCACCAGTGCCGAGCCCAGCACACCCACCCCCAGGCCCGCGGCGATGCCATTGCCTCCCGCGGCCACCGCCGCCTGTGCCGCAAGCGTGCCTGCAGCCCACCCCACGACCAGGCCCAATCCACTGGCCACACCGCACCACGGTGCCTTGTCCTGTGCCATTGCACGCGTCCTCTTGCCGAATTTCTGTACGGGCCACGCCCGGCTGCTGCCTACACTAGCCGCACCTGCCTCGTCGGGACATCCCATGCGCGCGCTTCGCCTGCTGCTGCCCGGTGCCCTGCTGCTGTTCACCGCCTGTGGTGGCGATGCACGGCTGCCGTTCTCTTCTGATGCCCTGCAAGGCTGCTTCGCCACCAGCCCGCGCAAGACCGCCGATTTCCGCATCGAGCGCGAAGGCAGCCAGTACTTCGTTTCCTTCAACCGCGATGGCCAATGGCAGCGCGACCCGAACGGGCTGCACAAGGCCACCTCCAGCGAGATCAGCCGCTACTTCCGCGACGATGCGGCTCAGATCGACAGCGCCGTGATCCGCATGGCCGGCGGCTTCGGCCTCTTCCACTTCAACAGCGGCGCCACGCTGAAGGGCAAGGCCAGTGACAGTGACTACATGGCGCTGATGCTGATCGGTGCCGGGCCGGTGTATGCGGTGAAGTGCGATTGATCGAAGTGCAGGGATTCAAGCGGATGAGGAAAGTTTCAAATTCGACCAGGCACAACTTCGGTCACAATCAAGATGCCGGATATTGTTGAGCCTACTGTCTCCGCAACCATGAAACGGAGACTCACACATGAGCAGACGCGCGCGGATGCTATGTTTAGCGGCGGCCATGGCTGTACCTGCGTTCGCAGAAACACCCTTGAGTGTCGACAGAACGGAGTTGGACTCCAAGGGCGAGATCATCATCGTTCGTCGTACAACCTGGCCAGACTTCGACGGAGCACACATCCAGGTTGACCAGCATCTCAAGCCAGATGGATTTGGACGCCTGATCTATCGATACAGTGACCAGTCGGAAGCCACCAAGCTCTATCATCAGGCCTTCTGCGCCTCGATGGATATGGAACCGTCTCAGGGGGAAGGGACGATTGAAGGGCCGGCGGCGGGCTGGGTATGCACTCGTGAAAATGCCCCCGGCAGCTGCGTTGGGATCCAACACCGCTCTTTCTATCCTTCATGGCAGCTGCGGTACCATGCCCTCCCCCGAACCGCCCGATGCCTGCCGTGCCCCACTACACCGGCCCTCTGCTGACCCGCGACAGCGCCGACGCCCTGCGTCGTGCCCATGACAAGGGCGCGCCCGAGTGGCAAGGCTCGCTTGACCTGGGGCGCAGCCAGGACAGCGTGGGGCTGGACGCGGAAGGCTTCCATTTCCGCGGCCAGCACTACCCCTGGCCGGGCAAGCTGAAGGACCGCACGCTGTACTACTGGGAGGGCGAAGACTTCGCTCCCATCTCACGCTACAGCGGTTCACTGATCAAACTGGTGCCTACCGAGTGGGGTGCGCCGACCTTCGAGATCGACGGCATCAAGATGCTGCCCACCTCGAAGCTGTCGCCGTTCGAGGACGCGCGCCGCAAGGTCGAGCTGGTTGCACCGGCGGGCAAGGCGCTGCTTGATACCTGTGGTGGGCTCGGCTACTTCGCCGCCTGCGCACTGGAGGCCGGCGTCGGCCAGATCCGCTCGTTCGAGAAGAACGCCGACGTGATGTGGCTGCGCACGCTCAACCCGTGGTCGCCCGATCCCGACTCGGCCGCTGCCGGTGGTCGCCTGCACTTCAGCCAGGGCGACGTCTCGCAGCAGATCGAGCAGATCGCCAGCAACAGCGTCGATGCGATCCTGCATGACCCGCCGCGCTTCGGCATCGCAGGCGAACTGTATTCGCAGGTGTTCTACGACCATCTCGCCCGCGTCCTGCGCAAGGGCGGCCGCCTGTTCCACTACACCGGCGCGCCGAACAAGCTCACCAGCGGCCGCGATGTGCCGCGCGAAGTGGCCAAGCGCCTGGAAAAGGCCGGGTTCAAGGCCGAGCTCGCGCTGGACGGCGTGCTGGCGGTCAAGCGCTGAGCGCTACTCCGAATCCACCTTCGCCAGCGTCATCACCCACGCCGGCACCACCGGTTCGCCGGCATAGAAGTCCTTCGGCTTGTTCTCGGCCATCGCCCAGCGATGCAGCCAGCTCGGGCCGTAGCGGCCGTTGTAGCCTTCCGCGCCGCGCGCATAGGCGGGGTCACGCATGGCTTCTTCCAGCGTGATGAAGCGGTAGCCGCGCCGCCGGGTGGCCGCCACCAGTTCGGCGAAGGTGGCCGCGTTCAGTTCATTGGCATGCATCAACCAGACCTGCGGCAACGCATAGCCCAGCAGCGCCTGCGACTGCCGCTCGTAGTAGTCCAGCTTGTTGAGCATGTACGGCACATAGCCCTTGCGCAGCTGCGCCAGCGTAGCCTCGCGGGCTGCGGACGGCGGCTGTTCATTCATCACGTTGGCGTAGGCGAAGGCCCAGACCCATTCGCCGTTGTCCACCGTCACCGGCGCCACGCGGTACCCGTGGTCGCGGAAGAATCCGTCCATTGCCGCGCGGTCCTCGGCGGTCCGGCCCGCACGCAGATACGGATGGCGCATCCACTGTGGCCGCTGGCCGCGCTCGGCCAGCAGTGGCCGCAGCACCTGTTCGCCACGCAGGAAATCCTGCTGGAAGGCGGCTACGCCCTGCGCATTGAGGTCCATGTGCGAATAGGTGTGGTTGCCCAGCCCATAACCCGCGTCGAGCCAATCGCGCAGCATCTGCACCCGCGCCGGCTGCACCTGGCCATCAACCTCCAGCTTGTTCTCGTTGACGAAGCCCACCACCGGCACATCGGCCTGGCGCAGCTGCGCCATCAACGCCGCATGGCGCGTCTGCAGATCCGCAGGCAGGAGGGTGTCCACGCGCGCCCACGGCAGATCATCAATGGTCACCGCGATGCGCCGGTCCACCTCCGCGGCGTGCACCGCCAGCGACAACAGCAGCAACGGCAGGGCACGCAGCCACGTACGCATAGACCATCCTTGTGTCGGCAGGAACGCCGACTGTAGCCCAGCGCGCGAGCGCCGTCAGCGCCCCTCTTCCGCAGCCGCGGCCCGCCACAGCGCAACACCGCCTACCATCGCGGCCGTCAGCAGCGCCACCAGCACCAGGGCCAGGTCATCCGGATTGCGCTGCAGCGGCGCGTGCGCGCGGGTGAAAATATGGAAGACCACTTCCTGGGCCTGCTCCAGTGGCATGCGTCCCTGCTGGGTCAGATCGACCAGACACGCCGTCGGAGACAGCCTGACCACGCTGTTCCACGCGTCTTCGTACAGATGCAGGGTCCACGCCGCCAGCGCCATGGCGCTGGCATGCAGAGCCATCAGCCCCAACGCGGTGGTGCGCAGGGGCCGCCGTACCCGGTGCCACCAATGCACGCAGATGGCCATCGCACCCAGCAGTGCGAGCGCCATGCCCGCTACCGGCAACCACCGCAGCGGCTGCCAATCATCCAGTGCGCCGGCACGCGCCATCAACACTTCGGCCATCCGCAGTCGCGCCGCGGGGTCCGGGCCACCGCAGGCAGCCGTCACCGGCTCCAGCAACAGATCCACACGGTGATGGAAATAGCCTGCGGCCAGGCCAAGGCCCAGCACGGCGACCACCTGCAGCAGAAGCAACATCAGTCCCGGGGCGCGCGTGCGGCCCTGAGGGAACGGAGTGGATGTCATCGTTACACTCGTGTCGGCGGTCTGTCATCGTAACCAAGCCGATCACGGCTGTCGGCTGGCGGATGCGACAACACGTGTGCTCGGCGGTACGATGTCCACCGAGGAAGAGCCGTTGCATGGAGTGCGCTGGATGCTGACGCTGTACCTGCTGGTGCATTACGGCACCGGCCTGTTGATGATCGCAGGGGCGGCCTACGCCGTGTCGCGTGTCATCCAGACCCAGCGCGCCAAGCTGCCACCAGTCACGCAATCCCTGCTGCCTGCGGCCACACCACCGCGCCGTCGCGAACGCAAGGCACTACGGCGCCTGCAACGTCGTCATCCGCAGTGGAGCTACCCCGTTGCCGCACCGGTTCCCCGCCGCTGGTACTTCGTCGGCTGTATACCGATCTTCGCCACGGCAGCGGTATGGGCCGTCGCCATGCCGGACGGCGCGCGCTTCCAGGTCATGGTTGAAAGCACCCTCGGCTACCCGGCGAGCATCGCCCAGGTGCGCCTGCCCGCATCCCGGCACGCCGCGCTGTTGCAGGCGTGGCAGCCTGTCATCGCACAGGGCGCACGCACGGTCGAGATGGACTACACCATCGGCCGCCCACCGCTGGCAATCCAGTCGCGCGACGTTCTGCCGGTACAGGTACGGCAGCAGGGTGACCTGCTGCAGGTCGCGTTCGCACAGCCGATGCAGACACAGCGGCTGCAGGCCGCACTGACCGCGCGGGGCGCTCTGGCCGCCGGTGCGGTGCAGGTCCACCCACGCACGTTCGCGCCTTGGCGCGAACGCGGTTGGACGCCCCTGCTCGCCCCTGCACCAGCGGGTCGCCCAACGCCGCGCTAGCCGCGCGGCAGCTTGGCCGCCCACATGTTGTCGACCAGGTTCGGATAGGGTCGCCCGTTCTCCTCCGCGCGCTGCCGCGCCGCCTCCTTCTGTGCAGGCGACAACGGCTGCGACTTCTGGCCCTTCGGGTTGGGCTTCTTCCACGGTGGCGTGCGGGTCTGGCGCATGCGACGAGTGTAGAGGCCGGTTACTGCTTGAGGAAGTTCAGCAGCGCCAGATTGAAGTCGTCGGTGTGGCTGGTGTTGCAGCCATGCGGCGCGTTATGCAGCACCACCAGCTCGCTGCCCCGTATGGCACGCTGGGTGCGCTTGCCCGAGCCCTCCAGTGGCACGGTGGCATCACTGTCGCCGTGCAGCACCAGGGTGGGAACGCTCACCTTCTGCAGGTCGCGACGGAAGTCTGTAGTGGCAAACGCCTTCATGCAACCCAGCGCCGCCGCCTGGTCGGACTGGTGGCACAGCGCAATCGCCGCCTGGCGCTCGGCCTCGGTGACCATCAGCTTCCCGTTGGCGCTGAAGAAATCGCGGGTGAAACCATCGAAGAAGGCTTCGCGGTCGTGTTCCAGGCCGGTGCGCATCTCGTCCGCCTTGTCCTGGGTCAGCGGGCCCTCCGGGTTATCGTCGGTGCGCAGAAGGTAAGGGGGCACCGCAGCCGCGAACACCACACTGTGCAGGCGCGCCTCGCCGTGATTGGCGATGTAGCGCGCCACCTCGCCGCCACCCATCGAGAAACCGACCAGCGTGACCTCCTTCAGATCGCGCTGCTCGATGATGCTGGCCAGATCGGCCGCCAGCGTGTCGTAGTCATAGCCGTCGGCTGGCTTCTCGGAGCGACCGAAGCCACGCCGGTCATAGCTGATCACGCGGTAGCCCGCATCCCGCAGGATCGGCACCTGATCCTTCCACGCCTCGGCCGAGAGCGGCCAGCCATGGATGAGAATGACCGGGCGGCCCTCACCGCCGGTGTCTTCGATGTGCAGCCGGATGGGGGAAGCAGGCATGGGAACTCCTGGTGAAAGGATGGCACCAGCCTAGGCAGCGCCGCCTGTGGCGACCGTGAGGGAATCCGCCCGCGCCATGACATGCCCTACACGCCTGGCGCCCGGCACCCGCACCCGGAATCCGGCCGTTCGTACCCGGCAGACGCGGCTTCGTCGCACGCGTGCGCCGACCGCCCCCGCAGCGTGCCACTGTGCGCCCGACATCCACGGAGACGCGCCATGCTGTTCGCCCTGCCCCTGCTCGCCGCCGGCCTTGCCGCCAGCCCGGCCCCGTCAGATACCCTGCGCGAGCAGATCCGCCAGGCCGATACCCAGCTGTTCGCGGTGGCGTTCGAGGCCTGCGATGCCGATCGGGCCGCGGCGATGACCACCGAGGACATGGAGTTCTTCCATGACAAGGACGGCAAATCGGCCAGCAGCCGCGAGGACTTCCGGCGCAGCGTGGCCCGCATGTGCGACAGCGCGCGCCAGGGCGGCTGGCGCCTGCGCCGCGAATTGGTGGACCGTTCGCTGCAGGTGTTCCCGTTGCACGATGAGCGTGCATTGGAGATGGGCGACCATCGCTTCTACGAACGCGGCAAGGACGGTGTGGAGCGGTGGGTGGGGCAGGCGCGCTTCGTGCAGGTGTGGCGACGCGTGGACGGCACCTGGCAGGTGGAGCGGGTGATCAGCTATGACCACCGCGGGGTGGATTGAGGTTGGGGGGGCAAGCGGCGGAGGGTCCACGCCGCCACTCTGGCGCCCACCTGGCGAGATCCCATGCCTGTAACAGGTGGCCGCGCTCTCCCAGCGCGGCCACCTCCAGCCGTTACAACTGGATGCGCGCCACGCTCTCGTTCGCGTCCTTGGCATCCTTCTCGCCGTTCTTGATGCTCACGTACAGCACGTTGTTCTTGGCATCCAGCGCCAGGCTGTTCGGGTGGGTCGGCACCGGGTAGGTGGCCACCTTCTGGTAGCTCTCACTGTCGTACGCGGTCACCGTGCCGCCATCGCGGTTGGTCACGTACAGACGCTTGCGCGGTGCGTCCAGCAGGATGCCCAGCGGGCCGGCGTCGGTCGGGATGCTGGCCAGTTCCTTGCCGGTGGTGCGGTCGAGCACCAGCACGCGTTGGCCCGGGTGCTTGCTGGTGAAGCCCGCGCTGCTCTTGGTCATGTAGCTGCGGATCATCTCCGAGCCCTGGTCTGTCACGAACAGGCGCTTGCCGTCCGGGTGCAATGCGATGTTCATCGGCTGCTCGGCGCTGATCTTGTGCTGGGCCACCACCTTGTTGGCGTCGGTGCCGACCACCACCAAGTCGGCCAGCAGGTTGCTGGTATACACGCGCTTGTTGGCGGCATCCAGCGCCAGGCCCGGCGCCTTGGCGTTGCCGAGGCCCGGAATGGTGTTGATCACCTTCAGGGTGGTGGTATCGACCACGAACAGCACGCTGCCCTCGCTGGAATGGCCGGTGACGTACAGACGGTTGGCCGGGCTGTCGACCACCAGCTCGCGCAGGTCGTGGGTGTAGGCGGCCTTGCCGTCCTTGCCGACCTTCTTCTCCATCAGCTGCACGATGCCGATGGCGTTGTTCTGGGCGGTATCGACCACGGTTACCGAAGTATCAACGGTGTTGCCCACGTACAGGCGGTTGTGTGCGTCATCCAGCACCACGCCGAACGCCTTGCGCTCCAGCGGGATGCGGGTTTCCACGGCCAGCGTGGCCGGGTTCAGGCGCAGCACCTGCGACGGGCCGGCGTCATCGCCGAAACCACCGGATGAGGCGACGAACACGGCGTTCTGGGTGGGGCTGTACGCCAGTTCGTACAGGCCCTTGGCGATGGCCTGGCGCTGCACGGCAGCGGGGGTGCTGGCGGCGGGCGCGTTATCGGCGAAGGCCGCCGGGGCGCCGACGCTGAGCGAGATGGCAAGGGCCAGGGCGGCCGAGCGGAAAGCGGAATGACGGAACATGCGAGCATCCTTGAAAGGGCACGGAAGGGTGTCCTGGCTCGCTGGGCCGTACGAAGACGGCCGTTCCGGCGTGTGCGCACGGAAAGGCTGGCTGGGTTAGCAGGGGGAATGGTACCAGCTGGGGGGCGTGGCGTGCGGCTGCATCCGTATGGCAGACGCCCGGACACTGCTCCCTCAAGCGGAGACGATCGGTCACTTGAGCTTGGCCGCCGTTGCGGTGGCGGTGGCGATGGCCGCCTTATCATGCCCCGGGTCGAGGCGATCAAACGACTTGCCACCCACCCGGCCATCGGGTTAAGGGTCGCCTCCCCTCGGCAAGTGACCGCCACTCACCCGCTCAAAGGTACAGCCAGTGCTGCCTTCTGGAGGGTGCGACGATTCTCTTCATCAATGAGGAGACATTCCGCGTACGTCTCGTTGAGTCGAATCACTTCCTTCTGCAGCTCCGGGATACCAGTGAGGATGGCGAGGTGCTGGCCAGCCATCATCGACAGATTGTTGCTCATTCGTATGACGTCCATCGCCAAGAGCATGGGGAAGCCATCACGACTTCGACTCAATGCGTGTACCCCTGTATGCACAAATGAGTTCAGCGGCCTCCAGGCATACGCCTTCAGTTCGATGAGATGTGGCAGCAGGTTGGCCAGAAGGGGGACCTGCATCAATGCCTCCAGCATCCTCGACAGCATCGGCAGCCCCTTCTCGTCTGATCCGGCTTCCGGTGGCCGGGACAGCAGCGCGATCTGATCTTCGAGTGCGCAGTGCTCAATCCAAACGGATCGGGTGAATGCCTCGTACTGGCAACGGAATAGCGCCATGGCCGAGGACCCCATGCCTGTCCCCATCAGTACGCGAAGCGCCTCCCCGTGTTCAATGCTCAGCAACGCTGCGTCCTTGGACGCCAACAGTCTGGCAGACTCATCCGCAGGGGGATGGTCTACGGTGGAGAGCATCGCTTGATTGAGCAATGCGGATCGATTGAGCAGGTCTTCCATGGCGATGACTCCTGATGTCGGCTGGCGCAGCATATCCAGCGAAAGAACCGGTCCACCAGACCGGGTCCGGTGCCTCATCCCATTCTTTGGGACCCACTGCAGCCGTCCTCCCGATCCTGCTGGAAGATAAGCATGGCCAATGTCGGCGCCGCATGGCTGGAAGGCTTCGATAAGGAACTTTTCTATCTGTTCGCTATCGACCTTGGCGATGCCGGCGTGGATGAGCACCTGCTGGGCCGCTACGCGGATCTGCCGTCGCGCGAGGCGACGCTGGCGTTCGGCAGCGACTACGCCTGGAGCGCGACGATGCCTTGTGGCCGCGACCGGGTCTGGCGTCGAAGCGATAAGCTGTGTCGCAATTGACCCAACTCGCCTACCGACGCTTTGAGCTGAGTGTCGCTTCTGGAACCTCACACGGCGGCAATCCGTGCTTTTGGGAGCGCATTCGGGCGGTAACTTAACAACGGGCGAAACCGCTGCACTGCAAGGCTTCCGCTTTGCGCGTGCCATGCAACAATGCCGTAAGCGTCAGCATCTGTGGCCCCTGTGGCCGACGATTTCTTGGCATTTCGCATTAGTGCGGGTACATCTTGGGGTGCCACCGAAAAAGGGTGGCGCGGGACTCGAAAACCCGCCCATGTACCAGATGTATGCGCTTGCCGGCCGGCGTCACCATTTGTGTGGCGCCGGCTGGCAATCCGTTCGCGTTCTATGGCGGGCGGTGCGTGGGGATCTTCGGATCCGCCGGTCTGGTACATGCCGGTTTTCGAGCCCGCACCGTCCGCCGCCTTTACTGGTGGCGCTGCTATCTGTCCTGTACGGAGCATTGCCATGAGCAACTCGGATTACCGTTCCCTGCACGCGCTATACGATCCGGACAACACCGAAGCCGAGCGCGAACCCTCCCCCGATCCCAACTCCTTCGTCGCCACGCTGCGCCGCATCGGAACCGGTGCTGCGGCGGATGGTCAGCCTTGGCCGGAACGACATCAACTGCCTGGGCGTTGCCTTCAGCTAGCGGATGCGGACTGCGCCGTGGCCGGTCTGCGTGTGGTCGCGGAGTTGATGCTGGCTGCGGAACGGACTCGGCAGAACGGCCCGTCCGAGGAGTACGTGGGGGATCGGGTGATGGAAGGGTTGAAGATGGCGTGTGTGGCGTTGACGGCGCAGGTGGCTGATCGGTTGCAGGTGCGGGAGTAGCGTTCGTTGCGACCCGCCAATGAAGCCTCTGCACTCCACCCCGGCGCTGGCCGCGGTACTGCTGTGCGTTGTACTTGCAGACACGCAGCTTCCCCACGGCATGCTCGCAGCCAGAACATGCCCGAAGGTCTCTCATGAGGACTTTGCAGTCATGCGTGCTGGTGCGGCAGAGATTGCTCAGGATGTCTCTTCACGGAGGATTGGCTTGCAAGCGCCACACCCTCGAAGTGAGTACTTCGAGCTCAGCGTTCATGGCCAGTTCTTCGCGTTGATAGACAACTCGTCCTCATACTTGCTGATCATTTCGCAGACCGATGAGAGCGCTGAAGCAGAACTGCTACGGCGCTTCCTCTCGGAATGGTGTCCCGGCGCAGCGCACACATCGCCTTTATAGCGAGTTGCCGGCGAACCGGCTCCCTGCATCTGGTGCCCGCGCGCTCCTGCACATCAGGCAGCTGTTCATCCGTCTCACCGTCTGCGACAGACTCCTGCAAGCATCGCAGTGCTGCCCCGCCCGCCGGCCGACCTGAGCGACGGCCAAGTCCTTACCTTGGATCAGGGCAATCCTCGATTTACCCACTTCTCCCACGGGAAGAAATTGGACATACTGTCCTCCGAATTCCCGGAGCACCCATGAACGCGTACGAACTGATTGACCTCTCCCTCCAGCGCTTCAGCCCCAAGGAGGTCGCCCAGGCATTGGGAGTTGATCCGAAGACGGTCCGTCGCTGGCAGCTGCGCGAAACAGAGCCCAAGCCCTACATTGCCGACGCGATCCGCCAGCGCCTTCTGCCGTTCGGCGAACCACCGTCCGGAGAGGGCCAGTTCCGCTTCATCGACCTTTTCGCCGGCATCGGCGGTATCCGTACCGCCTTCGAAAAACAGGGCGGCCGCTGTGTGTTCACCAGCGAATGGGACCCGTACGCGGTGAAGACCTACAAGGCCAACTTCCACGACGGCCCCGACCATGTTTTCGCCTCGGACATCACCAAGGTCCACGAGAACGACGTGCCGGACCACGATGTGCTTCTGGCCGGCTTCCCCTGCCAGCCGTTCTCCATTGCCGGCGTATCCAAGAAGAACTCTCTAGGGCGGCCCCACGGCTTCTCCGACAAAACCCAAGGCACGCTGTTCTTCGATGTGGCCCGCATCATCGATGCCAAACGCCCGCGCGCATTCCTTCTGGAGAACGTCAAGAACCTGATGAGCCATGACAAGGGCCGCACGTTCTCGACCATCATCGACGTCCTGCAGAACGAACTCGGCTACCACGTGCATTACAGGGTCATCAACGGCAAGCACTTCGGCCCGCAGCATCGGGAGCGCATCATCATTGTGGGCTTCCGCGAAGAGACTCCGTTCACCTGGGAAGACCTTGAGCTGCCTGACTTCGGCATCTCGCCGCGCATGGGCTCGGTCCTGCACAGGCAGGACGGCAGCGAAGGTGAGGGCCAGCCTTACATCGACGGCCCCAAAGGCAAAGTGCTCGACAAGTACACGTTGTCGGACAAGCTGTGGGACTATCTGCAGAACTACGCCGCCAAGCATCGCGACAAAGGCAATGGCTTCGGCTTCGGCTTGGTGACGCCAGAGAGCACCTGCCGCACGCTCTCAGCCCGGTACTACAAGGACGGCTCCGAGATTCTGATCTCGCAGGGTGCCAGGAAGAACCCGCGCCGACTGACTCCACGCGAGTGCGCTCGCCTGATGGGCTTCGACGACAACTTCCGCATCCCGGTTTCCGACACCCGCGCGTACAAGCAGTTCGGCAATTCGGTGGTCGTCCCGGTCATCTCGGAAGTCGCCCGGATCATGCTTCCCCATCTGGTTCAGCAGGCTGCTTCCAAACCGGCGAAGAAGAAGGCCAAGGGCTGACCTTGGCAGACAGCCTCACCCCGGAGCAACGGTCCGCGCAGATGTCGCGGATACGTGGTTCGAACACGAAGCTGGAGGTCCTAGTACGCAAGGGTCTCCATGCCCGGGGACTGAGGTATCGCCTGGGTGGTGCAAAGCTGCCCGGCAGACCGGACATCGTGCTTCCAAAGTATCGGACGGTTGTATTCGTCCACGGGTGTTTCTGGCACGGGCATGACTGCCCGCTCTATCGGCTACCCAAAACCCGCCCCGACTTCTGGCAGTCAAAGATCGAGACCAACCGGAATCGAGACAGACGCGTCAACGGTCAGCTAAAGTCGCTAGGATGGCACGTGATTGAGGTATGGGAGTGCTCACTTCGTGGCCTTCCTCCGGATAGGCAGAGTCTGGTACTAGACCGGATCGCGTCTGACGTAAAAAAGGCAAAGCCTTGACTGGCGCCAGTAGGGGGTAGCATGAAACAGGGAAGTCTGTCGGAGTATTTCCAAGGTGTAGCCGCCAAGCGGCTGACTGAGGTGGAAGCCAACGTCCTCAAGTCCAATCAACACGAGTTCAACGGCGTAAGAGCGCTGCGCGAGATGTTGGGTGAGCCCGACCAGCGAGTGCCTTATCCTTCGAAGATGATGTACCTGAGCGACGGAGAACCCGAGCCAATCGTGGAGGACGCCGTGCTTACATGGTACGACGCGCGGCAGAAAGCTCGCGAAGAGCGCGGCGTAATGCGAGATGAGTATCGGCTGTACTTTCCAAGCACTTCGGTTTCTGCAAACTTTAGCGCAGGTGATGTTCTGATCATTGCCCTCTGCCAAGACCGATCCCTGCTTGTAATAGTTGCAAAGAGCGGATCCAGCATCGGACAACAGATTGAGTGGCTGTTTGGCGTGGACACCAGCGGCTCGGGTTACATGCTCAGATCTGAAAATGACTTCGACAGACAGCAGCTCGGCTTCGCATCACGCCTGATTCTCGAGAGTATCGGTCTGGACATCGGCTGGCTTGATGACAGTCATCTAGATGAAATGATCACCCTCTTTGGGGAGTCCTTCCCTACCACGCTGCAATTTTCAGCATTCAGCCGATCAAAGTGCACGCAGGTTGATTCACTCGAGGACCCTGATCACGCGCTTATGGCGTGGATGGAGAAGGAAGAGCAGTTGTTCCGTGCACTTGAGAAATACATCGTATCCAAGCGTCTGATGGAAGGGTTTGTGTCTACGCATGGCGAACCGGACGTCGACTCCTTCGTCTCCTACTCGCTTTCAGTGCAGAATCGCAGAAAGAGTCGCGTTGGGCTAACGCTTGAGAACCATCTCGAGCATATATTCAGGTCCTACAAACTTAAACACTCCCGCACTGCCAAGACGGAGAACCGTTCAAAACCGGATTTTCTTTTCCCCAGCCAAGAGAGCTATCATGACGCAACGTTCCAGGCGGATAAATTGTTAATGCTTGGAGTCAAGTCGACATGTAAAGATCGGTGGCGCCAGGTCCTTGCCGAGGCCGATAGAATTCCAAGCAAACACCTCCTCACTCTAGAAGCCCCAATTTCGGTCCAGCAGACTGATGAGATGCGTTCCAAGAGTCTTGCACTGGTCGTTCCAAGGTCGCTGCAATCGGCCTACACAGCTGATCAACAAGTACATCTTTGGACACTTGGAAATTTTATAGCTCTAGCCCAGAGCCTCCAATCATAGCTCGAACGTCAAATTTTCTTAATGAATAGTCACAATCAATCATGCGGGCATATTTGAAATGACGCCATACCTAAATTTGAATGGAAACTCCAATGTAGTTTCATACGATGTCACAAGCACCTCAATTCATGTCGTGTTCGCGAGCGGAGCTTGTCGGAACTATCTATATGACAACAACAAGCCGGGATCAGCAATTGTCGCCCAAATGAAGACCCTCGCAAGCCAAGGCCACGGACTGAATTCATTCATAGCCAAATCCGTAAAGAATAACTACTCAAAAAAATGGTAGGCAAACCAAAATTCTCGACTAAAAGGCAGCGTCAAGCTGCCTTTTCTACATGAGCGCAGGCAGCACCAAGAAATAATTCTTGAATTAGATCCAACATCCATTCATCTGCCTTGCAGCCTCCAAGTCAATTTGAAAATACGCCCCACCTGAAAATCACTTGAAGGCCTCAGTAGAGCGTAAGGATCCGATGAGAATTAATCGGTATTGAATCGCTTCCTCAAAGCAGAAGACGACTGCAAATCAAATCTCTTGGGGTAGCCCAAATATCTATCACTATTCGACGACCAGCGTAGTGCTGCGTACCCGCGGGCCAAGCGATGACCCACGCAACGATGATCGATAAGCGGAGGCTCCCCAAGAAAATCAACGAGAAGCAATTTCGCCATGTATGTCACCCATTCGCCCGGCGATAGCAAAGCTAACGAGTAACCGAGGAAACTACGCCCACTCGTAAAAGGAATCGTCTCGTCGTAGATCTTGTGGCCAACAATATCTCTGCCCCTCGTCGAGAAAGAACCTATCTGCCTGCCCCACAAAATCAATCATTGGGAATAGCAAAAAAAAGGGCGGCACTTGGCCGCCCTCCCTTTTCTTAAAGCGCCAGGTCTCAAACCCCAACAGGATTAGCCTTCTCCGGATCAATCTTGTACTGCTTGATCGCCCGGGCCACATCCTTCGCGGTCATCTTCCCTTCCTTCGCCAGCGCTGCAATCGCGGCATGCGCGATGTAGTACCGGTCAACCTCGAAGAAGCGACGCAGGTTCGCACGCGTATCCGAACGACCGAAGCCATCCGTACCCAGCACCGTGTACGACATCGGCACGAACGCGCGGATCTGGTCCGCATACGCACGCACATAGTCGGTAGCGGCAATCGCCGGGCCCTGGCGGCCTTCCAGCAGCTCGGTCACGTAGGCCTTGCGCTGCTCGCCTTCCGGATGCAGGCGGTTGTGGCGCTCCACATCGAAGCCGTCGCGGCGCAGTTCGTTGAAGCTCGGGCAGCTCCAGATATCGGCGGTCACGCCGAAGTCCTTGTCCAGCAGCTCGGCGGCGGCGATGGCTTCGCGCAGGATGGTGCCCGAACCCAGCAGCTGCACGCGCAGTTCGCCCTTCTTCGGCTTGCCGGCGTCGGTCAGCAGGTACATGCCCTTGACGATGCCCTCGGCTGCGCCTTCCGGCATGTCCGGGTGGGCGTAGTTCTCGTTCATCAGGGTCAGGTAGTAGTACTCGTCTACCTGGTCTTCCATCATCGCCTTGGTGCCGTGCTGCAGGATCACCGTCACTTCGTAGCCGAAGGTCGGGTCGTAGCTGCGCACGTTGGGGATGCCACCGGCCACCAGATGGCTGAAGCCATCTTCGTGCTGCAGGCCTTCACCGTTCAGCGTGGTGCGGCCGGCGGTGCCACCCAGCAGGAAGCCGCGGGTGCGCATGTCGGCAGCCTGCCAGGCGATGTCGCCCACGCGCTGGAAGCCGAACATCGAGTAGTAGATGTAGAACGGCAGCATCGGCACGTTGCTGACCGAGTAGCTGGTACCGGCGGCCATCCACGAGCTGATCGCGCCCGGCTCGCTGATGCCCTGCTGCAGCACCTGGCCGCTCTGGTCTTCGCGGTAGAACATCAGCTGGTCGGCGTCCACCGGCTTGTACTTCTGGCCGAACGGCGCGTAGATGCCGATCTGGCGGAACAGGCCTTCCATGCCGAAGGTGCGGGCTTCGTCGGCCACGATCGGCACGATGTGCGGGCCCAGCTCCTTGTCGCGCAGGGTGATGTTCAGGCTCTGCACGAACGCCATGGTGGTGGAGTAGGTGCGTTCGCCGCTGCTCTTCAGCAGGCGCTCGTAGGTTTCCAGCTTCGGTGCGTTGAAGCTCTTGTCGGCCTTGCGGCGGCGCTGCGGCAGGTAACCGCCCAGTGCGGCACGGCGCTCCTGCAGGTACTGCACTTCCGGCGAGTCCGGGCCCGGGTTGTAGAACGGCACCTGGCCGTCCTTGAGCTGCTCGTCGGTCACCGGAATGTTGAAGCGGTCGCGGAAGTGCTTGACGGCTTCGTCGTCCAGCTTCTTGGTCTGGTGGGTCGGGTTCAACGCTTCACCGGCGCTGCCCATGCCGTAACCCTTCACGGTCTTGGCCAGGATGACGGTCGGCATGCCCTTGGTGTTCACGGCCTGGTGGTAGGCGGCGTACACCTTGTGCGGGTCGTGGCCACCACGGTTGAGGCGCCAGATGTCGTCGTCGGACAGGCCGGCGACCATCGCGGCGGTCTCCGGGTACTTGCCGAAGAAATGCTCGCGGGTGTACGCGCCGCCGAAGGCCTTGCAGTTCTGGTATTCGCCGTCGACGGTTTCCATCATCAGCTTCTTCAGGACGCCGTTGGTGTCCTTGGCCAGCAGGGCATCCCAGTAACCGCCCCACAGCAGCTTGATGACGTTCCAGCCGCCGCCGCGGAACACGCCTTCCAGTTCCTGGATGATCTTGCCGTTGCCGCGCACCGGGCCGTCCAGGCGCTGCAGGTTGCAGTTCACCACGAAGATCAGGTTGTCCAGGCCTTCACGGCCGGCCAGGGCGATGGCACCCAGGGTTTCCGGCTCGTCCGACTCGCCGTCGCCGATGAAGCACCACACCTTGCGGTCGGACTTCTCGATCAGGCCACGGTTTTCCAGGTAACGCATGAACTGCGCCTGGTAGATGGCGGCCAGCGGGCCCAGGCCCATCGACACGGTCGGGGTCTGCCAGAAGTCCGGCATCAGCCACGGGTGCGGGTAGGAGGACAGGCCACCGCCGTCCACTTCCATGCGGAACTTGTCCAGCTGCTCTTCGCTGATGCGGCCTTCCAGGAAGGCGCGGGCGTAGATGCCCGGGGCGCTGTGGCCCTGGATGAACAGCAGGTCGCCGGGGTGGTTGTCGCTCGGGGCGCGCCAGAAGTGGTTGAAGCCCACGTCGTACAGGGTGGCGCCGGAGGCGAACGAGGCGATGTGGCCGCCCAGGTCGCCCGGCTTGCGGTTGGCGCGGACCACGGTGGCCATCGCGTTCCAGCGGATGATCGAACGGATGCGCCATTCCAGCTCGGCATTGCCCGGGCTCTTGGCCTCGAACTGCGGCTCGATGGTATTGACGTATTCGGTGGTGGGAGAGAACGGCAGGTAGGCGCCCGAACGACGGGTCAGCTCCACCATGCCTTCCAGCAGCTGATGCGCGCGCTCGGAGCCCTCGACATCAATAACGGCCTTCAACGACTCGATCCACTCCTGGGTTTCCACAGGATTCGGGTCGTTGTTCAGCACCTCGTTCAACCAGTTCATTAGCGCTCCCATAACCGCACGCACGCGCGCGACTGTTGTATAGATATCTAGACCGCAAAGTGTAGCGCACCAAGGGCTTTCGTCACTTGGCTACGCTGGCGTATGGACGCATGCAGCCAGTGTCCGCAAGGCATGTCCCGCCTGTCTTCGGCGGGCCAGCAGGCGCGCTGCAGGCCGCTGCGGCGGGCCTTGGACCGCTTCGGGCACGTCGCGATTGCCCGCCTGGTGCATGTGCAGAACGAAGTGTTACCCAGGGCGATGACCGTTGTAGGGCACGGCCGACCGCGTGTGGGCCTACGCCGGGGGCACCGCAGCTGAATGACTGATGCGGTGTCGCGCCCGGCTCTGGACCGGGCTGCGCCGGCCGCGCAAGGTGACGGCGAGTGTTGGCACTGCCGCAACGGCCCGCCGTCTGGCTGCCTCGCTCCCTTCCACAGTGGTCCCCGGGGCGCACCGCAAGGGCGCCCTTTCTGTGTACGTGGCCCAAACGCGGCACGGTTGTGGCCGGATCGATGCTTGCCGGCGCCTGCCCTATCGATATATCGTTTCGATACTCGTTACCGATATATCGAAATGAGCCGTTCCCCTTCCCCCAGAACCCGTTCCAGCGAATCGGCCGTGCCCCGCCGCCATGGCCAGCCACGCGTGCTGAGCCGGGGCGACCTGCGCCTGCTGGTGCTGGCCCTGATCGGCGAGCAGCCGCGCCATGGCTACGAGCTGATGCAGTTGATCAGCAACCAGTTCCTGCAGGCCTACACGCCCAGCGCCGGCACCATGTACCCGCTGCTGGCGAGCTTCGAGCAGGCCGGCTGGGTGGCATCGGAGGAAGTGGATGGCCGCCGGGTGTTCCGCATCACCGCCGCCGGCGAGTTCGAGCTGAAGGTGCAGCGCACCCAGGTGCGCCTGGCCCAGCGACGGGCCTTCGATCGCGCCCGCGAGATCACCAAGGCATCGCTGCCGCCGCCGCTGGCCAGCGCCCTGCGTGACTTCAAGCGGGCGCTGGTGCATCACCACGGCCGCTGGGCCGAAGGCGAGGCCGAGCAGGTGGCGGCGCTGCTGTCGCAGGCATCGGCACTGATCAACGGCACCACCGGTAGCGAGCCCACCTCTTCAACGACCCAGCCAGACTGACTCCAGCCAGGTCTCCCCCTACGCCGCGCCCCCTGCGCGACACCTTTACAGGTATTCCCATGACTGAGCATCACAACGCGCGCCTGCGCCTGGATGTGAGATTCCGCGAACTGACGGTGCTGCGCACCGAGGTGGTCACCCCGCACATGCGCCGCGTCGTGCTGGGCGGCGATGATCTGGCCGGCTTCGATTCGCCCGGCGCCGACGACCACATCAAGCTGTTCTTCCCCAACGCCAGCGGCGAAATGGTGCTGCCGGTGCTGACGGCCGAAGGCCGCAGCTACCCGGACGGCAAGCAGCCGTCTCCGGCACGCGACTACACCCCACGCTGGTGGGACCACGACGCCGGCGAACTGGCCATCGACTTCGTGCTGCACGACCAGGGCATTGCCGGGCCGTGGGCTGAACGGGCGCAGCCGGGCGACACGCTGGTGATCGGCGGCCCGCGCGGCTCGTTCGTGGTGGCCGACAGCTACGACGCCTACGTGCTGATTGGCGATGAAACCGCGCTGCCGGCCATTGCCCGCTGGCTGGACGTGCTGCCGGAGGGCGCCGAGGTGCAGGCCTTCATCGAAGTGAGCGACGAAGCCGAGCGTCAGGACCTGCCGCAGTACGAGAACGTGCAGATTCACTGGTTGGAGCGCAATGGCTTCCCGGCGGCCAGCAGCACGCTGCTGGAAGACATGCTGACCGACTTCGAGGCACCGGAGGGCGACACGTTCTACTGGATCGCCACCGAATCGCGTCGCGCACGGATGATGCGCAAGTTCATCGAAGGCCATCTGGGCGTGCCGCGCGACTGGATCCGCTCGACCGGCTACTGGAAGGCGCACCCGGACGATACCGACGGCGACTGAGCGCGCCGCGCTGGCCTCAGTCTGCGTGAGCCGGGCATGGCCCGGCTCTGCAGCAGGCAGCCACCGGCATGCGCTCCTGTCGCCATCCGAACCGGTGCGCGGCCCAGATCTCCAGCGCCATCAGCAGCACAACGACCAGCCACGGCAGCAGCAGGCCGAAATACACGCCCGGCATCATGCCGTTGATCTGCGCTTTCACCAGCCGCAACACGCCGCGGGTGTGCAGCAGTTCGTCCACGCGCATCGTCAGCGCTTCGCGCACCACCGTCGGCTCCACGCCCAGCACACCGGCCTTGTCCACCAGGGTGTCTTCCACCAGGCCGCGCAGCACGCCTTCGCGCACCTTGCCGATCACCCAGCCACTGGCGCGTGCCAGTACGCCGTCACCCAGGCGATCCAGTACCGGCAGCGGGTGTTCGCTGAGGTAGGCCGAGGCGACCGCTTCGGCCACATCGCCCACCGTGCCTTCGCTGTGCAGCGCATCGCGCATGCGCGGGTCGTCAAGCGAGTCGGTGAACCCGTGGCTCCACTGGGCCACGAGCGTCTGCAGATGCGGCTGGAAATGGTCCATCTGCTGGAGCAGCGCGCGGTGCGCGCCCGCGGTGAAACCCAGCTGCAGGCCGAAGAAGGCAGTGCCCAGCGGCAGCAGCAGCGCGTAACTGGCCAGCAGCCAGTGATGCCCGCGCCTGCGCCGCTGCAACCAGCCGCGGCGGCGCAGCGCGTACCAGCCGGCCAGGCCAACCATGAGGCCCAGCAGCGCGCCCAGCACGCTGCCCACTGCCAGATCGAGCACGCTCAACCCGGCCCAGAATTCGTTCAACCAGTACTGCACGTCCTGCATGGCCTTACCTTCCGTGGATGAAACAGCAGGCGATTGTAGGACCGGGTTCACCCTCGGTGGCTCTTCGGCCCATGCCACGGGGCCAGACCCCTTGTCCCACGGAGCGGCGCATGACGCCGGCATCGGATCGACCCGGGCAGATGCGACAATCGCGCTCCTTCCCAGTTGCAACGAGGCCCCTGTGGGCAAACTGACCTTGGCCGGCGTCGATGCGCTGCGCTCCCGCTTCAACGACGACGACGCCTGTGATGGCGCGCTGGCGGCCTTCGCTGATCCGGCCGCCCTGCGTGCACCGCTGCGGGACCTGTTGGACGCCGAACACCGGTTCCTGCAGGCCGAGTACGAAGTGGCGCAGGTGGCCGATGTGCTGCGCCGCGACCAGAAGTACGCGCCGGTGGGCCGGCCGTCGGTGCATATCGTGCAGCTGCGCAAGCAGCAGGCGGCGACCAGGCAGGCCGCGTTGATCGCACGTCAGGTGGTGGCGCAGGCCGCGCAGACCTTCGTGCGGGTGAGTGGCATGACGGTGAAGGCCAAGCAGAGCCCGAGCGAGGCGTGTGCAGCGTGGCTGGGCGCGCTGCGCTGAGCGCACGTACCCGGTAGCGGCCAACGCGCGTTCCCGGCGCTAAAAAAGAAGGCCCGCTTCGCAGCGGGCCTTCTGCCTTCTCACGACGAGTGAGCGGGGTGCATCAAGCCGCCGGCTTCTCGCCGGTGGCTTCGGTGGTGATGCGGATCTTCACTTCATCGCTGACGTTCGGGGCGTAGGCGCCCACGCCGAAATCGCTGCGCTTGAGGGTGGTGGTGGCATCGAAGCCGGCGGCCGGAACCTTGGCCATCGGGTGCTCGCCGCCGCCGTTGATGGTGACGTCCAGGGTCACCGGCTTGGTGATGTCCTTGATGGTCAGATCGCCAGTGACGGTCAGCTTGTTGGTGCCGGCCGATTCCACCTTGGTGCTCTTGAAGGTGGCCGCCGGGAACTTGGCAGCGTCGAAGAAATCGGCGCTCTTCAGGTGCTCGTCGAACTTGGCGGTGAAGCTGTTGAGGCCGCTCAGCGGCAGCTTCACTTCCACGGTGGACTTGGTCACGTCGGCGGCGTCGTACACCAGGGTGCCTTCGGCGTTGCCGAAGTGCGCGCTCGGGTTGGAGAAGCCGAAGTGGCTCCACTGTGCCAGCACGTCGGTGTGGCTCGGGTCGAGCTTGTAGGTGCCCGAGGCGATCTGGATCGCTTCGGCGGCCGGCGCGGCAGCGGCAGCATCGGCAGCCGGGGTGGCGGCCGGCTGTTCGGTGGCGGCCGGAGCGGCGGCATCAGCGGCCGGGGCAGCGGTATCGGCCGGCTTGGAGCAGGCGGCGATGGCCAGGGTCAGGGCCAGCGGCAGCAGCAGTTTACGGGTGGCGCTCATCTGAGGAACTCTCCGGATCGTAGGGTGGGTACAGGGTGCAGCAATGGCCCGCCGCAACCGGCGGGCCCGAAACCGATACAGCGACTTACGCGATGCGCGCCGCTTCGTCGAACGACAGACGCGGCAGGCGCGGGAACAGGCCCGCCGGGTCACCGTACCCCAGGTTGACCAGGAAATTCGACTTGATGCTGGTGCCGGCGAAGAAGGCTTCATCGACCTTGGCCGGGTCGAAGCCGGACATCGGGCCGGCATCCAGGCCCAGCGCGCGCGCGGCCAGGATCAGGTAGGCGCCCTGCAGGCTGCCGTTGCGGATGGCGGCCTCGTGGCGGCCTTCCTGCGGGCCGTCGAACCAGGACTTGGCGTCGGCGTGCGGGAACAGGTACGGCAGCTTCTCGTGGAAATCCAGGTCGAAACCGATGATGACGGTGACCGGTGCGGCCATGGTCTTGTCATGGTTGCCTTCGGACAGCGCCGGGGCCAGCTTGGCCTTGGCTTCGGCCGACTTCACGAACACGAAGCGCGCCGGGCTGGCGTTGGCCGCGGTCGGGCCCCACTTCACCAGCTCGTACAGTTCCTGCAGCAGGCTGTCGTCCACCGGGGTGTCGAGGAAGGCATTCTGGGTGCGGGCGGTGCGGAACAGCTGATCCAGTGCGGCGGCGTCAAGCGCGTGGGACATCGGTGCATCTCCAGGGCGGCGAAGGGGAGTCAGTGCCCGCGGGCAACGCGGGGCGAAACGACCAGCCGCAGTGTAGAGTGTCGCGACTGTTGCAACACCCAGCAGGGCTGAAACGAATTAATGCCAATGGTGAAACGATCGAGCGCACCGTGGACGGTCACCGATGGCCGTGCAGGCAATGTCCGCCAGGCGGTCGCGCTGGCCTCGGCGCTGCGCCAGGGCACCTATCGGCCGGTGGTGCTGCAGCCTCGGGCGCCCTGGCGCTGGATGTCACCACGGCGCCTGCCCGGTGACGTGAACGGCTACGGCGATGCGTTCGCGGCGCTGGCTGCCGAGCGCCCCGCGCTGGCGATCGGCTGTGGCCGCCAGGCCGCCGGTGCGCTGCGCGTGCTGCGCGCACGCGGCACGCAGGTGGTGCAGATCCTCGACCCGCGCATCGGCGCCCGCCACTGGGACATGGTGGTGGTACCCGAGCATGACCGCCTGCGCGGCAGCAATGTGCTGACCCTGATCGGCAGCCTCAACCCGGTCGATGACGACTGGCTGGCCTGGGGACGGGCCGCGTTCGCCGGCTTCAGCACCCTGCCCGGTCCGCGCACTGCACTGCTGGTGGGCGGCCCGACGCCGCTGGCGCCCTGGGACGAAACGGCGATGGTCGGTGTGTTCCGCGCCCTGGCCGCGCAGATCCGCAGCGAAGGCGGCAGCCTGCTGGCCACCACCTCGCGACGCACCCCGCCGGCACTGGCCGAGATCCTGCGCGCGACCTTCGCCGACCTGCCGCACGTGATCTGGGGCGATGGCGGCGACGGGGTGAATCCGTATGGCGGCCTGCTCGGCTGGGCCAACCGGGTGGTGGTATCGCCCGATTCGGTGAACCTGCTCTCTGAAGCCTGCGCCACGCGCATGCCGGTGATGGTGGCGCTGGCGGAGACCGCGCAGGGACGCCTCGCCCGCTTCCAGCAGCAGCTGCACGAGCGCGGGCGATTGCAGACACGCTGGCTGGACTGGCAGTACGACCGCATCGAACCACTGCGCGAAACCGCGCGCATCGCCGCCGAGGTCAGGGCGCGGCTGGCATTGGGGTAACGCCCCACCGTTGACGGCTGGTGTGTTCCTGAACGGGTGGTTTTGGATTTGCCTTTGGCCGGGCGGATAATGGGCGATTCCCCTTGTCCTCCTGGCTCGCCATGTCCGTGCGTCCTGCCCCCGTTTTTGCCCCGCTGACCCCGCGCGCCCTGGTGCTGGCCGTGCTGGCGATGGGCGCGGTGGTGCTGCTGTCGAACGTGCTGGTGCAGTACCCGATCAACGACTGGCTGACCTGGGGTGCGTTCAGCTATCCCGTCGCGTTCCTGGTGAGCAATCTGATCAACCGTCGCTTCGGCCCGGGACCCGCCCGGCGCGTGGCCTGGATAGGTTTCGCGGTGGCGGTGCTGTTGTCGGTCTGGGTGGCGACGCCGCGCATCGCCATCGCATCGTGCTCGGCCTTCATCGTGGCGCAGCTGCTGGACATCACCGTGTTCGACCGCCTGCGCCGGGGCAGCTGGTGGCGTGCGCCGATGGTAGCCACCACCTGCAGCGCGACGGTGGACACCACGATCTTCTGGTCGATCGCCTTTGCCGGTTCCAGCCTGCCGTGGGTGAGCTGGGCGGCGGGCGATCTGGCCGTGAAGCTGGCCATCGGCGTGTGCCTGCTGGCGCCGTTCCGCGCGCTGCTGTGGAAGATGGCGCCTCTGCGCGCGGAAAGCGCGCGGTGATTCCGCCGGGCATGGCCCGGCGCTACCGCTGCGTTTGTTTGGATGACGCCGGCATGGCGCAGCGCGCCTGTTCGGGTAGCGCCGGGCCATGCCCGGCGGCCTCGCCGCCGATCAGCCGAACGGCAGGCCGGCCGCCCGGCAGGCCGCACTGATTGCTGCGCAGGCCGCTTCGATGGCCGGTGTGGTCGGTGCCAGCCGCGGGCGACGGTCCAGCGTGCAGGCCAGGCCCACATCCAGCAGAGTGGCATGCGCAGCGTGCAGTGCCTGCGCGGTGGCGGCCGGCAGGAATTCCGCTGCGGCCAATGCATCGATCAACGACGGCGTATCGCGGGGTGACAGCAGCGCCGGTACCTGTGCACTGCGCTCGAGCACACCGGTCTGCAGCAGGAACTCCAGGTCCACCACGCCACCGGCGCCCTGCTTCAGGTCGATGCGCGCGGCATCGCTGCGGTCCAGTTCGGTGCGCATGCGCCCTCGCATCTTCAGCACATCGGCATAGAGGGTGGCGGGGTCGCGTGCACGGCCCAGGGTCTGCTCACGCACCTGCTCGAAGTCGGCCAGCAGGCTGGCATCACCGGCCACGCCGCGCGCACGCACCAGCGCCTGATGCTCCCAGGTCCACGCGCGTTCGCGCTGGTATTCGGTGTAACTGGCCAGGGACGAGACCAGCGAGCCTTTGCCGCCGTCCGGCCGCAGGCGCACGTCGATGTCGTACAGCCGACCGGCGGCGGTGACCGCGCCGAGCAGGGCCATCACCTTCTGTGCCAGCCGCGCGTACCAGCGTCCCGGCTCCAGCGCGCGCGCGCCATCGCTGGCCTCCACGCCCGCCGGATGATCGTGCAGGAACACCAGGTCCAGATCGGAACCGAAGCCGAGTTCGAGGCCCCCCAGGCTGCCATAGCCGATGATCGCAAAGCGCCCGCCGGGAATGCCGCCGTGCGCGGCCTGCATGTCGGACTCGGCCATGGCCAGCACCGTGACCACCACCGCCTGCGCCAGCTCGGCCAGTTGGCGGGTGCTGTCGACCGCGCCCTGGCGGCCGTCCAGCGTGGCCATCGCCATGCG
Source organism: Stenotrophomonas sp. YJH_SMC_36 (assembly GCF_059369935.1). NCBI lineage: Bacteria > Pseudomonadati > Pseudomonadota > Gammaproteobacteria > Lysobacterales > Lysobacteraceae > Stenotrophomonas > Stenotrophomonas sp. YJH_SMC_36. The sequence continues at coordinate 56,851 of NZ_JCAFTD010000008.1, read as the reverse complement.
GAAACTCAGGGCCAGCCGGGTTTCGTTGAGCCAGCGCAATGCGGCTTCCGGGTCTTCGACCGTCAGCGCCTGCTGGCATTCGGCCAGCATGCCGGCCGCATCCGGCATCGGGCCGGACACGCGCACGTCCAGCAGTTCGTCCAGCAGCAACGGATAGGCCGCCAGGCGCTCGGCCAGCAGCGCGCTGCGCGCCAGCACATCCACCAGCCGCGCCAGCGCACTGGGCTGTTCGTCCAGCAGGGCCAGATAACTGGTCCGGCGCAGCACCGCCTGCAGCAGGCCGAGTACGCGCTTCAGTGCGGCATCCGGTTGCGGCGAGCGCGTGGCGGCGTGCAGCAGCGCCGGCAGCACGCGGTCCAGCCGCGCGCGCGCGGCGTCGGACAGCGACTTCACGCCGGTGCTCTGCGCGAAATCGCGCAGCGACTGATCGGCGCCGTTCGCATCGAGGAAACCGGCTTCGGCCAGCAACGGCGCGTCACTGCCACCGGGCAGGCTCCGCCAGTAGTTGGCCAGCGCATCCGGCGCCGCCTGGCCCTTGCGCGGTGCCAGCAATGCAGCGAACTCGGTGCTGACCCGCTGCTGCTGCACGGTCAGTGCGGCGCGCAGCGCCTCCCAGTCCGGGTAACCCAGGCCCAGGGCGATGCGCTCGCGGTCGATCGCATCGCTGGGCAGCACATGCGTCTGCGCATCGCGCAGCATCTGCAGCCGGTTCTCCAGGCGGCGCAGGAACAGGTAGGCCTGCTCCAGCGATGCGCCGTCTTCGGGCGCGATCTGGCCCGCCGCCACCAGCGCCTGCAGCGCCACCAGCAGGCGACGTTCACGCAGGGCCGGTTCGCGGCCGCCACGGATCAGCTGCAGTGCCTGGCACAGGAATTCGATTTCGCGGATGCCACCGGCACCGCGTTTGATGTCTTCATGCAGTTCGCGGCGGGCGACTTCAGCCGTGATCGCAGCCTTCATCTCGCGCAGTCCGTCCAGCGCGGTGAAGTCCAGATAGCGTCGATAGACGAACGGGCGCAGCGTCTGCAGCCACGCCTCACCGGCGGCGATATCACCGGCCACGGCACGTGCCTTCAACCAGGCGTAGCGTTCCCAGTCGCGGCCCTCCCGCTGGAAGTACTGGTCCATCGCAGCGAACGACAGCGCAACGCGGCCGGCACTGCCGAACGGGCGCAGGCGCAGGTCGACGCGGTGGCTGAAGCCATCGACGGTGGTTTCATCCAGCAGCTTGGCCAGGCGCTGGCCGAGCCGCGCGAAGTATTCTTCGGCGGCCAGCGGACGCGGTCCGTCCGATTCACCGCCCTGCGGGTAGGCGTAGACCAGGTCGATGTCGGAGCTGAAGTTGAGTTCGCCACCGCCGAGCTTGCCCAGGCCAAATACGACAAGTTGCTCGACGCGGCCCTCGTCATCACGGATCACGCCGTGGCGCTGTGCGAATTCCTGCTGCAGGGCGTCCAGCGCCAGCCGCAGGCAGTCTTCGGCCAGGGCGGTGGCGCCGGCCAGTGTCTGCGCCACGTCATCCAACCCGACCAGATCGCGCCAGACCAGGCGCGTCGACATCGCTGCACGCCAACGCCGCAGCTGCGCCGGCCATTCACCGGGCTGCACCGGGTCGAGCACCGGCGTCGGCAACGGCGGGCACCCCGGCTGGGCCAATTGCGACAACAGGCCGGGCTGCCGCACCAGCGTGTCCAGAGCGAAGTCACTGGCGATGGCCAGGTGGGTCAGCAGGGGCCGCAGGTCGGCCGGAATCGGTTCCGGAACCACCTGGGCCAGGCGCGACAGGGCACGATCAACCAGGGGCTGCAGCGCGGCGGGCAGTTCGGCGGGGGCGAGGGTCATGCGTTGATTCTCGCGGCGCCGGGCGCCTTTGCCAACGGCGGGAAGTCGCTGCGCCGCCGTCCATCGCGCGCATTCATCCTGGGCAGCGGGCAATAAAAAAGCCCGCTTGCAGCGAACTGCCAGCGGGCTCTGCTCCCTCCCCCACGTCGGGATGCAGGGCCATCCTGCGGGCTGCGAAAGGACTTTGCACGCTGCACTGCAAAACAGAACCGGCGGGTATGGATAGCCCCGCCCGCGAAAAGCCATTCCACGAAGGTAGCCCCCCCGTACGCCGGGGGATGGCCGATAATCGAGGCTCCCCCCAGAAACACTGTCGTCATGTCTGTTGATCGCATCGCCAACGCGCGTCTCCGCGACCGCGTGGTCTCCGCCGAGGCCGCAGCCGCGCTGATCCAGCCGGGTGAAACCGTGGCCATGAGCGGGTTTACCGGCTCGGGCTATCCCAAGGCCGTCCCCGTGGAACTGGCGCGCCGCATCGAAGCGGTACATGCCCAGGGCCAGCCCTTCCAGATCAAGCTGATGACCGGCGCCTCCACCGCGCCGGAGCTGGACGGTGCGCTGGCCAAGGCCGATGGCATCGCCATGCGCATGCCCTTCCAGAGCGACCCGGATGCGCGCAACCGCATCAATGAAGGCAAGCTGGATTACATCGACATCCACCTCAGCCACGTTGCCCAGCACGTCTGGTTCGGCTTCTACGGCGAGATCGACACCGCCGTGGTGGAAGTCTCGGCCATCCGCGAGGACGGCTCGCTGGTGCCGTCCACCTCGGTCGGCAACAACAAGACCTGGCTGGACCTGGCGAAGAAGGTGATCGTCGAGGTCAACGAGTGGCAGCCGGCCGGCGTCGATGGCATGCATGACATCTACTACGGCACCGCGCTGCCGCCGCATCGCAAGCCGATTCCGCTGGTCAACGCCAACGACCGCATCGGCGATACCGCGCTGCGCTGCGACCCCGACAAGATCGTGGCGGTGGTCCGCACCAACGGCCCGGACCGCAACAGCCCGTTCAGCCCGATCGATGCGACCAGCGAGCAGATCGCCGCGCACCTGATCGACTTCCTCAAGCACGAAGTGAAGCACGGCCGGCTGCCGCCGAACCTGCTGCCGCTGCAGTCCGGCGTGGGCAATATCCCCAATGCGGTGCTGGCAGGCCTGGCCAGCAGTGGTTTCCGTGATCTGGCCGCGTTCACCGAGGTGATCCAGGACGGCATGCTCGACCTGCTGCGCGACGGCGTGCTGAGCTATGCCTCGTGCACGGGCTTCGCGCTGAGCCCGCAGGCCAACGAGACGTTCAAGGAGAACATCGACTTCTACCGCGAGCGCATCATCATGCGCACGCAGGAAATCTCCAACCATCCCGAGCTCGTGCGCCGGCTGGGCTGCATCGGCATGAACGGCATGATCGAGGTGGACCTGTACGGCAACGTCAATTCGACGCACGTGATGGGCACGCGGATCATGAACGGCATCGGCGGCTCTGGTGACTTTGCCCGCAACGGGTTCCTGTCGGCGTTCCTCAGCCCGTCCACGGCGAAGAACGGCACCATCTCGGCGATCGTGCCGATGGCCAGCCACGTCGACCACACCGAACACGATGTCTCGGTGATCGTCACCGAGCAGGGCCTGGCCGATCTGCGCGGCCTGACCCCGCGCAAGCGTGCGCAGGTGCTGATCGACAACTGCGCGCATCCGGATTTCCGCCCGCAGCTGCAGGACTACTTCGACCGCGCCAGCCGTGAGAGCTATGGCAAGCACACCCCGCACCTGCTGCCGGAAGCGTTGTCCTGGCACCAGCGGTGGCTGGATACGGGCACGATGAAGGGTTGAGGCATAGGGTTCGCCGGGCATGGCCCGGCGCTACCGCTGCATTGTCCCTGGTAGCGCCGGGCCATGCCCGGCGAGCAACGCATCAACCGCGCAGGCTCGCCAGTGATTCGGCCTGCAGGCGCTCGTAGATGTCGAACTCATCGTTCACCGGCACGCCCAACGCCTGCTCGAACGCTTCGCGGTTGGCATGTGCGGCATAGGCGCGCTGCTCTTCGCCACCCAGGTTCGACTGGAAGATGCCTGCGGCGCTGACCGGCAGGAAATCCTCGTAGACGATCGGGTCGGCCACCACCAGCCCCGCCGCGATCAGGGCTTCCGCCGGCAGGTCACCGATCCCGCCAGGCGCGGCGCGGCCGGCCTCGGTCAGCTGGTAGCGGAAGTAGCCCAGACCCTCGCGGCGCAGGGTGTCATGGTCGTCCGGGAACGCTGCGAACGCTGCCTGCAGGCGCCGGCCATAGTCGCCACCGGTGCTGCCGGCACCTTCGCTGTTGCGCGCCTGCGCCAGCAGCTGGTCGTACAGCGCGCGCCCCTTCGGCGTCAGGGCCAGGCCACGCTGCTCGATCTCGCCGAACCGCGCGGTGTGGGTGCCGGCATCACCGCCCTGCTCATCGGGGAAATGCACGGCTTCTTCCAGCGCTTTGAAACTGGTCTGCCGCAGCAGGATCGGACAGGCGCGGCGCGGCGGACCTTCGATGACCGCCTTGGCGGCCATCCCCTGCTCGATCATCGCTGCCTGCGCGGCATCGATGTCCAGCGTGCGCGGGGTCAGGTGGTTGATGTGCGGGCCACGGAAGCTGACCACGTCGGCCACCAGCCGGTGTGCCTGGTGCAGCGCATGGTAGGTCGGCAGGTCGACGGTGGCGTCACCGTGCCAGCGGAAGGTCTCCAGCGCCTCCGCCACGAAGCGCTCGGCGTCGTGCTGCGACAGCCCGCCATCGCGCTCGGCCTGGTCGATCAGGGCCAGGGCGGCATCGGTGAAGATGCGGCGGCGGGCCAGGATCTGCGCCGACTGCGCACGCAGGGCCTCGTCCTCGATCAGTTCCAGGCGCAGCAGCGAGGTGAACACGCGGAACGGATTCTGCGCCAGCGCCGCACCGGTGAGCGGGCGGAACGCGGTGGAATGCACCGGCACACCGGCCACCGACAGGTCGTAGTAGCCGACCGGAAACATCCCCATCACCGCGAACAGGCGGCGCAGGGTGGCCAGCTCCTGCACGGTGCCGACGCGGATCGCGCCGTGCCGCTCCTCGTCCAGCCGGCCGCGCTCATCGTTGCGCTGCAGCTGCGCAGCCAATGCAGGGTCCTGCGCCAGCACCTGCGCGTTGATCCGCTCCACCAGTTCCACCAGCGTGCCGTACAGCGGCACTTCGGTGCGGTACATGCGGGACATGGCCTGGGCGAACAGGCGGCGGATCACATCAGGCGAAACGAAAGAGGCGCTCATCAGTCACTCGATTACGGGAACGGGGAACAGCTCGGCCCCGTATTGTCGCCGGAGCGCGGGGCCGGCGGCGATATGCAGAGCAGCATGGAGCGGACCGGCGCTACCGGTTGAGCTGGCGCTTCAGGGTGGCATCCAGGGTGATCGGCCGGTCCCAATGCTCATAGCTGGCCACGATGGCGTGGCGCACGGCGCGGTAGTGCAGGTTGTCCGGTGCCTTGGGCATCCGCTTCACCACGGCCTGCCAGCCGCCGGCCGGGTCACGGCTGAAGGCACGCACGCTGTCGCGGCAGGTCTGGCCGCTGGCCTTGGCCCAGAAGCAGGCGAAGTACAGGTCACCCGCCTGCCAGCCGTGGGTGCTGAACAGCGCGCTGACATAGCCACGCGGCACATCGGCATAGCGCGAGACCTCGTCGAGGAAGGCATCGGGGTAGCGCTCGGCGTAGTGGTTGATGTCGCGCAGCTGGGCGTCGATCCAGCGGTCGCCGGTGTCCACCTCATAGGCTGCCGAGCGTTCGGCCGTCTGCTGTGCCAGCACGGTGGCCGGCGCCAGCAGCAGGAGCATCAGCAGCGTGAGCAGGCGAGCATTCATGCCCCGATTCTGCCGCAGCCGTCGCGCCCTGTCAGGCCGCGACGCTGGCCTTGGCTTCGATCGCGGCCAGTGCGGCCGGCCAGTCCCAGGCGGTATCGGCGCTGACCATGCGCGGCTCGTCGTCGGCCACGCCATGCTGGGTCTCGTGCGCCCAGGTGACCGCATAGGGCGTATGGATGCCCCAGCCCCCGAGCGTGACCACCGGCTCGATGTCCGAGCGCAGCGAATTGCCGACCATCACGAAGCGCTCGATCGGCAGGTCGAACTCGGCCAGCACGCGAGCATAGGTTGCCGGGTCCTTCTCCGAGACGATCTCGATGCGCGGGAACAGTTCATGCAGCCGGGCGACGTTGATCTTCGCTTCCTGGTGGAACAGGTCGCCCTTGGTGATCAGCACCACCGGATAGTGCTCGGCGATGGCCGCCACCGATTCACGCACACCGTCGATCAGCTCGACCGGATGGCGCAGGGTGTCGTGGCCGATATCGAGGATGCGCTGGATGTCCCTGGCCTCGATGCGCTGGCCGGTGATGTCGATGGCCGCCTCGATCATCGACAGCGCCATGCCTTTCACGCCGTAACCGAACACGCCCAGGTTGCGCTGCTGCACTTCCAGCAGGTGACGGGCGGTCTGGGTGTCGTGCACGTCGATGTAGCGCGACAGCAGGTCAAGGTAGTCCTGCTCGGCCTTGCGGTAGTAGTCCTCGCTCTTCCACAGCGTGTCGTCACCGTCAAAACCGACCAGGCCGATGGCGCGCGCGGGCGCAGGCGTGGAGGTGTTCATCGGACAAGGATACAGGCGCGGCGAGGGCGAAAAAAACCCGGGCGGCTGGCGCCGCCCGGGTACCCATGCACCGGTTGTCCCGAACCAACGGTGGATCAGCGGCCCTGTGCGGCGCCGCCGGCACCGGCCTGCTGGGCGGCCACATAGGCCTTGTACTCATCGGCGCTCAGCTCGCCGTCCTTGTTGGCATCGGCCTGGTCGAACACCTGGGCAAGGCCGGCGTTGACCTGTGCCTCGGACTTGCTGATGGTGCCGTTGCCGTCGGTATCGATGCTGGCCCAGGTCTGGCCGCCGCCGCTGGCCTGCGCCGATGCGGCAGCCGCTGCGTCAGTGGCCTGGTTCGCGGCCTGGCCTGCCTGCGCGGCGGCCTGCTGGGCCTGCGCTGCATCATTCTGCGCCTGTGCGGCCTGCTGCTGCGCGGTCTGTGCCATGGCCGGAATGGCCAGTACGCTGCCGGCGGCGACAATCAGGGCGATCAGGGGCTTGCGGTTGCGAATGGTCATCAGGGATGTCTCCTTGGGGTGGTGTTGCGCGGCCTGTTGTTTCCGCACGGCACCTACCCTGCCACCCCGTTTCTGAATCGATTTTGCGCCGCGACCGGCATCCACACGCGCGGTTAACCACTGCCCGGCGTGCATGCATTAGCGCGGTGGTTAGGGTGGAGTGATCGGCCCATAAGGCGAACATTCAACGCCCTTGGATTTAACCCACAGGCAACGAAAAACCTGCGTCAGTCGACGTTCTGGGACGATGACCGCGAACTGAACAACACCCATCCCAGCGCCACACCGGCGAGCGCTCCGGCAATCTCCAGCACCACGCGGCTGCCGAGTTCGTTCGGATCGTGGATGGTGGCCAGGAACAACCGCGCATACAGCGGCGACTCCAGCCGCACGATTCCCATGTAGAAGAGCTTCCATGCATCGATGCCGGCCGAGATCACCACGGCGATGACGCACGACCAGCCGATGGCATGGCCTACCGTCCAGTGCAGCAGGCGGCACAGCCGATGCCAGAGCAGGTACACCAGCAGGCCAACCAGCAATGCGATGGCGCCAGCTTCCAGGGTACCGAGCAGGCCGAAATGCAGGGGAAGATTCATCGGGTGCGCAGGAGGGGAAAGGCGGCCAGTGTACGACGGAGGGTCTCGGCGGCGCGGACCCGCCGGTGCTGCTATCGAACGGGCACGTCGTAGGCGGTCATCGGGTCCGGCTCGGGCTGCAGCGTGTAGTGCCACCACTCCTGCGCATAGTTGCTGAAGCCATGCCGGGCCATCGCCTGCAGCAGACGGGCACGGTGGGCCCGCTGTGCGTCATCCAGGCCCTCGGCCGCGGTGTGCGCCCGCGGACCGAAGAAATCGAAATCGGTGCCCATGTCCAGCGGCGTGCACGTGTCGCGCCGGCACGCCAGCAGGCCGACGTCCACGGTGGCGCCGCGACTGTGGCCCGAGCGCTCGGCGATGTAGCCTTCGCTCAACAGCTGCGGCTTTTCCAGATCCGGATACTGCAGTGACTTGCGTGACTGCTCCGCGGGGTCATGTGCCCAGGCCACGAACGCCTGCACCGCGCGCACCGGGCGATAGCAGTCGTAGATGCGCAGAGCGAAGCCCTGCGCGCGCAGATCTGCTTCGACCCGTGCCAGTGCGGTCGCGACCGGCGCCAGCAGATAACAGGCCGGCGCTTCATAGCCAGGCACGCGTGCGCCCGTGAAGTTGCCGGCGCCGGCATAGCGGATGTCCAGCTCGATTCCCGGCGACACCGTGCGGATCTCCACCAGCCCGGCCTGCGACGCATCGGTGGCCGACGATATGCGCGGCGCCTCACTGGCGTGCGCGGGGCTCGCCAGTGCAGTCGCCAATGCGAGTGAAATGCAGATCCTGGAAGTCATAGCTGAAGTCGATGTCCGGGTCGATCGCGCGCAGTTGCAGGGACGGCACCGGGCCATCGCCGGGCTGCAGCCACGCCTGCGCGTCCTCACCCAGCGTATCCCAACGCAGCAGCCAACGCTGCTGCAGCTGCATCACCCGGGCCTGCAGGCGAGGCGATTTCTCCACGCGGAACCGCAGGCCGTCGGGGCCTGGGCACAGCCAGGCGGTTCCCAGCCATGGATCCGCATAGCGGCCCTGCCACTGCGGCAAGGCCGTGCCGGATACGGCGCGCGCACCTTCCGTCGAAGGCGCCACATGCCCCTGCGCACGCTTGGACGCCTGCGCGCGCCCCAGTTCATCGAGGTAGTCGGCGGCACGCCTGCGGTCCTGCGGCGCGGTGTACGCCTTCAGCATCGACTGCATCAGTGCGGTACGTGCCTGCTCGCCCTCGCCATTGATCAGCATCACCACGCCGATGCCACGGTCGGGCAGCAGGGCCAGCGACGAATACATGCCGGACAGAGTGCCGGTATGCGCCACCTTCCAGTGGCCATCGATGTCCGACAGGCGCCAGCCGTAGCCATACCCATGCACGTGTGCGTTGTCCCAGCGCCGCTGCAAGTCACCCAGCGGCATCGGCATGTGCAGCGTCCACAGTGCCCGCCGCTGTGGCGTGTCCAGCCAGTCCGGCACAAGGTCGGGATCCAGCAGGACCTGCATCCAGCGCGTCATGTCGCGCAGCGAGCAGCGGATGCCGCCGGCTGCCATCGATGGCAGATCGGCGCTGATCTCACCATCGGTGTTGACCACCGTCGTGCGGCCGTCGCGCCGCGCATGCGGCTGGGCGACGTTGCCGACATCGCGCACCGACCAGCGGCCAACCTGGCAACGGGCCATGCCCAGCGGTTCAAACACCTGCTCGCGCATCAGCTGGTCATAGGGCTTGCCCCCTGCGGCAGCAGCCACTTCACCGGCGACCACGTACATCAGGTTGTCGTAGGCATAGCCGCTGCGGAAGCTGGTAACGGGTTTCAGATGCGCAAGCCCGGCGATGATGTCGGCGCGGGTGAAGGCATTGGGCTCGGGCCACAGCATCAGGTCACCGGCGCCCAGCCCCAGGCCACTGTTGTGGATCAGCAGATCACGCACCTGCATCTGTTGCCCCACCCAGGCGTCGTGCATGCGGAAGCCGGGCAGATGCCGCTGCACGGGGTCATCCCAGCGCAGCCGGCCCTGCTGCACCAGCCGTGCCAGCAGCGCGGCGGTCATCGCCTTGCTGTTGGAGGCGATCTTGAACAGCGTGTCCTCGTCAATGCGACCGCCATCGCCCCGCATGCCCTCGGCATGGCGGTACACCACCTGTCCCTGGTCCACCACCGCCACCGCCACCCCAGGCAGGTGCTCGCGTGCGACAACGGTGGCGATATCGGCATCGAAGCGCGCGGGCTCCGCCAGCGCAGCAGGCGAGCCGGCAAGTGCAGCAAGGACGATCAGCTGAAGCACAGGCCCGCTCCCTTGGGTCATTGCCCGCGCCGCCCCTTCGAGCGGCGCGGGCACAGCGTCAGTAGCTCCAGGTTACCGTCAGCTGCGCATAGCGCGGCGACTGGAAGCCGGTGCCATAACGATACAGCGGGTTCGGCGTACCGATGCTGTCCTGCGGTTCGTAGTCCTGGTCCACCGTCACCACACGCTGCTGGTTGAGTACGTTGTACACCGCCAGCTTCAGGCGCAGGTCGGTGGGGATCGGCACCTTGTACGACACGCTGACGTCGAGGTCGTAGGTCCACGGCGTGCGGCCATCGCCACCGCGCGGGGAATGCACGAACACGCGCTCGGACGGCACGCTCGCCTGGCAGTTGGAGACGCACACGTAATAGCTGTGGAAGTCGGTGTCGTCGAACGGATTGCCGGCGCCGAAGCGGGTGATCGGGCTGCCCGACTGCACGCCCAGCGTCGCCGCCACGCTCAGGTTCTCGGTCAACGCATAGCTGCCACGGAACTTGAACTGATGCCGCCGGTCATTGGCCAGGTAGCCGTAGCCGCGGTAGTTCACCCAGGGGTTGTCGAAATTCTCGGTGCGTCCGGCATCGGCAAAGTCGGTATCGGAGTTGACCGGACCTTCCGCGTTGCCACGGCCGTAAGCCAGCGTATAGGACGCATTGAAGCCCCACTTGCCATCCCAGGCGCGATCGACCTGCAGCTCCAGCGCCTTGTAGTCGCGCTTGGGCTTCACCCAGCCGCGCTGGCCAACATAGTTGCCGTCATCGTCATACAGCGCCCAGCCTTCCTTCGACGTATCGATGCTGATCCAGCCGTCGTTGCTGCCGTCGCAGTTGGTATCGCCCCAGACGGTATTGCTGCGCCCGGGATTGCCCATGATCCAGACGCTGTCGATGGCACCGCACTGGCCGGTGGCGGTGATGTTCATGTCATCGATGGCGTTGTGCAGGCGCCGATAGGTCACGCTGGCACCGACCGACCAGGCTTCGTTGATCATCTGCTGGAAGCCGAGGATCGCCTCGTCCTGGTAGACCGGGTCCATGTCCCGGTTCACTTCGGCACGCAGGTCCGGCACGCTGCCATCACCCTGCGAATTGTCGACCGGCCCGATCTGCGCCCCCAGGTTCGGCACGTTGTTGGCGGCACCGCTATAGCCGAGGAATTCGTACCAGGTGCGTTCGTCCAGGAAGCCACCGGCCTGCTTGATGTTGATGACGTTGGCCACCGGCAGGAAGTAGCGGCCAAGGTTGCCGAACACCTTGGTGGTGCCATCACCGCGCACGTCCCACGCGAAGCCCAGGCGCGGGGCCAGCATGTCGTCGATCTTGATGTAGCTGCTGCCGTCGCCGCCCTTGTTGTCGAAGGCTTCCAGGCGCAGGCCCATGTTCAGCAGCAGGTTCGGGGTGACCTGCCAGTTGTCTTCCAGGTAATACGCCGAGTTGATGGTTTCAAACGAGCCATCCACTTCATACCGGCGGGTGCGCGCGACCAGGCCACTGGCCGGCACGATGCCCCCATTGAGCGAGCTGCCCGGCGTGCGGTAGTAGATGTCGTAGCGGAAACCACCCGGACCGGGATAGGCGCGGCTGTAGTCGGAGGTGTTCTCTTCGCGGTCCAGGCCGAAGCGCAGCAGATGGTCGCCCAGGGTCCACTCGAAGTCGGCGCGTGCGGCCTTGCGCGTATCCAGTGCCGATTCCAGCAGCGAGCTGCTGGTGCAGCTGCGGTCGCCCTGCAGCTGCGAGGGCACGCCCTGGCTGGCGGTACGGTTGTCGAACACGCGGTTGCAGTTTTCGTCCATCAACGAGCTCTGCGCGCGGTTGCGCTTGTTCTCGCCATACATCAGCTTCATGGTCAGGTCGTTGTTGACCTGCCAGCTGTAGGTGCCCGACCAGTTCCTGCCGCCCACGGTGTTGTAGATCTGGTTGCTGCGCTCGCCTACCGTCTGGCCACTGGCATAGTCGTAGTTGTAGACATCGGTAAGCGTCTTGCTCTTGTCCGAGAAGCCGAACAGCGACAGCATCTGGTTGTCGGTGATCTGCCAGTCGATCTTGCCGCCCCAGAACGGGTCATCGGCCTTGCCCTGGCTCAGGCGTGTACCGGCATCGTTGGTCGAGGTTGGCCGGTAGTCACGGGCCTCGTACATGCCGAAGAAGAACAGCCGGTCCTGGACCAGGGCACCGGAGGCGAACACGTTGAGCGCACTGCGGCTGTAGTCGTCGCGGCTGGCGGTGATGTAGCGGCTGCCTTGGCCGTCATAGCGGTCGCGGGCCTGCGACTGCCACGCGCGGGGTTCGAACACCAGCTCGGCACCGGCCTTGAAGTCGTTGCTGCCCGAGCGGGTGACGGCGTTGATGACGCCACCGGTGCTGCGCCCGAACTCCACCGAATAGCCTCCGGTCTTGACCTGGAACTCCTGGTAGAAGGAGAACGGTACTGACGAGAAGCCCACCCGGTTGTAGAAGTCGGTGACGTTCAGTCCATTGATGTACACGGTGTTCTCGGCCACTGACGAGCCGCCGAACGAAATGCCCTGCCCGCCCAGCGAGCCCTTGCCCTTCACTGCGCCCGGCGCCAGCAGCGCAACGGCGGTGATATCACGGTCCACCGGCAGGCGCGACAGCTCCTCACGGGTGATATTGGTGGCCGATTCGGTGGACTTCACATCCACCATCGATACCACCTGCGGCGCGCGCACCTCCACCGTTCCCAGGGTACTGACCGCACCCAGCGGCACATTGACGGTGGTTGCGCTGCCCAGGCCGACGGTGACCTGGCCGACGCGGCTGGCACCGCCGCCGGGCAGGCTCACCTCCATCTCATAGGTGCCCACCGGCAGCAGCGGAATGCGATAGCTGCCGTTGGCATCGGCCTGTACGGAGCGGACGAAGCCGGTGGCCGGATTGCGCACCGTGACCGTGGCGCCGGCGGGAACCTGGCCGGCATCGCTGACCAGCCGGCCGGCGACGGAGCCATCCTGCGCGAAGGCGCCGGGCGCGATCACGCCCAGACAGGTACCCAGGGCGACGCACAGCGCCGCCCGCTTGATGTTGTATGCCTTCATCCCCTGCTCTCTCCTGCAAGAATTGAATGGTGCCGATGGTGGTGTGTCGCGCTAGCGTTGCCCGGCGGGCAGTACCTGCCACTGGAAGTCGTAGCTCCATTGGTCGAAGTACAGGTTGCCGCCTGCCCACTCGGCCTCGCCGCGCTGCGAGTCGACCGTTTCCGAGCGGAAATGCTGTTTGGCCGGCACGAACGGCTGGCCGAAATCGTCGTTGAAGGCGATGCGGTAGCCGTCGAGGCCACCCAGGTAGAAATCGCGCAGCGCAGGTACATCGCTGGCCAGTGCACCGGTGGTCACATCCATCGGCAGCCAGCCATACGGCGCCAGATAGACCTGTCCCCAGTCATGCAGGTTGTTGTAGCCGCTGCCATCGTCGGAGAACACCATGCCCGACTGCCAGCGCGCGGGAATGCCGTTCATGCGCAGCAGCGCGATCAGCAGCAGCGTCTGCTGGCCGCAGTCGGCATGGCCGGCACGCAGCGCGTAGTCGCTGATGTTGCTGAGGGTGGAATACTCGCGTGCGCCGGCCCATGGGATGCGATCGACCGCCGCGAACAGCCTGCGCACGATCTCATAGGGGCGTGTTTCGCCCTGCAGCACCTGGTCGGAAAACAGTTTCAATGCCGGCGTGAAACGCACATGCGGCAACTGTTCGCCCAGATAAGGCTGCAGCGCGGCGTCGGCCGGTGTCGGCTGCACCCGGGCCGGATCGATTGCCGTGTGGCGGGCGGACAGGGTGACCGCATAACGGATCTCGAAGCGCGTGGGCTGCCCGGCGACGGCCTTCGCTTCCAGATAGGCGGTGCGCTGCAGGGTACTGGCGGGTGCCACGCGTGCTTTGTCCGGTGTACTGCCAAGCCATTGCACGCGCTCCTGCTGGCCCGGAATCTCGCGCGGATAGGGAATCCAGGCGCGAACGGTTTCGCCCGCCGGGACCGCATCGGCCTTGACCGTGAGCGACTGCGTGAACGCGATGCGCTGCGGCAGCACCGAGCCCTGGCCGCTTTGACCGGCAGCAGCAACGACACGTGCGTGGTGCGCGTTGAGCACTTCATTCGGGCCCGGAGACGGCATCGGTGCATCGGCGCGGCGGCGTGCACGCGCTTCATCGCTGAGCAGGAACAGGTTCGAGGGCGCGCGCTTGAAGTACGCGCGCCTGCCATCGATATCGAGGTGCTCGATCAGCCCCAGCTGGTCCCAGCGCGCGAACTCCTCGTCGGTCAGATCCGGAATCCAGCGACGCACCGCCGCTTTGGCCGCCGCTTCGTCGAGGGAAAAATCCAGGCGGATGCGGCGCATGCGCTCGCGCTGGAATGCGTCGTCGGCAGCATCGCGCCCGGTCGCCAGCAGCGCCTGGGCGTCGCTGAAGCGCCCGCTGTCGATCAGGTCGATCACCTGCAGCTGCCGGCTGTCGCGCGCGTCTGCCGCGTGCGTGGCCGACGCCCACAGCAGCAGCGCGGCACACAGGCCGGCGGCGGCAGGCAGACGCGGTTTGCGAACGGCAGGATCCACAGCGACACTTCCCAAGCGCGGGTGGTAACGGCTGTGTAACACGGGCCGGAGGACCGGTCAATAATTTATTCTTGCTTTCGCGAGCGAAAGGAATAAATATTCCTTAAGGCATTCGAGGAGGGTGTGCTGCGCATGATTCTGGCTTCCCGCGAACCGCGCCGGCAGTGGCCGCGCCGGTTGACCCTGGCCCTGTGCCTGTTCGCCGCACCGGCCTTCGTGCAGGCTGCCGCGCCCGATCCGGGCGCGCCGCTGCCGTATGTGATCGGTCTGCACGAGGCTTACCTGACCCCGGACTACTGGGCCGCCCGGCTGGACGATGCCGATGCGCCGATCCTCGACCGCGCACAGATCCAGGCGCAGAACGCACGGATGCGCGCAGAGGATGTCCATATCCAGGACATCGCCGCCCTGCCCGCCCAGCTGGATGCGGCACAGGTACGCAGCAGCATCACGGCGCTGTCGAGCTGGCCCACGCGTACGCTCTATAACGCCAAGGGGCAGGCGATCGCACCGGCAGTGCGCAAGGCCATCGAAGCCAACCTCGGCCTGGATGCGATTCCCGCACAGGTGGCGCCCGACTACGGGCTGGTGGTGAAGCGTGCCGCACTGCGCACCTTCCCGACCCGCGAGCGGGTCTTCAGCACGGTGGGCGATACCGATATCGATCGCTTCCAGGAATCGGCGCTGTTCCCCGGTGACAAGGTCGCCGTGGTCCATCGCAGCACCGATGGCCGCTGGTTGTTCGTGCACAGCGAGCGTTACAGTGCATGGATCGAAACGGACGCCGTGGCCACCGGCGACAAGACCAGCGTGCTCGGCTATGGCAGCGCCGGCCCGTACCGCATCGTCACCGGCGCCACCGCGCACACCGTCTACACGCCGGAAGAGCCGCGCGTCTCGCGCCTGCAGCTGGACATGGGCGTGCGCCTGCCGGTGCTGGCCGACTGGCCTGCGGCCACGCCGGTCAACGGCCAGCAGGCTCACGCCTCATGGGTGGTGCAGCTGCCCGTGCGCGAGGCCGATGGACGACTGAAGCTGGTTCCGGCACTGCTGCCGCGCTCGCAGGACACGGTCGCCGATTACCTGCCGCTGACCCCTCGACGGCTGTTGCAGCAGGCGTTCAAGTTCCTGGGTGAGCGCTATGGCTGGGGCCATGACTACGATACCCGCGACTGCAGCGGCTTCGTTTCGGAAATCTACCGCAGCTTCGGCGTGCTGCTGCCGCGCAATACCAGCGCCCAGGCGATCAGCCCGGCACTGGATCGCCTGCCGTTCACCAGCAGGGATGGCAAGGCCGCGCGCGAACGTGCCGTCACCGGCCTGCAGGTCGGTGATCTGGTCTACATCCCCGGCCATGTGATGATGGCCATCGGCCACGTCGACGGCCGCACCTGGGTCATCCACGATACGGCCGGCGGCAGCTGGTTCGGCGCCGACGGCACGCGTGTGCAGGCCCATCTCAATGGTGTTTCGGTCACGCCGCTGGAGCCGATGATGGCCAGCGACACGGTCCGTTACATCGACCGCATCACCAACATCCAGCGCCTGCGGGCCAAGACCCCTGAATGAAGATCACCGCCATTGAACTGGGCATGCTGCGCGTGCCGCTGAAGACCCCCTTCAAGACCGCCCTGCGCACCGTGGAAACCGTGGAGGACGTGGTGGTGCTGGTCCGCACCGACAGCGGCCACACCGGGTACGGCGAGGCGCCGGCCACCGCCGTGATCACCGGTGATACGCATGGCTCGATCATCGAAGCGATCCGCCACTTCATCGCTCCACGCCTGATCGGGCAGGACGTTGCCAACCTCAACCGCCTGTGCGGGCTGGTGCAGACGTCGATGGAGCGCAATACCAGCGCCAAGGCCGCAGTGGAGATCGCCCTGTACGACCTGTGGGCGCAGCTGCATGGTGCGCCGCTGTACCAGATGCTCGGCGGCGGCGACCCGGTCATCACCACCGACATCACCATCAGCGTGGACTACATCGACAAGATGGTGGCCGATTCGCTGTCGGCGATCGAGCGTGGCTTCGAGTCGCTGAAGATCAAGGTCGGCAAGGACATCGGCCTGGACATCGAGCGGGTCAAGGCGATCCACGCGGCGGTTGAAGGCCGCGCCCTGCTGCGCCTGGACGCCAACCAGGGCTGGACCGCCAAGCAGGCGGTGCACGCGATGCGCACGCTGGAGGATGCCGGGGTGGTGCTGGAGCTGCTGGAGCAGCCGGTGAAGGCCGCCGACATCAGTGGCCTGAAGTACGTGACCGACCGGGTCAACACGCCCGTCATGGCCGATGAGAGTGTGTTCAGTCCCAGCCAGGTGATGGACCTGATCCAGCAGCGCGCGGCGGACATCATCAACATCAAGCTGATGAAGACCGGTGGCCTGTCCAATGCCATCCGCATCGCCGACATCGCCGGCATCTACGGCGTGCCGTGCATGATCGGCTGCATGATCGAATCGAGCATCAGCGTGGCCGCGGCCGTGCACCTGGCCGTGGCCAGGAGTGATGTGATCACCAAGGTCGACCTGGACGGCCCTTCGCTGGGCCAGTTCGATCCGGTCAGCGGCGGGGTCAACTTCAACGAGTCGGAGATCACCATCAGCGATGCGCCGGGGCTGGGAATCACCGAGGTGCGCGGGCTGGAGATGATCACGCCGCCGCGCTGGTAGGCCGCAGCACGGGCGCTACCGCCGACCGTTGATCCCGCTTACCCTTCCTGCAACCGGACCCACGCTGAGCCCCATGCCACCCCTGGTGAAAATCCGCTCCGAGCGCGGGCAGATGTCGGCCATCGAACGCCGCATCGCCGACTTCATCCTCGACAACGCGCACCTGCTGCGCGACTACTCGTCGCAGCAGCTGGCCAGCGCGCTGGGCATCAGCCAGTCCAGCGTGGTGAAGTTCAGCCAGAAGCTGGGCTTCAAGGGTTACCCGGACCTGAAGTACTCGATCGGCCAGGACGTGGCGCGCGCCGGCCACGATCCGCAGGCACGCCCGCCGTCGCCGAGCGCCGATGACTACGCCGACATCGCCGGGCGCCTGCGCCTGAGCCGGGCAGCCGCCGAGGAAGAGACCAGCCTGGCCAATGCGCAGGCTGATGTGGAGGCCATCGTGCGACTGCTCGACAGGGCGCCCAAAGTGTTCGTGTACGGCCTTGGCGATGACGGCCTGTACGCGCGCGAGTTCGCCATGCGCCTGTCGCTGCTGGGCATGCTGACCGTGCACCATGCCGATCCGATCCTGATGATGGCCAACCTGTCAGCGGCGCGGGCCGGTGATGCCATGCTGGTGTTCTCCGAGTTCGGCAAGCTGCCGCAGCTGTTCCAGCTGTCGCGGCAGTTCCAGGACGTGGGCGGGAAGGTGGTGTCGATCACCCGCCATACCGCCAACCCGCTGCGCGCACATGCCGACCAGTCACTGGTGGTCTGCGCCCATGACCCTGCACCGCACGTGGCGCAGCTGCTGTACCGTGCTTCACTGCAGTCCCTGCTCGACTTCGTCTTCGTGCTTTTGTGCCATGCCAACCCGGACCGCCACCGCCAGCTCGGGGTGAACCTGGAACGGATCGAACACCTGATCGACGCCTGATCGACCCCTGGTTCACTGGAGTCCACGATGCTGCCACTGCTGCGTACCGCCCTCGCTGTCACCGCTCTGGCCACCGCGCTGCCGGCCGGCGCGCTCACCCCGCTGCCGCCGATGGCGCGCAGTCTGCAGGCCATCGTGGTGGTCACCGACAGTTGGGATGCCACCCAGGGCCGGCTGCAGGCCTATGAGCGCAGGAGCAGCGACGACACGTGGCGCCCGCACGGCCCGGCCTTCACCGTGGCCGTGGGGCGTGAGGGCAGCGCGTGGGGCGTGGGCCGTGCGTCGCTGCACAACCAGGGGCCGCAGAAGACGGAAGGCGACGGGCGCAGTCCGGCCGGCGTCTTCGATATCGGCCCCGCGTTCGGCTACGCGCCGACGATCGCCAGCGCGATGCCGTATCTGCCGATGACGGCCAGCCACTACTGCATGGATGTACCCGCCTCGCGCTACTACAACCGCATCGTCGATGCGGCGGACGTAGGTACCGCCGCAGTGGAAGGCTCCACCGAACCGATGCGGCTGGACCTGCACAACAAGGGCGATGTTCGCTACCGCGAGGGCTTCGTGATCGAGCACAACAGCAGCCGCAGGCCGGGCAAGGGCAGTTGCATCTTCGCCCACCTCTGGCGCAAACCGGGCGAGGCCACGGCCGGCTGTACGGCAATGGAGCCGCGCCACATGACGGCCCTGCTGGCCTGGCTGAAGCCGGACACGCGCGCGGTCTTCGTCCTGCTGCCCAAGACGGAGTACGACAACCTGCAGGGGCCGTGGCAGCTGCCGGCCCTGACCGGAGCGTTGCGTTGAGCGCCCCGGACGAACCGCAGCTGCAGCGCGCGGTCAGCCGCTGGCAGATCGTCGGCCTGTCGATCAACGACGTAATCGGCAGCGGCATCTATCTGCTGCCGGCGGCCACCGTCGCCCTGCTGGGCCCCTTCAGCCTGTGGGGCGTGGTCGCCGCCGGCATCGTGGTGGCCCTGCTGGTGCTGTGCTACGCACAGGCCGCCAGTTACTTCGATGAACCCGGCGGCAGCTATCTGTATGCCCGCGAAGCCTTTGGCCGCTTCGCCGGCTTCGAGATCGGCTGGATGATCTGGCTGACCCGTATCAGCTCGGCCGCCGCACTCAGCAATGCGCTGGCCGATGCGGTCGCGCGCTTCTGGCCCTGGGCCGGGGCCGGCACGGGTCGCCTTGCCGTGATCGTGCTGTCGCTGGGTTTCCTGACCGGCGTGAACATCATCGGCGTGCGCTCGGCGGCTCGCACCGGCATCGTGCTGGTGATCGGCAAGATGCTGCCGCTGCTGCTGTTCGTGGCCATCGGCGCGTTCTACATCGATCCGCAGCTGGCGTTCTCCGGCCAGCGCCCGGACCCGCACGACCTGCAGCGCATGGGTGAGGCCGCATTGTTGCTGCTGTATGCCTACGCTGGTTTCGAGAACATCCCGGCGGCAGCCGGCGAGTACCGCAATCCCCGTCGCGACATTCCATTCGCGTTGATCACCATGATCATCACCGTCACCGTCATCTACGGCGCGGTGCAGGTGGTGGCGCAGGGCACCCTGGCCGGGCTTGCGTCGTCGCCGACACCGCTGGCCGATGCCGCAGCCGGATTCGGCGGTGAGGCACTGGCGTTGATCCTGACCGTCGGTGCGACCATCTCCATCCTCGGCACCAACAGCAATACGATGATGATGGGCCCGCGCTTCCTGTTCGCGCTTGCCCGCGATGGCTACGGGCCGAAGATCCTCGCGCAGGTCCATCCGCGCTTCCGCACACCGGCTGCCGCGATCTTCTGCCAGGGGCTGATCGCCCTCGGCCTGGCGCTGTCCGGTTCGTTCGTGCAGTTGGCGCTGCTGTCGATGACCACGCGACTGTTCGCCTACATCGGAACCGCGGCGGCCGTGCTGGTGCTGGCCAAGCGCTACGCCGACCGGCCGGGCGCACTGAAGCTGCCGGGCGGGCCGCTGATTCCGGTCCTGGCCCTGCTGCTCTGCCTGGCCCTGTTCGCCAGTGCCAGCTGGCAGAACATCGCCGCCGCACTGGTCGCCTTCGCCATCGGCGCAGTGATCTACAAACTGCCGCGCAAGGACGTAGGCGCCTGATGATCGGCAGCGACGGCGCAGGTGGAGGACACCTTCCCTTCACGCGAGCGGACCGGACTGTTAACCGCCATGGCGGCATGATCGAAGCTCATCCACCACGGAGCCCGATCGATGAGCCCCGAGTACCAGATCCCCGGCCGCGTGCCGGATGACAGCGCACCGCGCCAGGCCGTTTCCGACTTCTGGCGCGAGCGTTACACCGCTGAACCCTATTACGACAACCAGCTGTTCTTCGAGGACTACGAGCCGGCCTATCGCATCGGCCACGCTGCCCGTGCGCAGGACATGATCCGCGCGTACGAAGAGGTGGAAGCCGAACTCGAGTCACGCTGGGCGAACGAGCGCGGCAAGAGCCGGCTGGAGTGGGCGCAGGCCCGCAACGCCGTCCGCCGCGGCTGGGAAGAAGCGGTCAACCTCGACCAGCGCCTGGACCAGGGCGTACCGCGCGGCACCTGAGGGCACCCCGCGCTGCGGCCGGGCCATGCCCGGCTGTCCTTCGGCACTGCGGCAGAGCCGGGCATGGTCCCGGCTCTGCGCAATCCGGGGGTCAGTCGTGTTCCGGCAGCGGCGGCACGGCCTGACCGCGTGCATTGCCGCCGTTGGCGGCGATCAGGTCGCGGGTGTTCTTCTGCACCGCGACCGCGCCGAACAGCGCAAGTGCGAAGGCCATGGCGTAGAAGCCCTTCTCGCTCAACAGCAACGTGGCATTCCACAGGCCCACCAGCAACAGCAGCAGCGCCGACAGCAGGGCGAACCAGCACAGCGCGTAGTACAGGCCGCTGACCGGGATGCCCTCCACGCGGTCGCGCACGCTCTTCTGCAGCGATACCGCCGCGAACAGGCCATAAAGCAGCAACGCCAGGTAGTAGCCCTTCTCGTTCAGGGCCATTTCGGCGTTGAACAGGCCGATCAGATAAGCCACCGCGCCAAGCAGCAGCGCCACCCACGAAGCGGCGACGAAGGCGGGAGATGGCTTGTGGGTCGGAACAGTGTGCATTGCAGATCCTTGGCAGACAGACGGGCATGCATTGCCCGGGCGTGCCCACCCTAGACGATCCGCCCCACGTCGCACAGGGGGTAGCAGGACCTTCGGGCCACGACGGTCACACCCGCAGTGGTATACAAGGGAACGCTTGGCCATCCGCATCCCCGCCCTGGAGATTCCCATGACCCGCACGCCCCTGCTGCTTGCCCTCGGCCTGGCGCCGATTCTCGCCACCACGGCCTGCAACGCCGCCGATCCTGCATCCGCTACTGCCGGTACTGCCGCCACCGCTGCTGCACCCGCTGCGGCCGCAACCGACCAGCGACCGTTCACCGCCACGGAAGTCAGCCGTTTCGATCAACCGTGGGCAATGACCTTCCTGCCCGATGGCAGTCTGCTGGTCACCGAAAAGCGCGGCAAGCTGCAGCACCTGGACGTGGCCAGCGGCCAGAAGCATGAGATCACCGGCGTACCGAAGGTCGCCTATGGTGGCCAGGGCGGCTTCGGCGACGTCATCCTGCATCCGGACTTTGCCCGCAACCAGGTGATCTACCTCAGCTATGCCGAGGAAGGCACGCTGGATACCCGCGGCGCCGCGGTGGCCCGCGCCACGCTCGCCCTGGACGCCGACGGCGGTGGCCAGCTCAAGGATCTGAAGGTGATCTGGCGACAGACACCAAAGGTCAGCGGGCAGGGCCACTACGGCCATCGCCTGGTGTTCGGTCCGGACGGCAAGCTCTGGATCAGCTCCAGCGAACGGCAGAAGTTCGACCCCGCGCAGGACATGGGCGGCAACCTCGGCAAGATCATCCGCCTCAACGACGATGGCAGCCTGCCGGCGGACAATCCGTTCGCGTCACAGGGCGGCGTGGCTGCACAGGTGTGGTCGCTCGGCCATCGCAACATCCTGGGCATGGCCTTTGATGCCAACGGCAAGCTGTGGGCGCATGAGATGGGGCCGGCGGGCGGAGACGAACTGAACCTGATCGTGCGGGGCGCCAACTACGGCTACCCGGTGGTCTCCAACGGCGACCACTACGACGGCCGGCCGATTCCCGACCACGACACGCGCCCGGAGTTCGCCGCGCCGAAGGTGACCTGGACGCCGGTCATCTCGCCTGCGGGCTTCGTCATCTACAGCGGCACCCTGTTCCCGCAGTGGAAGGGCAGCGGCTTCATCGGCGGCCTGTCCTCCACATCACTGGTGCGCGTGGCCTTCGAGGGCGACAACGCGCGCGAGGCGGAACGCTTCAACATGGGTGAGCGCATCCGTGAAGTGGAACAGGGGCCCGATGGCGCGCTGTGGCTGCTTGAAGATGGCAGCAAGGCGCGCCTGCTCAAGCTCACGCCGAAGACCTGATCAGGTAACGCAGGGTGGCGGGCCAGTGCCCGTCACCCTGCACGCTCACTGGATGGTGACGACCTTCACTTCGGTCCGGGTGCAGGCCGCATCAAGGCACTGGCCGCTCAACCACACCTGGCCATCGCCGATCATCACGCCCTGCTGGTTGACGAACACCTTGCCGAAATCCTGTGCGGACACCGCCTTGACTACGGCCGGCGTGATGATCTTCTCGTAGCTGCGCTGGAATTCGCCCGGTCCGGCGATCGTCTTTCCGCCGCTGATGTTCAACGGGAAACGTATTTCCTCGACGACCGCCGCGCGATCACCGCCGACCACCGCCGTTCTGAAGGCAGTGAAGACCTTCTCGTACTGCGCCGCGTCACCGAGCAGTGTCTCGATGCGCGCGCGCGCATCTTCGGTCTGTTCGCTCGCGGGTGCCGCAGGTGCTGCCGGTGCTGCCTGCACGGGTTCGGCCGGCGGTGCGGCAGCGGGCGTTGCCTCCGGAGCCGTCGGCGGCGCCGGCTGTGCACAGGCTGCCAGCAGCAGCGCGGGGGCCAGGAAAGCACTCTTGCGCATGGTCGGGCTCCATCGGATCACGAACCCCGATGGTAGCGCCGGGTCCGGCCCGGCGTGTTTGCCATGGGTGACGACGCCGGGCATGGCCCGGCGCTACCGTTCCCGTTCAGCCCTTCAGCAGTTCGAACTGCACCGGCTCGCCAGCCGCTGACGAGGCGCACACCCACAACTCGAACAGGCCCGGCTCGGCACGCAGCACGCCATCGCGGCCGGTGAACGCCAACTGCTCGCGATGCAGGGTGAACACCACATCGGTGGATTCGCCCGGCTGCAGTGCGACCTTGCGGAAGTCCTTCAGCTCGCGCACCGGCCGCACGCGGCTGGCCACGCGGTCATGGATGTACAGCTGCACCACTTCCTCGCCAGCCACGGTACCGGTGTTGGTCAGCGTGGTGGTGATGGTCAGGGTGTCGTCCCAGCCCAGCTGTGCCGTGCTGAGCTGCGGCACGCCATAGGCGAAGGTGGTGTAGCCGATGCCATGGCCGAACGGATACAGCGGCTCGTTGGGAATCTCGCGCCAGCGGGCCTTGAACTCCGACATCGTCGGCAGTTCGGGGCGGCCGGTACGCGGATGGTTGTAGAAGTACGGCTGCTGGCCGGATACCTGCGGGAAGCTGACCGGCAGGCGGCCGGACGGGCTGTAGTCGCCGAACAGCACATCGGCCACCGCATGACCGGTCTGCGTGCCCAGGTACCAGGTGACCGCCACGGCCTGCGCATTGCGCACCGCGCCTTGCAGGGCCAGCGCGCGGCCATTGCGCAGCAGCACCACCAGCGGCTTGCCGGTCATCGCCACCGCCTCGGCCAGTGCCTGCTGCGCCGGCGGCAGGGTGATCTCCACGCGCGACTGCGCTTCGCCGCTGTAGCGCTGAGGCTCGCCCAGCGCCAACACCACCACGTCGGCACGCAGCGCAGCCGCCACGGCGGCTTCGGTGCCCCCCGGGATCGCGGTTTCCAGATCGCAACCGGGCACGATCTCCAGCAGCGACGCGTCACCGATGGCGGCACGCACACCGGTTTCCAGGTCCACATAACGCTGCTTGTCGCCGAACAGGGTCCAGCAGCCTTCGATGTTTTCGCGGTCCTGCACGAACGGGCCGATCAGCGCGATCTTCTGCCCGGTCTTCTGCAGCGGCAGCACGTTGTCACGGTTGTTCAGCAGCACGATCGAACGGCGCGCGGCATCGCGCGAGAGCTCATCATGTGCGGCGATGTGCGAGTCGTCCGCTTCGCGCGCCGGGTCCAGCGACCGGTAGGGGTCGTCGAACAGGCCGATGGTTTCCTTCAGCCACAGGATGCGGCGCACGCCCTCATCCAGCACCGCCATCGGCACCTCGCCGCTTTCCACCAGGCCTGGCAGGTGCTCGGCATAGAAGCCGCTCTGCATGCTCAGGTCCAGGCCTGCGGTGAAGGCCTTGGCGGTGGCGTCGCGGTCATCGGCGGCGTAGCCGTGCGCCACCAGTTCCATGTCGGCGGTGTAATCGGAGATCACCACACCCGGGAACTTCCACTCGCCACGCAGGATGTCGGTGAGCAGTTCTGCATTGGCGCTGGCCGGCACGCCGTTGATGTCGTTGAACGAGGACATCACCGTGATCGCACCGGCATCGAAGGCCGCCTTGAACGGCGGCAGGTGCACGTCGCGCAGGGTCTGCGGCGAGATGTCCACCATGTTGTATTCCATGCCGGCCATCACCGCGCCATAGGCGGCGAAATGCTTGGGCGTGGCCAGCAGCGAATCGGCGGCACGCAGGTCGCTGCCCTGGAAGCCGCGCACACGGGCGGCGGCGAAGGCACAGCCCAGCACCACGTCCTCGCCTGCGCCTTCGGCGCCACGGCCCCAGCGCTGGTCGCGGGCGATGTCCACGGCAGGCGCATAGGTCCAGTGCAGGCCGGCGGCGGTGGCCTCGACCGCAGTGGCGCGGGCGGTGCGCTCGGCCAGGTCCGGCTCGAAGCTGGCGGCCTCGCCCAGCGGGATCGGGAACACGGTGCGCATGCCGTGGATGACGTCGGCAGCGAGGATGACCGGGATGCCCAGCCGGCTCTCCTCGGTCGCGACCTGCTGGATGCGGCGGCCCAGTTCGGCGCCCACCCCGTTGAACAGCGAGCCGACCTTGCCCTCGCGCACCTGCTGCAGCACCTGGTCGGCATTGCGCACGTTGGCTTCCGGGTTCACGTCCGGGGCGAACGGGCGGACCATGTCCGCGAAAACACCCAGCTGGCCGACCTTTTCCTCGACGGTCATCTGGGCA
This sequence comes from Stenotrophomonas sp. YJH_SMC_36, assembly GCF_059369935.1. NCBI lineage: Bacteria > Pseudomonadati > Pseudomonadota > Gammaproteobacteria > Lysobacterales > Lysobacteraceae > Stenotrophomonas > Stenotrophomonas sp. YJH_SMC_36. The sequence continues at coordinate 31,571 of NZ_JCAFTD010000008.1, read as the reverse complement.
ATGAGGGATTCGATGCGTTCGGAGGCCACCGGCAGTCCTTGATGAAAACGTTTACAAGCCCGGCATTCTAGCGATCCCGGGCCATTTGGCGAGAGGTTTCGGCATTCAGTTTCATCCACCAGCGGGGTCCGTACGGTCCCGCGGGCGGCACGGCAGCTTACTCCGAGCGGGCCGACTGGCGCTGCCCGGCCATCAACATGGCGTCGCTGGACGCCTGGAACACCCTCAGGCCGAAGGCCGGCAGGATCGCCAGCAGATGGTCGAAAATGTCCGACTGCACGGCCTCGTACTCCGCCCAGGCGGTAGTGCGGGTGAAGCAGTACAGCTCCAGCGGCAGGCCCTCGGTGGTCGGTTGCAGCTGTCGCACCAGCAGGGTCATGTCGGTGTGGATACCCGGGTGGCTGCGCAGGTAGCGCTCCACATAGGCCCGGAACGTGCCCAGATTGGTCACCCGGCGGCTGTTCACGTCCGCCACGCCCTGTTCGCGCAGGCGCCCGTTCCACTGCCCCAGCTCCTGCTCCTTGTCGCGCAGGTAGTCGCGCAGCAGGGCGAACTCACCGAGGAAGGCCAGGTCGCCCTCGTCCAGGAAGCCGACGCTGTGCTGGTCCAGGTACAGCGCGCGCTTGATGCGACGGCCACCGGCCTCCTGCATGCCGCGCCAGTTCTTGAACGACTCGGTCACCAGCTTCTTGGTCGGGATGGTGGTGATGGTCTTGTCGAAGTTCTGCACGGTGATGGTGTGCAGGGCGATGTCGATGACGTCACCATCGGCGTTCTGGCTCGGCATCTCGATCCAGTCGCCGATGCGCACGCGGCCATCGCCACTGATCTGCACGCTGGCCACCAGCGAGAGGATGGTGTCCTGGAAGATCAGCATCAGCACGGCCGTGGCCGCACCCAGGCCGGTCACCAGCGGGCCCAGCGCCACGCCCAGCAGGGTGGAGATGATCGCCAGGCCGGCCGCCACGAAGATCACGATCTTGACCACCTGCAGGTAGCCCTTGATCGGCTTGTTGCGCGCATCCGGCTTGCGCTCGTACAGGCTGTTGGCCGCATCCAGCGCATGCGAGAAGGCCAGCGAGACGGTCAGCACCGCCCACACGATGCACAGCTTGACGATGACGCTGACCAGCCCCGGTGGCAGATCGGGAATGAGGGTGATGCCAGAGGCGATCACCTGGCTGGGCACCACGTTGGACAACCGCGAGATGACCCGCATCAGATGGCTGCCACGCCCGGATTCGGCACCGGGCAGGCGCTGCAGCAGACGGCGCAGGCCGCGCACCAGGATGCGCTTGGTCACCCAGTTGGCCAGGCCCGCCGCGAGCAGCAGGGCCGAAATCATCAACGCCAGGTAGGCGCCGGGATAGGGTTCCAGTGTGTTCTGCAGCCGCTCCATCCACTGTACCGCCACCACCGCATCCACCATCAGTCGTCTCCTGTTTCAGTCATTTCGCTTGAAGAAGTTGCCGGCCACCGGCCGACGCTGCTGTTTCAGCCGCGTTCGCGCTCGATGATCACGCCGACCGCGCGCGCGCCGCGCACCGCTCCCGGCTTGCTCAGCTTCAGCCGCAGCCAGCGCACATCGAACTCGTCGAGCACGATCTGCGCGCAACGTTCGGCCAGGGTCTCGACCAGGCCGAACTCCGATTCGCGCACGAACTGCTCCAGCCGCTTGCTGACCGCCTTGTAGTTGAGGGTATGGGCGATATCGTCGGTCGCTGCCGGGCGCCGGTTGTCGAAACCCATCTCCAGGTCGAACACCAGGTCCTGCCGGATCCGCCGTTCCCAATCGTAGATGCCGATCAGGGCGTCGATCGTCAGCCCCTCGATGAAAACCTTGTCCATTGCGGTTACCAGCGGGAAAACAGACGGTCATGGTAACGGCACGGAACCACCACTGCCTGAAACGACCGGATCCCTGCACGTCCGCCGCTACGGTCGCAGCCTGTGTGGATGGGTGCGCCGCGGGTCACACTGCGGGCAGCGTCGCCATGTCCCAGCGCGGGGTCACGTCAACCTTCGGCGGGTTGTGCTGCCCGGCCTGCAGGCGCAGGGCGCCGGCGAAAGCGATCATCGCGCCGTTGTCGGTGCACAGCGCCGGCCGCGGGAAGCAGGCACGCCCCCCGAGGCGTTCGGCCATCTGCTGCAGGCGGGCACGCAGCCGCGTATTGGCACCGACACCGCCGGCCACCACGATCACATTGGTGCCGGCTGCTTCCAGCGCGCGTTCGCACTTGATCGACAGGGTCTCCACCACCGCATCCTCGAAACCGCGCGCGATGTCGGCGCGGGTCTGGTCGCTCTGGTCGCTGTCACGCCAGGCCATCAGCACCTGGGTCTTCAGGCCGGAGAAGCTGAAATCCAGACCCGGGCGATCGGTCATCGGCCGCGCGAAACGGTAGACCCCCGGGGTGCCCTGTTCGGCCAGCCTGGCCAGCTGCGGGCCGCCGGGATAGGGCAGCCCCATCAGTTTGGCCGTCTTGTCGAAGGCTTCGCCGGCCGCATCGTCCAGGGTCTCGCCCAGCAGGCGGTAGCGGCCGATGGCATCGACCGCCACCAGCTGGGTGTGGCCACCGGACACCAGCAGGGCCACGAACGGGGCCTGCGGCGGATCGTCCTCCATCAAGGGCGCCAGCAGGTGCCCTTCCATGTGGTGCACGCCCACGGCCGGCACCTCCAGTGCCCAGGCCAGGGCACGGGCCACCCCGGCACCGACCAGCAGCGCACCGACCAGCCCGGGGCCAGCGGTATAAGCCACGCCATCGATGTCGTCCACGCCCAGGCCCGCCTCGGCCAGGGTCTGCCGGACCAGCGGCAGCAGCTTGCGCACGTGGTCACGGCTGGCCAGCTCGGGCACCACACCGCCGTACTCGGCGTGCAGGGCGATCTGGCTGTAGACCGCATGGGCGCGCAGGGCCGCGCTGCCGGTCAGGTCGGTGTCGTACACCGCCACGCCGGTCTCATCACAGGAAGATTCGATGCCAAGGACTCGCATGCCTGCTATTATGACGCCCCTGCCGCCCCCTCGGGGTGACGTGCAGATCCCACTGCATCCGTATTGCTGGCCCGCATTCAGGCTTGCGTGCTTGCAGTTTGTTGATTCGCCGCTATAATGTGCGGCTCGCCGGGCGTGACCCGGTTCTACTGTGTCCCGGAGATTCCATGCCCAGCGTCAAAGTCCGCGAGAACGAGCCCTTCGAGTTTGCTCTTCGCCGCTTCAAGCGCACTTGCGAAAAGGCCGGTGTGCTGGCCGAAACCCGCAAGCGCGAGTTCTACGAAAAGCCGACCCAGGAGCGCAAGCGCAAGGCCGCCGCTGCTGTGAAGCGTCAGCTGCGCCGCTCGTCGCGCGACGTCACCAAGCGTCAGCGCCTGTACTGATCGGACGCATCTTCATTGCGGCGGGTTCGTCCTTCCGCGGTGAAGCCGAAGCCGGCACGCGCGAGCGTCGCCGGCTTTTTGCGTTTCCGGGCCCGGGCAACCGCCCTGCCCCACTACCACCACGAGGTCTCCCATGAGCATGAAGCAGCAGCTCACCGATGACATGAAGGCCGCCATGAAGGCGGGCGAGAAGGACAAGCTGGGCGTGATCCGCCTGATCAACGCCGCGATCAAGCAGAAGGAAGTGGACGAGCGTATCGAGCTCGACGACACCGCCGTGATCGCCGTGCTGGACAAGATGGTCAAGCAGCGCAAGGACTCGGTCAGCCAGTACGAAGCGGCCAACCGTGAAGATCTGGCCGCGATCGAGCGTGCCGAGATCGTGGTCATCGAGGCCTACCTGCCCGCCAAGATGGGTGAGGCCGAGATCGCCGCCGCCATCCAGGCCGCCATTGCCGAAACCGGTGCCACCGGCCCGGCCGACATGGGCAAGCTGATGGGGGCGCTGAAGCCGAGGCTCGCCGGTCAGGCCGACATGGGCGTGGTGTCCAGGCTGGTCAAGCAGGCCCTGGCTGGCTGATCCGCCACCGCCCCTGCCGGACACGACAAGGCCCGCTTCACGCGGGCCTTGTCATTGCTGCAGCGGCCAGGCCAGCGCTTACACCTGGCGGCAGTTGCGCAGGGTCATGGAACTGCCCTCCACCGCGCTGACCTCGCCTTCCAGCTTGGCCCAGTCGCGCTCGCGCAGCATGGCGAAGTTGGCCGCCTGGTCCGGAGCGAATTCGCAACGGATGGTGTAGTTGTTGTTGTTGAAGGTGTCATTCTGGCGGATCCGCAACAGGCCACGGGTCGGCGTCACCAGGTAGTTGATCGATCCGACCTCACCCGGACGGCTGGAGTAGCTGTTCGAGTTGACCGTGTAGATCTGGCCGTCGATCCGGTAGCGGCGACCGATGTACTTGGCATACACCGGCAGGAAGGTGGCCGAACGGTCGCCCAGGTCTTCCTTGTTGGTGGTGGTGCCCAGCAGCAGGTCCTTGAAGCTGCCCGCAGCGTTGTAGGCCGCCATCGTATCGCGCACCTCCTTGCCCATCTTCTTGGACAGGTCCGGCGCGGTCACGTCCTCCGCCACGGAAGTCGGATACTGCGCGCGCGCGGCGGCGGCCAGCGCGTCCCCCTGGCTGCCCCCCTTGAGCTTGTCGAGCATGTCGCACATCGACTTGCGGGCATCCTCCTGGGCGATGGTCTGGCCGCGGGCCAGCTTGGTGGCCAGGGTGACCCGGCCGCTGCGGTCGGCGGTGCCGATCAGCACCAGCGGCGTGCGCAGGCCCTTGGTCTGGATCAGGTACTGGTTGCCGGTATCGCCTTCCACCAGCTGGCCGCCCACCTCGAACTGGTCATCGGCACCGATCTTGCGAAGCTGGTCCAGTGCACTCTGCACCTTCAGACCGGGCACCGTCAGGTCGGCCATGTACATCGCGCCATTGCGCGGATCCCCTACCGTCTTGAAGGCCTTTTCGCAGGCCGTGGACGCCGCAGCGGCCGAACCGCTCGCCGCCAGCAGCAACACCATCGTGGTGCAGACCATCCCTTTCATAACGCGTCCTTTTGCAGAGAAGTTGGATTGTCGTGGCCCCGCACACCGGCAGTGGGCCCGGATACCGTGGCGGCAGCCCCAGCGCGCCCTCGGTCCGGGCAGAAGGATAACGCGGACTTCGCTGCATTCTGCGACCGCGCTGCCACTTCACCTGCCGCAACGCCGGCATCTGCTAGAAAAGGAAGCCCGTACCGCTCCAGCCGACGCCGTAGATGCCGCATCCCCGCACCTTCCTGCCCATCGTCCGATCGCGCCTGGAGAAGCTGCAGGACAGCTTCCCGATGGCCGTGGCCAAACGCTTCGTCGAAATCGACGTCCTGACCCAGGCCGCATCGGTTTCGTTCTATTCCCTGCTGTCGATGGCGCCGTTGCTGGTGCTGCTGCTGTGGTTGACCGCCTCGCTGTACCCGCCCGCGCAGCAGGCGCTGATCAGCCAGATCGGCTCGGTGGCCGGCAGCAGCGTGGCCAGCGTGGCCGATACCGTGCTGCACAACGCCAACAGCCAGCCGAGCATGGGCTCGCTGGCCGGGTTGTGGAGCACCCTGCTGCTGTTCGTCGGCGCCACCGCCGTGTTCGCACAGCTGCAGAACGCACTCAACCGCATCTTCCATACCAGCGGCCAGCGCCTGGAAGGCGTCCAGGCCTGGCTGCGCAAGCGCGTGTTCTCCTTCGGCGTGGTGCTGGCGCTGGGCTTCCTGCTGATCCTGTCGATGACCGCCACCACTGCCCTGCAGGTGGTATTCGCGCAGCTGCCATCGGTGTTGCCGGCCATCGGTTACGTGACCACGCTGCTGCTGTACACGCTGGCCTTCGCCTTCCTCTACCACTATCTGCCCGACCGTCGCGTGGCCTGGCGCCAGGCCTTCATCGGCGGGGCCATCACCTCGCTCCTGTTCGCCCTGGGGCGCTACGGCATCGGCGTCTACATCGCCACCGTGGCGCCCGGCAGCGCCTACGGTTCGATGGGCGCCCTGGTGATCGCGCTGGTCTGGATCTACTACGCTACCGCGGTGTTCTTCGTCGGCGCCCTGATGACCGCGGTGATCGACGAGCGCCTGAGTGCCCGGGCACAGCGGGCGGCCGCCAGCGCCGGCGGCAGCAGCGAACAACAGGCCGGCCCGACCATCGCCAGCGAGTAAACTAGGGGGACCTGCCGCCCCTGCTGCGCGCCCCGGCGGCCGCGCCCTGCCCTGCTGCCCATGGCCCGTATCCCCGACGCTTTCATCGACGACCTGCTGGCCCGCACCGACATCGTCGAGGTGGTGGGCAGCCGTGTGCCGTTGAAGCGACAGGGCAAGGAGTACGCGGCACGCTGCCCGTTCCATGACGAGCGCTCGGCCTCGTTCACCGTCTCGCCGACCAAGCAGTTCTATCACTGCTTCGGCTGCGGTGCGCACGGCACCGCAATCAGCTTCCTGATGAACTACGACCGCCTCGAGTTCCTCGACGCGGTGGATGAGCTGGCCAAGCGCGCCGGCATGGACGTGCCACGCAGCGAGAACCCGCGCAGCGCCCAGCAGCAGGACGACAGCCGCGAACTCTATTCGGCACTGGATGCAGCGGCGCGCTTCTTCCAGAAGAACCTGGAGGGCAGCGACAAGGCCCGCGCCTACCTTGACGGCCGTGGCGTGGACGAACAGAACCGCGCCCGCTTCCAGATCGGCTATGCGCCCGACGGCTACAGCGGCCTGCGCGATGCGCTGGGCAAGGACGAGCGGCGGATGAAGCTGCTCGACCGTGCCGGCCTGTTCTCCAAGAACGACCGGGGGCACGTCTACGACAAGTTCCGCGACCGGGTGATGTTCCCGATCTTCGACCGCCGTGGACGGGTGATCGCCTTCGGTGGCCGGGTGTTCGAGAAGGACGACGGTCCCAAGTACCTCAATTCGCCCGAAACCGCGCTGTTCCACAAGGGCCGCGAACTGTACGGCCTGTGGCAGGTGCGCCAGGCGAACCAGAAGATCGAGCGGCTGATCGTGGTCGAGGGTTACATGGACGTGGTCTCGCTGTTCCAGTTCGGCGTCACCCAGGCGGTGGCGACGCTGGGCACCGCGACCACGCCCGACCATGCCGAGCTGCTGTTCCGAAACGCACCGGACGTGTTCTTCTGCTTCGATGGCGATGCCGCCGGCCGCCGCGCCGGCTGGAAGGCACTGGAGTCGGTGCTGCCGCGCATGAAGGACGGCCGCCAGGCCTTCTTCCTGTTCCTGCCCGACGGCGAGGACCCGGACACCATCGTGCGCAAGGAAGGCGCTGAGGCCTTCAACGAACGCCTGAAGCAGGCCACGCCGCTATCGCAGTTCTTCTTCGACGAGCTGACCCGCGAGATCAACATGGGCACGCTGGACGGCCGGGCACGCCTGGCCGAGCGGGCCAGGCCGATGCTGGCGCAGATTCCCGATGGCGCGTTCGGTGACCTGATGAAGCAGCAGCTGGCGCAGCTGACCGGGCTCGGTGCGGCCACGCAGAATACCCGCACGGCGATGCCGCAGCGCCCTCCGGCACGGTCGATCCAGCCGGTGGCCAAGCGCAGCCTGGTGCGGGGTGCGATCGCCGTGCTGCTGCAGCAGCCGTCGCTGGCGCTGACCCTGGGCGGCAAGCATCACTTCCAGGGCCTGCGCCTGCCGGGTGTGGAGCTGCTGCTGGAGCTGCTGGCGCTGGTCGAACAGCGTCCCGATATCAGCACCGGCGCGCTGCTGGAACATTTCGACGGGCGTGAGGAGCAGGCCTCGCTGCACACGCTGGCCGCCCAGACCCTGCCCGGCAGCGAAGCGATCTGGACCCAGGAACTGCACGACGCCGTGGCCCAGTTGGAGAAACAACTGTTGCAGCAACGTCTGGAAGAGCTGTTGGCAAAGCAGCGGCAGCAGGGACTGGACGATACTGACAAGTACGAACTGCGCGAGCTGCTCAAGGCCCGCGCCAGCCTGGGCCGGTAGCGGCGGAACGTTTCAACGGAGAGGACCATGCTGCTGCGCCTGACCTGCCTGCTGTTGCTGTCCCTCTGCCTGCCGCTGGCGGCCTTGGCCGCAGATGCCCCGCTCAATGAAGTCCGCCCCGGCCTGTATGCCGGCGGCCAGCCCAGTGCCGCACACCTGCGCGAACTGGCTGCGCAAGGCGTACGCACCGTGATCGACCTGCGCCAGCCCGACGAGGACCGTGGTTTCGATGAAACCCGCGCGGCCGAATCGCTGGGCCTGCGCTATGTGCGCATCCCGGTGGCCGGCGCCGAGGGCCTGGATGCGGCCAATGTGCGCGCCGTGCACCAGGCCCTGCAGCAGAGCCAGGGGCCGGTGCTGCTGCACTGCGCGTCCGGCAACCGCGCCGGTGCTGTGCTCGGCCTGGTCAATGCACGCTACGAACATGCCAGCCCGGAACAGGCCCTTCAGCTGGGCCAGCGCGCCGGCCTGAAGTCGCTGGAAGCGGCCACCCGCCAGCGTCTGGCCACACCGGTCACCTCGCCCTGAACCCTCCACACCAAGGAGTCTGCCCCCCATGACCCGCTGGTGGTCGCGCCTGCGACCGGACAACTTCACCCTGGCCCTGCTGTGCACGGTCGGCCTGGCGTCGCTGCTGCCGATGAAGGGCGCCGCCGCCATCGTCCTGGACGATGTCACCACGGTCGCCATCGCCGCGCTGTTCTTCCTGCACGGGGCGCGCCTGCCGCGCGAATCGATCATCGGCGGCATGCTGCACTGGCGCCTGCATCTGACCATCCTCGCCTGCACCTTCCTGCTGTTCCCGATGCTGGGCCTGATGTTCAAGCCGCTGTCGGGCTGGCTGTTGACCCCGGAGCTGTACCTGGGCGTGCTGTTCCTGTGCACCCTGCCCTCCACCGTACAGTCGTCCATCGCCTTCACCTCGATGGCGCGCGGCAATGTGCCGGCGGCCATCTGCAGCGCATCGCTGTCGAGCATCCTCGGTGTGTTCCTCACGCCGCTGCTGTTGACCGCGCTGGCCGGCACCTCCGGCGGTGTGCATGACCCGCTGCATGCGATCGGCGGCATCATGCTGCAGCTGCTGGTGCCGTTCGTGGCCGGCCACCTGCTGCGCCCGTGGATCGCCGGCTGGGTCGAGAAGCAGCGCGCGCTGCTGCGCTACACCGACCAGGCCACCATCCTGCTGGTCGTGTATTCGGCGTTCGGCGAAGCCGTCACCGAAGGGCTCTGGAGCAAGACCCCTGTGCTGTCGCTGCTGGCAGTGGCCGTGGTAGCTGCCGTCCTGCTCGGTATCGCCATGCCGCTGATCACCTTCATCGCCCGTCGCCTGCACTTCAACCGCGAGGACGAGATCGCCATCGTGTTCTGCGGCTCCAAGAAGAGCCTGGCCACTGGCGTGCCGATCGCCAAGGTGCTGTTCGCCGGGGGCAGCCTCGGTGCCATCGTGCTGCCGGTGATGATCTACCACCAGATCCAGCTGATCGTCTGCGGTGTGATCGCGCAGCGGTATGCGCGGCGCAAGTCCTGATTGGGCGCGCGGGATGTTGTGGGAAAACCATCCACGCATGGCGTGGATCTACTGATCCACCAGCGTGCCAACGCTCAGCTGCGGCATCCACACCCACAGGTCGTATTCGCGGCTGGCATGGGTGTTGACCTCCGGCTCACGGGCTGGCCATTCGAGCAGGGCCAACGCCTTGCAGCGGTCCATGCATCCCCAGAAGTGGCCGCGCAACGCTTCCAGCCGCACGCTGTAGACATCCAGGTCGCGCAGTGCCGATGCCATCGGCTGGGTCTGCATTTCCGGCGGAGCGTCGGCCGGGCGCTGCAGCATGGCGTGGACATTACCGGTCAGCACGACCATGCGTGCGCCATCGGGCAGGCGCCGGTACAGGCGCCGCAGTTCGGCGGCCATGCGGTCATCGCGGGCCTGGCTGCTGCCGTCACTATGGTTGACGTCGTAGCCGACCACCTCGATCGCGCGGCCCTGCGCCTTCAGCACACGCAGGCCTTCGATCATCGCCAGCATGTCGCGGCTGCGGCGACCATCATGCTGGTCGTCGCGCACGGTCCAGAACGCGCGGCCGTGCAGGTGCTGGCGCACCGCGGCCCCGCCATCGGAAGCCAGGTAATCGCGTAGCGTGGGGTTCTCGGCGCGCGGCAGTTCCAGCGCCAGCAGGACCGGGCCGTTGCGGCTGTAGTCGTCCACCAGTTGGCGCACCAGCACCGGCGTCTCACGCGTGCCATGGAATTCGCCCAGTACCAGCAGGCGGTGATCACCGGCGTACTGGCGGATCTGCGCGACGGTGTCGTCGGCATGCGCACTGAGGGCCATGCCCAGCGCCAGCAGCAGCGCTGTGGTCCAGCGGAAAATCGAATGCATCCCTGCTCGCTCCTTTCCTTGGGGTCAGGAACAGCAATGGCGACGCCGCTGGAAGAGATCAAGTGTAGAGCCGAGCCCACGCTCGGCTGCTCTTCCAACCACCCCTCAGCCGAGCATGGGCTCGGCTCTACAGGTGGCGCCTTACAACCAGGGCAGGATCCAGTGGTCGATCAGCAGGAAGGCGAACAGCGCCATCAGATAGACGATGGAGTACTGGAACATCTTCATCGAGAACAGCTCATCCGGCGGATCCAGCATGCGCCACGCATACCAGAGGAACACCGCGTTGAGCACGATCGCACCGCCCAGGTAGAACGGTCCGCTCATGCCCACCAGATAGGGCAGCAGGCAGACCAGGGCCAGCACCACCGAATACACCATGATCTGCCTGCGGGTATGCACCACGCCGTGGGTCACCGGCAGCATCGGGATCTTCGCCTTGGCGTAGTCCTCACGGCGGAAGATCGCCAGCGCCCAGAAATGCGGCGGCGTCCAGATGAAGATGATCAGCACCAGCAGCGACGAGTACGCCCAGTCCGAAGAGCCCTGCATTCCGGTGACGGCGGCCCAGCCCAGCATCGGTGGCATCGCGCCGGCCAGACCACCGATGACGATGTTCTGCGAGGTCGCACGCTTGAGGTAGACCGTATAGATCACCGCATAACCGATCAGCGAAGCGAAGGTCAGCACGGCGGTGATCACGTTCACCCACAGCACCAGGATCGTCATCGACAGCACGATCAGCGCGCCGGCGAACACCAGCACCTGCCACGGCTTGACCTTGCCAACCACCAGCGGCCGCCACGAGGTGCGCGCCATCTGCGCATCGATGTGCGCATCCAGCAGCTGGTTGATCGCAGCCGCAGCCGAGGCCGCCAGCCAGATGCCGAGGAAGCCGAGCAGGCCCGCGCGTACCTGTTCCCAGCTGGGCACGCCTGGAATGGCCAGGACCATGCCCACCAGGGCGGTGAACACGATCAGGGCGACGACCTTGGGCTTGGTCAGGTCCCAGTACTGGCGGTAATTGGAGAACATCGGATCAGTCCGGGGCACGCAGGCGGGCCAGCAGGCTGACCAGCACGAACAACAGGGCAACGGCCACGCCGTTGTGCGCCACCGCCACTTCCAGCGGCAGCGCCAGCTTCACGTTGAGGATGCCGAGGGTGACCTGCAGCACCAGCAGCACGATCAGCGCAGTCGCCCAGCCCCGCATGCTCGGCAGGCGGAACAGACGCACGCCCAGCCACAGCAGGTAGGCAGCCACCACGATGGCGAACAGGCGATGCGCCAGCTGGATGGCGATGCGCGAGGCGCCATCGAGCACGCCCCCTTCGTAGTCCACGCCGATGCCACGCCACAGGGTGAAGCCTTCGACGAAGTTGTGCTGCGGCCACCACTGGTTGGCACAGCGTGGGAAGTTGTCCAGCGAGGCGCTGCCGCCGCCGCAGGCGAGCGCCGCATAGTTGGCACTGACCCAGCCGCCCAGTGCGATCTGGGTGACCAGCACGACCACGGCGGCACGCAGCAGCCACTTCAGCCTGGGCGCCTCGGCCAGCGTGATCGGCAGATGCGTGGCCCGCCACGCCAGCCACACCAGCAGGCCGAACATCAGCATGCCGCCCAGCAGGTGGCCCATCACCACGATCGGCTTCAGCAGCAGCGTCACCGTCCACATGCCCAGCAGGGCCTGGAAGATCACCACCGCCAGAGTCAGTACCGCCGCGCGCGCCAGATCGATGTTGTTCCAGCGCAAGGCGGCGATCAGCAGTATCGCCTCACCACTCAGGGCCAAGGCACTGGCCGTTGCATGCCAGCCCATCATGTACAACGGTATGCCGGCAGCCACCAGCACGCAGGCGGTGACGACCGCCGCGGTTCCGAACCGGCGCCTGCGCGTGGCCAGCAGGGCCAAGGTAAGGATCTCGATGCCCAGCGCGCCGGCCAGGAAGCGGTGAACCTGCTCGCGCCAGGCCTTGTGCGTTTCCAGAGGACGGATATCGGCGGCCGGGTGGCCAACCGTCTCCTCGATGTGCTGCGGCCAGGTCGCGCGGCCATAGCAGGTCGGCCAGTCCGGGCAGCTCAGCCCCGCATCGGACAGACGGACGAAGGCACCGAACATGATCGTGCTCGCGGTCATGATCATGGCGAACCACGCCAGGCGGTGGAAATTGCGGTGCAGCGCCGGACGCGCGGAAAGGCTCATCAAACAGGACTCACTTCAGTTTCAGCAACGTGGCCATGTCCTTGCGCAGGCCCCCGAGGTCGCTGCCCGGGGCATGGCGCATGATCACGAAGCCGTTCGGATCGATCACGTAGACCGGCAGGCCAGCCGGATCGTCGACGCCGGGCAGGGCCGCGCGCAGCGCTGGCGACGGTGCCAGCGGCCGCAGCGCGGGCAGCGAGGCGATCGACGCCGGTGGCGGACCCAGCCACAGGATCTCGACATTATCGGCGTTATGGCCGAACAGCTGCCACACCTTGCCCAGTCCCTGCGACAAAGTGACGCACTGCGCGTCGCAGGCACCGGCCGGTGCCACCAGCAGGCGCCAGGTGCGCGCTTCCGGATTCCAGGGATAGGCCGTGCCGTCGGCCAGGGTCGGTGGCTGCTGGCGCAGGTCCACCGGGGGTTTGAGCAGCTGTCCACTGTTGCGGTGGCCGGTAGGCTGCCATCCGGAGAAGCGCAGCACGGCCGCCAGCGCCATTGCCCCGAAGAACACGGCGAACAACAGCACCAGGGTCCGGCGACCGGAACCGCGCGCCTGCGGGGATGTAGCAGTGTTCATGCGGGCATTTTCTCATGGTTGGACAGGGGATGCCGGGCGCCCGAAGTCGGGCCGGCGCTAGCGTGGAACGCGCCTGCTGCGCCCTTCCAGCACCAGCGCAACCACCAGCACGGTCAGCGCCAGGCCGAACCATTGCACGGCGTAACCCAGGTGGCGCTGCGGGGGCAGCGTGTTCGGCAGCAGATCGAGGTCGCGTTCATCACCGAAGGGCAGCGCCGGATCAAGCCGCAGCACGCGCTCCGGCAGTGCGGGCAGCCCCAGCGCCGTCGCCAGGCCCTCGGCAGGCAGCCGGCTGGCCAGCCAGCGCTGCGCCTCACCGGTTGCAGAGAACGCCGGGCCCAGCGCCAACCCTGCCGACGGCGGCGGCGCCAGCAGCCCGCGCACGGCCACCGGCGAAGGCGGCGGCGGCAGGTCGGGGAGCGTGCGGTCGGCGGGCAGCGCGCGCCAGCCGAGGTCGACCAGCAGCACGCTGCCGCCGTCGCTGCGGAAGGGGCGATAGATCTTCACCCCGGCCCGGCCGTGCCGGGTCTGGTTGTCCAGCAGCACCACGCCCGGCAGGAAGCGGCCATGGTCGGCCACGCCATGCAGCGCGCCCGGCGCCGCCAGTGCCTGCGCCAGCGGAAGTGCCTGCGCCGCAGCGGGGCCCTGCGCATCCAGCATGGCCTGCTTTGCATGCATGCGCTGCAACTGCCACAGGCCCAGCGCGGTGAATCCCGTGATCGCCACCAGCGCCAGCAGCCAGCCGATCACCCGCGTGTGCTGGCGCATCATGACAAGTCCGCGCAAACGAGGTCAGATAGGCACATCCACCCTGCCCTCGAGCCGCGCATGAGTGATTCGCTGAAGACCCTGCTGGTGATCGCGTTTCTGATCGTCATCGTCTGGAACCTGGGCGCCGGGCTGTACTACCTGCTGGTCGACCGGGGCCAGACCAAGCGCACGGTCAACGCACTGACGCGCCGCATCGCGGTGTCGGTGGCGTTGATCGTACTGGTGATCGTGAGCATCTACATGGGCTGGATCAAACCGCACGGCATCGGTGGCTGAGTACGCCACCGGCACCGGCGCTTACAGCACGTAGACGAACAGGAACAGCATCAGCCACACCACGTCGACGAAGTGCCAGTACCACGCAGCGGCCTCGAACGCGAAATGGTTGTCGCGGGTGAAGTGCCCCTTTGCCGAGCGCAGCCACATCACGATCAGCATGATCGTGCCCAGCAGCACGTGCGCACCGTGGAAACCGGTCAGCATGAAGAACGTCGACCCGTAGATGCCCGAGCCGAGCGTCAGGTTCAGCTCCTTGTAGGCGTGGATGTACTCCTCCGCCTGCAGGGCAAGGAAGCCCAGGCCCAGCGCCACGGTCAGGCCCAGCCAGACCAGCAGCTGGCGACGGTGCCCGGCCTTCAGCGCATGGTGGGCGATGGTGAGCGTCACGCCGGAAGTCAGCAGGATCAGCGTATTGATCAACGGCAGGCCCCAGGCCGGAATGGTCTGGAAGGCCCCGCCGATCGCCGCCGGGCCGTTGGTGGGCCACCCCGCGGAGTAGCCCTGCCACAGCAGCTCGTTGGTCATCACCCCGCGTCCCTCGCCGCTGAGCCAGGACAGGCCCAGGTGGCGGGTGTAGAACAGTGCGCCGAAGAATGCGCCGAAGAACATCACCTCGGAGAAGATGAACCAGACCATGCCCATCCGGAACGAACCATCGACTTGGCGGTTGTAGTTGCCGGCCTGCGATTCGCGCACCACGTCGCTGAACCACCAGAACAGGGTCAGCACCAGCATCGCGATGCCGATGTAGAACGTCCAGCGCCCCCAGCTGGCATCGTTGAGCCAGCTGGCCACGCCCACCATGGTCACCATCATCGCGATGGAGCCCACGAATGGCCATTTGCTCTGGGCCGGGACGAAGTACACGTTGGCGTCGGTCGGTGTCTGGGCCATGTCGTTATCCGGGTCAGGGAGCGGCGTGCGCGCCTTCCGAGGTGGCGGCCGGAGCCAGCCGATCGGACAGCGCGTCGTTGCGGTAGAAGGTGTAGGACAGGGTGATCGTCTTGATTTCCGGCGGCAGATCCGGATCGACGATGAAGCGCACCGGCATGTCGCGCTTCTCGCCGGCCTGCAGCGTCTGCGCGGTGAAGCAGAAGCACTCGGTCTTGCTGAAGAATCCGGAGGCACGTGCTGGCGCGACCGAGGGCACCGCACTACCGACGATCGCCTGTGGGCCGTCATTGCGGGCGTAATACAGCGCCTCGTTCAGCTCACCGGGCACCACGTCCATGGTCAGCTGCTCGGGATGGAATGCCCATGGCAGCCGCGAATTGACCCCGCCATCGAACTCCACCCGCACGGTGCGCTTTGCGGTGGCAGCCCCCACGCTGGCCTCGCTGCCCGGGCCTCGCTCCAGGCGCACGCCGAACACCTTCTCGCACGCGATGCGATACAGCGGCACCAGCGAGAAGGTCAGCAGGAACACGGCCACGGCAACGCCGATCAGGCGCGGCAGGCCGGCGCTGGGCGACGGTGTGCTGGCCGGCGTCGGGCTCATCGTCCGATCACCCCGCTGAGAATGAAGGTGGCATAGACCAGTACAGCGATGGCGCCCACCACGACCGCCGTGCGCCGGGCACGCCGGCGCTGCTGTTCGATGCCCTGAGTCTCGCCGCCGGACAGCCGGGCCCTGCCCGGCTGCTCTTCGACAGCCGAGCCGGGCTCGGCTCTACAGGTCTGGAGCGGGCTCTCGTTATGCATGCCCCACCTCAATGCGTGATGTCGTCATGCGCCAGATCGCCCGGGCGCAGGATCGGCGGGGTGGTGAAGGTATGGGCCGGTGCCGGCGACGGCAGCGTCCACTCCAGGCCACGCGCACCTTCCCAGGACCGATCGGCCGCCTTCTCGCCATTGCGTAGCGAGGACAGCAGGATCGCCGCCATCATGAAGGGCGTGACGAACATGCCGAATGCGCCGATCGAGCTGATCAGGTTCCAGTCGGCGAACGCCACACTGTAATCGGGAATACGGCGCGGCATCCCGGCCAGGCCGAGGAAGTGCTGCGGGAAGAACAGCAGGTTGACGAACACGATCGACCACCAGAAGTGCACCTTGGCCCACTTCTCGCTGTACATGCGACCGGTCCACTTCGGCCACCAGTAGTACACCGCGGCAATCAGCGCGAACACTGCACCGGTCACCAGCACGTAGTGGAAGTGGGCAACGACGAAGTAGGTATCGTGGTACTGGAAGTCGGCGGCGACGATGGCCAGCATCAGACCGGAGAAGCCGCCAATGGTGAACAGGATGACGAAGGCCACCGACCACAGCATCGGCGCCTCGAACGTCAGCGAGCCACGCCACATCGTGCTGACCCAGTTGAAGACCTTCACGCCGGTCGGGATCGAGATCAGCATGGTGGCGAACATGAAGTAGATCTCGCCGCCCAGCGGCATGCCCACGGTGAACATGTGGTGGGCCCAGACGATGAACGACAGGAAGGCGATCGCAGCCGTGGCGTACACCATCGCCTGGTAGCCGAACAGGGGCTTGCGGCTGAAGGTGGGAATGATTTCGCTGACCACGCCGAAGGCGGGCAGGATCATGATGTACACCTCGGGGTGGCCGAAGAACCAGAAGATGTGCTGGAACATCACCGGGTCACCGCCACCGGCGGCGTTGAAGAAGCTGGTGCCGAAGAACTTGTCGGTCAACAGCATGGTCACCGCACCGGCCAGCACCGGCATCACCGCGATCAGCAGGAAGGCGGTGATCAGCCAGGCCCAGCAGAAGATCGGCATCTTCAGCAGGTCGATGCCCGGCGCGCGCATGTTGAGCACGGTGGCGATGATGTTGATCGCGCCCATGATCGAACTGATGCCGGCCACGTGGATGGCGAACACAGTGAAGGCCACGTTGTAGCCGCCCTGCAGCGACAGCGGCGGATACAGCGTCCAGCCACCGGCCGGCGCACCTCCGGGCAGCAGGAAGGTGAGCAGCAGCAGGCTGAAGGCCACCGGCAGCAGCCAGAACGACCAGTTGTTCATGCGTGGCAGGGCCATGTCCGGCGCACCGATCTGCAACGGCACCATCCAGTTGGCCAGGCCGACGAAGGCCGGCATCACTCCGCCGAAGATCATCACCAGTGCGTGCACGGTGGTGAGCTGGTTGAAGGTTTCCGGCCTGACGAACTGCAGGCCCGGCTGCATCAGCTCGGCGCGGATGATCACGCTCATCGCCGCGCCGATGATGAACATGATGAAGCTGAAAAGCAGATACAGGGTGCCGATGTCCTTGTGGTTGGTCGAGAAGAACCAACGCTCGAAGAAACCCGGGTGGTGGTGGTGATCGTCGTGCCCAACTGCCGAGTGCGCCATTGCAAAACACCTCTCAGAATCGGTTGTCGCCACGGCCGCAGGCGGCCGCGGGATTTACATCACGCGCCGCTGGCCGCGGTGGCAGGGGCGGCACCCGCTTCGGCGGCGGCAGGTTCGGCCGGCGCGGCAGGCGTCTCCGCCGCAGGCGCAGCCGGTTCGGCCGGGGCTGCGGCCGGCGGTGCCGGCTTGCGCTGCGCCAGCCACTGCCTGAACTCCTCCTTGGACACGGCCTCGACCACGATCGGCATGAATCCGTGGTCCTTGCCGCACAGTTCAGCGCACTGCCCGCGATAGACGCCCGGCTGCTCGATGCTGGTCCAGGCCTCGTTGATGAAGCCGGGAATGGCATCCTGCTTCCAGCCCAGCGCCGGCACCCACCAGGCGTGGATCACGTCGTCGGAGGTGATGACGAAACGGACCTTGGTATCGACCGGCAGCACCAGCCGGTTGTCGACATCCAGCAGGTAGTGGGGATGGCTCTCGCGCGTCGGCACCTTGCCACTCTGCCGCATGCGGTCCGACTCGCGGTCCAGGCGGCTGGTGAAGGTGACGTTCTCGCCCAGGTACTCGTACTTCCACATCCACTGGTAGCCGGTGACCTTCACCGTCATCTCGGCATCGCGGGTGTCGTACATCTTGATCAGGTTGGCCGTGGCCGGCCATGCCATCACCACCAGGATGATCACCGGGATCACCGTCCAGATGATCTCGGCCTTGGTGTTGTGGCTGAAGGTGGCTGCGACCGCCCCCTTGGATTTGCGGAACTTGAAGATGGCGTAGGCCATCGCCCCGAACACGATCACGCCGATCACCGTGCAGACGATCAGCGAGAGATTGTTCGACTCCCAGGCCAGGCGCGAGGTCTGGGTTACCCCCTTGCCCATGTTCAGCTGCCACGGCTTGGGATCGGCCGCCTGGGCCCATGCCATCGCCGGAACCCATCCCCCGGCCACCACTGCGGCGGCCATTGCAACGCACTTCGTGCCCCACCTGCTGCTTTGCTTCATTGCCTAGACCCTTAGCGTCGTCGGTTGCCGCCATCGCTGGCGGCGAGCAAGCCTTCAAGTGTCTCTGCGAGCGTCTGACGTTCGGCCGGCGCGAGGAAACTCCCCACCTCCACCTGCCGGCCGCTGGACGCAAGCCGGACCCTCTCATCGTCGGCGAGCAGGCGCACCCAATGCGGGTGAGCCCGGAACACCGGCAATCCACCGGGTACGGGGATGACCTCCACATACGCCGGCACTACCCGGATTTCCTCCTGCCGTTCGCCGCTGCGCCACAGGGCGCGTAACGCGGCTGCCAGCAACAGGCTGTACAGCAGCGCGAACAGGGGGGCGAATGCATTGCCGGCCAACCACCCCAGGGCGGAGACCAGCCACATCGCTCCCGACAACACGGTGAACAACAGGACGAACTGCCGGGCATCGAGCGCCCGTGGGGGACGCAGCCGCAGCTGCGTACCTGACCCATCTGGAGCTGGAAGCACCTCGATCATGTCGCAACCGCGTTCCTGCCGCGGGAAACGTCTCGATGGTAGCCCCGCCGTCTCACCGGTAGCAAGGGTGCATTCACACTTTTTGCCATGCTGCAATACAGCATTCGCCCGGCGCCGCAAATGACGAATTCAGCACAAATAGTGTCGCGCTTGCTGAACACGCTGAATCCACCACCGTTAGGGGCTATCAGCATTCACGAAGGCGGCCGCGGGGCACTTCCGAAGGGCGCAAAAATGATTAAAATCGCCAAGTTTTCCATTGGCCGGACCGGCATGAACGCACCCTCCTCCTCCCTTGCCGCCCACGACGCCCTGCGTCCCGGCGCGCTGCTGTCGCCGGAACTGCCGGCGTCCCCCAACCCGTTCCGCCAGGCCATTACCGACGCCTGGCTGAAGGACGAGGCCAGCCACGTCCGTGAGCTGCTGGCGCAGGCCCGCCTGCCCGCCGAGGAACAGGCCCGGGTGCAGGCGCTGGCCGCCGATCTGGTCGGCCGCGTGCGCGTGCGCGCCAAGGACCAGGGCGCGATCGAAGCCTTCATGCGCCAGTACGATCTGGGCAGCGAGGAAGGCGTGCTGCTGATGTGCGTGGCCGAAGCGCTGCTGCGCATTCCGGACCAGGACACCGCCGACAAACTGATCCGCGACAAGCTGGCCGACGCCGACTGGGAAAAGCACCTGGGCGGCAGTGACTCGGTACTGGTCAATGCCTCCACCTGGGGCCTGATGCTGACCGGCAAGCTGGTGCAGATGAACGATGCCACCCGTGCCGACGCACCCAGCGCGTTCAAGCGCCTGGTCGGACGCGTGGGTGAGCCGGTGATCCGCCTGGCCGTGCGCCAGGCGATGAAGATCATGGGCCATCAGTTCGTCATGGGCCGCACCATCAGCGAGGCGCTCGCGCGTTCGCACAAGGGCGACAACGCCAGCTATCGCTATTCCTTCGACATGCTGGGCGAAGGTGCCCTGACCATGAAGGATGCGCTGCGCTATCTGGAAGACTACCGTCGTGCGATCCACGCCATCGGCGGTGACCACAAGGCACGCGGCGGCCGTCCCGACGGCGACGTCAACAACGCACCGGGCATCTCGATCAAGCTGTCGGCGCTGTACCCTCGCTACGAACATGCCAAGCGCGAGCGCGTGCTGAAGGACCTGGTGCCGGGCGTGCTGGAACTGGCGCAGCTGGCCAAGAGCTACGGCATCGGCTGCACCGTCGACGCCGAGGAGTCCGACCGCCTCGAGCTGTCGCTGGACATCATCGAGCAGGTGTTCTGCGACGCCTCGCTGGCCGGCTGGGACGGCTTCGGCGTCGTGGTGCAGGCCTACCAGAAGCGCACCCCGTACACGATCGACCACTTGGCCGACATGGCCCGCCGTGCCGGTCGCCGCCTGCAGGTGCGCCTGGTCAAGGGCGCCTACTGGGATGCCGAGATCAAGCGCGCGCAGATCGAGGGCTACCCGGGCTACCCGGTGTTCACCCGCAAGCAGAACACCGACGTGTCCTACTTGGCCTGTGCCAAGCGTCTGTTCACGCATGCCGATGTGATCTACCCGATGTTCGCCACCCACAACGCGCACACCATCGCGGCCGTGCGCAGCATTGCCAACGGCGGCGTGTACGAGCACCAGAAGCTGCACGGCATGGGCGACGATCTCTACGCCGAAGTGGTGCCGGCCGATCGTCTCGGCCTTCCCTGCCGCGTCTATGCACCGGTCGGATCGCATGAGGATCTGCTGCCGTATCTGGTGCGGCGCCTGCTGGAAAACGGCGCCAACTCCAGCTTCGTCAACCGCATCACCGACGAACGCGTGCCGATCTCCGATCTGATCCGCGATCCGGTCGAGATGGTGTCCTCGTTCGAATCGATTCCGCATCCCAAGATCCCGCTGCCGGTTGACCTGCTGCGCAGCCAGAACCACGACAGGAAGAACTCCATGGGCGCCAATCTCGCCAACGACAACGAACTGCGCGCCCTGGCCGGGCAGCTCAACGCGGCAGTGAAGCCGTGGCAGGCCGCGCCGCTGGTGCCGGGTGCGACCCCCGCAGGCGCGCCGCAACCGGTAACCAACCCCGCCGATACCCGCGAAGTGGTCGGCCAGTGGCTGCCCGCCGATACCGCCACCGTGCAGAAGGCGCTGGCCAATGCCGTGGCCGCGCAGCCGGCCTGGAACCGCACCCCGGCAGCAAGCCGCGCCGCCATTCTCGAGCACGCCGCCGACCAGCTCGAAGCACGCATGCCCGAGTTCATGGCGCTGTGCGTGAAGGAAGCCGGCAAGAGCCTGCCCGACAGCATTGCCGAAGTGCGTGAAGCGGTCGACTTCCTGCGCTACTACGCCAAGCAGGCACGCGAGCAGTTCGGACATGCCGAGAAGCTGCCGAGCCCCACCGGCGAATCCAACGAGCTGCAGCTGCACGGCCGTGGCGTGTTTGTCTGCATCAGCCCGTGGAACTTCCCGCTGGCGATCTTCCTGGGCCAGGTGGCCGCCGCACTGGCTGCCGGCAACAGCGTCATCGCCAAGCCGGCAGAGCAGACCAACCTGGTCGGCTACTACGCCGTGAAGCTGCTGCATGACGCCGGCGTGCCGGCCGAGGTGGTGCAGTTCCTGCCGGGCGATGGTGCCACCGTCGGCGCGGCGCTGACCGCCGATCCGCGCGTGGCGGGCGTGGCCTTCACCGGCTCCACCGACACCGCACGTGCGATCAACCGTGCGATGGCCGCGCGTGATGCCGCCATCGGCGTGCTGATCGCCGAGACGGGTGGTCAGAACGCCTTCATCGCCGACTCCTCGGCGCTGCCGGAACAGCTGGTCAAGGATGCGATCGGTTCGGCCTTCACCTCGGCCGGACAGCGCTGCTCGGCCGCACGCGTGCTGTTCGTGCAGGACGACATCGCCGACAAGGTGATGACCATGCTGGCCGGCGCCATGAAGGAACTGAAGGTCGGCGACCCCGGCCTGCTGTCCACCGACGTCGGCCCGGTGATCGACGCCGATGCGCTGAAGATCCTGCAGGACCATGCCGAACGCATGGACCGCGAAGCGCGCCTGATCGCTGCGGCTGAACTGTCCGCCGAGGCTGCCCACGGCACCTTCTTCGCACCGCGCGCGTACGAACTGAAGAACCTGGGCCAGCTGCAGAAGGAGATCTTCGGGCCGGTCCTGCACGTCATCCGCTGGAAGGGTGAGCAGCTGGACGCGGTGATCGAGCAGATCAATGCCACCGGCTACGGCCTGACCCTGGGCGTGCACTCGCGCATCGACGAGACCGTCGATCGCATCACCAACGGCATCCAGGTCGGCAATGTGTATGTCAACCGCAACCAGATCGGTGCAGTGGTCGGTGTGCAGCCATTCGGCGGCCAGGGCCTGTCCGGCACCGGACCGAAGGCCGGTGGCCCACATTATCTGCTGCGCTTTGCCACCGAGAAGACCGTCACGGTGAACACCACGGCCGCTGGTGGTAACGCCTCGCTGCTGACGTTGGGCGACTGATCACCGGGTTGATGTGGCCAACGAAAAACCCCGCGGAAGCGGGGTTTTTTGTGCTTCGCTTGCTGTAGAACCGAGCCCGCGCTTGGCTTTTCCGGCGCAGCCGAGCGTGGGCTCGGCTCTACAGGGAGCCAGGTGCCGCCGTGGCCTCGGCACGCATCAGATTGCGCCAGTGGCGCAACGCCACCAGTGCATTGATCCAGAAACCGACGTACAGGATCGACGTCAGGTGCAGGCCACGGCTGTAGTACAGGGGCACGGCGATCGTGTTGACCAGCAGCCACACCCACCACGATTCCAGCTTGCGGCGCATCATCAGGATCTGCGCGATCACGCTCAGCACCAGTACCGCCGAATCGACGTAGGGCGCATAGGCGTGGGTCAGGCGGGTCAGCATCCAGCCGTAGCCGAACGTGGCCAGGGCCGCCGTCGGCAGCAGCCACATTCCCGTGCGCGGGCGCAGCGAGGTGATCGGCAGCGGTGCGCCGTGGTTGCCACGCAGCCATTGCCACCATCCCAGCACGCTGATGGCGATGAAGAAGAACTGCAGCACCATGTCGGCGAACAGGTGTGAGCGCTCGAAGACAACGGCGAACAACGCGCAGCCGACGATGCCCAGCCACCAGGTGTGGACGTTGTTGCGTCCCGCCAGCAGGATCGAGCCTGCGACCGCTACGTTGGCGGCCAGCTCCAGCTGGAAGTTCGGATCGGACAGGTTCATGCGGCCATTGTCGTAGATCCACAGCCCGCGTGGATGCGCGCTGCACAAACAAAAGGCCCCGCTTGCGCGGGGCCCTTCGTGTACTGGATGAGGCCGAAGCCTGGATCAGAACTTGTACTGCAGCGATGCGGCCAGCACGTCGCCACTGACCTTGTACTTGCCGATGACGGTGTTGGCCGTCGCCGAGGTCGAGTAGATGTCCGGATCCTTGGTGAACAGGTGGGTGTAGCCCACGCTGTACTCCAGCTTGTCCGACGCTGCGTAGGTCATACCCAGCGACAGCCACTTGCGGGTGGTGTCCGGCACGCGGACGTCACGGTGCTCGTAGGTGGTCGGGGTCTGATCGTAGGCCAGGCCGCCGCGCAGGGTCAGCTTGTCGTTGACCTTGTAATCGGTACCGATCGCCGCGAAGGTGGTATCGCGGTAGTGGAACGGCAGCACGCTGTCCGGCTGGTTGGAGTCATAGTCGACGGTGACCTGGTCGAACTTGCTCCACGCAGTACGGGTGACTTCAGCCATGACCTGCCACTGGTCGTTCACCCGATGGGTGATGCCGACGGTCGCGCTGGCCGGCAGGGTGATGGTGGCGCGGCCGTTGCTGTCGATGAAGGTGCCGGTATTGGCCAGGAAGGCCGCGGCATTCTGCGGAATGGTGAAGTCGGCGGTGCCGTCGGTGATCTTGTGTTCGACCTCCGAGCGGTAGCTGAAGGCGATGTTGGTGCCTTCCACCGGGCTGACGGTCATGCCCAGGGTATAGCCGACCGACACTTCGTCACCCTTGATGCGCAGGTAGCCATCAGCGGTGCCCGGAGCGAAGCCCAGCTGGGCCGCCTGGCGGGCAGCAGCCTGCGACGCAGCAGCGGCCTGGGCCGGAGTACCACCGGCCTGCAGCACGCGGGCGGCAGCCTGGCGCTGGGCCGTGGCGTTGATCGCGGTGCCGGTGTCGACGGCGCTGGTCAGGTCAACGTTCAGGCGCTCGGCGAACACCGAAGCACCAAACGACAGGTACGGGTTGACGTCGTACGAGAACGCGACGCCCAGGTCGATCGCCTGCAGTTCGGTCTTGACGCCGTTGTAGCGGCCCACCCAGTCACGGTCGTATTCGGTCTTGAAGCCGAACGGAACGGTCAGCGAGGCACCGAAGTGCATGTTCTCGTTCTCGCCGAACGGCAGGTGGAAGTAGGCCGCCGGGACCGGGGCGATCATGCCGGCGTCGCCGCCGTTGCCACCCGAGATCGGCGCGCCGTTGCCGTATTCGCCACGGCCGCGGAACTTGGCACCGAAGCTGATCGCGCTGACGTCGCCCTGCAGCAGGGTACCGTCGAGCAGGCGCATGGAGGCCGGGTTGGTGGCGATGACCGAGGCGTCACCTTCGGTCGAGGTGGAGCCGGCGAAGGCGCGGCCCAGGCCCTTGGCGCTGTTTTCCTTCAGCTGGAAGGCAGCAGCGTTGGCGTCGGCGGCGGCCAGCGCACCGGCAACGCCGACGGCCAGCAGGGTCAGACGGGCAATGGTGGAAGCGGTTTGCATCGTAGTTCTCTCTCCGGTAAGCGGTGATGTTGCTCTGAGTGCGCCTGCGCCCGGCAGGCCCTGGGGCCCATCGGAGCGCGCCGGATTCCCCTCCCGACATACGACGCCGTATGCGAGTATTACCCAGAGCCGTTAATGAAACAATAACAGCGGCGGCGCTTTTTTCGTCGCAAAACCTGAACAGGAGCGCCCCCGCCACGGAGCCCGGCGCGCTAGGCTTGTCGCCATGTTCGTTTCCCTTCCGTCGCGCAAGAAGGCCGCCCTGCGCTGGGCCACACCCGTGCTGTTTGCGGCACTGTGGCTGGCTTTCCTGTGGTCGATCTCACGGCCGGATGATGCCAGGGGCAGCCTGTGGCTCGACTGGGGCGCGCTCTCCACCGGGCTGACCCATCCGCTGGACTGGTGGGCCACCCTGCAGGACGGCAGCGTGCTGCGCCTGTTCACAGCCCTGTTCCTGCATGCGGACTGGTCGCACCTGCTGGGCAATCTGGTCTTCCTGCTGATCTTCGGCCTGCCGGCAGAGCGGGTACTGGGGCCATGGCGCCTGTTGCTGCTGTTCCTGGTCGGCGGCGCGGTCTCCAACTTGGTGGCGATCTACACCATGGGCAGCCCGGACCAGATCATCATCGGTGCCAGCGGCGCGGTGTCGGCCCTGATCGGCGCCTACCTGGCCCTGTTCCCGGGCGCGCGACTGGGCGTGGTGATTCCCCTCGGCCTGTTCCTGGAGTTCGTACGCGCCCCGGCCTATCTGCTGATCGGCGTATGGGCAGCACTGCAGGTGGTGTTCGCCTATATCGGCCCGACCTTCGGCATGGTGGCCTGGTGGGCCCACATCGGCGGCTTCGTGTTCGGCGTGGTGTATGGCGTGTACGTGCGCGCAGCGATCGCGCGCCGCCTGCGCAAGCGGCACGGGTTCTAGGCAACCGGCCGGCGCCGCCGGGCGTGGCCCGGCGCTGCCTCAGGGCTTTGCCGGGGCCGGGCTCGGCTTTGCTTCCGGCTTTGCTTCCGGCTTTGCTTCCGGCTTGGCGGTCGCCGCGTCGGCGGCCTTTTCCGCTTCCGCCTTCGCGGCTTCGGCCTTCAGTCGCGCGGCCACCGAACCGGGATGCTTCAGTTCGGCGAGCGCATCGTTGATCGGGCCATCGCCCGGCAACACCGCGCCTGCCCGATAACCTTCGGTTCCTTCATCGTCGCCGCGCAGATGACCCGGCAGGGTGGCTTCGCTGTAGTCGCTCAGGCTGGCCGGCAGCGCGTCATCCTCAGGGCGCGGCGCAGGCTTGAGCTCCACATCCGGCACGATGCCGGTAGCCTGGATCGACTTGCCGCTGGGCGTGTAGTAGCGCGCCGTGGTCAGCTTCACCGAATCGCCGTTGTCCAGCGGCAGCACGGTCTGCACCGAGCCCTTGCCGAACGTGCGGCTGCCAACCACGCGTGCGCGGCCATTGTCGCGCAATGCACCGGCCAGCACTTCCGAGGCGCTGGCCGAACCCGCATCGGCCAGCACCACCACCGGTGCGCCCTTCAACAGGTCGCCCGGCGTGGCGTCGAAACGCGCATCGCTGATGCTGATGCGGCCCCGCGTACTGACGATGTTGCCCTTGTCCAGCAGATCGTCGGCCACCTGCACAGCGGCGGTCAGCAGGCCACCCGGATTGCTGCGCAGGTCCAGCACCAGCCCCTTCAGCGTTCCACCGGACTGCTTCTGCAGCTGCTGCACATGCTTCTGGAAATCCGAACCGGTGTCGGCCTGGAAGGTACTCAGGCGGATGTAGCCATAGCCCGGTTCCAGCAGGCGGCTGCGCACGCTGGTGACGCGGATCGTCTGCCGGGTCAGGCTGACATCGAAAGGCTTCGGCCGGCCGTCGCGCACGATGGTCAGCACCACCTTGCTGCCGGCCGGGCCCCGCAGCGGCTCACTGGCATCGATCGCACTGATCGGCTTGCCATCGATGGCGATGATCAGATCGCCCGCGAGGATGCCGGCCTTGGCCGCCGGCGTGTCATCGATCGGCGCGATCACCTTCATGCTGGCGTTGTCCGGCTGCTGCTGCAGCTCGACGCCGATGCCCTCGTAGGCACCGGAGGCCTGCTCGTCGAAGGCCTGCGCATCTTCCTTGTTGAAATACGTGCTGTGCGGGTCGAGGTCGAGCAGCAGGCCACGGACCGCCGACTGCATCAGCTTGTTGTCGTCGACCGGGTCGACATAGGCCGCGCGCACCGCGTTGTACACCGCCACGAAACGGCGGATGTCTTCCAGCGGCACCTTCGAGGTCACCGCCTCCTCGCTGCTCGCCGCCTGCCCGCTGTTCGCAGCGGTCGGGGCCGGCGCGGTCTGCTGCGCCCAGGACAGCGCTGGCAACAGGGCCAGCAAGAGGGTGGCGGTACGGGCTGCGCGCATGGAGCACTCCTGTCGACGGTGGCATCGTGCCCAAGGCACAGGCACCGATTATGCGCGAAGCACAGCTAAATTCCCGTTGAACCCACGCAGTCCGTGCAGGCCCCGGGTTCAGCGGCGCTGCAGCCAGCTGTCCGGATTGACCGGCTGCCCGCCACGACGCAGCTCGAAATACAGTGCGGTCACGCCCTGGCCGCCGGAGTTGCCGACCTTGGCGACCGCATCGCCACGGCTGACCCGCGCACCTGCATCCTTCAGCAGCGTGTCGTTATGCGCATAGAGGCTCATGTAGCCGTTGCCGTGATCGACGATCAGGATCATGCCGTAACCGGTCATCCAATCGGAGAAGACGACCGTGCCATCGGCTACCGCGGTCACCGTGCTGCCGGCCGGGGCACCGATCAGCACGCCGCTGCTGGTGCGGCCATCCGGCAGCTTGCCGCCATAGCGTGCCAGCAGGTTGCCCGACAGCGGCCACCCCAGTCCCCCCACCTTCGGTGCCGGCGCCGATGCCACGGCCGGCGGCACCTTGGTCGCCGGCGGCGGTCGGCCTTCGGCGGCGGCCTGGCGTGCAGCGCGTTCGGCGGCGGCCTTCTCCGCGGCAGCCCGGCGCGCTGCCGCGCGACGCTCGGCTTCGGCCCGCGCTGCGGCCGCGCGCAGATTGGCCAGCAGGGTTTCCAGTGCCTTGGCATCCTGCCCCAATGCCTGTTCCTTCTCGCGCCGGTCCTTGAAGCGTTCGTCCAGCGAGGCCACGGTCTGCGCACGTTCGCGACGATCGGCCGCCAGCGCAGCCGCCTGCTGCTTCTGCTCGCGCTGGGTCCCCTGCAGCTGCTGCTGGCGTTCGGCAATCTGTGCCTGCAGCGCCTCCAGTTCCTTGAGATCGGCAGTCAATGCGGTGATGCGCTGCGCGCGCTCGCGCTGCAGGTACCGGTGGTAGGCCAGTGCACGGTTGGCATCGGCCACCGTGTCCTGTGACAGCAGCAGCTTGAGCGGGGCGTGGTTGCCCAGCTGATAGGCCGCGCGCAGCAACCCGGCCAGTTCGCGATGCTGCTGCGCCAGGTTGGACTGCAGGGTCGTGCGACGTCGCTCGGCCTCGGCCAGTGCCTGGTTCTGCTCGCGCAGCGCCGCCTCGGTCTGGGCCAGCACACGGCCGCTGCGGGCCACCTTCTCATCGGCCGCGCGCAGCTGCTGAGATGCCTGGCCACGCTGGCCCTCAAGCTGGCGGCGCTCCTGCGCGACGCCCTTCAGCTCGCTGCGCAGCTTCTGCAGCTTGCGCTCCGTTTCGCGCGTGTTCTGTGCACCTGACGGAAGCGGCAGCGCCAATGCCAAGGCCAGCCCCAGCAGCAGGCAGCGCCCGCCGCGGGCAGCGGCGATGTGATGTCGGCGTGAGGGGAAGGCGTTGTTGCGCAAGGGCTTTCCAGTGACTTCAGGCAGTTGCAGGGGCGATTGGGGAATGGTGACATCAACGCACGCGGCCTGCCAGCCGCACATCCACCGAGGGACCCATGAACATTCGATCCATTCCGCTGCTGTTGGGCGTGCTGCTGGCCAGCAGTCCCGCCTGGGCACAGGACAACATCAGCAAGGTCAACGGCAGCATCACCGCCGAAGCCGGGCAGCGCTACGGCAAGCTGGATACCGTCAACGGCGGCATCCGCGTCGGTGAAGGCAGCGAAACCGGCAGCATCGATACCGTCAACGGTGGGGTGAAGGTCGCCGACCGCGCCCGTACCGGCAGCATCGAAACGGTCAACGGCGGGGTGCGCCTGGGCCGTGAGGTGATCGCCCGCGGCAACGTCAGCACGGTCAATGGCAGCATCTTCAGTGATCGCGGCAGCCAGATCGAAGGCGGCGTGGAGACCGTCAACGGTGGCATCGGCCTGGTCGAGAGCCGCGTCAGCAAGGACGTGGAAACCGTCAATGGCGATATCACCGTGGGCATCGGCTCCCAGGTCGACGGCGGCGTGCGCGTGCGCAAGCCCAGCTTCAGCGTCTCGCTGACGGCCGTCCGCAAGCCGCGGGTCATCATCGGCCCGAACGCCGTGGTCAGTGGCGCCCTGCACTTCGAGCGGGACGTGGTGCTGTACGTGCACCGCACCGCGCGCATCGGCCCGGTCAGCGGCGCCGATCCCATTCCGTTCGACAGCGAAACCGCGCCGGCGGACTGAGCCCAACGATTCGGGGATACTCCCCGTTCCCGGCCGCACCACCATGCGGCCATCCCTTGTTTCCCAGGAACCGATGATGCCCCGCAAACTCCTCCTGTGCCTGGCCGCCGCGGCCGCGCTCAGTGCCTGCAAAGGCAATGACTCCCCGGCGCCGAGCGCCGGCACCGACAGTACCGCCCCGTCCACCGCGACCGCGGGCCATGCGTTCTCGCCGGAGATCAATGCCACCGATTTCGCCGAGATGGTCAAGACCCTGGCCTCCGACGAGTTCGAAGGGCGAGCACCGGGCAGCAAGGGCGAAGAGCTGACGGTCAACTACATCCGCGACCAGATGCAGCGTATCGGCCTGCAGCCGGGCAATGGCGACAGCTGGTTCCAGGACGTGCCGATGACCGAAACGACGGCCGATGAGTCCACCGTGCTGAAGATCAACCAGGGCGGCAAGACCACCGAACTGAAGTTCGGCACTGACATGGTGGTCGGCACGCGTACCGGCCAGGCCGAGATCAGCATCGATGCCAGCGACCTGGTGTTCGTCGGCTACGGTGTCGATGCACCGGAACAGAAGTGGAACGACTATGCCGGCCAGGACTGGAAGGGCAAGACGGTCGTCATGTTCGTCAACGACCCGGGGTTCCACGTCGATGACGAAACCCTGTTCGACGGCAAGCGCATGACCTATTACGGCCGCTGGACCTACAAGTTCGAGGAGGCCGCACGCAAGGGCGCCGCTGCTGCCCTGATCGTGCACGACACGGCCGGCGCCTCCTACGGCTGGGACGTGGTGAAGAACTCCTGGGCCGGACCGCAGTACGACCTGCCGGCCAAGGACGATCCGGAAGCACGCATCCCGGTGCAGGGCTGGCTGAGCGCCGACGCCGCACGCTCACTGTTCGCCGCCGCGGGCCTGGACCTTGACCAGGCCTACAAGGACGCCAGCAAGCGCGGCTTCAAGCCGGTGCCGCTGAAAGCCACCGCATCCGTCGACCTCAAGAGCCGTATCGCACAGAAGCAGTCGCGCAACGTGGTCGGCGTCCTGCCGGGCACCAAGCGTGCCGATGAGGCCGTGCTGTACATGGCCCATTGGGATCATCTGGGCAAGCACGAGGGCGAGGAAGGCGACAACATCTACAACGGTGCGATCGACAATGCGACCGGCGTGGCAGGCATCCTGGAAGTCGCCGAAGCGATGGCCCACCAGGATCCGAAGCCGGAGCGTTCGGTGGTGTTCCTTGCCGTGACCCTGGAAGAATCCGGCCTGCTCGGCTCCAAGTACTACGTTGCGCATCCGACGTTCCCGCTGGACAGGATCGCCGGCGTCATCAACATCGACGCCATGTCCGTGGCCGGCCGCGCCAAGGACGTGACGGTGACCGGCTTCGGCAGCTCCGAGCTGGAAGACATCCTCAAGCCGCTGGCGGCGGCCCAGGGACGCACCCTGCACGGCGAAAGCTCGGTACAGAGTGGCTTCTACTTCCGTTCCGACCACTTCAATTTCGCCAAGGCAGGCGTCCCGGCGCTGTACGCCGACGGTGGCGAAGATCTGCGCGAAGGTGGGGTGGAAGCCGGCCGCAAGGCAGCAGCCGACTACGGCGCCAACCGCTACCATGGCCCGAAGGATGAGTTCGATGCGGCGAGCTGGAAGCTGGACGGCACTGTCGAAGACCTGCAGCTGATGTACGGCGTCGGCAAGGAGCTTGCCGGTGGCGACCGCTGGCCGAACTGGTATGAAGGCAATCCCTTCAAAGCCGCCCGCGACACGATGATGAAGGCCAAGACCCCGGCCCGCTAACGTCGCGCCATGCTCGACTGAACGCTATCGAGGTCAGAGCGGCGCCCTACGGGGCGCCGCTTTTTTTGTGCGATCGCAGCTCAGTGGCCGCTTTCCGCGCATAAAGAAAAACCCCGCTGCGCGAGCAGCGGGGTTTTGGGTGTAAACCCTGGCGATGACCTACTCTCGCATGGCTTGAGCCACACTACCATCGGCGCGGCTGCGTTTCACTTCCGAGTTCGGGATGGGATCGGGTGGTTCCACAGCGCTAATTTCACCAGGGAGACGGTTGCAGCAGCGCCTGCGGCGCCAGCTTCGCGATCTTGCCCTTGGGGCGGAAGCCACCCGGAAAATGCAGTGCCTTCATTAAAAGGAAAAACCCCGCTGCGTGAGCAGCGGGGTTTTGGGTACAAACCCTGGCGATGACCTACTCTCGCATGGCTTGAGCCACACTACCATCGGCGCAGCTGCGTTTCACTTCCGAGTTCGGGATGGGATCGGGTGGTTCCACAGCGCTAATTTCACCAGGGAGGCTTTTGGAGAGTCGCACTCGTCCCG
>NZ_JCAFTD010000007.1:0-318616 GCF_059369935.1 Stenotrophomonas sp. YJH_SMC_36 | reverse complement strand
GCTGCTGGACCACGTTGCCGATGCTGCCCAGCAGGGCGTTGTCGGCCAGGCGCAGGGTGGCATGCGCATCGCCACGCAGCGCACCGGCCTGCTGCGCGACCACGTCGCGGTCGGCAAACTGCAATGCGCCCAGCAGCGGCTTCAGGCCACTGTCCTGGCGATCGGATGCAGCTCCCAGCACACGCCCCAGGTCATCACCG
Organism: Stenotrophomonas sp. YJH_SMC_36; assembly: GCF_059369935.1. Classification (NCBI taxonomy): domain Bacteria; kingdom Pseudomonadati; phylum Pseudomonadota; class Gammaproteobacteria; order Lysobacterales; family Lysobacteraceae; genus Stenotrophomonas; species Stenotrophomonas sp. YJH_SMC_36. The sequence goes on along the minus strand of NZ_JCAFTD010000007.1, from coordinate 318,416 downwards.
GACGGGCCGTTGGCGAACAGATCCCACTGGTCGAAGCCCGGGTTGGCGGTCAGCCACAGACCGTCGGCCGTCTGCCTGACATTGAAACTCAACAGCGAGTTGTGGCGCGGACGGAACACCTCACCGCCGCTGATGCTGGCGCGGTAGCCAGTGTCGCCCAGCCGCACGACCTCCTGGAAGCCATCCTGGTAGATCGGGCCTTCAACCAGATCGCGACGGAAGTCCTTGCTGTAATAGCCCTGCGCCACGTTCAGTTCAAGGAAGGCGCCCTTGGAGATCACCAGCGCGCCATTGAGCACTTTGTTGGTGGACGGGTCGAAGAAATTACCCACGCGCACGCGACCACCGGCACTGCCGCCGCTCTCGGTCACGTCGAACAGCACTTTGCCGCCGGGCATGATGTTGACGTAGCCATGGGTGACCAGATCACCTCCGCGCGGCATCAGCGTGCCGAACACGCGCAGGCGGTTGAAGCCATCCTCGCGCCAGGACGGGCCGGTGCCACCCAGCAATGCAGTGCTGTCCATCGCCGTGCCCGCCACGTCGCCGTGGCCGACCAGCATGCCCGCACCGAGCACACGCACTTCCGGGGCACGCAGGGCGCCACCTTCCAGGGCGATGGTGCCATTGTCGACCAGCATGAAGTCCGCACCGGTGGTTGCGGACGAGCGCCAGACAGCGCCATTGGCAATCCGGATCACGCCCATCGAATCGTCCAGCGTGGACGCGTCCAGATCGCCCAGCCGAAGCTTGGACAGCAGCAGGGCCTGCACGCCGGGATCGCTCAGATAATCCTGCACCGAACCAGCGCCGATGCCCTGCGGACCCGTGCTGGAAAGGTTGTAGATGGTCAGTGCGTAGGAAAAGTACGCCGACGGCCGGTCGGTGCTCCAGCGCGCGAAGTCATCATCGACGAAGGTCTGCAGCTGGCGTCCCGACCGCAGGTAGCCCGGATTGATGTCACCGGTGACGTCCGCAGTGACATTCAACGTATCGCCCGGATCACGATAGCCGGTTGCGGTGATGATCCGGTTGCTGTGAATGTCCTGCCCAGGGAACGACTCCAGCGCGCTGCCGCTGCCATCCGGATCGAACGTGACCGACGTACCGGGGGTGCGCGCAGGATCGCGGAACACCAGCAGGCCGTTGGGCTTGACCACTTCGTACATCGCCTTGTGCAGCAGCCCAGCATCCATGCCGCCGCCATAGTTGCCGGTGTAGATCTGGGTCATGCGCGGCGACGGCTCGTAGATCACATTGCTGCCGTTGTTGGCCGCATGGATCTCCACCGAATCGACAATCGGCAGATCACCGGCAAGATAGCGCTCCACGCCCCCGGACTGCATGATCGAGCAGGACGAGATGCAGTGGCCCGATACGATGGTGTTCAGGCCGGACGTGCGGATCACCCCCTGCAGCCACTCGCCGGCGATCAGCGCGCCACCGTTGGAGGTACGCAGCACCACCTCCCGGATCGGCCGCCCCTCGGCCTGCGCCTTGGCCAGCAGCGCCGGCAGCGAAACGACGTCGGCGAAGGTGACGCCACCGCTGAGGAAGATGCGGTCTCCCTGCACGTGATAGTTCATTGCCATGGCGTCATCAGCCTTGACCATGACGCCAACACCAATCAGGCCGGCCAGGGCCAGACTCAACTTGGACTGCTTCATACCGTTCTCTCTCCCCCCGCAACACGCGGACGGGAAGCTAAACGTCAGAGCGGGAGGCCCTCCCCCGCTGCATGCCATGGAAAAGAATGAACGGATTCAGATCAAGTTGGCAGTCAAAACTGTGGCTGAGTTAGCGCTCTTGAACGCTTTTACAGGAGAAATACAGCCTCCGGCAAAGTTAAAAACGCAGAAAGGGCGGTAACACCCCCAGTGGCCATCCGAGTGAAAGGTGAACGAATTCATGATCGACACGTGCAGGCCGGCGGCTCTTCCCCATCCGGTCATCGTCGCGTAAAACTCGGTGACGCCCCCCCCTCATCGTTGCCCGAGGCCAGCCCTGTCCGCTTCGTCCCCCCTGATCCATCGCGCACCGGATCCGCCTGGGCCTCCGGACGCCTTCATCACGTTCGTAAGGGAAGAGCGCGCGCCGTTGTGCACTTTCCTGCGTACCCGTGGGGTGGGCCCGGAGGATGCGGAGGACATCGCCCAGGACTGCATGGAACGGTTGATCCGCTATCGCGCGCACGGCACCGAGGAACTGCGCCTGCTGCTGTATCGTATCGCCCGCAACCGCCTGGCAGACCGCGGCCGCTCGCCGCAGGCGAGACCGCATCTGTCGCTGGCCGAGCGCGATGGCAGCGACGAGCCCTCCAGCACGTCAGCCGACCCGCTGCGCCAGGCCGAATCCGGGCAGATGCTCGCCCTGCTCCGGCAGGCCCTGTTCAAACTGCCGGAGCGCGCGCGCGAGGTGTACCTGCTCAACCGGATCACCGGGATGAGCTACACGCAGATCGCGCAGCACTGTGGCATCACCGCCAAGACCGTGGAAAAACACATCGCCCGTGCACTGCAGGGCCTTCGTCAGGAGCTGGGGCCACACCCGCTGCACAACGACAGGGACAACGAATGATCAGCACCCGGCACACGGAAGAGGCGGGAGTGTTCGAGCGCGCCAGCGCCTGGGTGGCGCGCCTGGAGGCACACGACTGCACGCCCGAGGAACGCGAGCGCTTCGAAGACTGGCTGGCGCAGGACACCCGCCACGTCAAGGCGTGGGTACAGGCCGAAACGCTCTATCAGCAGAGTGCGGGCCTGGCCCAGGATCCGTGGCTGCGCACGGCGGCGGCGCGCGCCGCGCGTCCGGCCCGGCGCCGCTGGCTGCCCGACGTCGCTGCTGCGGCGGCGCTTTGTCTTGCCATCGGCATGGGCTGGATGGTCGCCACCGATGGCAATCCCACGCCCCGCATCTATGCCAACGACAGCCTTGCTCCCCGCCAACAGACGCTGGCCGATGGCAGCTCCGCCATCCTGGACGCAGGGACCACGTTGACCGTGCGCATGGGCTGGCGCCATCGGGAACTGGTCCTGGAGCAGGGTCGGCTGCAACTGCAGGTGGCACCGTCGCGCAAGGCCCTGCGCGTGCAGGCAGGCAACAGTTCGATCCGCGATATCGGAACCACCTTCCAGGTGGAGCGCCTGCGCGACGGCCATGTCGAGGTCGCCCTGCTGGAAGGCGCAGTGGAGGTCACCAGCGGCAGCGCGCAGCACACGCTGGCCCCGGGCCAGCAGCTGCAGGTACTGCCCTCCGGGCGGATCCAGCCGGGCCCTGCGCTCGCCTCGACCGAAGCGGCTGAGGCCTGGCTGCAGGGACGGCTGGTGTTCGATGCCACTCCCCTGGCGACCGTGGTCGAACGCATGAACCGCTACGGCCGCACGCAGATGGTGATCGCCGATCCGGAGATCGCCAGTCTCGCGGTCAGCGGCACCTTCCGTGCAGGCGACGCAGAGGAACTGCTGTCTGCGCTGGAGCTGGGATGGTCGGTTGCCGGCCAGGCGCGCCCGGATGGCGCGCTGGAACTGCGGCGTACCTACTGAGGAGAAAGGCGGTGATGGCAGGACCGGGCGCGCTGCAGTGGGGGCTGCTCCGGGGGCTGCTGTGGGTCATGTTCGGCGCTGCCAGCGCCGCGCCGGCCCACGCCCGCGAGCAACCCGCCAATGTCGACTACCACATCGCACCCGGCCCGCTGGCACCGGCACTGCAGCAATGGGCACGCCAGAGCGGCATCGCCCTGGTCTTCGACGCCCGCGAGCTGACGGGCCTGCACACCCCCGGCGCCGACGGCCGGCAGGCACCGGCGATCGCTCTCAAGCAGCTGGTCTCCGGGATGCCGGTGAACATCCTGCGCACGCCCTCGGGGGCGTTCGTCATCCGCCGCGTCGCTGCTTCTGCCGCGCCCCCTGCACGTGCCCCGACCGTGACGTCGCCCAAGCCGCCGCCGCCCGTCGCACTGGCCCCCGCGCAGGTGGAACTGGCACCGGTACACGTCACCGGCAGCCGCCTGCCGCGCACCTCCGTGCAGACGACGCTGCCGATGACGATCATCGATCGCGAAGACATCCTGCGCAGTGGTTACGGCAGCCTGTTCGACCTGTTGCGGCACCTTCCCGGCATGAACGGCCACCCGGCGATGACCACGTCGCGCGGCGGCGATTCGCAGTACCTGCCGGTGGGCGCTGCCGCCACCACCAGCCTGGATGGCATGGGGCCGCGTGCGACCCTGTTCCTGGTCAACGGCCGGCGGCTGCCACGCTATCCGATGGTGTCGCTGGAACAGGGCGGGCTCACCGATCTGGGCGGCATTCCCCTGAGTTTCATCGAACGCATCGAGCTGGTGCGCGGAGGCGCGTCGGCCATCTATGGTGCCGACGCGATGTCCGGTGTGGTCAACATCATCCTGCGCGAACAGGCCGAAGGCCCGGAGGCGACGGTGCAATCGGGCATCAGCAGCCGCGGCGACGCGCAGCAGAATCGCCTGCAGATCGCCAACGGCGGCGTGCGCGAAGGGGGAGACCGCTGGTTCGCCGGCCTGGACCTGCATCGCATCGAGCACGTGGCCGGCGATCGCCGCGCGTGGCATGCGGAAACGTCGTTGTATCCGATCGGCGCGTTCTACGACGGCGCGTACATCCCCGCCGAACTCTGCGAAGGTCCCTTGATGCAGCGTGAGGATGGCTGCTGGTTCGACAGCGCGCGGCCGCGCTCGCTGCAGCCCGCGTCGGATACTGCCTCGGCCTACCTGCGTTACCGGCACGAGCGTGGCGAAGGACGCTACGCCTATCTGGAAGCACGTGGCAGTCACAATCGGCAGCGTTTCGACCTGGGGCCGACCGCCGTTGCCATCGGCCTGTACGGCATCACGTTCAACAGCGTCCTGCGCGAGGCCGGAAGCGTGCGCCCGCACGTGCGCGCCAGCGATGCCGACATCACCCTGGGTATCGGTCGCGAGCAGCAGTCACGCAGCTGGGATGCGGGCATCAGCGCGCAACGCAGCCAGGTCACCCTGGTCACGCCGGGCACCGTGCGCACCGAACCGCTGCTGCACGCCGCCGAGACACTGGACTACCTTCCCGGCTTTACCTCGCTGCGTGCGGACAAAGCGCAACAGCTGTTCCCGTCGATCCGCAATCGTGGACGCACTGACCAGTGGCAGGGCTGGTGGGGCATGCAGCGGCAACTGATGCAGTTGCCTGGAGGGCCGGCCCAGCTGGCCACCGGCGTCGATCTGCGCTACGAAGCATGGGCCTCGTTACCCGATCCGTTGTTGATCCAGGGCGATCTGGCACTGGGCCTGCCCCAGCAGCAGCGACGCCTGTCACGTCGCAGCGGAGCCACCTATGCCGAGGTCGGCCTGCCGCTCAGCCGCTCGCTGCGCATGGACGTGGCCGCACGCTGGGACCGCGATGGCGATTACCTGGCGTTCTCGCCACGCGCGGGACTGCGTTGGAGTCCAACGCCCCACTGGTCGTTCCTGCTGACCAGCGGACAAGGCTACCGTGCGCCCAGCCTGTTCGAGCAGCGACGCCCCCCTGGCTACTTCGGCCTGGTCGCGCTGCCGGCCTCGCCGGGCCTGCCGCCCTGCGCACAGCCCGCGATCGACGGCAGCTGCCTGGTCAACGTGGAGGTCGCCGAGAACGACGCGCTGAAGGCAGAGCGTTCACGCAGCCATTCGCTGGCAGCCACGTGGACGCCCAACGACGTGTTCTCGCTGTCACTGACCCACAACATCGTCGAGCTGCGCAACGAGATCCTTGCCCTGCGGCCCACCGACGCGGCATGGAACCGCAGCACGTGGGAGCTGGATGACGAAGGGCGGCTGAGCAGTCTTCGCCTGTCATTCGACAACATCGGCCGCACGACGTCGCGCAATTGGGTAATGCGCGGCGAATACCGCGTCGACACCGATGACACCGGCCAGTGGCTTTTCTCACTGGACGCGCTGAAACAGCAGGCGCTGCGCCGCGAACGAGGGCAGGATGGCAGCGTGGATCTTCGCGGCCATGCCACGCCGGCAATGGCCGCGATCCTCACCGTGCAATGGCAGAACACGGCATGGGACGTGGCATTGCGCGGCAACCAGGTGGGACGCACGCGCGCCTGGCTGCCCGGTGCGGAATGCCCCGATGACCAGCGCGAGATGAACCATTGCATGAATCCACGGCAGCTGCGCTGGAACCTGCACATGGCGCGCAGGTTGGGGCCGCGGGTGATCGCCGCGCTGGACGTGCACAACGTGCTTGACCGGCAGCCGGTGAACTATCTGGTCGGCAACGGCGGACAGTTGCCGGGCTTGGATGATCCGCTGGGCCGCTATTTCCTGCTGACCCTGCAGTTCCGTTGAGGCCGCTGGCATCCACACGCGGGTGACACGGGCGGCGCGCTAGGGTGGGGCCACGCCCACCGTGAGGTACGTCATGCGTCCTTCGATCCGCCCGGTCGTCTGCGTACTGGCCCTGTTGCTCAGTACCGGCGCGGCATGCGCCGACTCGCCCGCTTCGACCCCTGCGCCGCCGGACCAGGCCTGGCAGCCGCTTTTCCAGCAGGTCCAGCGCGCACATCTGTTCCCCGACCAGAAGACCTTTGCCGATGCTGTGCCGCGGCAGTCGCCGGCTGCACTGCTGGCTGACTGGCAGCGCGCGCAGCGAGAGCCTGGCTACACGCTGCAGGCCTTCGTCGACAGGGCCTTCGACCTGCCCGATGGACCTGCGCCCTACGTCTCACCCGCCGGCCAGAGCCTGCGCGCGCATATCGAAGGCCTGTGGCCCGTGCTGACCCGGCAGTCCACGGCGGTCGATCCCCATGGCTCGCTGCTGCCGCTGCCGCACGCGTATGTGGTGCCCGGTGGGCGCTTCCGCGAGGTGTATTACTGGGACAGCTACTTCACGATGCTGGGACTGGCCTCCAGTGGCCGCTGGCCCCAGGTCCGCGCGATGGTCGACAACTTCGCGTGGCAGCTCGACCAGTACGGGCACATTCCCAACGGCAACCGCAGTTACTACCTGAGCCGCTCGCAGCCGCCGTTCTTCAGCCTGATGGTGACCCTGCTGGCCGCGCACGAAGGCGATCAGGCGTACCGCCGCTATCTGACACAGCTGCGCACCGAGCACGACTTCTGGATGCGGGGCGCCGATGGCCTTGCGCCCGGCCAGGCACGCGAGCGCGTGGTGCGCATGCCTAATGGCGACCTGCTCAACCGCTACTGGGATGCTCGCGCGGTGCCGCGTAGCGAATCGTGGACGGACGATCTGGCGACGGCGGCACAGGCACCGCAGCGGGCACCCTCACAGGTGTACCGCGACCTTCGCGCCGGCGCCGAATCCGGCTGGGATTTCAGCTCGCGATGGATGGACGACCCCAGTGCACTGTCCAGCATCCAGACCACGTCGATCGTTCCAGTCGACCTGAACAGTCTGCTGTACCACCTCGAGCAGACCATCGCCCGGGCCAGCCGCGTGGCCGGCGACCGCGCATCGGCCCGCGACTACTCGGCCCGGGCCGAGGCCCGACGCACGGCCATCAATCGCCTGCTGTGGGATGCGGCGCAGGGCTGGTATGCCGATCATGATCTGCGCAGCGGACAGCTGCGCCCTGCCCTGACCGCTGCCGCGCTGTATCCGTTGTGGTTGAAGATCGCCACCGATGAGCAGGCGCGACGCAGCGCCGACGCGGCCGAAGCACAATTGATGCGTGAGGGCGGCCTGCTGACCACCACCCTCGTCAGCGGCCAGCAGTGGGACGCGCCGAACGGGTGGGCACCGCTGCAGTGGGTGGCCGTCGATGGCCTGCAGCACTACGGTCAGGAGCGCCTGGCGCGGCAGCTGGGAGTGCGCTTCCTGCGCACCGTGCAGTCCGTCTACGATCGGCAAGGCAAGCTGGTGGAGAAGTACGTGGTCGATGGCTCCGCGGGCGGAGGGGGTGGCGGCGAGTATCCGCTGCAGGATGGCTTCGGCTGGAGCAACGGGGTGACACTGGCACTGCTGGATCGCCTGTGCCCGCGGCAGCGGACCTGCGAGAACGCGGGCGACGTCGAGTAGCTAGCGCACTGATCGTGCGATCGTGTACTGCGCCGCGTAGTAGGTGGACAGCACCAGCAGGCTTGCCAGCGGCAGGCCACCGGCGAAGCGGTCCCAGGCCAGCAGTGAATCGCTGGCGACGAACAGCAGGGCACCGGCCGCTGCCCAGCGTGCGCTGCACGGTTCCGGCTCCGCCGCTTGGGGGCGCGCCCATACGCGTGCAAGCGCCAACACCGCCATCGACGCGAGCACCACCACGTATGCCATCACCGGGGTGCGCATCGGCGCCGGCAGATGTGGCCACAGCCCCATCACGTTGAGCACGGCGACTGCGCCCAGCAACACGGCGGCGGCGAGCAGCCCACGGCCTACGCGCAGACCATCGCGGAACGCGACGATGTAGCAGAGGTGGGCCAGCAGGAACGCCAGCAGGCCGGGGACGAAGGCATCCATCGGCAGCATGAGCGCGATGTCGCCTGCGCACGAGAGCAGCATGCCCGCCAGCACCGCGCGACGGTACGACGGTGATCCAGCAGGACGCGTCTGCCATACCATCGCCGCGATCAGCAGGGTCGCTGCCGGCTTTGCCAGCCAGTGCAGCCATCGGCCTTCGCCGGGCAGGAATGCACCGACAATGGCCAGCACCGCCAGCAGCAGGACCGCACTGCCGCCCAGGCGTGGTCTCATCGCGGCTTCCACAGCTCGGCCAGCTGATCCGGGCGGCCGGGAATGCGCTCCAGCACCGGATACTGCAGGCCACCGTGATAGTCGATCCGGATCGGCACGATGCGGTCGAACTGCTTGACCAGCAGAGTGATCGGCGCCTTGTTGGTGGCGGCAACGGCAACCGCGTCCTTCAACCGCTCGCTGCTGTACTCGCGGTCACCGATGGCGATCACCTTCATGCCCGGCGCCAGGCCTGCATTGAAGGCGGGACTGTCCCAGATCACGTCGCCGACCACACCGCTGTCCATCACCGTCGCACCGAGCGAGTACGCCAGCAGCGCCGCCTTGGCGCGTTTTTCCTGTGCCTTGTAGGCATCGTTCGGCGCGTCGCGGTAGACCAGCTTCCAGCCGGCCAGTTCCAGACCGCCGGTCAGCGATCCGTGGCCGTCCAGGCGCTGCCGCAGGAAGCCGGCCCAGTCGTACGGAGCAATGGCGTTCAAGGTCGCCACCACGTCGTCGAACGTATACGGATTGACGTCCCAGTCACCGTTGCCTACGCCAAAGAAGGCACGGGCAAAATCATCCAGACTGCGCCGGTTTCCGGTCAGCGCGCGCAGCCTGCCCTCCACTTCCAGCCACAGCATCTGGCCGCCGGAGTAGTAGTCCTCGCTCATCTGGTAATTGCGATACGGCAGTGTGCGCCGCTGGGCGATGGTCGGGTCGTTGGTGGTGTCCTGCAGTGGCCGCCAGGCCAGTCCCGGGCGACCGCGATCATAGGTCGCCGCAACATTGGCCAGCATGTCGCGCGCCTGATCGGTGGACCACAACCCCGAGCGGGCGGCCAGCACCTGGCCCCAGAACTGGGTCTGGCCTTCGTACACCCACAGCAGGCTGTCACCCATCGGAACGTTGAAGTTGTCGGTTGCCAGGTCCGCGCCACGGCGATACTTGCCGTTCCAGGAATGCGTGTACTCGTGCGGCAGCAGGTCACGCATCCATGCCGAGTCATCCCACTCGGTGAAGTAGCCCGGCGCAGCGCTGTTCTCGCTGGAGCGATGATGCTCCAGCCCGATGCCGCCCAGTCGGTCGGTCAATGCCAGCAGGAACTCGTAATGGTCGTAGTGGCGCGCGCCGTACAAGCGGTCAGCCTGCTGCACCAGGGCGCGGTGCGCCTTGATCTGTGCCTCGGTCGGCTTCAGCGACTTCGCTTCATCGGCGAACACGTTCAGGTGCACCGGCGCCTTGGCGCCCGGGTCCAGATCGATGCGCTGGTAATGCTCACCGGCGAACAGCGGCGAATCGACCAGATGGTCGAAAGTGATCGGCTTGAACACCACCGTGTCACCGTCGCGCCGGACTGTTTCGAGCGCGGTGGCATAGCTCCAGCCCTTCGGCAGGGTCACGCTGGCCTGGGCCTGCAGATGGCGTGCATCGACCCCGGCCGGATACAGCGCGTTGGCGTTCCACTGCAGGTTGAGCATTTCCGGCGTCATCACCACGCGGCCCTGGTTGCCGCCCTGCGAGGACAGGAAATCGAACTGCGCCACGATCTCGCTGACGCCCTCCGGCACATCGACCTTGAACGCATAGACGTTGTACTGGTCGCGCTGCCAGGCCAGCGGCCTGCCATTGGCCGTGACGCGCAGGCCAGCGAGCTTGTCGATCGGGCCGGTGGGCGAATGATTGCCGGGAATCCACTGCGGGTACAGCAGGGTCATCGGGCCGGGTTTTGCCGGCACGGTGGCGGTCACCTTGAAGATGCGCCGGGCCAGATCGCGCGCGTCCACGTCGATGCGCAGCAGGCCGTGCGCAGCGGCATCGGCCGGCGGCGGGCTCTGCGCCAGCGCGGGTGTGGCCGCCAGCGCGAACAGCACGGACATCACCAGGGCACGGGTCTTCATCGGGCGGCTTCCAACAGCGGAGAATCCTCCGATGCTAGGCCTGTGTGGTGCGCGGCCCCATGGCCAAAGGTCATGGGCGGGCTGCCCATCCGCGCATGCCCAAAAGCGTGCGAACCAAGGTTCGCACCCACCTTGTGCTGGTTTGCACCCACCAGAGCGGTTTTTGCACCCACCAGAGCGGTTTCAGTAGATCCACGCCATGCGTGGATGAGGCCTTTCCCGGTCAGTCGATCAGGCGCAGGCGCAGTTCCTTCGGCAGCGCGAACACCATCGATTCCGGCTCGCCATCAAGCTCGGACACACTGCCGGCGCCCAGTTCGGCCAGGCGCGCAAGCACGCCATCGACCAGCACCTGCGGTGCCGACGCACCGGCGGTGACGCCGACGTGCTGCTTGCCCTGCACCCAGGCCGGGTTGATCTCATGGGCGCCGTCGATCAGGTAGCTCTCGACGCCTTCGCGCCGTGCCAGCTCGCTCAGCCGGTTGGAATTGGAGCTGTTCGGGGACCCGACCACCAGCACCAGATCGCAGCGCTTGGCCAGGTCACGTACCGCGTCCTGCCGGTTCTGCGTGGCGTAGCAGATATCGTCGTTCTTCGGCCCCTGCATGGCCGGGAAGCGCTCGCGCAGGGCGTCGATGATGCCGCGCGTATCGTCCACGGACAGCGTGGTCTGGGTGGTGTAGGCGAAGTTCTCGGGCTGGTTGATCTGCAGCGTGGCGACCTGCTCCACATCCTCCACCAGGTAGATCTGGCCGGTACCGGCTTCCTGGTTCCACTGCCCCATCGTGCCTTCCACTTCCGGATGGCCCGCGTGGCCGATCAGCACCACGTCGCGGCCCGCACGGCAATGGCGCGCCACTTCGAAGTGGACCTTGGTGACCAGCGGACAGGTGGCATCGAATACCTTCAGGCCACGACGCTCCGCTTCCAGGCGCACTGCCTGCGATACACCGTGGGCACTGAAGATGACGGTGTTGTTGTCCGGCACCTCGTCCAGTTCCTCGACGAAGATCGCACCGCGCTGCTTCAGATCATCGACCACGAAGCGGTTGTGCACCACCTCATGACGGACGTAGATGGGCGCGCCGAGCGTTTCGATCGCGCGCTTCACGATCTCGATCGCACGATCGACACCGGCACAGAAACCACGCGGGTTGGCGAGCAGCACATCCATCAGTTCAATCTCCCGGCAGCGGCCGGCTTACGGTTTCGGAGTGGCATTATCCGCCTTTTTGGCGGACCTGCCGTCGAACAGGCCGGTCAGGGCGATGCCGATGGCACCGACCACGATGGCCGAGTCGGCGATGTTGAACGCCGGCCAGGTATAGCTGCCAACGTACCACTGGATGAAATCGACGACATGACCGTGCACCTGGCGGTCGATCACGTTGCCGATCGCCCCGCCGATGATCAGCGCATAGGGAACGGCGGCCTTCCAGTTGCCACGGGCGGTGCCACGCAGCCACCATGCCATCAGGCCGCTGATGGCGATCGCCAGCGCCGTGAAGAAATACTTCTGCCAGCCACCGGCGTCGCTGAGGAAACTGAATGCGGCACCGGTGTTGTAGGTGCGATACCAGTTCCAGAAGCCATCGATGACCACCACCGGCTGGAACTCCGGCAGGCTCGACAGGACCCAGGCCTTCGACCACTGGTCCAGGCCGATGATGGCCGCCGACAGCAGCAGCCAGACCAGAGCGTTGGGATGCGGACGGGCGGCGCTCATCAGAACCAGCTCCGAACTTCGCCAGCGCCGTCGATGTTGCTCACGCAACGGCCGCACAGTTCCGGGTGATCGGCATGACTGCCGACGTCGGCGCGGTGATGCCAGCAGCGCACACACTTGGCCTTGGTGGTCGGCTGGGCACTGACGAACACCTCGTCGGTGGTTGCCGGACGCACCTGCACGTCACCGCTGATGAACAGGAAGCGCAGTTCGTCGGCCAGCGGCTGCCAGCGCGCCGCCTGCTCTTCGCTGGCGGCCACGGTGATCTCGGCCTCCAGGGCGGCGCCGATCGCGCCGTTGGCACGCATCGGCTCGAGCACCTTGGCCACCTGCTCGCGCACGGCCAGCAGCTGGTCGAAATCGGCAGCGTTGAGCTGGGCATCCGCCGGCAGCGGCGCCAGGCCCTCGTACCAGGTGGTGAACAGCACGTGGCCGGTGCGCGTGCCCGGCAGGTAGCCCCACAGCTCGTCGGCGGTGAAGGTCAGGATCGGTGCCACCCAGCGGGTGAACGCCTCGGCGATGTGATACATCGCGCTCTGCGCCGAACGGCGACCGTGCGAGTCGGTCGGCATCGTGTACAGGCGGTCCTTGGTGACGTCCAGGTACAGCGAGCCCAGGTCCACGCTGCAGAAGTTCAGCAGCAGCTGCACGATCTCGGCCATGTTGTAGCCGTCGTAGGCCGCCTTGATCTTCTCCTGCAGTTCCCACGCGCGATGCACGATCCAGCGGTCCAGCGCGACCATCTGGTCGAGCGGGCGCAGGTCCCGGGCCGGATCGAAACCGTCCAGGTTGCCGAGCAGGAAGCGCGCGGTGTTGCGCAGGCGACGGTAGGCGTCGGCATTGCGCTTGAGGATTTCCTGCGACAGCGACATCTCGTTGCTGTAGTCGGCCGAGGCGATCCACAGGCGCAGGATGTCCGCGCCCAGCTTGTTCATGATGTCCTGCGGCTCGATGCCGTTGCCCAGCGACTTGGACATCTTGCGACCGTGCTCGTCCACGGTGAAACCGTGGGTGAGGCACTGCTTGTAGGGCGCGCGCCTGTCGATTGCCACGCCGGTCAGCAGCGACGACTGGAACCAGCCGCGGTGCTGGTCCGAGCCTTCCAGGTACAGGTCGGCCGGCTTGCCGAAGCCACGCGCGGCCAGCACGCCTTCATGGGTGACACCCGAGTCGAACCAGACGTCGAGGATGTCGGTGACCTTCTCGTAGTCGGCCGCTTCTGCGCCCAGCAGTTCGGTTGCATCCAGCGAGTACCACACGTCGATGCCCTCGGCTTCGACACGGTCGGCAACCTGCTGCATCAGCTCCACCGAGCGCGGGTGGATCTCGCCGGTCTGGCGATGGGTGAACAGTGCGATCGGCACGCCCCAGGTGCGCTGGCGCGAGATCGTCCAGTCCGGACGGCCATCGACCATGCTCTGGATGCGCGCCTTGCCCCAGGCCGGGAACCAGCCGACGGTGTCGATCGCGGCCAGCGCATCGCTGCGCAGGTTGGCCTTGTCCATCGAGATGAACCACTGCGGGGTGGCACGGAACACCACCGGCGTCTTGTGGCGCCAGCAGTGCGGATAGCTGTGGCGGATCGGGTGGAAGGCCAGCAGCGTGCCGTTGTCGCGCAGCACGCCGATGATGGCCTCCTGCGCCTTCCACAGGTGCTGGCCGGCCAGTACCACGTCACCGGCCGGCGGCGTCGATTCCAGGTACACGCCACGGCCATCGATCGGCGTCACCTGGCCGGCGTTGTACGTGTCGAGCAGGCCGTACTTCTGGCTGACCACGTAGTCTTCCTGGCCATGTCCGGGAGCGGTGTGCACCGCACCGGTACCGTCTTCGTCGGACACATGGTCGCCGTTGAGCAGCGGGATCGCGCGCCCGGCATAGAACGGATGCGACAGCAGCTGGTTTTCCAGTGCAGCGCCCGTGGTTTCGCCGTGCAGTACCACCTCCTCGACGCCGTAGCGCTGCAGCGCACGTCCAGCCAGCGCAGCGGCAAGCACCAGCCAGCGGCGCTTGCCGTTGTGCGCCGGACCTTCGGCCAGCACGTAACGGATGTCCGCACCCAGCGACACGGCCAGCGACGCCGGCAGCGTCCACGGCGTGGTGGTCCAGATCGGCACCGCCACGTCCACATCGGCCGGCACGCTCACGCCGAATGCCTGGCCGATGGCCTGCGGATCACGCGCGGGGTATGCCACGTCGATCGCCGGCGATTCCTTTTCCTGGTATTCGATCTCGGCTTCGGCCAGCGCCGAACCGCAGTCGAAGCACCAGTACACCGGCTTGGCACCCCGCACCAGGTGGCCATTGGCCACCACCTTGGCCAGTGCGCGGATCTCGTTGGCCTCGAAGTCGAAGCTCAGGGTCTTGTACGGGTTGTCCCAGTCACCGGTCACGCCCAGACGCTTGAAGTCCACGCGCTGGATGTCGATCTGCTCCTCGGCGAACTCACGGCACTTCTGCCGGAATTCAACCGCATCGAGCTTCACGCCGACCTTGCCCCACTTCTTTTCCACCGCGATCTCGATCGGCAGGCCGTGGCAGTCCCAGCCGGGCACGTAGGGCGCATCGAAACCGGCCAGGTAGCGCGACTTGACGATGATGTCCTTCAGGATCTTGTTGACCGCGTGGCCCAGGTGGATGCGGCCGTTGGCATACGGCGGGCCGTCGTGCAGCACGAACAGCGGGCGGCCGGCGGCGTTGTCGCGCAACTGCTGGTAGAGCCCCTGCTCCTCCCACCGCGCCAGAATGCCCGGCTCGCGCTTGGGCAGGTCGCCGCGCATCGGGAAATCGGTGGCTGGCAGGTTCAGGGTGGTCTTGTAGTCCTGGCTCACGCAGTGGCTCGCAATCTATGTTCGGAAAGGATGGCGCGCGCCTGCTCGGCGTCGCGGTGCATCTGGTCGGTCAGTGCCGCCAGATCATTGAACTTCTCTTCGTCACGCAGCTTGGCGACGAATTCAACGTCGATGTGGCGACCGTACAGGTCACCCTGGAAATCGAACAGGTGGGCTTCCAGCAGCGGCTCCACGCCCTCCACCGTCGGCCGCGTGCCGAAGCTGGACACCGACGGCCAGGGCTGGTCGAACACACCGTGCACCCAGGTCGCGTAGATGCCCGACAACGCCGGGGTCTTGGGGAAACGCAGGTTGGCGGTCGGGAAGCCCAGCGTGCGGCCGAGCTGGCGACCACGCACCACGCGCCCGCTGATCGCGTAGGGGCGACCGAGCAGATCGCCGGCCCGGGCGAAATCGCCGGACTGCAGCAGCTGGCGGATGCGGGTACTGGAAATGCGCTCGCCGTGCAGGTCGACCGCCTCGATCTCGCCCGCGCTGAAGCCCAGCTCGCCACCCAGCTTCTGCAGCAGGGCCAGATCACCGCGGCGACGGTTGCCAAAGCAGAACTCCGGCCCGATCCACACTTCGCGGGCATTCAGTCGCCGCACCAGCAGTTGGCGGACGAAGGTTTCGGCCGGCATCGCCGCCATCGCTGCATCGAAGCGCAGCAGCCCCACCGCGTCCACCCCCAGCTCGCGCAGCATCTCGACCTTGCTGCGTGCCAGCGTCAGGCGCGGTGGTGGTGTGCCCTGGGCGAAGAACTCACGGGGCAACGGTTCGAACGCCACGGCCACCGCAGCCACGCCCAAGGCGCGCGCGCGCGCAACGGCATGCCGCACCAGTGCACGATGCCCCAGATGGAGGCCGTCGAATGCACCGATGCAGACCACGCTTCCGTTGGGGAACAGCTCCCCGCCCTCGACGCTTCTGAACAGCCTGCTCATCAACTCCCGTTCCGGCCCACCCGGGGCCGCCGCTTCAATGGTGTAACCCTGAAGTATAGCCGCCGCAGGCGACGATCAATGCCCGCGCAGGTCGCGCGGGCGGAAGCCCATGGCCAGCATCGCCAGCAGATAGGTCAGGCCACCGCCCCCCACCAGCAGGATCAGGCCGCCGATCCGGTGCCATTTGTCCATCCCGGTGAAGGCCGGCATCCAGTACAGCAGGGCCAGCAGCACGCCGACCATGCACGCGCAGGCCACCAGCAGCCGCACGAGGTAGCTGCCCCAGCCCGGCAGGCGCTGGTAGACATCGGTCTTGCCCAGCCAGTACCACAGCAGGCCCAGGTTCAGGTAACTGGACAACGCACTGGCAATGCCCAGCGCCAGATGCAGGCCGGGCTGCTTGCCGATGGCGGTCATCACACCCTGCGCCTTCAGCGCGTCCGGCACCATCACCTGATACAGCACGGCCAGCAGGACGAAGTTGAACACCATGTTGGCCACCAGCGCGGCCACGCCGGCACGCACCGGGGTGCGGGTGTCCTGGCGGGCATAGAAGGCCGGCAGGACCACCTTCAACAGGGCGAACGCGGGCAGGCCGAAACTCAGGCCATACACCGACAGCGCGGTCATGCGGGTGTCGAAGGCGGTGAACTGGCGGTACTGGAACAGCGTGGCGATCAGCGGTTCAGCCAGCAGCACCAGGCCCAGCATGGCCGGCACCGAAATCAGCAGGGTCATGCGCAGGCCCCAGTCGAGCGAGCGCGAGAAGCCCTCGCGGTCGGTGCTGACGTGGTGGCGGGCCAACGCCGGCAGGATCACCGTGCCCAGGGCCACGCCGAACACCCCCAGCGGCAACTCCAGGAAGCGGTCGGCCAGGGACAGCCAGGACTGCGAGCCATCCGTCAGCTTGGCCGCGATCAGGGTGTCCAGCAGCAGGTTGATCTGCGCCACCGAGGAACCGAACAGGGTCGGCACCATCAGGGTCAGCACCTTGCGCACACCCGGGTGGTTCCAGCCCCAGCGCGGCAGGGTCAGCAGATTGATGCCCTTGAGCGAGGGCAGCTGGAACAGCAGCTGCAGGATACCGGCCGCCAGCACGGCCCAGCCCAGCGCCAGGATCTGCTTTTCCGGGGTGCCGCCGAGTTGCGGCGCCAACCACAGCGCGCCGGCGATCATGCACAGGTTGAGGATGACCGGGGTCAGCGCCGGCATCGCGAAGCGCTGGAAGCTGTTCAGCGCCCCGCCGGCCAGCGCGGTGAGCGAGACGAACAGCAGGAACGGGAAGGTCAGGCGGAACAGATCGACCAGCAGGGTCTGTTTGACCGGGTCGGTATCAGCGCCACTTGAGAACACCACCGCCAGCTGGGGAGCGAAGATCAACGCCAGCGCGGTGACCACCAGCAGCGTCCCGCCCAAGGTGCCCGCCACGCGTGACATCAGTTCGCGCAGTTCGGTGTGGCTGCGGGTCTCCTTCACCTCGGTGAACACCGGCACGAAGGCGGTGGCGAAGGAGCCTTCGGCGAACAGGCGACGCAGGAAATTGGGTACCCTGAACGCCACCCAGAACGCATCGGTGACCGCATTGGTGCCGAACGTGGTGGTGATCACCTGGTCCCGGACAAGTCCGAGCACCCGCGAGACCATGGTCATGCTGCTGAACGACAGCAGGCCCCGCAACATCTTCGGTGAACTCACTCAACGTCCCTCTTGACAATCGACTTGACGTACATTTCCCGCGCCATCATACTAGCCAGCTTGCTGTTCCCATAACACCGATTTTTTCAGGAAACCACCACCGTGGCCAATATCAAGTCCGCCAAGAAGCGCGCCAAGCAGACCGTCGTGCGCAACGCGCGCAACGTGGCTCAGCGCTCGATGCTGCGCACCGCTGTCAAGAAAGTGATCAAGGCGCTGGACGCCAACGATGCCGCCGGCGCCGAAGCCGCCTTCGCCGTTGCCCAGCCGATCCTGGATCGCTTCAGCGCGCGTGGCCTGATCCACAAGAACAAGGCTGCTCGCCACAAGAGCCGCCTGAACGACCGCATCAAGGCCCTCAAGGCCGCCTGATCCGGTTGCCGCCGGGGCTGCCTCCCGGCGACACGCAAAAGCCCGGCTCCGGCCGGGTTTTTTGTTGCCTGCACTCCGGGCCCTGCCCGCTTTCCGTAGAGCCGAGCCCATGCTCGGCTGCTGCCTGCATCGCAACCAACAAAAAAAACCCGGCCGAAGCCGGGCTTTTCTGGCGGGAGCCACAACGCCCTTACTGCGCGTTGCGGGCCTCCAGCTCCTCTTCCTTCTGCCGATCGAAGAAGGCCATGATCCGGCTCATGATCGGGAAGGTACCTTCGCGCCCCAGGGCGGACACCAGGAACCAGGGCTCCTTCCAGCCCAGCTCGGCCACGATCTGTTCGGCCGCCGCCTTGGCCTCGTCCTCGAACATCAGGTCAGCCTTGTTCAGCACCAGCCAGCGCGGCTTTTGCAGCAGTTCCGGATCGTGCTTTTCCAGCTCGCGCTCGATCGCGCGCACCTGCTCGACCGGGGAGATGCCCTCCACGCCACCCTCCATCGGCGAGATGTCCACCAGGTGCAGCAGCAGGCGGGTGCGCTGCAGGTGGCGCAGGAACTGCGCGCCCAGGCCGGCACCGTCGGCCGCACCCTCGATCAGGCCCGGAATATCGGCGATCACGAAGCTGCGGTAGTTCTCGACCTTCACCACGCCCAGATTCGGGTACAGCGTGGTGAACGGGTAGTCGGCCACCTTCGGCGTCGCCGCCGAGACAGCGCGGATCAGGGTGCTCTTGCCGGCATTGGGGAAGCCCAGCAGGCCGACGTCGGCCAGCAGCTTCAGTTCCAGCTTCAGCGTGCGCTCTTCGCCCGGCTCGCCCGGCAGCGCCTGGCGCGGCGAACGGTTGGTCGAGCTCTTGAAGTGCATGTTGCCCAGGCCGCCCCTGCCGCCCTTGGCCACCAGCAGGCGGTCGTTGTGCTGGGTCAGGTCGCCGATGATTTCATCGGTGGCGACGTTGATGACCACGGTGCCGACCGGCACGGTGATGGTCAGATCTTCGCCACCCTTGCCGTAGGCCTGGCGACCCATGCCGTTCTCGCCGCGCTGCGCCCTGAAGATGCGGTCATGGCGGAAGTCGACCAGGGTGTTCAGGTTTTCGTCGGCGCGGATGTACACGCTGCCGCCCGCACCGCCGTCGCCGCCGTCCGGGCCGCCGAGCGGAATGAACTTCTCGCGACGGAAGCCAATGCAGCCGTTGCCGCCGTTGCCGGCGAACACTTCGATTTCTGCTTCGTCTACCAGTTTCATTGTTTCGATGCCTGCGATGGGCGCGGCCAACCTGCCGTCGCCTTGAATGTAATGCCAGCCGATGGCGGGCAACCCGGCGCAGCCGGTCTTGCTTTTACTCTAACGAAAAGCCCCGCCGAAGCGGGGCTCTTCATGCAGCATTCCCATGCCGGGGCACGGGTGCCGGCGGATGCCTGGATCAGGCTTCGGCCGAGACGATGCTGACGGTGCGACGCTTCTTCGGACCCTTGACCGAGAACTCCACCTTGCCGTCCACGAGGGCGAACAGGGTGTGGTCACGGCCCAGGCCGACGCCGGAACCCGGGTGGAACTGGGTGCCGCGCTGGCGCACGATGATGTTGCCTGCTTCGATGGCCTGGCCGCCGAAGATCTTGACGCCGAGGTACTTCGGGTTGGAGTCGCGACCGTTGCGCGAGGAGCCTACGCCCTTTTTATGTGCCATGACTGCTTCTCCTGATGCTTAGCCGGCGATGCCGGTGATCTCGATTTCGGTGTAGTACTGACGGTGACCCTGGCGCTTCATGTGGTGCTTGCGGCGACGGAACTTGATGATCCGGACCTTGTCAGCACGACCCTGGGACAGAACCTTGGCGGTGACGGCGGCGCCCTTCAGCGCATCGCCCAGCTTCACGCCATCGCTGTCGCCCAGCATCAGGATGTTGTCGAACTTGATCTCGCTGCCGACTTCGACTTCGAGCTTTTCAACGCGGAGCTTTTCGCCCTGCGCCACGCGGTATTGCTTACCGCCGGTGACCAGTACTGCGTACATGACCAGGCCTTCCTCTGTAGTTATTGTGGTCTGAGCTGCCGCCATCGAGGGCGGACAGGAGCGGAATTGTACGCAGATCAACGGCCGCGGGTCAAGTCAACCCCTGAACGGGCTGGGGGGCCCGGCCGGAACGGGGTCGGATCCCTTTTCACAACGTGAGAAGGGGATCTGACCCCCACCTGTCGGCCTGTCTCAAAAGGTGAGACACCGGGCTGGCATTGTCGCCCATTGCCCCCATCTGGTCACCTCGGTAGGCTGACCGATTGCCGTTCCCTGCTGGCCCGGCACCCAGCCAACGCCCCCACAACCGGATTCCCCATGGCGATGGATTTCATCCGCATCCGCGGCGCGCGGACGCACAACCTGAAGAACCTCGACCTCGACCTGCCCCGCGACAAGCTGATCGTGATCACCGGCCTGTCCGGCTCGGGCAAGTCGTCGCTGGCTTTCGACACGATCTACGCCGAAGGCCAGCGTCGCTACGTCGAGTCGCTGTCGGCCTACGCCCGGCAGTTCCTGAGCGTGATGGAGAAGCCGGACCTGGACCACATCGAGGGCCTGTCTCCGGCGATCTCGATCGAGCAGAAGTCGACGTCGCACAACCCGCGCTCGACGGTCGGCACGATCACCGAGATCTACGACTACCTGCGCCTGCTGTATGCCCGCGTCGGCACGCCGCGCTGCCCCGACCACGGCTATCCGCTGGAAGCGCAGACGGTCAGCCAGATGGTCGACCAGGTGCTGACGCTGGACCCGGAACAGCGCTACATGCTGCTGGCCCCGGTGATCCGCGACCGCAAGGGCGAACACGCGCAGGTATTCGACCAGCTGCGCGCACAGGGCTTCGTGCGCGTGCGCGTGGATGGCGAGCTGCATGAGATCGACGCGGTGCCGCCGCTGGCGCTGCGCCAGAAGCACACCATCGAGGCGGTGATCGACCGCTTCCGCCCGCGCGAGGACATCAAGCAGCGCCTGGCCGAGAGCTTCGAGACCGCGCTGAAACTCGGCGACGGCATGGCCTCGGTGCAGAGCCTGGACAACACCGCCAGCGCGCCGACCCTGTTCTCCTCCAAATACTCCTGCCCGGTCTGCGATTACTCGCTGCCGGAGCTGGAACCGCGCCTGTTCTCGTTCAACGCGCCGATGGGCGCCTGCCCCGGTTGTGATGGCCTGGGCATGGCCGAATTCTTCGATCCCTCGCGCGTGGTCGTGCATCCCGAGCTGTCCCTGGCCGCCGGCGCAGTGCGTGGCTGGGACCGTCGCAATGCGTACTATTTCCAGCTGATCGCCTCGCTGGCACGTCACTACAAGTTCGACGTCGATGCCGCCTGGAACTCGCTGCCGGCCAAGGTGCAGCAGGCGGTGCTGTATGGCAGCGGCGAGGACGCAATCACGTTCACCTACTTCACCGAAGCCGGCGGCCGCACCCAGCGCAAGCACCGCTTCGAGGGCATCATTCCCAACCTGGAACGCCGCTACAAGGAAACCGAGTCGGCGGCCGTGCAGGAGGAGCTCGGCAAGTACATCAGCGAGCGCGCCTGCCCCGAGTGCAACGGTGCCCGCCTGAACAAGGCTGCGCGCAACGTGTTCGTGGCCGACCGGCCGCTGCCGGACCTGGTGGTGCTGCCGATCGACGAAGCCCTGAAGTTCTTCAGCGAACTGAGCCTGCCGGGCTGGCGCGGCGAGATCGCCTCGAAGATCGTCAAGGAGATCGGCGAACGCCTGGGCTTCCTGGTCGACGTGGGGCTGGACTACCTCACTCTGGAGCGCAAGGCCGATACCCTCTCCGGTGGCGAGGCACAGCGCATCCGCCTGGCCAGCCAGATCGGTGCCGGCCTGGTCGGCGTGATGTACGTGCTCGACGAGCCGTCGATCGGCCTGCACCAGCGCGACAACGAACGCCTGCTGGGCACCCTCACCCGCCTGCGCGACCTCGGCAACACGGTGATCGTGGTCGAGCATGACGAAGATGCGATCCGCCTGGCCGACTACGTGCTGGACATCGGCCCGGGCGCGGGCGTGCACGGTGGCGAGATCGTCGGCCAGGGCACCCTGCAGGACATCCTGGATGCGCCCCGTTCGCTGACGGGCCAGTACCTGTCCGGCAAGCGCTCGATCGAGATTCCGGCGCGCCGGCACCGGCCGAATCCGAAGATGACCCTGCATCTGCGCGGCGCCAGCGGCAACAACCTGAAGGGGGTGGACCTGTCGATTCCCTCGGGCCTGCTGACCTGCGTGACCGGCGTGTCCGGCTCGGGCAAGTCGACGCTGATCAATGACACCCTGTTCTCGCTGGCCGCCAACGAGATCAACGGCTCCTCGCACCCTGTCGCCCCGTACAAGGAGATCGATGGCCTGGACCTGTTCGACAAGGTCGTGGACATCGACCAATCGCCGATCGGCCGCACCCCGCGCTCGAACCCGGCCACCTACACCGGCCTGTTCACCCCGCTGCGCGAGCTGTTCGCACAGGTGCCCGAAGCGCGTGCGCGTGGTTATTCACCGGGTCGTTTCAGCTTCAACGTGCGTGGCGGACGCTGCGAGGCGTGCCAGGGTGATGGCCTGATCAAGGTCGAGATGCACTTCCTGCCGGACGTGTACGTGCCCTGCGATGTCTGCCACGGCAAGCGCTACAACCGCGAAACGCTGGAGATCCTGTACAAGGGCTTCAACATCAACGATGTGCTGGAAATGACCGTCGAAGATGCGCTGAAGCTGTTCGAGCCCGTGCCGTCGATCGCGCGCAAGCTGGAAACGCTGGTGGATGTCGGCCTGAGCTACATCAAGCTGGGACAGAGCGCGACCACGCTGTCCGGTGGTGAAGCGCAGCGCGTGAAGCTGTCCAAGGAGCTGTCGCGCCGCGATACCGGCCGCACCCTGTACATCCTCGATGAACCGACCACCGGCCTGCACTTCCACGACATCGAAGCGCTGCTGGGCGTGCTGCACAAGCTGCGCGACGAAGGCAACACGGTGGTGGTGATCGAGCACAACCTCGATGTGATCAAGACCGCCGACTGGATCGTCGACCTGGGGCCGGAAGGCGGCCACCGGGGTGGCACCATCCTGGTCACCGGCACGCCGGAAGACGTGGCCGCCTGCCCGCAGTCGTACACCGGGCAGTTCCTGGCACGCATGCTGCCGTCCACCAGTGCGCGCCCGGAGCAGCCGGCCGCCGTGGCCAACAAGCCCGACGCCCGGCCGCCGCGCAAGGTGAAGCCGGAGAAGGTGGCGAAGAAGGCCGTGGCCGCCAAGAGCACCGGCAAGGCCAGCAAGAGCACGACCAAGAAGAAGGACGCCTGATGAGCAGCGAACACAAGATCCTGGCCCGCATCCCGATCAGCGTGCGCTGGCGCGACATGGACAGCATGGGCCATGTGAACAACGCCAAGTACATCTCCTACCTGGAGGAAGCGCGCGTGCGCTGGATGCTGGGCGTGGAAGGCGTGTCGATGACCGACCGCATCGCGCCGGTGGTGGCCGCGACCAACGTCAACTACCGGCTGCCGATCGTGTGGCCCAACGACATCCTGGTCGAACTGTTCGTCGAGCGCCTGGGCAACAGCAGCGTCACCATCGGTCATCGCATCGTCGACCAGCAGGACGAGTCGAAGCTGTACTCCGATGGCAACGTGGTGGTGGTCTGGATGGATACCCAGACCGGCAAAAGCGCGCCGCTGCCGGACGCGATCCGCAGCGCATCGAGCTGATGGACTGCGGGTGGGTGCCGGCCCGGGTCGGCCCCACCCCGCCGGGCATGGCCCGGCGCTACCGACGCCAGTCCGACCCTGATACCCGGCGGAACGGGCGCTGCATCATGGAGCGGCCTTGCGTACCGTCAGCGTTGCGCTGGCGGTGCCACCGCCCTCCAGCTGCAACTGCAGCGGCACGACCTGCCCTTCCTTCAAAGCTCCCTCGCCTTCCATCAGCATCAGGTGCAGGCCACCGGGCTTGAGCTCGGTGCGCGCCCCGGCTGCAATCGGCAGCCGTTCGACTTCGCGCATCCGGCTGACACCGTCGACCACGGTGGTCTCGTGCAGTGACACGTCGCCGAAGGCCCTGCTGCCCGCGCCCACCACCGTTACCGGCGCTGCGCAGCGGTTCACGATCGTCCCGTAACCCGCCGTCATCGGCATGGCCGGGTTCGGCGGCAGGCGCACCCAGCCCTGCTCCACCGTCACACAGCGTGATTCCGCCGCCGCTGCTGCGGACGCACACAGAAGCAACAGTACGCCAACGAATGGTTTGGTTATCATCGCCCACGTTCCTTCTTCGCAACGAGACCGCAGCATGACGACGCTCATCGAGGTGATCAACCATGGTCCCATCCGCGAACTGCGCCTGGCGCGGCCGCCGGTCAATGCGCTGGACACCGACCTGTGCCGGCAGCTGATCCACGCCGTCGAGCAGGCCATGGCCGACGATGCGCACGGCATCGTGCTGTCCGGCAGCGAGCGCGTGTTCACCGGCGGCATGGACGTGCCGCACCTGCTCTCCCACGGCGATGACAAGCACAAGCTGCTGGATACCTGGAATGCCTTCTTCGGCGCGGTACGTACGCTGGCCGAGAGCCGCATCCCGGTGGTCGCCGCGATCACCGGCCACGCCCCTGCCGGCGGTTGCGTGCTCGCCCTGTGCTGCGATTACCGGGTGATGGCGCGCAGCGCCGACCCGGCACGCCCGTATGCCATCGGACTGAACGAGGTGCAGGTCGGCCTGATCGCACCGGAAGGCATCCAGCGCCTGCTGCGCCGTACCGTCGGCGTGCACCGCGCGGGGGTGCTGCTCACCACCGGTGCCCTGGTGCCGGCCGAGCAGGCGCTGCAGATCGGCCTGGTCGACGAACTGGCCGAGGGCGATCTGGTGGTCGCCCGCGCCGTGGCCTGGCTGCAGAACCTGCTCAGGCAGCCGCGGCAGCCGATGCTGCTGACCCGCGCCGTGGCCCGCAATGACCTGCACGAAGCGCTGCACCCGGACCTGATCCAGCTGGACCGGTTCGTAGAGGCCTGGTTCGCCCCGGACGCACAGAATGCCCTGCAGGCGCTGGTGGCGCGGCTGGGCAAGTAACGGTCTCCGCGCTCTGGGGTCAGCCCCCTTCTGCAATGCGAAAGGGATCCGACCCCGGACCGGTATAATCAAGGCCTCTTCATTGTTGTGGCCGCCCCCTTGAACGACACGCCCGAACCCGTCGTCTCCGAGCTGATCGACCTGCTCACCCTGGAGCGGCTGGAGGACAACCTGTTCCGCGGACAAAGCCGCGACATCGGCACCAAGTACGTGTTCGGCGGGCAGGTGCTGGGCCAGGCGCTGGCCGCCGCCCAGGCCACGGTCGACAACGGGCGCCATGTGCATTCGCTGCACGCGTATTTCCTGCGGGCCGGCAACATCGACCATCCGATCGTCTACGACGTGGACCGCACCCGCGATGGCGGCAGCTTCTCCGTGCGCCGGGTGACCGCGATCCAGCATGGCAAGGTGATCTTCTTCTGTGCTGCCTCGTTCCAGCAGGCGGAGACCGGTGCCGAGCATCAGCACAAGATGCCCGAAGTGCCTCAACCGGAAGACATCGAGCCGAACCGCCCGTTGCCGGCCGAAGTGCTGGAGCGGCTGCCGATCAAAGTGCAGCGCTGGCTCTCGCGCGGTGGCCCGTTCGAGTTCCGCCACGTCTATCCCCGCGACGAACTGAATCCGCCCAAGCGCCCGCCCTATCACCAGGTCTGGATGCGGTTGAGCGAACCGGTCGGCGATGCCCCCGAGCTGCACCAGGCGCTGCTGGCCTACGCGTCCGACTTCCATCTGCTGGGCACGGCGACCTTCCCGCACGGTATCAGCTACTACCATCCGCACGTGCAGATGGCCTCGCTCGACCACGCGATCTGGTTCCACCGCCCGTTCCGCGCCGACGACTGGCTGCTCTATTCGCTGGACAGCCCCAGTGCGCAGGATTCGCGCGGCCTCGCCCGCGGCCAGTTCTTCACCCGCAATGGCGTGCTGGTGGCCAGCACGGCACAGGAGGGCCTGATCCGCGTGGTTCCCGACCAGACTGCTGTGGCCGCCGTGCCGGCCAAGGACTGATCCGATGCGTCAGATCTTCAGCAGCCAGCGTGTGGAAACCGTCGAGGGCGTGGCCGAGCTCCTGCGCAGCCATGGCATCGAAGTGAAGGTGACCAATGGTCGCTCGTACAAGACCCGGCGGCGCGGCCAGTTCAGCTATACCGACCTGGGCAATACGCAGGGCTATCCAGCGGTCTGGATCGTGCGCGCCGACGACCAGCCACGTGCGCGCGACATCCTGCGCGATGCACGCCTGCTCGATACCACCCGCCGCGACCATCCCACGGCCGAGTTCGCGTTCCGCGACACGCCGGATGCCGGCAGCGGCGGGCGCAGCTGGGCCTGGCGGATCCGCATCGCACTGCTGGTGGTGATCGCTGGCGTGGCGCTGGTGATCGGCCTGCGCCACCGCGGTGGCCCGGCCCCCGCAGCACCCGCCCCCGCCCCACAGGCCCAGCCGCAGCAGACGCAGCCGGCCCCGCAGGCGCCGCAGGAAGAGGAAGAAGTCCGCGTCCGCATCCATCCGTCGACGTAACGACACCGGTAGCGCCGGGCCATGCCCGGCGAGCGCAGCGGACAGAAAAGCCGCCGGGCATGGCCCGGCGCTACCGGGGCGCGAACCGGTCACATTCGGCACGCGGCCCCGTCATGGGACACAATCCCTGCAGGAGCCGCTGCCATGACGACGTTCGCCGCCAGCATCGACCAGACCCTGGAACGTGAACTGCCAGCCGCCAGCAGCGGCTGCCAGCAGGCGTACGGGCGCATCGTGCTCGCCTGCCAGAACACCGTGACCGCCATCGCCCTGGCCATTACCGGCGATCGCCAGGCCAGCGAGGACATCGCGCAGGAAGCGTTCGTGAAGGGCTGGCAGCAGCTGCACCAGCTGCGCAGTTCCACCAGCTTCCTGCCCTGGCTGCGGCAGATCACCCGCAACCTCGCGCGCGACTGGCTGCGTGCGCAGCGCGGCAGGCCCCTGAGCGGCGAAGCCGCCGAAGTTGCGCTGGGCATGGCGGCCGACCCCTCGCCGACTGCCGCCGACCGCCTGCAGCGACTGGAAGAGGAGGTTGCCGCCGAGGACATCATCTCGGCGCTGCCCACCGACAGCCGCGAAGTCCTGCTGCTTTACTACCGGGAAGGTCAGCGCTCGCAGCAGGTGGCGGACCTGCTGGGCCTGAGTGATGCGGCGGTGCGCAAGCGCCTGTCGCGGGCCCGCGCGCAGGTCCGCGAGGGACTGCTGCAGCGCTTCGGCGAATTCGCGCGCAGCAGCGCACCCAGCGCTGCCTTCGCAACCACCGTGGTCTCGATGGTGCTGATCGCTGCGCCCGGCACGGCCAGTGCCGCGATCCTGCTCGGCACCGGTGTGGGCATTGGCGGCAGCAAGCTGGGGTTGGGCGGCGCCAGCGCAGCCGGCGGTACCGCGATGGGATCGCTGACAGCGGCGCTGGGGCACCTGCATCTGGTCCCGGCCCACAACTGGGCAGCGATCGCCGGTGCCGTGCTGGGCGGCGTGCTGGGCAGCTACCTGGGCGGTCGCTTCCTGCTGTCCTACGCCGAAACGGAACCGGAGCGGACCCAGGTCCGACGCTTCGTCCATCTCAACACCTGGACCGTGATGGCCTGCTGCCTGTCCATACTGCTGGTCGTGCTGCTGCAGACGCCGGTATGGGTACACCTGGTGGTCATGGCCATCGGCCTGGGTGCGGTCAACTACCAGTGCCTGGGACCGCTGCAGCGCCTGATGCGGCCCTTGATCGTGCGCGACGCAGCGCGGCGCGGGCGGCAGGGCATCAACTGGAAGTACGAAGCGATGTACGGCCGCAGCGCCATCATCGCGATGAACCTGCTGGTGATCGCCCTGGTGGCCTATACGCTGCTCGACAGCGGTCGCCTGTAACGGACGACGCCGGCAGTCTGCCGGCGTCGTCGTTGAACGTTGCGCCGTGATCAGCGCTGCGGCTTCGGTGCGGCGCCGTCACGCGGGCCCCCGTGGCGCGGGCCGCCATGCATCGGGCCCTTCGCCGCATCGAATTCGGCCTTGCTCAACTGGCCGTCCTTGTTGGTGTCGGCAGCGGCGAACCAGGCGTCGCGATGCTGCTTCATGCGCAGCTCGCGATCAGCCTTGTCCAGATAGCCGTCCTTGTTGAGATCGAGCTGGTCGAAACGTGCCGCCAGGCGCGCATCGGCCTTGGCCTCTTCGCGGCTGATGCGGCCGTCCTTGTCGGTGTCCAGCCTGGCCCAGCGCTCGCCGCCATGGCCGCCACGACGACCATGCTGCCAGCGCGGCATTTCATCGCGCGACAGCCTGCCGTCCTTGTTGCGGTCCAGTTCGTCGAACTTGGCCGCCAGACGTGGGTTGGCAGCGGCCTCGCTGCGGTCGATGACACCGTCACCGTTGGTGTCCAGCTTGGCCGGACGCTGTGCCGGTGCGGTCGGGGGAGTCGCCGCCAGCGCGACACCGGAGGCGGACGTGGCAAGCAGCAGGGCCAGCAGCAGGGGGGTACGGATCATGAGGTCACTCCTGGGGATGAGGTTGCGTCGGGGTGATCAGTTCACCCTCGAATGACAACAACGCCCGGCCGCGACGGCGGTTGACGCGGTCGCCAGTTCCGTTCATCCGGCGGACAGTCGCGTTCATTGCGACACGCTGGGGCTATGCTGTGGCCATGGCGATCCACGGCGACAGAGACGACGAACTGCGGCTGTTCCAGACCGGCGAGCACCCCTGCGGGTACTGGCCGGACCGGGTGGCGCGCGACCTGGTGATGGATCCCCACGACCGTCGCCTGGGCGGCCTGTATCCACTCGCACTCAGCTGGGGCTTCCGCCGCAGCGGCGACCTGGTCTATCGGCCCCACTGCGCGCAGTGCCATGCCTGCGTGGCGGTACGGATTCCGGTGGCCCGGTTCGCGCCGGACCGCAGCCAGCGTCGCTGCGCCACCCGCAACGCCGACCTGGAGGTGCGGATCACCGCCGCCACTGCGCGCGAGGATCTGTTTGCCCTCTACCACCGCTATCTGGTGCACCGCCACGCCAACGGCGGCATGGACGATCATGGCCCGCATGAGTTCGAGCAGTTCCTGATCGGCAGCTGGTCGCACACCCGCTTCCTGGAGATGCGCCTGCCGGGCCACGATGGCCGGCCCAGCCAGCTGCTCGGAGTGGCCGTCACCGATGTCACCGAGCACGGCCTTTCGGCGGTCTATACCTTCTTCGATCCAGACCACGCAGCGCGGGGACTGGGCACGTTCGCCATCCTGCAGCAGATCGAATGGGCGCGTCGCGAAGGACTGCCGCACGTCTATCTGGGCTACTGGATCCGTGAACACCAGAAAATGGACTACAAGCGCCGCTTCCGTCCGCTGGAGGCCTACGATGGCCGTCGCTGGCACGATTTCGACCGCGATCTGGACGGCCGCTGACAAACCGCTGACACCGGGCGGGGTGCACAATAGGCGGCATGAACGCCCAACCCCTGATCCTTGCCCTGGCCCTGCTGTGTGGCGCTGCGGCCCCTGCTCTTGCCAGGACCCCTGCGATGACCGAAACACCGTCCGCATCGCTGCGCCTGGCCACCTACAACACGTCGCTGTACTCCGATGAGGCCGGCGGCCTGATCAGGGAGCTTGAAGGCGACAGCGCGCATGCGCGCAAGATTGCCGCCGTGCTGCAGCAGGTGCGCCCGGACCTGGTGCTGCTGAACGAATTCGATTTCGACGACGCCCATCGCGCCGCCGACCTGTTCCAGAAACGCTACCTGGAAGTGGCGCAGCCGGGCGGCGGCGCGCCGCTGCACTTCGCCTACCGCTACCTGGCCCCGGTCAACACCGGCGTGCCCAGTGGCCTGGACCTGGACAACAACGGCGTGGTCGGCGGCGAAGGTCGCAGCCGTGGCAACGATGCCTGGGGCTACGGCCTGCACCCGGGCCAGTACGGCATGCTGGTGCTGTCGCGCTACCCGATCGATGAAGCCAGGGTACGCAGCTTCCAGTTGCTGAAGTGGAGCACGATGCCGGGCGCGATCCGTCCGGTCGATCCGCGCAGCGGGCAGAGCTTCTACAGCGACGCCGTGTGGTCGCAGCTGCGCCTGTCGTCGAAGTCGCACTGGGATGTACCGGTGCAGACCCCGGCAGGCGTGGTGCATGCGCTGGTCTCGCACCCGACGCCGCCGGTGTTCGACGGCCCGGAAAAGCGCAACGCGGCGCGCAACCACGACGAACTGCGCCTGTGGCAGGAGTATCTCACCGCGGGTGACAAGCCCTGGCTGTGCGACGACAAGGGCCAGTGCGGAGGTCTGGCGCAGGATGCACGCTTCGTGATCCTCGGCGATCTCAACAACGACCCGGTCGACGGCGATGGCCGCCACGAGGCGATCGTCGAACTGATCGAGAACGCACGCGTATTGCGCTACCCCACCCCGCGCAGCGCGGGGGGTGAGCAAACCAGCCTCGCCTATACCGCCAAGGGCATCGTGCGCAAGGGTGCGCCCTCCCACGCCACCGGCGACTTTGGCCCGAAGTCCGGCACCCTGCGACTGGATTACGTGCTGCCTTCCACCGGGTTCGAGTACGTGGGCAGCGGCGTGTTCTGGCCAGCCAGCAACAGCCCTGAAGCGAAGATTGCCGACGGCAGCGACCATCACCTGGTGTGGGTGGATGTGAAGTGACCCCAGGCGCCAGGCGCGCTGCTCTGCCTTGAAGATAGCCGCCGGGCGCGGCCCGGCGCTACCGGCTTACGGGCGCAGTTCGACGCCGATGGCGTCGGCGGCATCACGGGCGATCGAGCGCGCCTCGTCGACGGTGTCGGCGCGCGCCAGGGTGACGCCGACACGGCGCTGACCGTGCACGCTCGGCTTGCCGAACAGGCGCACGGCCGTATCCGGCACCTGCAGTGCGGCCGCGACGTTGTTGAAGTACGGCACGCCTTCGCCCTGCGCCAGCAATGCACAGGATGCCGACGGACCACTCTGGCGGATCACCGGAACCGGCAGGCCCAGGATGGCGCGTGCGTGCAGCGCGAACTCGCTCAGCTCCTGCGATACCAGCGTCACCAGGCCGGTGTCGTGCGGGCGCGGCGACACTTCGCTGAACCACACTTCATCGCCCTTCACGAACAGCTCCACGCCGAACAGGCCCCAGCCACCCAGGTCATCGGTGATCGCACGCGAGATCTCCTCCGCGCGCGCCAGCGCCTTGTCCGACATCGGCTGCGGCTGCCAGCTCTCGCGGTAATCGCCGTCCTTCTGCAGATGACCGATCGGCGCGCAGAACGAGGTGCCTGCCGCGTGGCGCACGGTCAGCAGAGTGATCTCGTAGTCGAAATCGATGAATCCCTCGACGATGCAGCGGCCGGCGCCCGCGCGGCCGCCGGTCTGCGCATACTCCCAGGCCGGCGCGATGTCCGCTTCGCTGCGCAGCGTGCTCTGTCCCTTGCCCGAGGAGGACATCACCGGCTTGACCACGCACGGCAGGCCGATGGCGGCCACGGCGGCGCGGTACTCCGCCTCGGTATCGACAAAGCGGTAGGGCGAGGTTGGCAGGCCCAGCGTCTCGGCGGCCAGGCGGCGGATGCCCTCACGGTCCATGGTCAGGCGTGCGGCACGCGCGGTGGGGATCACCCGCAGGCCCTGCTCCTGTTCCAGCTGTACCAGCGTCTCGGTGTGGATCGCCTCGATCTCCGGCACCACCAGATGAGGCTGTTCCTGGGCGATCAGCGCACGCAGCGCCATCGCATCCAGCATGTCGATCACGTGCGAACGATGCGCGACCTGCATGGCGGGCGCATCGGCGTAGCGGTCGGCGGCGATCACCTCCACGCCCAGCCGCTGCAGCTCGATGGCCACTTCCTTGCCGAGTTCGCCCGAGCCCAGCAGCAGCACACGGGTGGCGGAGGGCGAGAGGGGGGTTCCGAGCTTGGCCATGGAAGGGTCCGGCAGTGATGTGAAGGCGGGTGGGCATTCTAGCCGGTCCAGCGGCGGTTCCCGACGAACGGTAGTCGCCATCTGATATCAATTTGATATCGTCGCCTCGAACCCTCAAGGACGTACTGCCATGAAAGAGAAGTCGCTGTCCTCCCTCAACGGCCTGGGCACTCTGGCGGGCGCATTGCTCGTCGCCGTCTTCGGCGGTGTGCTGTTCGTGCTGGGCATCGCCGCCAAGGCGTCGACCGGCTCCCCCAACCTGCTGATGATGCTGGTTGGCGCGCTGGTCGCGGTGGTGGCGCTGTTCGCGCTGGCGGGCCTGTACACCGTGCAGCCGAACCAGGCCGCGGTGGTGAGCCTGTTCGGCAAGTACGTCGGCACCGTGAAAGACAATGGCCTGCGCTGGAACAACCCCTTCTACAGCAAGCGCCACGTCAGCCAGCGCGTGCGCAATTTCGAAAGCGGCAAGCTGAAGGTCAACGAGCTCGATGGCAGCCCGATCGAGATCGCCGCAGTGATCGTCTGGCAGGTGGTCGATGCCTCCGAAGCGGTCTACAACGTGGACGACTACGAGAGCTTCGTGCACATCCAGTCCGAATCGGCGCTGCGCGCGATGGCCACCAGCTATCCCTACGACCAGCATGAAGAGGGCCAGCTGGCGCTGCGCAGCCACGCCAGCGAGATCTCCCAGCACCTGAAGAACGAGTTGGCCGAGCGCCTGGCCGACGCCGGCGTGCAGGTGATCGACGCACGCATCAGCCACCTGGCCTATGCTGCCGAAATCGCCCAGGCCATGCTGCAGCGCCAGCAGGCCAACGCGGTGATCGCGGCACGCACGCGCATCGTTGCCGGTGCGGTCGGCATGGTCGAGATGGCCCTGGGCGAACTGCAGAAGAACGGCGTGGTGCAGCTGGACGAGGAACGCAAGGCGCACATGGTCAGCAACCTGTTGACCGTGCTGTGTTCGGACCGGGGCACGCAGCCGATCGTCAACGCCGGTTCGCTGTACTGAATCACCCTCGCAACGGGGCGCCCCACCGCCCCGCCAGGAGCATCCATGAGCGAGAAGAAAGCCTATCCACTGCGCATCAACGCCGACGTCCTGGCCGCGGCGCAGCGCTGGGCCGACGACGAACTGCGCAGCCTCAACGCGCAGATCGAGTACCTGCTGCGCGACGCGCTGCGCAAGGCCGGCAGGCTGCCGCATCCCAAGCCACCTCAGGAGGAGAAGGAATGAGCAAGCGCTGGACGTACCAGACCCTGGAAGTGCCCTCGACGCTGATGGGCAGCATGAAGACCGAAGCCGTGCAGGAGGCGTTGAACAAGCAGGGCCAGCTTGGCTGGGAGCTGGTCAACATCGTGATCCCCGCGCCGATGAGCGCAGCGGTGCTGGTCTTCAAGAAGGAGCTCTGACCATGAAGACCCGCCGTTCGCTGTTCGCCCTGTCACTGGCGCTGCTGAGCGGTGGCGCATTCGCCGCCGAACCGCAGCAGGTTGCCGCCCGCTTGCTGGACCACCTGCAGGCCGGCCGCATCGCCGATGCAGAGGCGATGCTGACCCCGCAGATGGCCCGTGCCGTTCCCGCCGAGAAGCTCGACAGCGTGTGGCGGTCCCTGGGCGAACTGCAGCAGCGGGGCCAGGCCCGCAGCAGCGAGCAGCAGGGCCTGCACCTGGTGGAAGTGCCGCTGCAGTTCACCGGTGGCGCGGTGATCGCGCAGGTGGCCGTGGATGCACAGGACAAGGTCGCCGGCCTGCTGCTGCGCCCCGCCCCCGCGGCCAAGGCACCGCCGCCGCCGGCCGATGCGACCTACAGCGAAGTTGATTTCAGTGTGCCGCAGACACGCGGTGCGCTGCCCGGCACGCTGGCGCTGCCCAAGGGCAAAGGCCCGTTCCCGGCAGTGGTGCTGGTGCACGGCTCGGGCCCGCAGGACCGTGACGAAACCATCGGCGGCAACCGTCCCTTCCTCGATATCGCCCGTGGCCTCGCCGCGCACGGAATCGCGGTACTGCGCTACGACAAGCGCACTCTCGCCCGGCCCCAGGATTTCCAGAGCGGCACCTTCACTGTCGATGACGAATCCACCGACGATGCGGTGGCGGCACTGGAGGCCGTCGCCAGCGACCCGCGCATCGACGGCCGCCGCGTGTTCGTGCTCGGCCACAGCCAGGGCGGCATGCTTGCGCCACGCATCGCCAGCCGCTGGCCACAGGCGCGTGGCGCCATCCTGTGGGCCGCTCCCGCGCGCACGCTGCTGGACCTGCTGCCGGAACAGAACCGCTACCTGCTGAGCCTGGACGGCGACATCAGCGCGGCCGGTCAGGCGCTGCTGGACAAACTGGACAGCCAGATCGCCGCAGCACGTGGCAGCACGCCGGTACCCGCCAGCGAACTGCCACTCGGCGTTCCGCAGTCCTTCTGGAAGAGCATCGAAGCCGTAGATGCCCGCGCCGATGCACAGCGGCTGCGCGCACCGCTGCTGATGCTGCATGGAGGGCGCGATTTCCAGGTTCCCGATGCCGACTGGGCACTCTGGCAGAAGGCCCTCGCCCGGCGCGACGATGTGCAGTGGCGGACCTATCCGGCGCTGAACCACATCGGCATCGCTGGCAGCGGCCCGAGTTCGTTGAAGGAGTACACCCGGCCCGGCCATGTCGATGCGGGGTTGATCGATGACATCGCCCGATGGGTGGAGGCACAACGATGAGCCCCAATGAAGCCCGTCCGTTCGAGCTGGCTGGCAGTTCACCCCTGCGCGTGCTGTGGGTGCTGTTGCCGGTGCTGGCCGTGCTGGTCATCAGCGTGTACGTGCAGTTCAGCCGCACGCGTGCGCCTGCACCATGGATGGAAGTCACCCTGTCGCCGCCGTTCTTCCTGATGAACGGCAGCGCGGCATGGAGCATCGCCGTGCTGGTGCTGATCGGCCTGGGCCTGGGCACTTCGTTCTTCCGCCGCCGCGTGGAGCTGGTGGGTGGCGTGCTGGATGTGCGCTCGACGCTGTACCGGCGGCGTACACCGGTGCGCGACATGCTGCTGGACCAGGCCGAGGTGGTGGACCTGGCGCAGGACCGCCGCTATGGCATCCGCTTCAAGACCAACGGCTACTCGATGCCCGGCTTCTATTCCGGGCATATGCGGCTGCACGGCGGCGGCAAGGGCTTCGCCCTGGTCACCGACCGTCACCGCACGCTGGCGATCCCGGTGCGCGGCGGCAGCACCCTGCTGCTGAGCATGGAACGCCCACAGGCATTGCTTGACGCCCTGCGCAAGGTGGCCGCAGCCGCGCCACGGCAGTAAGCTGCGGACATGCATCGCCGACCGCTGCTGCTGCTGAACACCGAGGCCATCGAACTGTGGCCGGCCGATCTGCTGCGCGCGCGCAGCAACCTCGATGCACGCCTGCTGGCGCGGGCCCGCTGGGTGCTGCGGCGCAAGCGCGATGGCCGCTATCTGGCCGCCGTGCTGACGCAGGGCGTTCATTCGCTGGTGCCGCGCCTGCCGCACGAGCCTGGCGTGGAGGAGGCGCTGGCACTGCTGGATGCCCGCGCGTCACGCCCTTTCGCTGCGGCACTGGAGCAGCGATGGCTGCCCCTGGCGCGCTTGCAGCAACGCCTGCAGCACCTTGGCCTGGATGCGCAGGGTTACGCGGATGACACCGGGCTGCCGCTGGAAGCCGAGCCGTGCCTGCTGCATTTCGCCGGCCGCGATCGCTTTTCGCGGCCCCTGTGGTTACGCCGCGACGCGGCGCAGGGGTGGCGGCGGATGCGCCTGCACGCGGCCCGCGATGGCGTTGCCCTGGATGCCATTTCCGGCTTCCGCAGCCATGCGTACCAGTTGGGAATCTTCGAGCGGAAGCGCGGCCGCGGCCTGAGCGTGGCGGAGATCCTGAAGGTCAACGCCGCGCCGGGCTTCAGCGAACACCACAGCGGGCACGCACTGGATATCGGCACCCCGGGCGATGCACCTGCAGAGGAATCGTTCGAGCGTACCGATGCGTTCGCGTGGCTGCAGGCGCACGCCCGCGGGCATGGATTCCACCTGAGCTACCCGCGCGGCAACCCGCACGGGATCGTCTACGAGCCCTGGCACTGGTGCTGGAGACCGGCCAACGGCTGAGCCCCTCCCCGCACTGCCCTCACCGCCGCAGGGCGTCGATCGCCAGCAGCACCCATCCCATCATCAGGCTGGTGCCGCCCACAGGCGCCAGCCGGGTAGGCCACTGCCAGAGCGCGCTGCCCACCAGGCTGCCGGAGAACAGCCCGACGCCCAGCAGCAGCACGTACAGCGCCAGATGTGCGATCACGCCCTGCGCGCGCCGTCCCACTGCAACCAGCACGGCACCATGGGCGAACGCATACAGCGCCGCCATGTTCAGATGCTGCTGCGCCTGCGGATCGGACACGCCATGCGAGGCATAGGCCGACAGGCCGATCGAAGCGGCCGCCAACAGCGCACCGATGCAGGCCAGCAGCGAGGGCTTACGCGCACGTCGTTCCAGATTGAACATGACTGCTCCTTGCGCGGCGCCCGCCCGGCGGCGGACGCGGGATGAAAAAAAACGCGCCGCAGGAAGCGGCGCGTTTTCGTGTCCAACACTACATGGGTCAGCCAGCGCTTACTTGACGGCCCAGTAGATGTCGTAGGTGCCTTCCTGGGTGAACGACTTGTCCACGCCGTCCTTCCACGATTCGTACGGACGGTCGATGACTTCGTTGCCCGAGGTCACTGCCCACGCACGCAGGCCGTTGCGGGCCACGTCCAGGCCGGCCATGTGACCGGTGTAGGCCGCATGCGCCGAACGGTGCGGGGCGACATGCACGTACTTGACCGGGGCACCACCGTCGATCTTGACGGTCAGCTCCTCACCGGTGGCACCTTCGGTACCCTTCTTCTTCACCGGCTGTGCGATGTCGAAGGCGTACTTCTCGGCACCGAAATCGGTGGTGATGATGCGGAACGGACCGGCGGCTTCAAGGCCATTGGCCTCCATCACGCGCTTGATCCACTCCTGGTTGTCCTTGATGGACTTGGTGATGGTGTCCTGGCCGCGGTCGACGTTGCCGGCGTTGACGACCAGCAGGTCTTCGGCCGGCACCTGCACGATACCCAGATCGGTCAGCGGCGCTTCCGGGGTGCGGTAGTCGACGTTCGGCACGGTGGCCAGCATGTTCGCCATGCGCGACAGGCCCAGCTTGATGTCGTCGCCGATCTGGCGGCTGACATACAGGCCGGCGTAGCGACCGAACAGGTCGAAGCCGTACTTCACCGAGTAGTCCTGGGTGATCTTGACGTTGCGACCGCCCTTGCCGGTCGGCTCCAGATTGAAGGTGGTGACCTTGTCGTGACCCTTGGTCGGGTCTTCGATGGCGATCACAACACGCTTGTTCTCTTCGGCCTCGGTCACCTTCCAGGAACCGTTGCCCAGGTCCTTGGAGGAGAAGTCGAGGGTGGCACCGACGCCGGAGGCCGGGCCGGACAGCTTCAGTTCAACGGCGGGATCGCGCAGTACCAGCGGGTTCCAGTCCTTGAAGCGGCGCAGGCTGCTGACCGTGTCGTACACGATCGTCATCTTGCGGTTGGTCTCGATGCTTTCGGTGATGTGGCGCTCGCCCGGCAGACATACGCCAATGATGACGAACAGGCCAGCCACGATCCCCAAGGCGATCAGGAACTCGATAATACGGGTCATTCAGGAGTCTCCGGGGCCGATCCCACGGCCGGGTTGATTGAAGCGAAGCGCCAATCCTAGCAGGCTTCGCGGGCATTGTTTATCGCGATTGGCGCACCGGTTTCCCTGCCGGCTGCGTATTTGTATGGACAAAGGATTGGCAGGGTAGCGCATCCGGCCGCCCCGCATGTAGGGGGCAACCCGCCCCGGGGCCCGGGAATGCCGGCCAAACCTTTGCCGCAAAAGGCTTTTCGTCAGACCAGCTGCAGTTCGAACGCCTTCAGGACGGCCCGCGTACGGTCGCGCACGCCCAGCTTGGACAGGATGTTGGACACATGGTTCTTGATGGTGCCCTCGGCCACGCCCAGCGAATTGGCGATCTCCTTGTTGGAGAAGCCGCTGGCCATCAGCCGCAGGATCTCCGTCTCGCGGTCGGTCAGCGGGTCCGGCCGGTCCAGGCTGACAAAATCATTGCGCATGTGTTCCAGCCCGGACAGCAGCCGCTGGGTCACCGCCGGCTGCACCAGCGATCCGCCGTCAGCCACGGTGCGGATGGCGCCCACCAGCTGGTCCAGGGTCACGTCCTTGAGCAGATACCCCTTGGCGCCGGCCTTGAGGCCCGCCAGCACCAGCTGGTCGTCGTCGAAGGTGGTCAGGATGATGGTCGGCGGCAGCTGTTCCAGCCGCGACAGGACCTGCAGCGCCTCCAGCCCGGACATCACCGGCATGCGCATGTCCATCAGGACCACATCCGGACGGACCTGGGGCACCAGTTCGACCGCCTGCCGGCCGTCGCCGGCCTCGGCCACCACCTCGATGCCGTCGTCCAGCGCCAGCAGCGAGCGGATTCCCTGCCGCACCAGGGTTTGGTCGTCGACCAGGCAGACGCGAATCATCAACGCACTCCTTCAGGAACCTTGGTAAGGGCGGCCACCAGCACGGTTGCCGGCACCGTCGCACGCAGGCAGAAGCCTTCGCCGGGGCGGGTTTCCACCTGCAGCTGGCCACCGCATTGTTGCAGGCGCTCGCGCATCCCGCGCAAGCCATTGCCCACATTGACCATTTCCGCGCCGACACCGTCGTCGCGCGCCTCGACCACCACCCGGTCCGGCGCCTCACGGTACACCCGGATCCACAGATGGCGGGCCCCGGAGTGGCGCACCGTATTGGTGATGATCTCCTGGGTGCAGCGCAGCAGCACGTGGGCCCGCTGCGGATCCTCCACGTTCAGGGGGTCCTCGATGTCCAGCTGGATGTCCAGCGAGGGCACATTCTCGGTCAGCGGACGCAGCGCGGCAGCCAGGTCGATGGCGCTGGTCTCGCGCAGTTGGCTGACCACTTCGCGCACATTGCCCAGCAGCAGCTTGGCCAGCGTGTGCGACCGTTTCACGTGGTCCAGCGCCTTGCCTTCGGCGAGATGGCCGGCCACTTCCAGGTTCAGGGTCAGCGCGGTCAACTGATGCCCCAGCAGGTCATGCAGCTCGCGCGAGATGCGGGTGCGCTCGTTGACCCGTGCGCTCTCGGCCAGCAGGGCGCGGGTTGCCCTCAGCTCCGCATTCAGCCGGCGCTGCTCGTCGCGGGCGTCGGTCTGCTGCCGTGCGACCAGGCTGGTCACGAACATGAACATGGAGAAGCCGCCATACAGCAGCGACTGCATGAGTGCCTCGAACAACGGCATGTCGAGAATCAGATAGTAGACCGGCAGCACCGCCAGCTGGCTGAGCAGCAACCAGATCACGCCACTGCGCACGGGCAGCATCCACGGGATCACCCCGGCGGCCACCATCATCAGGATGCTGCCCAGGCCCGAACCGCTCAGGTAGCTGACGCCCAGGGCCGAGCCGGTCAGTACCACCAGCACCACCCGGTCGTACCAGGCGGCCTGGCTGCTGTCGCGCAGGCCACGGGTCAGCCAGAAGTAGCCGGCGCCGAAGAACAGGTAGGCGGCAAACAGCCACAGGGACCAGCTGTCGATACCGCTGCCGCCGTGCCGCAGCATCGACTCGTACTGGGAATACACCACGGGCAGGCCGACCATGACCCAGGTGAACAGGCCGGCCAGGCGCAGGACTCGGATTTGGCTGAGATATCCCAACATGGAGGCATCTTAGGCTGAACCAGCGCTCCTGCCCCCGGGCAGAAGTCATGGCGACGGGCGTGCCCCCGCCAGCCACCCATGCAATAATCGTGCGCAGGGTCCGTTGCAGGACCAACCGCGTTACCCCACGGAGTCACAATGTCGATTGTCATCCGCGACGTGCGCGAGCACGAGCTCGATTCCGTCCTGGCTTTGAACAACAACGCTGGCCTGGCCATCCTTCCGCTGGATGCCGCACGCCTGCGCCTGTTCTATGAAACCGCTGAGTACTTCCGCGTCGCCGAGCGCGACGGCAACCTGGCCGGGTTCCTGATCGGCTTCGGCAGCGACAGCCAGCACGACAGCAGCAACTTCGCCTGGTTCAAGCAGCAGCTGGACACCCCGTTCTTCTATATCGACCGCATCGTGGTCGCCAGCCGCCGCCGCGGTGGTGGCGTCGGCCGGGCGTTCTACGCCGATGCGCAGAGCTTCGCCGAGCTGCGCTACCCGCAGATGACCTGCGAAGTCTTCCTCGACCATGGTGCCGATGCCGCCCTGCTGTTCCACGGCAGCTTCGGCTTCCGCGAGCTGGGCCAGAACACCATGCCGCAGGTCGATGTGCGCGCCAGCATGCTGGCCAAGGAACTGTGCAGCTACCCGTGGGTACAGGAGACCTACGGCGGCAAGCTGCCGGATGTGGCATGGACACGCGACCGGCAGCTGCCGGCGCAGGCACAGCGGCCGACGGGGACCTGAGCGTGGCGGTGAATTTCGATTACGAACAGGCAGGTGAACTGAAGATCGGCCAGGTCGGCATCGCCAACCTGCGAGTGCGGACCCTCGATGTCGAACGACTCGTGCAGGAAATGCGCGAACGGGTGACCCGCGCCCCGAAACTGTTCGGCCGTGCCGCGGTGATCCTGGACTTCGGCGGCCTCAGCCAGGTACCGGACGTGGCCACCGCCCAGGCGCTGGTCGATGGCCTGCGCAGCGCCGGCGTGCTGCCGGTGGCGCTGGCCTATGGCACCAGTGCGGTCGACCAGCTCTCGCAGCAGCTCGGCCTGCCGCTGCTGGCCAAGTTCCGCGCCCAATACGAGCGTGTCGAGACCGAGCCGGCCCCGCCGCCTGCGCCTGCGCCGGAGCCGCGCCGCGCCGCCCGCGCTGAACCGAAGCCGGCCCCGGCCGCTCCGGTGGCCAGGGTGGCCGAGGGCTCGGCACCGCAACCGGGCCGCATGCAGCTCGGCAATGTACGTTCCGGCCAGCAGCTGTACGCGGAGAACTGCGACCTGACGGTCATGGCGACCGTCGGCGCCGGTGCCGAGGTCATCGCCGACGGCAGCATCCATATCTACGGCACCCTGCGCGGCCGCGCGCTGGCGGGTGCCCAGGGCAACACCGCGGCACGCATCTTCTGCCGTGATTTCCATGCGGAACTGGTGGCCATTGCCGGCCACTACAAGGTACTGGACGATGTCCCGGACAACCTGCGCGGCAAGGCCGTGCAGGTGTGGCTGGAACAGGACCAGGTCAAGATCGCTGCGCTGGACTGACGCAGCCCCAACATCATGCAGAACCAGGAGAAGTCCTTTGGCTGAAATCATCGTAGTCACCTCCGGCAAGGGCGGCGTCGGCAAGACCACTACCAGCGCGAGCCTGGCCTGCGGCCTGGCACGGCGCGGCAAGAAGGTGGCGGTGATCGACTTCGACGTCGGCCTGCGCAACCTCGACCTGATCATGGGCTGCGAACGCCGCGTGGTGTACGACTTCGTCAACGTCGTGCACGGCGAGGCTACCCTCAAGCAGGCCCTGATCAAGGACAAGCGCTTCGACAACCTGTACGTGCTGGCTGCCTCGCAGACCCGCGACAAGGACGCGCTGACCCAGGAGGGCGTGGGCAAGGTGCTGAAGGACCTGGCCGCCGACGGTTTCGACTTCGTGATCTGCGACTCCCCGGCCGGTATCGAGAAGGGTGCCTTCCTGGCGATGTACTTCGCCGACCGCGCGGTGGTGGTGGTGAACCCGGAAGTGTCCTCGGTGCGCGACTCCGACCGCATCATCGGCCTGCTGGACTCGAAGACACACAAGGCCGAATCCGGCCAGGACGTGCCGGCCTTCCTGCTGCTGACCCGCTACAGCCCGTCGCGCGTGGAAACCGGCGAGATGCTGAGCATCGTCGACGTGGAGGAAGTGCTGGGCCTGAAGGCGATCGGCGTGATCCCCGAATCGGGTGACGTGCTGAACGCCTCCAACAAGGGCGAGCCGGTGATCCTCGATGGCGAATCGATCGCTGGCCAGGCGTATGACGATGCGGTGAGCCGCATCCTGGGCGAGGAGCGGCCGATGCGCTTCACCACCGTGGAGAAGAAGGGCTTCTTCAGCAAGCTGTTCGGAGGGTAAGCATGGGCCTGTTTGATTTCCTCAAAGCGAAGAAGACCACCGCCGAAACCGCCAAGAACCGCCTGCAGATCATCATCGCGCAGGAGCGCAGCCATCGCGGTGGTCCGGACTACCTGCCGCTGCTGCAGCGCGAGCTGCTGGAAGTGATCAAGAAGTACGTCAACATCGACGTCGACGCGGTGAAGGTCGACCTGGTCAAGGATGGCCAGCACGACGTGCTGGACATCTCCGTGGCGCTGCCGGAAGGCCCGGAAAAGCCCTGACCCCCTGCCCCGCCCGTGCCTGCATGGGCGGGGCTGCACGATTCCGCATGACTGACACGACAACCGCCGTGGACATCACCTGCGTGGGCGATATCGCCTTCGCCGATGCACAGCGCCTGCTTGCCGCGCATGGGCTGGAGCTGCACCACGTCGCCGCCGGCGAGCCGATTCCCGGCAGCTACTGGGGCGAACCTGAAGCAGGCATCATCGCCAGCAACGTGTATGTGCGCGACGACACGCCCGTGCATTCGATGCTGCACGAGGCCTGCCATCTGATCGTGCTGCCGCCGGAGCGGCGCGCGCAGGTGCATACCGATGCCACTGATTCGGTCGCCGAGGAAGATGCCACGTGCTACCTGCAGATCGTGCTGGCCGCGCAGCTGCCCGGCGTCGGCAGCGCACGGCTGATGGCCGACATGGATGCATGGGGGTATACGTACCGGTTGGGATCGACCCAGGCGTGGTTTGAGCAGGACGCCGAAGACGCGAAGGCGTGGTTGATCGAACGCGGGTTGCCAGTGGCGTAAGGCCGCGGGCGCGGTTGGCCACGGGCGCGTGGCGACGCGCCGAACTCTGCGGCGCCCCTCTTTTCACTCGGCGCGGTTCGAGCAGGACGCCGAAGACGCGAGAGTCTGGCTGATCGAACGTGGATTGCCGGTAGCGTGACGCGCCGCGAAACGGGGTCAGATCCCTTTTGCGCAGCAAAAGGGATCTGACCCCCTCACCCCTGCCCTGCCAGCGCACGCAGGGTGATGCCGACGATGTACGCCAGGTAGGTTCCGGTGGCGTAGCCCATCGTTCCCAGCAGCACGCCTACCGGTGCCAATGCAGGATGGAAGGCGGCGGCCACCACGGGCGCCGAGGCCGGACCGCCGATGTTCGACTGCGAGCCGATGGCGAAATAGAAGAACGGCACCTTCAGCAACCGGCCCAGGCACCACAGCAGCACGATGTGCACGGCGATCCAGATCAGGCCGAGCAGGAACAGCCACGGACGGTCCAGCAATGCCAGCAGATCCATCTGCATGCCGATGCAGGCGATCAGGAAGTACAGCAGCAGCGACCCCAGACGTGACGCTCCCGCTCCCTCCAGCGTGCGCGCGCGGGTGAAACTCAGGCCCAGGCCCAGCGTGGTCGACAGCACCACCACCCAGACGAAGGGAGCATCCAGGCTGAACTGCGATGCCCAGCCGACATGGGCCTTGAACCAGGCCGCCAGCGGCGCGCCGATTGCATGCGCCAGACCGACGCCACCGAACGCAACGGCGACGATCAGCATCAGATCAGTCAGGCTGGGAATGCGCTCGTGTTCGGCCTGGAAGCGCGCGATGCGTTCCTTCAGTTCGTCGATGGCCGAGGTATCGGCACCGCTGCGTGCGTCGATCTTCGCGGCGCGCCCGGCGAGGAAGATCAGTACCGCCATCCAGACGTAGCCGACACCCACGTCGACCACGGCGAACTGGCCGAAGGTGGTGGCGTTGACGTCGAATACTTCGCGCATCGCCAGCATGTTGGCGCCACCGCCGATCCAGCTGCCGGCCAGTGCGGCCATGCCGGCCCAGGTGTCGCCGGCAACGGTTTCCGGGTGCAGCGCGCGCATCAGCAGGAAGGCGACCACGGCACCGAGCATGATGCTGGCGGAGGCACCCAGGTACATCAGTACCAGCTTCGGTCCCAGCCGCAGGATGCCCTTGATGTCCACGGCCAGGGTCAGCAGCACCAGCGCCGCCGGCAGCAGGATGTCACGCGCGACCGGGTTGTACAGCGCGGTGTTCTGCCCGTCGA
Organism: Stenotrophomonas sp. YJH_SMC_36; assembly: GCF_059369935.1. NCBI lineage: Bacteria > Pseudomonadati > Pseudomonadota > Gammaproteobacteria > Lysobacterales > Lysobacteraceae > Stenotrophomonas > Stenotrophomonas sp. YJH_SMC_36. The sequence continues at coordinate 274,089 of NZ_JCAFTD010000007.1, read as the reverse complement.
TCAGGCCGACGGTGTTGTAGATGCCAGGAATGAGATAACACAGCAGCAACGCCGGCACGAAGGTGTAGAAGCGCTTCCACGGCCCCTGCTCCCGCGAGGCGGTCCAGAACACGGCCCCCAAAGTGGCGGCGATCAGGCCGAAGACCACGATGTCGTTCTGGATCAGGGCGTTCGAAGTCATGCGGGCGCTCGGGTAGAGCCGAGCCATGCTCGGCTGCTGTTGGCGGGAAAGGAGGCACAGAGCAGCCGAGCATGGCTCGGCTCTACAAAAAGCAGAGCGCCGCCCTGGGGGGCGGCGCCGGACCGGCTTATTCGCCGATATGCTGCTTCAGCCAGCCGTTGACCGTGTCATGCCACAGGATGCTGTTGTGCGGCTTGAGCACCCAGTGGTTCTCGTCCGGGAAGTACAGGAACTTCGACTCGATCCCCTGCCGCTGCGCCGCCGTGAATGCCGCCAGGCCCTGCTCGACCGGAATACGGAAGTCCTGCTGGCCATGGATGATCAGGATCGGCTTCTTCCAGTCCGCCACGTGGTTGACCGGGTTGAACTTCTCGTAGTTCGCCGCCTTCTGGTACGGCGTGCCGCCCTGCTCCCACTCGGTGAACCACAGCTCCTCGGTGGCGTAGCCCATCATGCGCTGGTCGAACACGCCATCGTGGTTGACCAGGCACTTGAACGGGCCGTTCCAGTTGCCGGCGATCCAGTTGACCATGAAGCCGCCATAGCTGGCGCCCAGAGCACAGGCCTTGTCACCGTTGAGGAACGAATACTTCTTCAGTGCCGCGTCCCAGCCCTTCTGCAGGTCTTCCAGCGGACGATCACCCCAGTGCTGGCTGATCGCATCGGTGAATGCCTGACCGTAGCCGGTGGAGCCGTGGAAATCGATCATCACCACCGCGTAGCCCTGGCCCGCATAGGTCTGCGGATTCCAGCGGTAGCTCCAGCCGTTGCCGAAACTGCCCTGCGGACCGCCATGGATCAGGAACGCGACCGGGTAGGACTTGCCTTCCTGGTAGTTGTGCGGCTTGACCACATAGCCGTGCACGGTGTCGTTGTTCCAGCCCTTGAACGAGAACTGCTCGAAATCGCCGAAACTGACGTCCTTCAGCACGTCGCCGGCAGACGGTGTCAGCGCACGCAGCTCGCCCATCGGCTGGCCGGCGGCTGGCAGCAGGCCGACCAGTACCTGGTCGTTGCTCTTCAGGCTGTTGCGGGTGATCGCCACGCTGGTGCCGGCCACATCGACGGCGGTCACGCTGCCATCGCCGATCAGACGGGTGGCCTTGCCGGTGGCGACATCGATCTGGAACAGCGGGTGCTCGCCCAGATCATCGGCGGTGGTATAGATGCTGGCGCCATCGGCGGACAGCACGATGCCACCCGCCGAGCGATCCCACTGCGGGGCGATTTCACGGCTCTTGCCGCTGGCCAGATCCATCGCCATCAGGCCGAAGCGATCAGCTTCAAAGCCGGGGCGCTTCATCGCACGGTAGAACAGCGTCTTGCCATCGGCACTGAACACCGGGCCCGCATCCCATGCCGGGTTGGAGGCGGTCAGGTTCACCGGTGCCTGACGACCGGCAGCATCGAAGCGATAGAGGTCGAAGTTGGTCGACCACGGTTCCTCGCGGCCCGCCACGCGGATGCTGGCGACCACGCTGCTGCCGTCCGGCGACCACACGAAGTCATCATTGCCACCGAATGGCTTGGACGGCGCATCGCCATCAAGGGTGGCGCTCAGCGCGGAAGCCCCCTTGACCGGGCCGGCCTGGGCGCCCGGCAGCGGCGCGACGAACAGGGTGTTGCGACGGCCGTCGTTCCAGGTATCCCAATGGCGCACGAACATCGAATCCCAGACCTGGCCACTGGCCTTGGCGTCCTTCTTCTCTTTCAGCTTCTTCTCGGTGCAGGCCAGGTCCGACGCGCAGGCCTGGAACACGCCGGCGCTGAACAGCACGCGGTCGTCCTGCGGCGAGACGTGGTAGCTGTCCACATCCACCGGGAAATCGGTCAGCTGGCGCGGGGCGCCGCCGTTGATCGCCTGCGCGTACAGCTGCTGGCTGCCGTTCTTGGCACTGAGGAAGTACACCGTCTGGCCGTCCGCCGACAGCGAGGCGGAATTGACGTTCCAGCCGGCCGGGGTGATCTGCTTCGGCGGTGCCGCGTCACGCGTGCGCAGGTTGCGTGCGTACAGGGCGGTGCTGGCCTTGAGGTTGGCGTCGGTGCTGCGCTTGGCGAACACCACGGTGCCGCCATCGGCGCTCAGCACCGGCGCGGAAACGCGATCCATGGCCACCATGTCGCGGATCTCCAGGCCACGGGCAGCGGCAACGCTGGGCAGAGCGGCCAGCAGGCTCAGTGGCAGCAGGGCATGACGCAGTTTCATCGGGATCTCCGCAGGACGGCAAAAAAGCGATGGTAGGCCCCGCAGCCCGGGGCTGCCAAGGCCATCGGTCATGGCCGTGATCGGGCAGCCGCCAGAAACAGCAAACCGCGCCGTAGCGCGGTTTGTGGGTGGACCCGGGGTCGGATCCGATTCCGCAGGAATCGGCTCTGCCCCGGGCGCCGCCGGCGTGGGGTCAGAGCCCTTCCCTTCCGGGAGGGATCCGACCCATCCCTTACGCCTTGGCGTACTTGCCGGTGCGGTAGATCAGCCAGCCCACCAGGAACAGCACGGCCAGGCCGATCCACTGCGCGGCCGGGAGATGGAACGGCACGGCCAGCACGTCGGCGCGGCTGCTGACCACGATCGGAATGGCGATGGCGATGCCCATCAGCGCCTCGCCGGTGATCAGGCCGGCGGCGAACAGCACGCCCGGCTTGTGCACGCGGTCGCGGCCCTCTTCATCATCGGCACGCACCTTGTGGAAGCGCTCGACCAGGTAAGCGATCAGGCCGCCGAGGAAGATCGGCACCATCAGCTCCAGCGGCAGGTAGATGCCGATGGCGGCCGCCAGCACCGGCACCCGGAAGCGCGCGTTGCGCGCCTTCAGCCAGCTGTCGAAGGCAATGATGACGGCGCCGACCACGGCACCGATGCCGATGAAGGTCCACGGCAGCTCGCCACCGAACAGGCCCTTGGCCACCGACGCCATCAGGTTGGCCTGCGGCGCAGCCAGCGCGTTCGGGTGCAGCTCGGTCTTCACGCCGATGCCATAGGCGGTGGCCAGCAGGTTCAGCACCGGGGCCATGATCAGCGCGCAGGAGAACGCACCGATGCCCAGCATCAGCTGCTGCTTCCACGGCGTAGCGCCGACGATGTACCCGGCCTTGAGGTCCTGCAGATTGTCACCACCGACGGCGGCAGCGCAGCACACCACCGCGCCGATCATGATCGCAGCCACCGCACCCAGCGGTGCACCGCCGGTACCGACCGGCTTGAGGCCATCGGCACCCAGCAGCACGACCAGTACCGCCGAGGCGAACAGGATGGTGGAAATGGTGATGCCCGAGACCGGGTTGTTGGACGAACCGATCAGGCCGGCCAGGTAGGCCGAGACCGACACGAACAGGAAGCCGGCGACGATCATGATGATGGTCATCGGGATCGACACGTGCCACTGGCCGACGATGGCCTGGTACAGGGCCAGCAGCGGCAGCACGAAGACCACCAGAGCGACCAGCATCCACTTCATCGGCAGGTCGCGCTCGGTGTGCGCCAGCACCGGTCCGCCGCTCTTGCGGGCGGCGGCAAAACCGCTCTTGACGCCGTTGAGCAGCGATTTGCGCAGCGAAATCAGGGTCCAGATGCCACCGATCAGCATTGCGCCGACACCCAGGTAGCGCATCTTCGCGCCCCAGATGGCGAATGCGGCCTCGGTGGAGGACGCAGCGGCCACCGACGCGGCCAGTGCCGGATCGGTGTCCATGAAGAACGCCTGGTAGAGCGGGATGGCGATGTGCCAGGTCAGGATCGAACCGGACACCACCACGATGCCGACGTTGAGGCCGACGATGTAGCCCACGCCCAGCAGTGCCGGCGACAGGTTGGTGCCGATGAACGCGGTGACCTTGGAACTGCCCACGTAGGCCGAGGTGGCCCAGGCATCGGGAATCAGGCGCATGCCGCTTTCCGCGGCCAGCTTGACGAAGGCGCCGATCACCGCCGACAGGCCCAGGATCTTCAGGCCCGGACCCGGGTTCTCACCGGCCTTGAGCACTTCCGCCGCCGCCTTGCCTTCCGGGAAGGGCAGCGGATCTTCGACGATCATCGAGCGGCGCAGCGGCACCGAGAACAGCACGCCCAGCAGGCCGCCCAGGCCGGCAATGCCCAGCACCCACCAGTACTTGAAGTCCGGCCAGTAGCCCATGATCACCAGCGCGGGGATGGTGAAGATGACACCGGCGGCGATCGAGGAACCGGCCGAGGCGCCGGTCTGCACGATGTTGTTCTCGAGGATCGAGCCACCGCCCAGCAGGCGCAGCACGCCCATGGAAATGACTGCGGCGGGAATCGCGGTGGCGATGGTCAGGCCTGCGAACAGACCGAGGTAGGCGTTGGCCGCGGACAGCACCACCGCCAGCACGATGGCCAGGGCCACTGCGCGGAAGGTGAGCTGCTTGGGCGCAGCGTCGTGGTTCATGGGAGCCCCTGCTGGCAAAAAATCCCTGCCACGCTAGCGTTCAGGGGGCGGCAAGTCCAGTGCGCTTCGTACCGGTCGTCCGGCTTGGGCGCGACGACGCGCTGCGGCAGGCGCTCGCCCCCTCCCGATGTGTCGTGTTTAGCCAAGTGATGCACAGTGCGCCGCTTCATCGGGACAGGTGGCCCCTGCCCGGGCGCCCTCGTCCCAGCGGGCGGTGCACGCCAGGCAACGGATTTCCGGCTCGGCGCCAGCTTGAGTCGACTGCCGCAGTCGTACACCGTGCACGGCCCCACACACTCCGTCAGGAGGAGACCCGATGGCAGACGTCCCGTTGATCACGACGATGCGCGCCCGCGTTTTTGCAGCAGGCGCTGTGCTGTGCACGCTGCTGCCCATCGGCGATGCCACCGCCTACAGCGGATTCGGCGCCGCCGTGATCGAGGATCGAGAGGGAAACCCCTGCTTTGGCCTGCCGTCACGGGCACTGGAATGGATGCGGTCCCCCCGCAGATTGCACGCATTGACGGTGTATCAGGGCGACACGGTGAAAACCTGGTCGTTCATGTATGACTCGGCTCCCCCACAGCTGCTCGCGTCCGGGCAGTGCATCGTCTACGGCGCTCTGCCCGCATCCGCCACGCTGCTCAGGTCTCCGCAGCCACTGCTTCCTGGAACGCTGTATGAGGTCTACCTCAACGCCCCCACGAATGGGCCTATCAGAGGCTACAGGGCCAGGTTCTGCCTGAAAGCCGCACCCGATGGATCAATCCAGGTGATCCCCGTCAGCCATGACAAGCACACGGGCTGGAGCGCGGCCGTCTGCCAACCCTGACGGCTGCCATGATTATGTTATGTTATATCTTGTCGTACCCAAAAAATCTCGCACGTGTCCCCTTCCCCCCCTCTCCGGCTGGCCTCCATCGACCAGCTGCGCGGCACCGTCATGCTGTTGATGCTGCTCGACCACGTGCGCGAGACCTTTTTCCTGCAGCACCAGGTCAGCGACCCGATGGACGTATCCACGGTCTCCCCCGCGCTGTTCGCGTGCCGCCTGCTGGCCCACCTGTGCGCACCGGTGTTCGTGCTGCTGACCGGCCTGTCGGCCTGGCTGTATGGCCAGCGCCAGGCGGATCCGCGCCGGGCCACGGCCGCGTTCCTGCTCAAACGCGGGCTGTTCCTGGTGGTGCTGGAACTGACCCTGGTGAATTTCGCCTGGACCTTCCAGCTGCCTCCGGACACCGTGTACCTGCAGGTGATCTGGGCGATCGGCCTGAGCATGGTCGCGCTGGCCGGCCTGCTGTGGCTGCCGCGCGCGGCGCTGCTGGCGCTGGCGGTACTGCTGGTGGCCGGCCACAACCTGCTCGACGGCGTGCGCGTGGCAGGCGACGGTGTGCTGCCGGTGCTGTGGAAGGTGCTGCACCAGCGGGACTGGATCGAGGCCGGTGCACTCCGGCTGCGCACGTCCTATCCGGTGCTGCCGTGGATCGGGGTGATCGCGCTCGGCTATCTGATGGGGCCCTGGTTCGCGGCGGACCGCATGCCAGCGCAGCGTCACCGCTGGCTGGTGTGGGCTGGGCTGGCAGCGCTGGGCATGTTCGCCCTGCTGCGGTTCGGCAACGGCTATGGCGATACGCCCTGGCAGTTCCAGCAGGACGCGCTGCGCACCTGGATGAGCGTGTTCAACGTGACCAAGTATCCGCCATCACTGCAGTTCCTGTTGCTGACCCTGGGCGTTGGCCTGCTGTGGCTGCGCGTGTTTGAGTGGCCTGCGATGGCACGCGCGTTGAGGCCGCTGGCAGACATCGGCGCGGCACCGATGTTCTTCTACCTGCTGCATCTGTATCTGCTGAAGCTGCTGTATCTGGCGGCGCTCGGGTTCTGGGGGCCGACCCACGGCAGCCTGTACGCTCTCGATTCGGTCGCCGGCCTGATCCTGGTGGCCTGTGCATTGGCGGTGCTGCTGTACCCGCCAACGCGGGCATTCGCGCGGTTCAAGGCGCGTCGGCGCGACCTGGGCTGGCTGCGATACCTGTGACCCCGCTCGCCGGGCGCGGCCTGATGCTGCCCGCCACGGGCGCGGCGGCGGGCCTATAATCGCGCCCTTTCCGCAGTGCCCGCCGTCGATGACCGTTGCCGCTCCCGCTTCCGACGACTTCCTTGGCCACCCCAAGGGCGTCTACGTCTGCTTCTTCACCGAAATGTGGGAGCGCTTCTCCTTCTATGGCATGAAGGCGCTGCTGCTGCTGTACCTGACCAAGTACCACCTGTTCGGCGACAAGGCCGGACTGGACCTGCTTGGCGCCTACGGTGGCCTGGTGTACTGCATCCCGGTGTTCGGCGGCATGCTGGCCGACCGCTGGCTGGGCATGCGCCGTGCAGTGCTGTTCGGCGGCATCCTGCTGGTGCTGGGCCATCTCGGCATGGCCTTCGAAGGCCACGCGGCATACCGGGTCAACGGTGAAGTGGTGCGCGACACCTCGGCGCTGGCGGTGACCTATCTGTCGCTGGCGCTGATCATCATGGGCGTGGGCTTCCTCAAGCCGAACATCTCCACCATCGTCGGCAAGCTGTACGCCAAGGACGATCCGCGCCGCGACTCGGGCTTCTCGCTGTTCTATGCCGGCATCAACCTCGGGGCGCTGTTCTCGTCGCTGGTGTGCGGCTTCCTCGGCGAGGCCTATGGCTGGAAGTATGGCTTCGGCGCGGCGGGCATCGGCATGCTGGCCGGGCTGGCGATGTTCCTGTGGGGGCAGAAGTACCTGCACGGGCATGCCGAGCCGCCACAGCCGGCCGCGCTGAAACAGCGGGTGCTGGGCCTGCCGCGTGAATGGCTGATCTATCTGTGCGCGGTGCTCGCGGTGCTGCCACTGGCGTGGCTGATGTGGGCCGCCGGTAACGGTGCGTTCGCTCTGGGCGGCGAAATCAGCCTGGCGTTGATGCTGATGCTGGTGGTGCTGGGAGGCGTGCTGGTCTGGTTCGCCTGGTTCACCGGCAGCCAGTGCACGCCGGTGCAGCGCCAGCAGATGATCGCGCTGATGGTGCTGATTTTCCTGGCGCTGGTGTTCTTCACCCTGTACGAGCAGTCCTATGGCTCGTGGGTGACGTTCACCGATCGCCTGCTGACCAAGGACATCGTTCCCTCGCTGGTGATCACTGACGGCACGCCGCTGCCCTGGTCGATCCTGTCGTTGCTGCTGGCGCCGCTGGGCTTCGTGGTCAGCGCGCGCCTGACCGAGCGTCGACCGGGGTCGGCCGCGCCGCGCCGGTTCTTCATTGCCATCGTCGCGCTGATGCTGGTCCTGCTGGTGCGCGACTGCCTGGTGATTCCGCAGACCGCCGGCTCCCTGACCTATCTGGGCGGACTGTTCCTGGTGCTGCTGGCGCCGGCCTTCGCCGCCCTCTGGACCTGGATGGACCGTCGCGGCTGGGAGCCGGGCAAGCCGGTCAAATCCGCCTGGGGCCTGGTGATCGGCGCGCTCTCGTTCGTCCCGCTCGCATTGGCCGCACAGCAGGTCGGCGCCACCGGCGAGATGGCCAGCGTCTGGTGGCTGGTCCTGGCCTACTTCCTGTTGGCCAGTGGTGAGATGTGCCTGTCGCCGGTGGGCCTATCGGCCGTAACGCAGCTGGCCGTGCCGCGGGTGATGAGCCTGATGATGGGCACCTGGTTCCTGGCCACAGCCTTCTCCGAGACGCTTGCCGCGCTGTTCGGCAAGCTGGCCGCCATCGATGTGCCCGAAGGCGGCACGCTGGACATGGCGGCGGCGGCCGGTGCGTATGCGCACCTGTTCTGGCTGCTGATGTGGATCGGCCTGGGCTGCGCCCTGCTGGCCTTCATCGCCGCGCCGCTGCTGAAGCGGATGATGCACGGGGTCAGGTAACTGCACTGCGCGGCGGCGGATCGTGGATCCGCCGCCACTCTGCGTTTACGGCGCCTTGCCCTTCCCTGCCGGCGCCGATGCCTGGGCGGTCTTGCCTCCCAGGCTGCGCGACAGGAATGCGAGCAGCTTGTCGTAGTACTCGGTGCGATGGGCCAGGGTGTAGAAGCCGTGCCCCTCGGTCTTGTAGTACAGGCTTTCCACCGGCGTCCCGGCACGCTTCAGTGCCGCTTCCATGCGCTCGGTGTGCTGGATCGGCGCACGCTTGTCTTCGCCACCGGCCGCGAGGAACACCGGCACCTTGATCTGCGTGGCCAGGTTCACCGGCGAAACCGCGCCCAGCTTGGCCGGATCACCCAGCCATTCGCGCAGGAAGGTCACGCCCGAGTCGCGCTCCTGCACATCGCCGCGGGCGAACATCAGCGGCAGGTCGTACACGCCGACATAGCCGGCCGCGCACTGGTACAGCCCCTGCTCGCGGGCAGCGCCCATCATCGCGGCGTAGGCCCCGTAACTGGCACCGTAGATGCAGATGCGTCTGGCATCGGCGATCCCCTGCGCGATCGCCCAGCGGGTGGCGTCGGTGACGTCATCCTGCATCGCGGCTCCCCATTGCTGGGCGCCGGCCTGGGCATGCGCACGGCCATAGTTCCCCGAGCCACGGAAGTTGACCTGCAGCACGGCGTAGCCGGCAGCGGCCAATATCTGCGTCTGGCGGTCGTACTGGCCATTGTCGAACACGTGGAACGGCCCACCGTGCGGCATCACCACCATCGGCAGGTTGCGTCCGTCGCTGCCGGAGGGCACGGTGAGGAAGCCGTGCAGCGGCAATCCGTCGCGCGCCTTGAGTGCCACCGGACGCACCGTTGCACTGCGATCGATGTCGATCCAGTCGCTGCGGCTGATCAGGTGATCAGCCTTGCGGGCCTCCGTGTCGTACACATAGAAGTCGCCGGGATTGGTGCCTGACCAGGTCTCCACCAGCACCACGCGGCCATCCCGGGTACTGGAGGTGATGTAGACCGCCCCCCCGAAGGCCGCCTCCAGGCTGCGGTACAGGCGCGCCTCCGGCGACTTCTCGTCGAAGAACCGGGTCCGTGGTGTGTCGCCCATAAACAGGGCGCCCACCGGCACATGGGTGCCGGGCCGGCGGATGATGCGGTACGGATCGACCACCTCGTCGCGCAGCACGACAGCGCGCTCGCCGGTCTGCGGATTCCAGCTGACGATGGCATCCGGCCCCTGCGCCTGCTCGGCCTGCAGGTACGCCAGGCTGCCATCGGCGGAGAAGCCGATCGCGGTCTCGATGCGCGTGCTCACCGCCTCATCGTTGATCATCTTCCAGCTGTCGCCCGATCGCTCGCGGTAGTACAGCTTGTTGACATTGTCGCTGCCGGACCCGTGGACGAAACGGACTTCGCCCTGGCCATCGGTGGTGAACTCACCGCGCCGCACCGGCGAGGAGGCCATGCGCACGCGCCTGCCGCTGACCACGTCCATGCGTTCGACGCGGGTGAACGGATCCTCCGCGAACGGCCATACCGTCACCAGCACGTTGCGTTCGTCGCCGGGCAGATCATCGGCCAGGAACGCCGCGACCGCCTCGACTTTCTTCGGCTGGATGCGGGTACCCGGGCCCTTGCTTTCGACGCGGTAACCGACCAGCAGCTCGCCGCGATTGCCGTTGGCATCGATGGCGTAGAGCTCGCCGGTGGGATTGGGCTTATCCAGCGCGCCCCACTTCTCGGCCAGGCCGATCAGCAGCCGTTCGTTGCTGACCCAGTCGAATTCGTAGGCGTGATTCTTCTGCGGCGGGCGGAAGCTGCCCACGAGCTGCTTGTCGGCCAGCCGCATCACCGCGATCGCGGTGCTGTCCTCCATCGGCACGGTGGCAGCGACATACTCGCCCCCCGGCGATATCTTGATGTCGGTGAAGGTCTCCTGGCGCAGGAACTGCGTCAGATCCACCGCCCATGCGCTGCCCGCGGCAACGCTACCCACGACGACCAGTGCGGCCGTCAACATCGTCCTGCGCATCCTTCCCCCTGCTCCGATGGACACCTTGTCCTGTACACGGATTCTAGGCAGGCGCCGTCTGTCCCGCCAGAGCCGGAAAAGACGACGGCACCGTTGCCGGTGCCGTCGTTGCCACTGCCTTGGAGAGAGAGAGTCAGGACGTGGGTTCGGGGGCGTGCGCCGGGTCAGTGGACCCCGCGCACCGCCAGGGTGAGGGCCAGGATGCTGAGGATCACCGCGATGGTGCCGTCAAGCACACGCCAGGTGCTGGGCTTGGTGAACAGCGGCGCCAGCAGGCGCGCACCGAGACCCTGCGCGGTCAGCCACAGGCAGCTTGCGGTAACCACGCCGGCCGCGAAGGCCATGCGTGCGTGGCCGAAGTTCTCGGCAATGGAGCCGATGACCATCATGTCCAGCCAGAAGTGCGGGTTGATCAGCGAAAAGCCGACCGCCGCCATCAGCACCGCGCGGCGGCTGCCGTCGTCGCTGTCGGCTTCACCCATGCCACCGCCACCGGCAATGGCGCGGCGCGCCGACTTCATCGCGTACCAGGCCAGGAAAGCCACGCCGGTCCACAGCACGGCCGAAGTCAGCCACGGCAGCGCCGAGGTCAACGTGCGCAGGCCGGCCACGCTGGCGAAGATGAAGAACGCATCGATGGCCGCGCAGGTGGCGACCACCGGCACGATGTGCTTGCGCAGGATGCCCTGGCGCAGGATGAAGGCGCTCTGGGCACCGACCACGGCGAACAGGCCGATGCCGGTGGCTGCACCAGAGAACCAGGCACCGAGGCCGGTGCCGGCGGAGATGACCGAAAACATGGGATTCACTGCCTTGTCTTGCTGGGGGGACGGTGCCTCGCGAAGGCGGACAGCACCGGGTACGGGCGCCATTGTCGCGCCGCAACATAGAAAAGACGAGCTAAACTTCCTAAACCAACATTAGCGGAACTTAATACCATGCGCATCGACCATGCCCAGCTGCGCGCGCTCGCCGCCGTGATCCGCGAAGGCAGCTTTGATCGCGCGGCGCAGTCGCTGAATGTCACCCCCTCGGCCATCTCGCAGCGGGTCAAGGCGCTGGAGGATCGTGTCGGACGCCTTCTGGTGAAGCGTGGCGCACCCGCCACTGCCACCGCCGAAGGCCAGGTGCTGGTGCAGCTGGCCGAGCAGACGGCCCTGCTCGAGCATGACGCCCTGCACCGGATGGGCCTGGCCGATGAGGATCTGCCCCAGGCCAGCATCCCGGTGGCGGTGAACCACGACAGCCTGGAAACCTGGTTTCCGCAGGCGGCGCAGCAGTTCGCACTGGGTACCGGCACCACGCTGGACCTGCGCGTGGAAGACCAGGACCACACCGTGGAGCTGCTGCGGCAAGGCACGGTGCTCGGCGCGGTGACCACCCTGGACGAGCCGGTGCAGGGCTGCCAGATCCATGCACTCGGCAGCATCCGTTACGCGGCCACCTGCACGCCGGAGTTCCGCGAACGGCACTTCGCCAAGGGCGTGACCGCGCAGGCGCTGGCGCAGGCACCGGTACTGGTGTTCAACCGCAAGGACGAAATGCAGTCGCGCTTTGCCCGGCGCATGGCCGGCGACGACCTGCCCAGTACCGCGCCGACGTGGTGGATTCCTTCCACCCGTGCCTTCGTGCAGGCCAACCTGGGCGGCATGGGCTGGACCATGAACCCCCTGCCGCTGGTCAAGCGGCACCTGGATGCCGGCCGCCTGGTCTACGTGCGACAGCGCGCGTGGGAGGACGTGCCGCTGTACTGGCAGCACTGGAAGGGCGATGTACAGACCATGGCCCTGCTGACCCGCGCGGTGCTGGAGGCATCCTCGACGCTGGTGCGGCGCAGGCGCTGACACCGTATGCATCCCCTCCACAGCGGGCATGCCTCTACTGTGCGGAATCCGATGACAGGATGGGCCGATGCAGACCGATCCGCTGTTCCTGCATATCCGCGTAGTGATGGGCATCATCCTGGGCCTGTCGATCACGACCCTGCTGAAAGGGATTGCGCAGATCATCGAGCATCCGCAGCGACGCGGCTGCTCGGCACTCCATCTGTGTTGGGTGGCATGGACGCTGGTGTCGCTGGTCACCTTCTGGTGGTGGGAGTTCCGCCTGATTGAAGTCCACCGGTGGACGTTCGAGACCTATCTGTTCGTGATCTGCTACTGCGCGACCTGGTTCCTGCTCTGCGCCCTGTTGTTCCCGGATGACCTGCGCGACTACGGCAGCTACGGCAATTACCTGATGCAGCGCAGACGCTGGATATTCGGCGTGATCGGCGCGCTGACGCTGCTGGATCTGGTGGACACCGCGATCAAGGGCACAAGCCGATGGCATCTGCTGGGCGCGGCGTATCCGGTCCACACCCTGCTGATGCTGCTGGTGGTCCTGCTGGGCTGGAAACTGCACTCCAGCCGGGCACAGCTGCGACTGGCCGCGGCCACCCTGCTCTACCAGATCGGCTATTTCACCGCCGAATACTTCACAATCGGCAACGATTGAACGAGACGGGCAGTTCCTTCAGCGCCCGGTCACAAGGAGGTGCCATGACCATCCGTTACCGCGATGCCCACCCCGACGATGCCGCCGCCTGCATCGACCTGCGCGGGCGTACCCGCGAGAATGCCTTCAGTGCAGCGCAGCTGGCCGAGCTGGGCATCACGACGCAGAGCTGGGCCGAAGGCATCTGCAACGGAGATTTCATCGGACGCATCGCCTGCGACGGCGAGCGCATGGCCGGCTACGGGTTTGCCGACCGCGAAAGCGGCGAGGTGCTGGTTCTGGCCCTGCTGCCGGAGTACGAGAATCTGGGCATCGGCCGACGTCTGCTGCAGGATGTGGTCAGCCTGGCCCGGGATGCCGGTCACCACCGGCTGTTCCTTGCGTGCTCGGCCGACCCGCGCTCGCGCTCGCATGGCTTCTACCGCCATCTCGGCTGGTGCCCGACGGGCGAGATCGACGAAACCGGCGACGAGATTCTCGAACTGCGTTGACCCCAAGCGGAGTGCCGGCCGCTGCGGTCAGTCGGCGTCGACCACGTGCAGCTGCGCCTGGACCACCTGCGCCTCGGCGCCGGTGGAACCGGGTGTCAGATTGATCGAGAACTGCAGGGTCACATCCATCGGGCGCAGGGCGAAGCGTGTCAGCTCCTGCGGCTTGATCGGGAAACCGATGCGCAGGGACTGGCCCGCGCGCAGCTCCTGCATCTGCTGCCGCAGCGCGGCCGCGGCCATGCCGCTGCGCAACGCCGTGGTCTTCTCGGAGTGGTTGTCCTTCACCCTGACCGACGGGCCACGGCTGCGGATGTACTCCAGCGGCAGCGACACAGGCTCGCTGCCGCTGTTGCGCAGTTCCAGTTCGACGTTGAGGGTGTCACCGCGGAAACGGCACTGGGCATCGTCCACGCAGCGCGCATGAAGTTCGATCATGGGAGGAAGCTCCTTGCTGTGGGCCGGCAGCGCTGCGGCAGCGGCAAAAGTGGCAATCAACGAAATCACTTGACGGTGCATGTTATCTCCCGGCCGATTTCCCGGCTCAGCAGTTCACGTACTTCCCGCGCGATGTTCCAGGCATGACGCGGCCGGGTCACCGCGCAGTCCACGGAATTCATGATGGTCGCCGCCGGATCGGTCAGCTCACGGGAATCCGGAACGGCAACCAGCACCTCCGGATCCAGAGTGCCATCGGGCTGGACGTAACGCACGGTCTCTTCGTCCGGGTCGTTATACGAATACTCGTCCGGCACGCCCAGGGTGTGGGCGAACTCGTGGGCGAAGGTCCAGGCCGTGGTCGACACGGAGACATCGATATCCGGGAATTCCACCTGCTCCCGGTCATAGGTGCGATGAACGATCAGCCTGTAGTCGCTGCCGCCCTGCACCCACCGCACCTCGTAGCGGATCGGGAAGCTGCGGGTGCCGCACGCGGGATCATGGACGTCCAGCGTGAACCGGCCGTTCCAGAACTGATCGATGCCGCGCTCCATGCGCGCCTTGACCGCCGCCACCTCGGCAGCGGTGACGCCGGGCTTGGGCACCACCTGCACCTTGATCGACACCACCACCTCGCCCTGGGCCTGCAGCGGAACATCGATGCGGTAGCTGACCTGGAAAGGATAGTCATGCTTGTCGCCATTGACGTCATAGGCTTCGTAGTAGCGCCCGTCCACGTCACGGTCGATCTGCGCATCATGGTCCGCCACCCAGCACTGCGGCGCGTCCTCGTCGCGCACGGCGGTGCCGGGCGCTGCGAAGGGGGGTGTCTGCAGGGTCGGCTTCAACAACGGCGCGACGATCGCTGCGATCGCCGCCACTCCGGCGCCTGCACCGGCGCGCCCTCCACCGCCGGCCACCACGTGGGCGCGCTGCTGCTTGCCCGATACCAGTGCGCAACCGCAGCTGGCCCTGTCGCCATCGCGGGCGACCGGCTGGCCATCGATGACCAGGGTGGCATCGCCGGAAACGATCGAACCCGGACCATGGCGTGCACAGATGACACGGTCGCCGACACGCGCCACGGCGCGCCCTTCGATATCGGTATGCGGGGAACCTGTAAGGACCGAACCGCCCGTCTGCAGGGCGTCACCCACCACGATCAGCATCCGTGACATCGTTGCGCGGCCCCTCCGTGGCCGGTGGTCGTTCTGGAATCAGCCGATAAGTCTACCCCGGAGCGACCGCCGGCAGGATGATGCATTGCACAAAAACCGGACCCGTTCCGGGTAGAATCCTCTGCAAGGATGCTGCAAGGCGTTGTTTCTTCACGCCCTTCCCCTGCCCAGCGCGCATCCTGATCTCCTCCCCTCCGCCAACGATCCCGCCCCCATGAAGAAATTTGGCAAGGCCCTGCTCGCCCTGCTCGTGCTGTTCCTGCTGGCTGCCGCCGTGTTCCTGTACTGGCCGCTGACCCAGCGCTCCGTACCCGCCGCCAGCAACGACAAGCCTGTCGACGTTGTGCTGGTCGGCGCCGGCATCATGAGCATCACCCTGGCCACCTACCTGCAGGAACTGCAGCCGGACTGGAACATCCAGGTCTATGAACGCCTCGACGGCGTCGCCGGTGAAAGCTCCGACGGCTGGAACAACGCCGGCACCGGCCACTCGGCATTCGCCGAGCTGAACTACACCCCGGAACTGCCCGACGGCAGCATCGAGACCAAGCGTGCGGTCGGCATCGCCGAATCGTTCGAGGTCTCGCGCCAGTTCTGGTCGCACCAGGTGAAGGAAGGCCGGCTCAGCGAGCCCAGCGACTTCATCAACCCCACGCCGCACATGAGCTTCGTCTGGGGCGATGACAACATCGCCTACCTGCATAAGCGCCAGCAGGCGCTGGTGAAGAACCCGCTGTTCTACGGCATGCAGTACTCGGAAGACCCGGCACAGATCCGGCAGTGGGCTCCGCTGATGATGGAAGGCCGCGATCCGAAGCAGAAGGTCGCTGCGACCTGGATGCCACTGGGTACCGACGTCAACTTCGGCGTGATCACCCGCCAGTTGACCGCCGGCCTGCAGCGCAGTCCGAACTTCAGCCTGCACCTGAACCACGAAGTCTCGGCACTGCGGCAGAACGCGGACAAGAGCTGGAACGTCACGGTGAAGGACCTCAAGGCCGGCACCGAGAGCACCACCCACGCCCGCTTCGTGTTCATCGGTGCCGGCGGCGCCGCGCTGAAGCTGCTGCAGATGTCAGGCATTCCCGAGTCAAAGGACTACGCCGGCTTCCCGGTGGGCGGCCAGTTCCTCGCCTTCCAGGGCCAGGACGTGACCTCGCGCCATGGCGTCAAGGCCTATGGCATGGCCGAGACCGGTTCGCCGCCGATGTCGGTGCCGCACCTGGATGCGCGCAAGCTGGACGGCAAGCCGGTGGTCCTGTTCGGACCGTTCGCGCTGTACAGCACCAAGTTCCTCAAGCACGGCTCGTGGTGGGACCTGTACTCGTCGGTGACCCACAACAACGTTGCGCCGATGCTGGAAGTGGGCAAGGACAACCTGGACCTGGTGCAGTACCTGATGAGCCAGGCGCGGCTGAATGATGCCGACCGCCAGGCCGAACTGGTCAAATACTTCCCCAATGCCAAGCCGGGCGACTGGAAGCTGGTCACCGCAGGCCAGCGCGTGCAGATCATCAAGCGCGACCCGTTGAAGGGTGCGGTGCTGCAGTTCGGTACCGAGATCGTGACCGACAAGGACCACACCATCGCTGCGCTGCTGGGCGCTTCGCCCGGTGCCTCGACGTCGCCGCCGATCATGCTGGATCTGATGGCCAAGGCCTTCCCCGAGCAGATGAAGGCCGGCTGGGAAGCCCGCCTGCGTGAGATCGTGCCCTCCTACGGGCGCAAGCTCAACGACAGTGCGGCACTGGTCAACGAGATTCGTTCGATGACCAGCCAGACCCTGAAGCTGCCCTACCTGGAAGTGCCGGCCGATGCCACGGCTGCACCGGCCACACCGCCGGCGCCGACGCCGGGCAAGGAAAAGCGCAACGCCAACGAGGAACTGCAGGCGCTCTGAGCCCGGGTCTTCGATGACACCTACGGACGGCCACCTTCGGGTGGCCGTTCGCATTCAGGGAGCTCGGCTCTGCCGGGGCTCGCGGTGCGTGTCCCAGGCATCGACCAGCACGGGCGAATTGTAATGTTGTTAAGAACGATTTACATTTGCGCCTCGCGCGGACCGCCCGCGCTCACCAGACGGACCTGACCCAGCCCGAAGCCGCCGCCCCGGGTACCGCCCGGCTGTTGCCGCCCTTCCGACTCTCCCGCATCGAGCCCACCAAGATGTCCCTGCACTCCCCTACCCGCCCGCTCTGTCGCGCGCTGCTGCCGGCCGCGCTGCTCGCATCCCTGGCCCTGTCGACACCGTCAGCGTTCGCCGCCGGCGATGCCGCAGCCGATGCCAAGACCCTGGACCGCGTCAGCGTGCGCGCCGACCAGGCTGCGCCGCCCTCAAGCAGCACCCGCCTGCCGATCACCCTGCAGGAAACGCCGCAGTCGGCCACGGCCATCAGCCTGCAGCGCCTGCAGGACGAATCGCTGTTCAGCATCAACGACGTGCTGCGCAACGTCACCGGCGTCAGCGTGTCCTTCTATGACACCCAGCGCCCGCTGTACTACGCCCGCGGCTTTGCCATCACGGACTTCCAGGTCGATGGCATTCCGACCTACAGCGGCTCCACCAACCAGGAATACGACACCGCCTTCTATGACCGCATCGAAGTGATCCGCGGTGCCAACGGCCTGCTCAGCGGCGCGGGGGTGCCTTCGGCCACGGTCAACCTGCTGCGCAAGCGCCCCGGCAAGGACTTCGACGCCTCGTTCTCGGTGAGCGCCGGCAGCTGGGACTACCGGCGCATGGAGGCCGACGTCACCGCGCCGCTGACCGCAGATGGCCGGTTCCGCAGCCGCGTGGTCGCCGCCTATACCGATCGTGATTTCTATTACGACCGCTACAAGGAGAACAAGATGGCCGGCATGGCGGTGCTGGAGGGCGACCTGACCGACAGCACCACGGTCACCCTCGGCTACCAGACCCAGGACAACAACCCGGTCGGTTCGACCTGGGGTACCGTGCCGTTCTTCGACAGCCGCGGCGACTTCGCGCACCTGCCGCGCTCGACCAACCTGGCACCGAAATGGAGCTACTGGCAGCGCGAGACCAGCACGGTGTTCGCCAACCTGGAGCAGCGCTTCGGCGAGGACTGGCTGCTGAAGATCAACACCGCCCACACCCGTGGCAATGTGCAGAACATGCGCCTGTACGGCACCGGCAATCCCGATCCGGCCACCGGTGCGGGCATCTACCTGCGCACTGCCGCTGGCGACTCCGAGGACACCCGCCGCAACATCGATGCCTACCTGACCGGCACGTTCCCGCTGTTCGGCCGCGAGCATGACGTCACCCTGGGTGCCCAGTGGTCCGACCTGGAAGGCACCACCCACACCGTTGCCCTGAACTACCCGCGCGACTGGGCCACCTGCGGCCGCGAGCGCTGCTACTACATCCCCAACGTGTACGACTGGAACGGCGACATCTCCGAGGTGACCTACACCCGTACCGGCGCGCGCCGCGTGCAGAAGACCACGCAGAGCGGCGTCTACCTGGCCGCGCGCCTGCGCCTGGCCGATCCGCTGTCGTTGATCGCGGGTGCGCGCCTGAGCCGCTGGGAAACCCTCAGCCGCTCCTACAGCGCGGCCGGTGCGTATACCGGGACCAGCGGGGCCTACAAGGTCAGTGATGAAGTGACCCCGTACGTGGGACTGGTCTACGACGTCACGCCGCAGTTCTCGGTCTATGCCAGCTACACCGAGATCTTCAACCCGCAGAACTTCAAGGACCGCAACGAGAACCTGCTGGCGCCGGTGCAGGGCTCGAATCTGGAAGCGGGCATCAAGACGCAGTGGTTCGATGGGCGACTGACCGCCAACGCCGCTGTGTTCGAGGCCAAGCAGGACAACTATGCCGTGCGCGACATGGGAGTGCCGGAAGGCTCGCTCAGCGATGGCACCTCGGCCTACATCGGCGTCAACGGCACCAAGTCGCGTGGCTGGGAAATGGACGTCAACGGCGAGATCCTGCCGGGCTGGACGGTCAACGCCGGCTTCACCCATGTCAAAGTGACCCGCGCCGCCACCGACCTGCTGTACGCCAACCCGCCCGAAGACCTGCTGCAGCTCAACACGCAGGTGCGCCTGCGCGGTGCACTGGAACGCCTGAGCCTGGGCGCCGGCGTGCAATGGCAGAGCAAGGTGCAGGGCTACAACATCCCCTACCCGCTGGGCGGCACGGTAACCGTGAACCAGCCGGCCTACACGCTCGTGCAGTTCAACGCCAACTACCGCATCAGCGACAACTGGACGGCAACGCTGAGCGTGCGCAACGCGCTGGACAAGACCTACTGGGCGAACCTGGACTACAACAACTACGGCGAACCGCGCTTCGTCGCCGCCAGCCTGCGCTGGAAGTTCTGAGAACGACCGGCTGAAAGCCTGCAACCTGAATGGGCCCGCCATTGGCGGGCCCTTCTTTTTGCTGCGCTGCAGGTTGCGTCGCCTTCCGTAATTATGGCGTAATTATCTCAACGCCAATCGGAAGCCGGTCGATGAACCCGAGCTGGGACACGCTGGAACGCAGCCGCCAGGCACGTCTGCAGCGGGCTGCGCCCTGGAGCAGAGGCCGTGCAGTGGCCGCCGACGATGTGGGCGAGCTGCTGCACGCCCTGCTTGAACCCGGCGACAAGGTCTGCCTCGAGGGCAACAACCAGAAGCAGGCCGACTTCCTGGCCGAATGCCTTGCCGGGCTGGACCCCGCCCGCGTGCATGATCTGCACATGGTGCAGTCGGTGCTGTCGCTGCCCTCGCATCTGGACGTGTTCGAGCGGGGCATTGCCTCGAAGCTGGACTTTTCCTTCTCAGGCCCGCAATCGGTGCGACTGGCCAACCTGGTGGCCGAAGGGCGGATCCAGATCGGGGCCATCCACACCTACCTGGAACTGTTCGGCCGCTACTTCATCGACCTCACGCCGCGCGTGGCACTGGTCGCAGCGCAGGCCGCCGACCGCGACGGCAACCTCTACACCGGGCCGAACACCGAAGACACGCCGGTGATCGTCGAGGCGACCGCCTTCCGTGGGGGCATCGTCATCGCCCAGGTCAACGAGATCGTCGACACCCTCCCCCGCGTCGATATCCCCGCCGACTGGGTCAACTTCGTCGTGCAGGCACCGCGCCCGAACCACATCGAACCCCTGTTCACCCGCGACCCGGCACAGATCTCCGAGATCCAGGTGCTGATGGCGATGATGGCGATCAAGGGTATCTACGCCGAATACGGTGTGAACCGGCTCAATCACGGCATCGGCTTCGACACGGCCGCGATCGAACTGCTGCTGCCGACCTATGCCGAATCGCTGGGCCTGAAGGGCAAGATCTGCCAGCACTGGGCGCTCAATCCGCATCCGGCGCTGATTCCCGCGATCGAGTCGGGTTTCGTGAAGTCCGTGCACTCGTTCGGTTCGGAACTGGGCATGGAGAAGTACATCGCCGCGCGCGGTGATGTGTTCTTCACCGGCGCCGATGGCTCGATGCGCTCCAACCGCGCGTTCTCGCAGACCGCCGGCCTGTATGCGTGCGACATGTTCATCGGCTCGACGCTGCAGGTCGACCTGCAGGGCAACAGCTCCACCGCCACCCGCGACCGCATCGCCGGCTTCGGTGGCGCGCCGAACATGGGCTCGGATGCGCGCGGCCGCCGTCATGCCAGCGACGCCTGGATCAAGGCCGGCCAGCAGGCCGCACGCCCGGGCGAGATGCCACGCGGGCGCAAGCTGGTGGTACAGATGGTGGAGACCTTCCGCGAACACATGGCACCCGCGTTCGTTGACCGCCTCGATGCGTGGGCGCTGGCCGAACGCGCTGGCATGCCACTGCCACCGGTGATGATCTACGGCGATGACGTGAGCCATGTGCTGACCGAGGAAGGCATCGCCAACCTGCTGCTGTGCCGCACCGCGGAGGAGCGCGAACAGGCGATCCGCGGCGTGGCCGGTTACACCACGGTCGGTCTGGGCCGCGATCGCGCGATGGTGGAGAACCTGCGCGACCGGGGCGTGATCCGGCGACCGGAAGATCTTGGCATTTCGGTGCGCGACGCCAGTCGTGACCTGCTGGCCGCGCGCTCGGTGAAAGACCTGGTGCGCTGGTCCGGCGGTCTCTACGACCCGCCCAAGCGCTTCCGCAACTGGTAAGGGGCACGCGATGGAAACCCTCGACTATCGATTCGACGGAAGAACCCCGGTGCGGTTCCCGCACGACGCGGTGCTGGTGGGCGTGCTAGCGTCCGGCAATCTGGAAGTCCTGCTGGAACCTGCCGCGCAGGACGGCGCAATGACCGTACATGTCGTCACCGCCGCGCAGGGCTTCGGCACCATCTGGCAGGCGGTCATCGGTGATTTCGCCCGGCGGCATCCGCTGCGCGACGTGCGCGTATCGATCAACGATGCCGGTGCCACCCCAGCGGTGGTCAGCCTGCGCCTGGACCAGGCGGTGGAGACACTGCTCGCCGGAGAACCGCGATGAATCCGATGCCACGACGCAGCTACCACGAGGCCGATGCCCGTGCCCGTATCGCCGGGCTGGTCGATGCCGGATCGTTCACCGAGTATCTCGGGCCGGCCCGGCGCGCCATGAGCCCGCACCTGGCACAGCTGGACCAACCCGCCGCGTTCGACGATGGCATCGTGGTCGGTGCGGCCTCGCTGCGTGGCAGGCGCGTGCTGATTGCTGCACAGCAGGGCGAATTCATGGGGGGCGGTGTCGGCGAAGTACATGGCGCCAAGCTGACCGGCCTGCTGCGCCGGGCCGCGCAACACAGGCCCGACGGTGTGCTGCTGCTGCTCGACACCGGCGGCGTGCGCCTGCATGAAGCCAATGCGGGCCTGATCGCCATCTCCGAGATCATGCGCGCGACCCTGGACGCGCGCGCCACCGGCGTGCCGGTGGTGGCCCTCATCGGCAGCGGCAACGGCGCCTTCGGCGGCATGGGCATCGTCGCCCGCTGCTGCACCACGGTGATCATGTCCGAGGAAGGGCGACTGTCGCTGTCCGGGCCGGAAGTGATCGAGACCGTGCGCGGCGTAGAGGAGTTCGACTCGCGTGACCGTGCCCTCGTATGGCGGGTGACAGGCGGCAAGCACCGCTACCTCATCGACCAGGCGCAGGTTCTGGTTCCCGATGCCATCGACGCATTCGCCCAGGCCGCATTCGAGGCGCTGCAGCCAGACGCCGCCAGCGCAGACGCCGATGCCGCGCTGGCCGCGCTGCAGCAGCGACATGCCGCCCTGCAGGCCCGGGCAGAGGCCTGGGGGGACTGCCGCGATGGTCTGGAGATCTGGGCACGCCAGGGAATCGATGATCCCGAGCGCCTGCCGCTGCTGGACACCGACGCGTTCCTCGCCGCCACCGCCCACAGGAAACTGCCATGACCGCGCCGCTGCAGCCCCTGCTTGACGCGCTGTTCCCGCGCGGCCACGACGTAACCGTGCACGATTCCGTGCTGACGGGAAGCGCCAGTACCGAAGATGGCGAGGTCACGGTCATCGGCACCACTGACAAGCTGGAAGTCGGTGTCGATCATGCGCTGGCACTGGCGGCAACAGTACTCGCCAGCACCGCCGCACATCCGCAGCGACCGATCGTGATGCTGGTGGATACCGCAGGCCAACGCCTTTCGCGCCGCGACGAACTGCTCGGCATCAACGGTTACTTCGCCCACCTCGCGCAATGCCTGGACGTCGCGCGGCGACGCGGCGCACGGCTGGTGACCCTGGTCCATGGCGAGTCGGTCAGCGGTGGCTTCCTCTCGTTCGGCCTGATGGCGGACACCATTCATGCGCTGCCGGATGCCCAGGTTCGGGTGATGGACCTGCGGGCGATGGCTCGCGTGACCAAGCAACCGCTGGAAAAGCTGCAGGCGCTGAGCCTGACTTCGCCGGTGTTCGCACCCGGGGTGGAAAACTACGTGGCGATGGGTGCGGTACGGTCGCTGTGGTCGGGCGAGCTGGCGCAGGCCTTGCTGGATGCCCTGCGCGCGCCGGCCGACGGCGACCACCGTGCCGCACTGGGTGCCGAACGGGGGGGCCGCCTGCAGGCGGCTGCCGTCGCGGGCGCGGTGGCCAACGGCGATGCCTGAGCGTCTGGCCCGCCACACGCTGGTCTGGTTGTCGGCCCACGCCGACTGGCGGGCCGATGTGGCTGCGCAGGAACCGCGGCTCGCCGCATGGTTCGCGCAGGGATTGCCGGCAATGGTCGCGCGACGCGCGGCAGACGACCCCGATTCCCGCCTGCGGCTGGGTGTGCCGTTGCCACCGGGCGAAGGCAAACAGCGGCTTGCACTGCGGGTGCCGCTGCAGGATGTACAGCGTCGGCAGGCGCCGCCGGCACTGAGCGACATCCTCGCGGCAGGCGTATGCCCCGCCTGGCAGGCACCGTTGCACGCTCTCGCCACGCTCGCGCCGGCCCGTGTGTTCGGCGCATTCGCCTGGCAGCACGTTACTGGCCTGCCCTATGTGCATGACCGTTCCGATATCGACCTGCTCTGGGAGGTCCCGGATGCGGCACGGGCCGATGCGCTGGTGACTCGGCTGCGGGCGTGGGAAGCGCAGCATCCGCAGCGGGTCGACGGCGAGCTGTGCCTGGCCCGTGGCGCTGCGGTGAACTGGCGCGAGTACGCCGGCAGCAGCCGTCAACTGCTGGTCAAACGCCTTGACGGCGCAGCCCTGGAAGCACGCCACCGTCTATTCAAGGGCAGCGGGGTGGCCGCATGAACGCCGTCGCGCCGCGCCTTGCCGGCCGCAGCACCGCGCCCGACAGTGCACGCCTAGGCCGCATGGCGATCGCCGCGCTGCATGCCGAGCTGGCCTGTGCGCCCAAGCCCGGCCTGGTCACGCCGTTCGACAGCGGCAGCCATGACGACATGGATGCCGGTACGTTCCTGCGCAGCCTGTTTGCCCTGCGCCACTATTTCACTGCGGTTGCCCGCGATGGCGCCGCCGAAGCGCCGTTCCATCGGCTGCGCGACCACGGCCTGGCCGCCGAAGCGGCGATGCTGCGCGCCACCGGCGGCGTCAACACCCACCGCGGAGCGATCTTCAGCCTGGGCTTGCTGGTGGCAGCGTCAGCCTCGTGCCGCACGCGTCTGGGCCGAGCCGCGACAGGTGAACAGGTATGCCAGGCGGTCTGCCAATGGGCGGACGCCTTCGCCACCTCGCCCCTGGATGTGAACAGTCCGGGGCAGCGCGCGCGCGCGCGTCACGGCGTGCCCGGCGTACGCGAGCAGGCGGCCGCTGGATATCCCCTGCTGCGTGGGCTGGCCCTGCCGGCACTGCGCCATGCGCTGGCCGCAGGGCTGCCACGCGAAGCTGCACTGGCCCATACCCTGATGCATCTGGTCGCAGAGGTCGAGGATCTGAACCTGCTGCATCGGGGCGGTGTTGCCGGACTGCGCTGGGCCCAGCAGCAGGCACGCGGATTCCTCGACGCCGGCGGTGCCTTTGCCGCCGGCTGGCGACCCCGCCTGCAGGACATCGGCGATGCCTTCGTCGCACGCCGGCTCAGCCCGGGTGGCAGCGCCGATCTGCTGGCCTGCAGCGTCTTCCTGCTGCTGCAGGAGCAGGCGTGATGCTGGCCCTGCTCTGCCCGGGACAAGGTACGCAGCATGCTGCGATGTTCGATCACGTGCGCGACAACGACGCCGCGCATGGCGTGCTGCTCGCCGCCAGCGAGGTGCTGCAGCGCGACGTGTTCACCGCTGCTGCGGCCGAGGACCGGTTCGACAATGCGCAGGCACAACCGCTGCTGTGCGCGGCCAGTCTGGCGCAGTGGCACGCCCTGCGCGATGCATTGCCGGTGCCGACCGTGGTGGCCGGCTACAGCATCGGCGAACTGGCGGCGCATGCCATTGCCGGCACCTTCGACGCTGGCAGCTGCCTGGCCCTGTCGGCACAGCGCGCGCATCTGATGGACGATGCCAGCGCGGCAGGCGCCGGCATGCTGGCGGTGCTGGGCCTGGATCGTACGACGTTGCAAGCGCTGTGCGATGCGCAGGGCACCCACATCGCCATCGTCAACGGCGAGGATCACTTCATTGTGGGAGGCATCCGGCACACCCTGCAGCCGCTGGCCGATGCGGCGCACGCGCTCGGTGCGCAGGTGCGTCCGTTGCCGGTCCACGTCGCCGCCCACACGCCCCTGCTGGCGGCTGCGGTGGCGCCCTTCGCCGCCGCGCTGGAGCGCTCGGGCATGCGGGCACCCCGCCTGCCGCTGCTGGCGGGCGTCGATGCACGGCCCGTGCGCGATGCCGCAACGGCGGTGCACAGCCTGTCGGCACAGCTGGCACAGACCATCGAGTGGGCACAGGTGATGCGGCAGGCCTTCGAGCGCGGCGCGCGGGTGTTCCTGCAGCTGGGCCCGGGCAATGCGCTCGCACGCATGGTCGCGCCGTCCTATCCCTGCTGCGAGTTCCGCGCGGTGGAAGAGTTCCAGAGCCTGCATGGCGCTGCGGCATGGGTCCGCAGTGCGCTGCAGCGCCTGCAGTAACGGGTTCGAGCAGTACGTATCACGCAACACTGCAGTACGTCGCCTTACCCCGGGGATGGCGGGTCTCCATCCGCGCTGTACGTGAGCCACGTGTCTGGGAGGGCGCATGAGTCCACAAATCGCAACGATCATCGGTCTGGTGATCATGTTCATCGTCGCCACCGCACTGCCGATCAACATGGGCGCAGTGGCCTTCGCACTGGCCTTCATCATCGGTGGTGTCTGGGTCGGCATGGGTGGCAAGGAAGTCCTCGCCGGCTTTCCCGGCGATCTGTTCCTGACCCTGGTCGGCATCACCTACCTGTTCGCCATCGCGCAGAAGAACGGCACCATCGACCTGCTGGTGCACTGGGCGGTACGCGCGGTGCGCGGCCACATCGTGGCCATTCCGTGGGTGATGTTCGTGGTCACCGCGGTGCTGACCGCCTTCGGCGCCCTCGGCCCGGCAGCGGTGGCGATCATCGGTCCGGTCGCGCTGCGCTTCGCCAAGCAATACAACATCAACCCGCTGATGATGGGTCTGCTGGTCATCCACGGTGCGCAGGCCGGCGGCTTCTCGCCGATCAGCGTGTACGGCAGCATCACCAATGGCGTGGTGCAGAAGGCCGGGCTGGAGGTCACCGAGATGGCGGTCTTCCTGACCAGCCTCGGCTTCAACTTCATGATGGCGATCATCTGCTTCCTCGCCTTCGGCGGCATCGCGCTGATGCGACGTGGCTCGATCACCGCGGGCGGTGCGGAACTGGCAATGGCCGGTGGTCCGCAGGCGTCGTCGCGGCAGTTCGCCATCGAAGGCCATGGCGCGCTGGTGGCGGCCGGCGGCGGCACCCTGAGCAACGATCCGGCGGCGCTGGATGCAGTGGGTCTGACCCGGGAGCGGTTGTTCACCCTGGTCGGCCTGCTCGGCCTGGGCGTGGCGGCACTGATCTACAACCTCAACGTCGGCCTGGTGTCGATCACCGTCGCAGTGGCGCTGGCACTGCTCTCGCCGCAGAGCCAGAAGGGTGCGGTGGATGGCATCAGCTGGTCGACCGTTCTGTTGATCTGTGGCGTGGTGACCTATATCGGCGTGCTGGAGCATGCGGGCGCGGTCGACTTCATCGGCAACGGGGTCTCCAACATCGGCATTCCGCTGCTGGGCGCTCTGCTGGTGTGCTACGTCGGCGGTATCGTCTCCGCATTCGCATCGTCCGCGGCGGTGCTCGGCGCAACGATTCCACTGGCGGTGCCGTTCCTGATGCAGGGGCACCTGGGTGCAGCCGGCGTGATCTGCGCACTGGCAGTGTCGTCCACCATCGTCGATGTCAGCCCCTTCTCCACCAACGGTGCACTGGTCGTGGCATCGGCGGCGAAGGAAGAACGCGAGACGCTGTTCCGCCGCTTCCTGGTCTACAGCGGCCTGGTGGTGGCATTGGGGCCGCTGCTGGCCTGGCTGGTGTTCGTGGTGCCGGGCTGGATGTAGGCGATGACCGGTCGTGCCGGCTGACGGCCGGCACTACCGCCAGCGGGTACACTCTGCCAATGGCCATCGCCCCTGCTCCACGGTCCCCGAAGAAGCGCGCCCCTCTGTACGAGGAGGTCGCCGAACATGTGCGTGAGCGCATCTATGACTATCGCCTGCCCCCCGGCGAATGGATCGACGAGCCTGCGCTGTGCAGTGAACTGGGCATCAGCCGCACCCCGCTGCGCGAGGCGCTGAAGCTGCTGGCAGCCGAAGGCCTGGTGCAGATCGACGCCGGGCGCGGCAGCCGGGTAACCCGGCTGACGCTGGAGGACCTCAACCAGCTGTTCCCGGTGATGGCCATGCTGGAGGGCCGCTGCGCGCATGAGGCGGTCAGGCATATCGATGATGCGGGCGTGGCCCAGCTGGAATCCCTGCATGCCGCGATGGAAGCGGCGGCGGCTGACGGCAACATCGCCGAGTATTACCGCAACAACTACCTCATCCACGAAACCGTGCAGCACTATGCCGGCAATCCGTGGCTGATCCGCATCACCCACGACCTGCACCGCATCCTGAAGATGCATCGCGGCCGGCAGCTGCTGACGCCCGGACGCACTGCGCAGTCGCTGGCCGAGCACCGCGAGCTGATGGAGTGCTTCCGTCGCCGTGATGCCGACGCGGCAGAGCGCACGATGGAACGGCACCTGCTCAGCCAGGGCCAGGCACTGGCCGCCTACGTGGCGGCCGGGGGCCTGCTGAACGTACCGGCGCCGCTGCCGACCGAAGGCGGTGCCTGAGCGAGCTGTCGCCCCGCCGGGCGTGGCCCGCATTGCGGGCGGTGGCTGACCCTGTTCCTGTGGCGTCAATCGCCGCAGCTGCCGCCGTCGCTGCCACAGTCCGCAGAGGGGGCATTGCCCTCGTGGGCGCCATCGCTGGCCCAGATCGCGCCGTCCTGGCTGCGTGCCTGCAGTCCGAGCGGGCCCTCGGCGGCTGCCACCAGCAGGCAGACGACGGCGCCGATCAGCGGCAGCAGCCAGATCACCAGCACCTGCGCGGCCCGGTTGCCCGACGACAATTCCTGCCGACGCAGAATCACCCAGCTCGCCAGCAGATTCAGGCCCAGCACCAGCAGGACCAGCAGAAGGGTCACGATCAGCACCAGGCGTCTCCCGGCATGGATATCGACGCCATTATGGCCCGCCGCCCCGCCAATGGCCCTGCCTGTCATGAAGATGGGACAATGTAGCGCGCGCCGGCCTGCCTCCTGGCCGCCGGGCCCCCCGCACCACACGGAAGAAGAAGAACAACAACATGCTGAAAGTCATTTTCGATACCGACCCGGGCGTCGACGACGCCCTGGCCCTGCTGTACCTGCACAAGCATCCGCAGATCGACCTGATCGGCGTTACCACCACCTTCGGCAACGCCTCGGTGGAGTCCACCACCCACAACGCGCTGTACCTGAAGCAGGCCTGGGCGCTGACTGCGCCGGTCGCGCGTGGCGCCGCGGGTCCCCTGCAGCCCGATGCCACTCCGGAAGCCTGGCCGGTGCACATCCACGGCCACAATGGCCTGGGCAATCACCCGGTACCTGCACAGCTGGACGTGACCGCCGACGCTCGTCCTGCGCACCAGTTGATCATCGATCTGGTGCGGGCCCATCCAGGCGAGGTCACGCTGGTCGCGGTCGGCCGCATGACCAACCTGGCCCTGGCCCTGCAGCAGGCACCGGAGATCGCCGGCCTGGTGCGTGGCGTGGTCATCATGGGGGGCGCCTTCCACGTCAACGGCAACATCACCCCGGCCGCCGAGGCCAATATCTGGGGCGATGCGGAAGCCGCCGACGTGGTGTTCACCGCACAATGGCCGGTCACCGCGATCGGCCTGGATGTCACCACCCGCGTCGAGATGGACCGTGACGGCCTGGACAAACTGGCTGCGGTCGGGGGTACCGATGCCGAACTGGTGCGTGCGCTGTCGCAGGATTACGTGGACTTCTACCTGCAGGCCGGCCACAAGGGCATGGTCGTGCACGATTGCTGCGCCTGCATCGCGCTCACCCGCCCGGAGCTGTTCCGCTTCGAGCGCGCAAGCGTGCGCGTGGCCACCGACGGCGTCGCCCGTGGCATGACCATTCCCAAGCCTGAAGGCCTGGCATTCGGCCCCAGCGTATGGGACGGCCACGTGGTGCAGTCGATTGCCATTGGCGTGGATGCCGCCGCCGTGCTGGCCGACATCGAGCAGACGCTGAAGGTGTGACCGGCTAGGATCCGCCCTGCTTGCCAGGGCGGGTCTTCCGCGTCGATGCCGTTTCCGGCAGCGTCCACAGCACCGGCAACACCAGCAATGCGACCAGCGCGATCATCGCGCCCGGTGCCGCCGCCCAGCCGCTGCGCTCCACCCACCACTGCGCCAGCCACGGTGTCGCACCGCCGAAGACCGCCGTGGCCATGGTCACGCCCAGTGCCAGCCCGCTTACCCGGCCCTCGCCCGGAAACTGCTCGGCCGTGGCCGGTGCCGCGACCGCGCTCACGCCACCGGCCACGCAGGCCAGCAGCACCGCAGCAACGGCGATACCCAACGGCGTGGTATGCGCCATCCAGCCGAACAACGACAGCGGCAGCAACGCCGCCAGTACCGTCAGGCCCAACAGCAGCGGGCGCCGGCCGAAGCGATCGGACAACGCACCGCACAAGGGAGTGATGGCGATCACGGCCACCGCCGCGATCGTCGACAGCCACAGGGCATCGCCCTCGTCGTGCCCCTGTGCGTGCAGGAACGCGGGCACATAGGTGATGCCGACGTAGTAGGTGATCGAGCCCAGCGCGGAAATGGCGAAGGTGCGCGCTACCGCCTGCGGATGGTGGCGCAGCACGTGGCGCAGCGGCGTGGCAGGAATGCTGCCCTCGCGACGCTGCCGCTCGAACTCCGGCGATTCATGCATGCCCGAACGCGCGATCAGGATGACCAGCGCCAGTGCAGCACCGACGAAGAACGGAATGCGCCATCCCCAGCTGTCCAGTTGTACCTGCGGCAGCAGCGCGACCGTCAGTGCGGAGATCGCCACCGCCAGCAGCGCGCCCACTTCGCTGGCCGCCGAGGCCAACGAGGTCACCAATCCACGCCGGCGTGCCGGAGCGCTTTCCAGCAGATAGGCGACTACGCCCGTGTATTCACCGCCCACCGAGAATGCCATCACGCACCGCAGCACCAGCAGCAGCACACCCGCCGTCGTGCCCGCCGTCGCGGCGGTAGGCAGCAGCGCGGTGGCCAGCATGGCTGCAGCCATCAGCGCCATCGAGGCCAGCAGCATCCAGCGCCGCCCCAAGCGGTCACCGAGGTGACCGAAGCACAGCGCGCCGAGTGGGCGCATCAGGTAGGACACGGCAAATCCCGCAAGGGTGACCAGCATCGCCTGTTCGCCGCCGCCGAAAAACACCCGCGACAGCACCGTGGCGAAATAGAGGTACAGGGTAAAGTCGTACCACTCCACCACGGTGGACAGGCCGGCGACCCACATCGAGCGCTGCTGTGTCGCACTCATCGCCTGTTCGCCTTCGCCACCATCGTTTCCCTGTCTGCGGTCCGTGCGCAGGGTGCCACCACGCGGGTGACGGCACGGTGGACCCGCTGCACGACGGGCGCGGACCGCAGACGGCTCAGGGTGCGCGGCGCAGTGTGATCAGGGTGATCTCCGAGGGCACGCCGATGCGTGCCGGGAAGCCGGCCCACAGTCCCGCACCGTTGCTCACATACAGCGTCATGTCATCGACGCGGTACCGTCCGGAGACGAAACCGCCGTTGGCACGCTTCACCAGCTGGTCCATGCCGAGGATCTGGCCGCCATGGGTATGGCCGGACAGCTGCAGCTTGACCCCGCGTGCGGCCGCGTCCTTCGCATTGCGTGGGCGGTGGTCGAGCAGAATCACCGGGGCGGCCGGATCCGCACCCGCCAGCGCCGCCTCCAGATCGGGCAGCGGCAGGCCATAGCGCGCGGCCACCGGATCGGTGACACCGGCGATCGTCATCGCCGCATCCCCACGCCGCACCTGCACGTGGCTGTTCTCCAGCACCTGCATGTGCAGCGCACGGAACGCCTGCATCCATTCGCTGTACTGGGCGTAGTACTCGTGATTGCCGGTGATGGCGATCACCCCGTCCGGCGCCCTCAGTTCACCCAGGGGCCGGAAGTCATTGCGCCGTGCCTGCACGGTGCCATCGATCAGGTCGCCGGTGATGACGACCAGGTCGGGCGCCAGGGCATTGCTTTCGGCCACGACCTGACGCACCCAGTCGCCGGTCAGCAGGCGGCTGGCGTGGATGTCGGTGAGCTGCAGTACGCGGTAACCCTCGAACGCGGCAGGCAGGCCGGCAATGGCCACCTCGATCTGTCGGGTCTTGGGCACCGCCATGCCCTGGCTCACGCCCCAGGCACTGACCAGCAGAGCCAGCAGGCCTGCGCCCGGGCGCAGCCACGGCGCGCGCAGCGCTGCGGTCACACGGGGCCTGCGCAGAACCCACGCGCCAAGCAGGCCCACGTCCATTACCAGCATCACCAGTGCCAGCAGCAGTACCGCAGTGGAGCCGGTGGCGAGCACGGCGATGGCCAGCTTGGGGATTTCCGGCGAGGCCATCGTGCCCCAGAACGTGGCCACGATCCGCAGCTGGACGGCGATGGCGACCAGCAGCAGGGACAGCAGTACCTTCAACCACACGGGCAGGCGCAGCGGCCAGAACAGGCGAAGGGCCACATACACGCCCATCAGCAAACCAATCGTACTCAGCACTGCGACGTTCCTGGACGAAGACAAGAGCCCGCCATGGTGACGGCTGCGGACAGCGTTGTGTAGAGCCGGGCCATGCCCGGCTGCTCAGTTCGCAGTCGAGCACGCTGGACGCTACGGAAGCCCGAGGCGCTCCACCCGCAGGCGGACAATGCGCCGCTTCTCCATGGCCAGTACGGTGATGCGGGCATCCGCTACTTCGACCGCATCGCCCACATCCGGCAGGCGGCCAAGCTGGTCCAGCACCAGGCCGGAGATGGTCATGTAGTCGGCACTGCGGGGCAGCGACACGCCGGCCAGCCGTTGCAGGTCATCCAGCGTCAACGCGCCGTCGGCCTCCCATTGGCCCTCGTCCAGCGCCACTACGCCGTAACGCTCGTCCTGGGTATCGACCAGATCGCCCGCGATCGCCGCCAGCAGGTCATTGGCGGTCACCAGGCCTTCCACACTGCCGTACTCGTCCACCGCTACCGCCAGCGGTACCGGGTGCAGGCGGATCAGTTCAAGCGCCTGCAACGCGCTGGCGCTGGACAGCACGTACTGCGGCTGGCGCAGGTTGGCTTCCAGCTGCAGCGGCCTGCCCTGCAGCAGGTCGGCCAGCAGGTCGCGGCTCTGCACCACACCACGCAGGCTGTCCAGATCACCCTCGCCCACGAGCAGGCGCGTGTGCGGCGACGCCACCAGGCGCGCCACCACGTCGTCCTGGCCGCGCGCCAGATCGATCCACTGCACGTCGGCGCGCACGGTCATCACACTGGACACAGGCCGGTCAGCCAGGCCCAGCACGCTGCGGATCATCTCGTGTTCGGCCGGCTGCAGGCGTTCCTCCGGATCACCGTGGTCTTCTTCGCTGGCATCGTCGTGGCCATTGGCCGGACGGGCGCCCAGCAGGCGCAGCACGGCATCGGCAGTGCGCTGACGGAACGGCTGGCGACGCTCGTTGCGCTCGCGGTTGAAGCGCACCCACTGGTTGAAGGCTTCCACCAGGATCGAGAACGCGATCGCCGCGTACAGGTAGCCCTTTGGAATCTTGTAACCCAGCCCCTCGGCGACCAGGCTGAAGCCGATCATCAACAGGAAGCCCAGGCACAGCACCACCACCGTGGGATGCTTGTTGACGAAGCGGGTCAGCGGCTTGCTGGCCACCAGCATCAGTGCCATCGCGATGGTCACCGCGGCATACATCACGCCCAGGTTGTCGACCATGCCCACGGCAGTGATCACCGAGTCCAGCGAGAACACGGCGTCCAGCACTACGATCTGTGCCACCACCATGGCAAAGCTGGCGTAGACCTTCTTGCCGTCTTCCTGGTGACTGCGGCCCTCCAGCCGCTCATGCAGCTCCATGGTGCCCTTGAACAGCAGGAACAGGCCACCGCCCAGCAGGATCAGGTCGCGTCCGGAGAAGCTGTGACCGAACAGCGTGACCAGCGGCTCGGTCAGCTTCATGATCCACGCCAGCGCGGCCAGCAGCACCAGCCGCATCAGCAGCGCCAGCGTCAGGCCGATCACCCGCGCACGGTCGCGCTGGTGCGGCGGCAGTTTGTCGGCAAGGATCGCGATGAACACCAGGTTGTCGATGCCGAGCACGATCTCGAGCACTACCAGGGTTGCAAGTCCCATCCATATCGAGGGGTCAGCCAACCATTCCATTTCGGGTCCGTTTCGTCAGTAGGTCAGGGGGAAAAACAAAAGCTTCAGCCGCCATCGTGCGCCTGCGTCGGGTCGTAGCCGAGCAGGTCGCCGGGTGTGCATTGCAGCTCCCGGCAGATGGCATCCAGCGTGGAAAAGCGGATGGCGCGGGCCTTGCCGGTTTTCAGGATGGACAGATTGGCCAGCGTGATGTCGATGCGCCCCGCCAGCTCGGACAGGGTCATGCCACGCGCCTGCAGCATGCGGTCCAACGTGATCACTACGGCCATCAGGTCAGGTCCATCAGATCAGGCCATCCAGGTCGTCGCGCATCGCCGCGCCGACCGCGAACACGCGCGCCAGCACGAACAGCATCAGTACCGCGACCAGACCGGTGATGGACATGCCTCCGCCCACCTCCATCCAGGCGAAATCAGGCCCCATCCAGGCAGCGTAGAGGCCGATCACGATCGACAGCAGTTCCATCGCCAGCATCAACCAGGCCATGCGCTGCAGGCGCCGGGCATTGGCATGGGTGAAGGGGCGTTCGCGGGCAGCGGACCTCAGCATCCGCGCGAGGTGTCGAAG
Organism: Stenotrophomonas sp. YJH_SMC_36; assembly: GCF_059369935.1. Lineage (NCBI taxonomy): Bacteria > Pseudomonadati > Pseudomonadota > Gammaproteobacteria > Lysobacterales > Lysobacteraceae > Stenotrophomonas > Stenotrophomonas sp. YJH_SMC_36. Next base: position 240,063 of record NZ_JCAFTD010000007.1, on the reverse strand, counting down.
GAACACCAGGCACAGCACCAGCAGGGCAACGATGGTGCCCAGGCCGATGCAGAAGTGCAGGAACAGATCGCCTCCGTGGGCGGCGGCAGTACGTGCATCATGCACGGCATCCAGCAGCCAGCGGCGGTCGTAGGCGACCAGCGGCACGGCCAGCAGTGCGGCCAGGATGCCCAGCCAGCACATGGCCCGCACGGCCTGCACGGCGGTCTGGGCCAGGGTGAACAAGCCTCGCGCGGGTCTGGCGCGGGCGGGACGAGCGGTCAAGCGGCCTCCGGTATTGGGGTGGCCCTGCCGCCCCGGGGTGGATTTATCGATAAACGATATACCACAGGAACCACGCGCCGTGGATGAACAGCGTGCTCCCGGCCCGCAGCAGTCCGCGACGGGCCCTCACCTCAACGCGCGTAGCGGAACACCAGATCGTCCGGATCGTTGCGCATCGCGTCCGCATCCAGCACACCGCCCAGCCGCCGGGCCACGGCCTGCGACGCGAGGTTGTCCGGCGCCATGTAGCTCACCAGCGTCGGCAACTGCAGCGATGTGAACGCCCAGTCGCGCAGGGCGGCCGCGGCCTCGCTGGCGAAGCCCTGCCCTTCGTGGCCGTCGTACAACAGCCAGCCCAGTTCCTTTTCCGGAAACAACGGGCCGTGATTGATGCCGACCTGTCCAATGCAGGCGCCGCTGTCGCGCCGTTCGATCATCAGCGCGCCGTGGCCGAACAAGGGCCAGCTGGCCAGGTCGTGACAGAACTGTCCCCAGGCCGCGACCTCACCAAATGGACCGCCCATGCCGCGCGCACGGGGCGATGCAAGAAAGCTCGCATAGGTGTTGAAATCCTCCAGCCGTTGCGGGCGCAGGCGCAACCGTGCGGTATGCAGCGTGGGAATCTCCAGCATCGCCACGGCCGATCTCACTGCACAGCCACACGACCATCACCGCGGCGCCGCAGCGACGGAGGGCGTGGCGCATCGGCGTCGGTGCGCGCCAGCACGGACGCCGGCTGCGCGCTGGCCAAGGCGGGATCGACGGACATGGCGGGCTCCTGCAGTGTCAGGCTGCAAGTCTAGGCCGCGCCCTGTGCGATGCAGATGAAGTGCGGCGCAAGGGGGCATGCTGCCCCTGATGTACCGCCATGACCGGCGTCGCCAGCGCCGTGGCACTCAGCGTGCACCGGCAATCCCTACCCGATCGCGTCCCTGCGCCTTGGCCCGATACATGGCGGCATCGGCAGCACGCAGCAGGGAACGCCAGCCCAGTGCATCGGTACTGCCCTCGGCCACACCGAAACTGGCAGTTACACGCAGCACGTTGCCATTGCCCAGCACGATATCCGACTGCTGCAGTGCGACGCGCAGCGATTCGGCCAACCGGCCACCCGCGCCGAGATCCCCATCCGCCAGCAGCACAAGGAACTCCTCGCCACCGTAGCGGGCGATGCTGTCGGTGTGCCGCAGGTACCTGCGCAGCAGCTGCGCAACCTGCACCAGTACCTCGTCGCCTGCGGCGTGGCCTTGGCCGTCGTTGATTGCCTTGAAATGATCGACGTCGAGCAGGATCACCACCGCCATGCCGTTGCCTGCGGCGTGCCGCTGCTGCACGTGTTCGTCCAGCGCGCGCCGATTGAGCAACCCGGTCAGCGCATCGGTGCCGGCCAGCTGGCGCAGTTCGCTGGTCAGTGCGGAACGCTCACGTGAGGTCTCGCGCAGCACTTCAATCGCGTCGAACAGCCGCTGCATCTCTGCCAATGGATGAGTGACGTGCTGCGCGGGGCCCGGCGCGTCGGACGCGATCTGCACCACCTGTTCCTGTGCCTGCAGCAGCGGCCTGAGGATCTGCCGGTGGGCGATGCGCAGGGCCACGCCCAGCACCGCCAGCGTGCCCAGCGCGGTGGCCCACAACACGGCCAGCCGTGTCGCCTCACGATTCCGTGCCTGTTCGAAGCGACCGATGGACATGCTCAGGTAGCCGTCGCGCAGCGCCTCCAGCGACTGCAGCGTCGGAACGTAGCGCGCCGTGAACTCCGCGGTGTTCCACGGCGGAGGCCGTCCACGGCGACCGTCCTCGATCAGCTGTTCGATCATCGGCAGCGACTCGGCGAAGAACTGCCGGCGTGCCATGTCCCAGTGCCACGACAGCTCGGGATCACTGCGAAACACCGACTCGTGGCTGGCTGCCAGCCGCCACAGCTCGAGCAGGCGGCCCTCGGTCTGCTGCGCCGCGCGTACCTGCCGGACGTGCCAGGCCCCGGGAACCGCCACCGGGGCCATCACATTCGACGCCAGTCGGCCGCCATGCTCGCGCAGGTCCATCAGGATCTGGCCCTGGATCGCCGGAATCGCCGCTTCGCGGCCGGTGGCCACCAGCACGTTGATCTGCGCCGAACCCAGGCGATGCAGGCGATCGGTCACCGTGAACATGCTGTTGATCGCATGCTCCACGTCGTCGACCGTCCGCGCGTCTGCCGGCTTGGCTACGACCCGGTCCACCGCCGCGCGCGCCTGGCGGAGCTGATGCTGGGCCTCGAACAGGGTGCGGCGCTCGTCAGGCAGGGAGGGCCCGGACAGGATCACGGCATCCATCTGCGTCATCGCCATGTCGACCCGCCTTCGCGCCTGTGCCAGCCATCCCGCCAGCCGCGCGCGTTCGTCAGCATCGGCGCAATCGCTGCCGAGCAGGCTGTTGGCTGGCCCGCGCTCGGCCGAGGCCAGATTGGCCAGATCAAAGGTCTGCCGCAACCGGCGCAGACTGCGGAGGTTGTCCTCCGCATCGGTGTAGCGCAGCGTGCCCTGGACCAGGGCGATGGCCATCAAGGGCAGCGTGCACACCACGAACAGCCCGGCCAGGATCCAGACCCAGGTCCGCAACCCGATCGGCGACACCTTGCGGGCCATTCACCATTCCCCTGAAGTGCGGACCACTGTAGCTGCCGGCTGGCGGCACCCACAAGCGTCCACCATGGCGCTGCAGTGGCGCCCGCTGGCACCGGCAACTGTCAGATCCAGCGCTGGTCCACCAGTTCCCGTTTCACATAGGCATAGAACACCGGCGCAGCGACCAGCCCCGGCAGGCCGAAGGCGGCTTCCATCACCAGCATCGACAGCAGCAGTTCCCACGCACGCGCCTGGATCTCGCCACCGACGATGCGGGCATTGAGGAAGTACTCGAGTTTGTGGATCACCACCAGGTACAGCAGCGCCACCACCGCCACGTAGAACGATACCGACAGGGCAACGATGGTGATGACGGTATTGGAGATGATGTTGCCCACCACGGGCAGCAGGCCGGCGATGAACGTGATCAGTACCAGCGTCTTCGACAGCGGCAGGTGCACGCCGAACAGCGGCAGCACCCCCAGCAGGAAAATCGCGGTGAACACGGTATTGAGCAGGGAGATCTTCACCTGCGCGAACACCACCTGGCGGAATGCGGTCGCCAGGCGGCCAGTACGGCCGATCAGTTCCTGCGCCAGCGGCCCCATCGTCGGCAGCGGAAGCTCGTCGTACAGCGCGATCATCGCCCCCAGCACCATGCCGATCAGCACGCGCACGCCGATCTGCACCGCCGATGTGCCGGCCACGCCCAGCTGCCGCTGATGCTCTGCCGCCCACTCGTTCAATGCCGCACGCAGTGCCGGCATGTCCTCGGGAATATAGGGCTGCAGCAGCGCCGGCACCTGGTGACGCGAGGTGTTGAGGATGTCCATCAGGCGCGCCAGCAGCGCATCCGGCCCGCCGGTTTCGGTGCGGAAGAAGGACGCCACGCCGATGCCGGCCAGCACGAGCACGCCGATGATGACGGCCGAAAGCACGATCACCGCGATCGCACGCGCGCGCCCGGGCGGCAGGCGCCCCTCCACTGTCGACGCCAGCAGGTGGGTCAACTGGAACACCAGCAGGCCCGACAGCAGCGTCACCACCAGGCCCAGCTTCAGTACCAGCCACATCCCCAGCAGCATCAATGACCAGGCCGCGATCCTTGCAACGGGAGGCCGGGGCTGGGCAACGAGGGCGTCTTGCATGGCATGAGTCCGGGCGGGGTGGCCCATGGTAGTGGAACGCTCCGGACACCGAAATGAATGGAGTTGGGGCCAGCGCTTCTGATCACAGGCAATGAAACGTCCCCGCCAGGCGCAGGCCTGCCGGGGTTCCTGCCTGCTGCCTTCACCTGCGCCCTGGCGACGCTGTCGAGCCACGCAGCATCAGACTGAAGTCCAGCGTCTGCTGAAGCGGGACATCGACGCCTTCGATGATGGCGAGCAGCAGTTTGACTGCGCGGTCGCCGATCTCCCGCATGGGCTGCCGGATGGTCGTCAACGGCGGCGTGAGGTAACGCGACGACGCCAGGTCGTCGAAACCGACGATGGACAGCTCCTCGGGCACGCGGACGCCCAGTTCCCGGCAGGCCGCCAGGGTTCCCAGCGCCATCTGGTCACTGAAGCAGAAGATCGCGGTCGGCGCCGATGCGGCGGCCAGCAGTGCCGTCGCCGCCGCATGGCCGGATTCGACGGAGAAGTCACCCGGCACAACACTCAACTGGCGCAGTCGGCCGCGCGCCCTGCCCGCCGCCCGTGCCCCTTCCAGCCGCTGCTGGTGCAGGGGGTTGTCGGGGGGCCCGCCCACCACGGCGATCCGCTCATGTCCCAGTCCGTACAGGTGCTCCATCACCGCACGCGCGGCGGCAGCGTTGTCGATGTGGACACTGGGGAGGCCCAGCGCGGGGTCGAATTCACAGCCGTTGACCACCGGCGCGGCGGCGCCCTGCTGCTCGACGATCGCGCGCGCGGTAGGCGGCAGGCGATGGCCCAGTACGATCAGGCCATCGGCCTCGTTGCGACGGAGCATCTGCGCATAGCGCTCCTCGCGGTCGGGTCGATGCTGGGTGTCGCCCAGCAGGACCGCGTAGCCGACGGCCTGGGCCGCGTCTTCGGCACCCTGCAGGATCTGTGCGAAGAACGGGTTGGCAATGTCCGGCACGGTCACCAGGATCTTGCCGCTGCGCTGCGTCTTCAGCGTGCGGGCGACCGTATTGGGCACATAGCCCAGCGCGGCGGCGGCCTGTTCGATGCGCGTGCGCGTCGCCGGCAGCACCTTGTCCGGCCGGGACAGCGCCCGCGACACCGTACCGGCGGAGACGCCGACGTGCTTGGCGATGTCGTAGATGGTGGCCATGGCGTCAGTTCTTGTTTCCGCTGTGCAGTGCACAACAGGGTTTGCGGGAGACCCTGCTAGGGTAATGCAATCGATTGCATCGCGGGCGAACCACGTTGAAGACGCTCAAGGGTCCGGCGCTGTTCCTGGCGCAGTTCATCAGCGAAACACCTCCTTTTGATCGGCTGGACACGCTGGCCGGCTGGGCTGCGGGCCTGGGCTATTGTGGCGTACAAGTGCCGACGAACGCGCCGCATCTGTTCGATCTGGCCGAGGCCGCGCGCAGCCAGGCGTACTGCGACGACATCAGCGGCATGCTGGCCGACCATGGCCTGCAGATCACCGAGCTGTCCACCCATCTGCAGGGACAGCTGGTCGCCGTCCACCCCGCCTACGACAGCCTGTTTGACGGCTTCGCGCCGGTGGATAAGCGCGGCAACCCCGCCGCGCGCCAAGCCTGGGCGGTGGAACAGTTGAAGCTGGCCGCCCGCGCCAGCCAACGCCTGGGATTGACCGCGCATGCCACGTTCTCCGGCGCGCTGGCCTGGCCCTACTTCTATCCCTGGCCGCAACGCCCACCGGGACTGGTGGAAGAAGCCTTCGCCGAACTCGGCCGGCGCTGGCGTCCCATCCTGGAGGCGTTCGACGCCAGCGGCGTGGACCTGTGCTTCGAGATCCACCCGGGCGAGGATCTGCACGACGGTGCCACCTTCGAGCGCTTCCTCGATGTGGTGGACCACCACCCACGCGCGAAGATGCTGTACGACCCCAGCCATCTGCTGCTGCAGCAGATCGACTACCTGGGCTTCATCGACCGGTATCACGATCGCATCGGCATCTTCCACGTCAAGGACGCGGAATTCCGGCCCAGCGCGCGCAGCGGCGTCTATGGCGGTTACCAGGACTGGATCGACCGGCCGGGGCGCTTCCGCTCGCTCGGCGACGGCCAGATCGACTTCAAGGCGATCTTCTCCAAGTTCGCGCAGTACGATTTCCCGGGCTGGGCGGTCGTGGAGTGGGAGTGCTGCCTGAAGCACCCGGAGGACGGCGCACGCGAGGGAGCCGCCTTCGTCCGTGACCACATCATCCGCGTGACCGAACATGCCTTCGACGACTTCGCCGGCAGCGGCACGCCGCCGGAATCACTGCGCCGCATGCTGGGACTCTGAGCCACTACCGCCCCGGGAGGGCAAGCCATGACGCACGCCATGTCGCGCTTGGGCGCGATGATGTTCCTGCAGTTCTTCATCTGGGGCGCGTGGTTCGTGACCCTGGGGACGTATCTGGTGCAGGGCCCGCTGCAGGCCAGCGCCAGCCAGGTGGCCACCGCCTTCCTCAGCCAGTCCATCGGTGCCATCGTCGCCCCGTTCCTGGTCGGCCTGATAGCCGATCGCTACTTTGCGGCGCAGCGCATTCTCGGAGTGCTGCACCTGGCCGGTGCGGTGCTGATGTGGTTCGCATCCACGGCGACGGACTTCAACACGTTCTTCGCTTGTGTCATGGGTTACATGCTGCTTTTCATGCCGACGCTGGCCCTGGCCAACAGCGTGGCGATGCGCCATATGCAGTCGCCTGAGAAGCAGTTCCCGCTGGTGCGCGTGGCCGGCAGTGTCGGCTGGATCGTGGCCGGCGTGCTGATCGGCTGGCTGGGCTGGGAGCAGGCGCATCGGCTCGAACTGACCTTCCGCATGGCGGCGATGGCGTCGCTGGCCCTGGGTCTGTATGCCTTCACCCTGCCGCACACACCGCCGCTGGCCAGGCAGCGCGATGCGGGACTGGGGCAGATCCTGGGCCTGGACTCGCTGCGGCTGCTGAAGTCGCGCTCCTACCTGGTGTTCTTCCTCGCCTCCATCGCCATCTGCATTCCGTTGGCGTTCTACTACAACTTCACCAATCCGTATCTCAACGACCTGGGCGTGCGCGGCGCAGCCGGGCTGCAGTCGCTGGGCCAGGTCTCGGAAGTGCTGCTGATGCTGGCCATGCCGTTCCTGTTCGTCCGCCTGGGGGTCAAGACGATGCTGGCGGTGGGCATGGCCGCGTGGGTGGTGCGCTATGCCATGTTCGCCTTCGGCGATGCGGGCGGTGCGTTCTCCCTGCTGGTGATCGGCATCGTGCTGCACGGCATCTGCTACGACTTCTTCTTCGTCACCGGCCAGATCTACACCGACGCACACGCCGGCCCCGACGCGCGCAGCAGCGCGCAGGGCTTCATCACCCTGGCGACGTACGGCGTAGGCATGCTGATCGGCACGTTCCTGTCCGGTGCGGTGGTGGAGCACTTCACCACGGCGGCGGGTCCGGACTGGCAGCAGATCTGGCTGTTCCCGGCCGGCGTCGCACTGGTGGTGCTGATCGCCTTCCTGCTGCTGTTCCGCGACCGCCCCGCTGTCGCGCCCGCTCCCACCGCACCCTGAGGAACCCATCGGATGTCCAAGCTTGGAATCGCCATCGTCGGCACGGGCATGATCGGTGCGGTGCATCGCCGCGCGGCACTGCTGGCCGGGGCCGAGGTCCGCGGCGTGGCGGCCTCTTCCCCGCAGCGCGCACAGGAGGTGGCGCAGGCGTGGAACGTCGCGCATGCCTACCGCGATATCGAGGAGGTGGTCAGCGATCCGCAGGTGCAGGTCGTGCATGTGTGCACGCCCAACCATCTGCACCGCGCCATGGCGCAGGCCGCGCTGGAAGCCGGCAAGCACGTGATCTGCGAGAAGCCACTGGCCACCACCCTGGACGACGCCCAGGCATTGGCCGCGTTGGCCGCCAGGACCGGTCTGGTCGCTACGGTCCCCTTCGTCTACCGCTATCACCCGGTGGTCCGCGAGGCACGCGCACGCATCGCGCAGGGCGAGCTGGGGCCACTGCACCTGATCCACGGCAGCTACCTGCAGGACTGGCTGCTGGATCCGGCCAGCAACAACTGGCGTGTCGACCCCTCGCTGGGCGGCACCTCGCGCGTGTTCGCCGATATCGGCTCGCACTGGTGCGACCTTGTGGAATGGGTCAGCGGCGAACGCTTCGCCGAGGTCAGTGCCGCGTTCGCCACCGTCATCGCCGAGCGCGGCGCGGTCACCGGGCAGAGCTTCACCACGCCGGCCGCCGGCGGCACGACGCAGGCTGTTTCCAGCGAGGATGTGGCCACGGCGATGTTGCGCACGAGTGCGGGTACGCTCGCCTCGTTGACGGTCAGCCAGGTTTCGGCCGGACGCCACAACCGGCTGTGGTTCGAGATTGACGGCGCCAGGGCCAGCGTGGCCTTCAACCAGGAAGATGCCGAGCGGCTGTGGATCGGCCGGCCCGACCAGCGCGAGGATAGCTTCGTGCGCGGGCCCGGTGCCGGCAGCGCCGAACAACGCAGATTGTCGGTCTTGCCGGCCGGACACGCGCAGGGCTACGGCAACTGCTTCGAGGCGTTTGTCGCCGACACCTACCGTGCCATTGCGGGCGAGCAGCCGGAGGGCCTGCCCACCTTCGATGACGGCCTGCGCTCGGCGCGGATCGTCACACGCGTCATCGCATCCGCCAGGTCACGTGCCTGGACGGCCATCGATTGAATTCCCGGAGGACTGCCTGATGAACATCCGTATCCGCAGGACCGCAAGCCTTGCACTGCTGCTGCTCGTTGCCCTGCCCGCCTTCGCGCGCGATGCCACCGACCTGCACACGCCCATCGCGGTGCAGATGTACACGTTGCGCAATGCCGGCTCGCTCGACCAGCAGCTGAAGATCGTCCACGACGCCGGCGTGCGCGCCGTGGAAACAGTCGGTACGCAGAATGTCAGCGCTGCCGAACTCAAGCAGCTGCTCGACAAGTATTCGATCAAGGCGATTTCCTCGCACACGCAACTGGCCGATCTGCGCAGTGACCTGGATGGCGTGGTCGCCTTCAACCGGGCCATCGGCAACACCACGCTGGTAGTGCCCTATCTGGCCGAGAAAGACCGCCCCACCGACGCTGCCGGCTGGACGGCGCTGGGCAAGGAACTGGGCCAGCTCTCGAAGCAGGCCCGTGCCAAGGGCATGCGCCTGGCCTATCACAACCACGACTTCGAGCTGGTCGACTTCAATGGCACGACCGGACTGGAACTGCTGTTCGCTGCGGCCGGCCCCGATCTGCAGACCGAGCTGGACCTGGCCTGGGTCGCACGGGCCGGCCATGACCCGGTGGTGATGCTGGGCCGATTCAAAGGCCGCCTGTTCGCGGTGCACGCCAAGGACAATGCCCCGAAGGGCCAGGCTGAGGATGAAGGCGGCTTCGCCGCCGTGGGCCAGGGCGTCCTGGACTGGAAAGCGATCCTGCCCGCCGCCGCCACGGCCGGCGCGCAGTGGTACATCCTCGAGCATGACCAACCCCGCGATCCAGCCACCGTCATCCGCACCGGTGCGGACTATCTGCGTGAACACCTGACTGCCCGCGTGCCTGCCGGTGCACAGCGCTAGCCCGCGAAGGAGCCCAGCTTGAAAACGATTCTGAAAGTGACTGTCGCGCTGTGCGGCACCCTGCTGGCCGCTGCGGCGTGGTGCAAGGAAGACCCTGCTGCCGGAGCGCAGCTCTACGCAACGCACTGCGTGGCCTGCCACGGTGCGGAGCGCGCCGGCGTGCCACCGACGTTCCCTGCGCTCACCGACGTCAGCAAACGGCTTCAGCCTGCGCAGATCAAGGACAAGATCAAGCAGGGCGGCGGCTTGATGCCCCCCTTCCCGCAGCTGTCGCAGCAGGAGATCGACAACATCGCCAGCTACCTGGCGAAGTAGGCATGAGGGTGCGCTACAGCTCGCGCACCCAGATGTTGCGGTAGCTCACCTTGGAGTCGTGCTCCTGCAGGTACAGCGGCGCACAGGCATGCGGCGCGTAGGAAGGCGCGCCGATGTACTCGGTCTTGCCCGCGAGCACCGTGTCGTCCTGCACCAGCACACCGTTGTGCAGCACGGTGATGCGGGCCGGCGAGGTGAGTCCGCCGCCTGCCGAGAAGCGCGGGGCCTTCCAGATGATGTCGTAGGCCTGCCACTCGCCGGGCGCACGCGAGGCATTCACCAACGGAATGGCCTGCTTGTACATCGATCCGGCCTGGCCGTTGGCATACGTCGGGTTGTTGTAGCTGTCGAGCACCTGCAGTTCGTACACCTCCTGCAGGAAAATGCCACTGTTGCCGCGGTGCTGGCCGTCGAAGCCGGCGGTCGCGGTGGGCGTGCGCCACTCGACATGCAGCTGGACGTCGCAGAAGCGCTGCCTGGTGCGGATGCCCTTGCTGCCGGGCACCACGGTCAGCGCGCCATCGGCGACGGTCCAGGGCACGGGTCCGCCCTGCTCCGACTCCCAGCGCGACAGATCCTTGCCATCGAACAGCACGATCGCATCGGAGGGCGCGCGGCCCGGTGGCGTCGCCACGACCGCGGGAACCGGCGTCCACACCTCGGTCTTCGCCGGATCGCGCGCAGGGTCACCGCCGTCCTGCGCGAACACGGGTGCGGTGCCCAGCAGGCAGGCCACTGTCAGGAGAGGTCGGTTCATCGTGCTTCCGGATCAAGGTGGAGGGTCGAGGCGCGGAGGTCCATCAGCTGGTCCCCCACGCCGGCGTGCCGGGCATATAGGCAAGATCGCCGTCATAGCGACCCGGCACCGCAACGTACTTCAGCACTTCGGTCGCACCGACCTTCGAGGTGAAGAAGCCGAAGATGACCAGCTGCTTGATCATCGTGAAGTAGTGCGGCGCTGCCTCCCCCTCTTCGGCGGTACCGGTCTCGGTGACCTCGACGACGTGCGCCCGGGCTTCCGCATCCAGGGTGCGCAACAGTTCGCTGCGGGCCTGCGAGGGGAGCGACACGAAGCGGCCACCGGCTCGCTTGTCGATATCGACCAGGCCGGCGCGGAATATCGCCTGCTGCCGGGGGGTGTAGCAATCGGTGACGAACAGCGCCATGAACGGGCCCGCGCCGGCATCCTTCGCGCCCGGCGTTGTGGTTCGCGGCAGGATGGTTTCAGCGATCTCGTCCAGCATGCTGATGTCAGCGGCAGAGAACGCGGCCTTCGATCCTGTCGTCGCGCTCTGCCCTGCGGCCAGTGCGGGCAGGCCCACCATGGCCGCGCCGGTGGCGGCGACGATCATCTTCAACAGTTCGCGACGGTCCATCACAGGTTCCCCGCTTTCAGTTCGCGTACGGCATGGTCGGCGGCCCGTGCCGTCAGCGCCATGTACGTCAGCGATGGATTCACGCACGCGCTGGAGGTCATGCAGGCGCCATCAGTCACATAGACATTCGGCGCATCCCAGACCTGATTGTGCTGGTTGAGCACGGAGCTTCTGCGATCGCGGCCCATGCGGGCCGTGCCCATTTCATGGATGCCCTTGCCCGGGGCGTAGTCGTTGTCGTGCATCTCCACGTCCTTGACGCCGGCTGCCTCCAGCATCTCGGCAGCGTCGGCCGCCATGTCCTTGCGCATCGCCAGTTCGTTCGAGCGCATCGAAACGTCCATCGCCAGCACCGGCAGCCCCCACTTGTCCTTGCGCTGTGGATCCAGGCGGATCGTGTTGTCGTGGTGCGGCAGCATCTCGCCGAATCCGGTCATGCCGATGCGCCAGTCGCCCGGCAGGGTCAGGGCCTCCTTCAGGTCGGCACCGATGTTCAGCTCGGCGATCTCGCGCGACCACCCGGTGCGGCTGGCACCGCCCTGGTAGCCGAATCCGCGCAGGTAGCTGCGCTTGTCCGCAGCGACGTTGCGGAAGCGCGGAATGTAGAAGCCGCAGGGGCGGCGACCGAAGTAGTACTTGTCGTCGTAACCCTCGACCCGGCCGGAGGCACCGGCACCAAAATGATGGTCCATCACGTTGTGCCCCAGCTCGCCGGATGACGACCCCAGCCCGCCCTCCCAGACATCGGTGGCCGAGTTCATCAGCATCCAGGTCGAGTTGAAGGAGGATGCGTTGAGGAAAATGACCTTGGCCGTGTACTGATAGGTCAACCCGGTCTCGGCATCGATGACCTCCACACCGCGCGCGCGCTTGCGGTCCTTGTCGTACAGCACTTCCTTGACGATCGAGAAGGGCCGCAATGTCAGATTGCCCGTTTTCATCGCCGCCGGCAGCGTCGCCGCCTGGGTCGAGAAGTAGGCACCGAAGGGACAGCCCAGGATGCACTTGTTGCGGTACTGGCAGTTCACGCGCCCCTGCTCGGGCATGGGCTGGGTGATGTTGGCGGTACGCGAGTGGATCATGTGCCGCGTTCCGCCAAACGCCTTCCTGATCCGCGCGGCCACATCCTTCTCGACGATGTTCAGCGGGATCGGCGGCAGAAATTCACCGTCCGGCAGCACGTCCAGTCCTTCGCGCGTACCGGCGATACCGGCGAACTTCTCCACATGGTCGTACCAGGGGGCGATGTCGGCGTAGCGGATCGGCCAGTCAGTAGCGATGCCGTCCTTGAGGTTGGCTTCGAAATCCAGGTCGGAGAAGCGGTAGCTCTGCCGCCCCCACATCAGCGAACGGCCGCCTACGTGGTAGCCACGGAACCAGTCGAAGCGCTTGGTCTCGGTGTACGGTGACTCCTGCTCATTGGCCCACATCCCTTCCAGGTTCTCGGCCAGGCCGTAGTCGCGCATCAATACGGGGAAGGCGGCCTTCATCGCCTGTGTCGGCCGGTTGCGGTGCGGGAAATCCCACGCCTCCTTCATCGCATTGACGTAGTCCTTGACGTGCTCGATGTTGCGCCCGCGTTCCAGCATCAGGACCTTCAGGCCCTTCTCGGTCAGTTCCTTCGCCGCCCAACCGCCACTGATTCCCGAGCCAACAACGATGGCGTCGTAATGATTGTCTGCCATGGGTCTACTTCACCTGGGTGGATATCGTTTCAGACGTCGCAGAGGCGGATCGCCTCGCGCAGCGAGCCGACGGGATCGGGTGCCGCAGGCATGAACTCCTGCGCCAGATACCCCTCGAAGCCGGTGTCGCGGATCGCGCGACAGATGGCCGGATAATGCAGTTCCTGCTGGTCACCGATCTCGTGCCGGCCTGGCACACCTGCGGTGTGGTAGTGCTTGAAGAAGCGGTGATGCCTGCCGATGGTGGCGATGATGTCGCCCTCCATGATCTGCATGTGATAGATGTCGTACAGCAGGCCGAAATTGTCCGATCCGAGCCGCTGGCACAGCTCGACGCCCCACGCGGAGTGATCGCACAGGTAATCGGGATGATCGACCCTGGAGTTCAGCAGCTCCATCACCAGCACGACACCACGCTTCTCGGCATGGCCGAGGATGCGCTTCAGCCCGGCTTCGGCATTCTCCAGGCCTTCCCGCGGATCCATGCCGTCACGATTGCCGGAGAAGCAGATGAGGTTGCGGTAGCCGGCATCGGCCACCAGATCGATGTGCCGCGCGTAGCGCTCCACCAGTGCATCGTGATACTGGCGGCCGGCAAAGCCTTTGGTCAGGCTGATCTCGGCGCCGTTGCACATGGAGCTGTAGACGCCATGCGCCTTCAGTGTGGGCCAGTCCGCCGGTCCCACCAGATCGATGGCGGCGAAGCCGATATCCTTCACCGTCTGGCAGAGCTGGGCGACCGACTGCTGCGGGAACGTCCAGCGGGCGACGGAATGCTTCAGGTTGCCCTTGAGTGGGGCCTGGGCGGCGAACGAGGGCAGCGCGGCTGCCGCAGCCAGGCCAAGGCCGCCAGCGAACGCCATGCGCAACGCATCGCGCCGCGTAAGCCCCGATGCCGGTCCGATCGAATGGATGGACATCCATCTGCCGGCCTCCCAACCGGTATCAAACGCAACGATTCACAGCAATGCAATCGATTGCACCATAAGGGAGGAATTCTTTTTTTTGCAAGACGCGGTGCACGAAAAATCCATGCTGCGCGGCACAACGCCGGCCTGCCGTGGAAAAAAGAAAAGCCCCGCATCGGCGGGGCTTTCTGTTTCCTGCGGACGCGCGTCCGATCAGAACGGAATGTCGTCGTCAGCAAAATCGTCCATCGGCGGCGCCGACTGCTGCGGCTGCGGGCGCGGGTTGCCGCCCTGGTTGCCGTAACCGCCACCCTGGTTGCCGCCCTGGTTGCCATAGCCACCGCCCTGTCCACCACGCTGGCCACCACCACCGCCGTACTCCTGGCGCGGTGCCTGCTGGCGCTGCGGACGATCACCGCCGTAGTTGCCGCCACCGCCACCACCGCCTTCACCGCGGCCGCCCAGCATCTGCATCTCATCGGCGACGATATCGGTGGAGTACTTCTCCACGCCGTCCTGGCCGGTGTACTTGTCGTAACGCAGGCTGCCTTCGACGTAGACCGAGCTGCCCTTGCGCAGGTACTCGCCGGCGATCTCGCCGAGCTTGCCGAAGAACACCACGCGGTGCCATTCGGTGCGTTCCTGCTGGTTGCCATCCTTGTCCTTGCGGACGCTGGTGGTGGCCAGGCTGATGCGGGTGATCGCCATGCCGCTCTGGGTGTACTTCACGTCCGGGTCGTTGCCGAGATTGCCGACCAGGATGACTTTATTGATGCCGCGCGCCATAGGTACCTTCGTCCGTTGTCCAGGGGCAGTCGACCAGTGATAGCACAGCCCCGGCCGGGGGTGCAGGACACTGGGCCGCCCCCGATGAATTTGGGGGAATGCAAGAACACCGCATCTTAGCACTGCCGCCGCTCCGTGCCCGGCCGGAAGCGACGAATGACACCGAAAGATCCTACTGAAATCCTTGTAAGGCAATGACTTAGCCATCCGGGCCGGACATCCCGGCGCGGCCGGCCGCAGTGACGGCCGGCGCTGCGATGGCGCCCCCATGGCATCATGCCGGGGCATCTACTCATTCGTTCGCGCGCTTCCCCCATGACCATCAAAGGCAAAGCCACCTCCCTGGACATCGCCCATCTGGCCGGCGTCTCCCAGCCGACGGTGTCGCGGGCCCTGCGCGGCAGCCCGATGGTCAATGCGGAGACCCGAGAACGCATCCTGCGCATCGCCCGCGAGCTGAACTACAAGGTGGACAAGAACGCCTCCAGCCTGCGCCTGCGCAATGCCGGCACGCTGGCCCTGCTGTTCTTCGAGGACCCGACCAACGACGATTCGCTGATCAACCCGTTCTTCCACTCGATGCTGGGTTCGATCACCCGCGCCTGCGCGCTGCACGGGCAGGATCTGCTGGTGTCGTTCCAGCAGCTGTCGACCGACTGGCAGGCCGACTACGAGGACAGCAACAAGGCCGACGGCATCATCCTGCTGGGCTATGGCGACTACCACGAATCGCGCGACCGCCTGCAGCGGCTGGTCGAACAGGGCACCCACTTCGTGCGCTGGGGTGCGGCCCTGCCCGGCCAGCCCGGGGTATCGATCGGCAGCGACAACTTCCAGGGCGGGCACGACATCACCACCCATCTTCTGCAGCAGGGCTGCCGGCGCATTGCCTTCCTCGGCCACGCCTCCAGCCATTACCCGGAATTCGAGGAGCGCTACCGCGGTCACGTGGCAGCCCTGCGCGATCACGGGCTGCATGCCGAACCGGCCCTGCAGCACGATGCCATCACCACCGAAGCGTCCGGCCAGGAAGCCTGCCAGGCGCTGCTCGCGCGAGGCGAACACATCGATGCGATCTGCGCCGCCAGCGACCTGATCGCCATCGGTGCGATCCGTGCACTGCGCGAGGCAGGGCTGCGGGTGCCGCAGGACGTGGCGGTCACCGGGTTCGATGACATCCCGCTGGCCGCATCTGTATCGCCGGCATTGACCACCGTGCAGCAGGACACCAAGCAGGCCGGGCAGCTGCTGGTGGAACGGCTGCTGGCCTCGATCAGCCGGCAGCCGGTGGAGAGCCAGAGCATCCCGGTGAAGCTGGTGGTGCGGGAATCATCGCTGCGCGGCTGAAACAGCGGACGTGATCGGACCGGACTACGCAGTGAACCCGGCCTGCGGGCACCGGACCGGGTGCCGCAAGGCCCGCAGGTGGGCGGCCCCGTCGGGTGGCCTCAGCCCTGGGCGAAATCCTTCAGGATCTCGCCAACGCCGCTGGGCGAAATCTCGAAGCCCAGCGAGGTACCCGGGTTGATCACCACGCCGTAGCCACCCGGCACGCGGCGCAGCACGTCCAGCATCAGCCAGCGGATCTGGTGTTCGGCCTGCTGGCTGTAGATGCCCACCCGCGATGGGTCGGTGAACACGGCCACGTGCAGCGTGCCCTGCTTGTCGAACAGCAGTGGGTCGAAGCCGCTGCCGTCGGGGGTGACCAGGCTGCCGGTCAGCAGCAGCACCTCGGAGGCGACGAAGGCCTCCATGAAGGCGCGGATCGGCACCGCCCCGTCCATCGCCGCCTTCAGCAGGGTTTCGATCGGGGTCTGCGGGGCGAGGTCGGACATGGCGGTACGGCGCGGCGTGAGGGGTGCCTATTGTAGGGTCGAGCCTGCTCGAAGAGCGTGCCAACCCAGGTTGGCACCCACCAGAGCGGGAGTGCCAACCGAGGTTGGCACCCACCAGAGCGGTAGCGCCGGGCCATGCCCGGCGGCGCCCTCACCGTCCCAGACGCTGGTCCCGAGCCTTCTGGTCGGCCATCGCCCTGTTCAGCTCTGCCTGCAGCGCTGGCTGCTGCACGGAGGCATCCAGCACGTACACCTTCACGCCATGCGCGGGCACTTCGGCCTTCAGGGAGGCATCCACCTGCAACGAACCGCCGTCCAGCGCGTCGCGCCAGCGGCCCGCCTGCAGGTAGCGCTCCACCTGGAAAACCGTCGCCTTGTCGCCCTTGTTCAACAGCACCAGTGCGGTCTGTGCCACATCCCCCTGCTGCAGCACACGGAAGAACACCGCCTCATTGCCACGCAGGCGCTCGTTCACCTGCAGGCCGCGCTGCAGCGCCGGGGTGGCCTGGCGCAGCTGGGCGATGCGCCGCAGTGGCGCGAAGATCGGGCTCTGCGGTGCGGCATCCACCCGTGCCTGGCCGAAGTAGGCACGGTTGCCGGCATGCTCGGCGCGGCCCCGCATGAAGCCGGTTTCCGAGCCGTAGTAGACCACCGGGATGCCACGGGCGGTGAACAGCCAGTTGTGTGCGTCGATGAAACCGTTGTCGCTGGCCTGCAGGCGTGGCATGTCGTGGTTGTCGTAGAAGCTCATCAGCTCGTACGGATTGGCATAGGGGCCGCCGGTCAGGTGCAGCGGCTCGTCCAGCGTCTCGAAGCCCTTGCCGGCGGTACCGAAGGTCTGTTCCAGCGCGCCACGCAGCGGGAAGTCGAGCACGCTCACATTGGCGTTGCGCGGCCAGGTGTGCTCGGCAATCCTGCTGGCGTCGTAATCGAAGGCCTCGCCGAACATGAACATGTCCGGATGCTCGGCACGGATGCGGTTCACGAACTCGTGCCACCACGGGTGCGGCAGCCAGCCGATGGTATCGATGCGCAGTGCGTCCACGCCCTGCGCGGTCCACTGCAGGTACGCGCCGACGAGGTAGTCCATCACCGCCGGGTTGTTCTGGTTGAAGTCGGACAGCTCGGCCAGGTTGCCATCGAAGATCGAGCCTTCCTTGCTGTCGACCGGACCGATGGTGTTGTAGAACGCATGCAGCGGGTTGTGCTTTGGATCCAGCTTCTGCGGGGGCAGGTTCTGGTGGTCGGCGATCAGCTTTCCATCCTTGTCGAAGATCTGGCCGAACTGCGGCTGCCGCGTCGGCATGGTCCAGGCCGGCGAACCGTGGTTGCCGACGATGTCCAGCACCACCTTCAGGCCGGCACCATGCAGGCCCTTGGTCAGGCCTGCAAAGTCCAGGTCCTTGCTGGGCAGGTGCTCGTCGAGTTTGTAGAAGTTGATGCCCCAGTAACCGTGGTAGCCGGTCTTGCCGCGGTCGGTCAGCGTGCTGGTGCAGCTGATCGGCTTGCTGCCGGTGAACGCCTCATCCGGATTGTCGACGATCGGCGTGATCCACACCGCACCGAAGCCGAGCTGACGGATGTAGTCGGCGTTGTCGAGCACGCCCCTGAAGTCGCCGCCGAGGTAGCCGATGTTGCCGTCCACCTTGTCCGGGCAGGGCACTGGAATGTCGAACGTGCGGTGGCTGCCCCCCTGATCGCGATGATCGTTGGACGGATCACCGTTGACGAAACGATCGGTCACCACGAAGTACACGGCATCGCTGGCGAACGGTTCGAGCGTGCCCACGTAGTCCGGGCGCGATGCGGCCTGTACCGCCGTGGCGAGCAGGGCCAGCGACAGCCCCAGCGACATTCTGGAATACACATGCATCACGCACTCTCCTGATGGGCCGGCACGCGAAGCACGCACAGCCCGGCAATGAACAGACTCACTCCACCCAGCACCAGCACGTGCAGGGGATTTCCGCCCAGCCACTCGCGCAGTGCGAAGCCCAGCGCGCTGGCCGCGACCAGCTGCGGAATGACGATGAAGAAATTGAACAGGCCCATGTAGATGCCCATCTTCGCCGCCGGCACGCTGTCGGACAGCAGGGCGTACGGCAGCGACAGGATCGAGGCCCAGGCGAAGCCGACGCCGACCATGGACAGCAGCAGCCAGGTGGGATCCTTGATGAACATCAGCGAGATCAGGCCCAGCCCGCCGAGCCAGAGGTTCACCAAGTGGCTCCAGCGCAGGCCGATGGCGCGCACCATCGGCGGGATCAGCAAGGCGGCCAGTGCGGCGAAGCCGTTATAGGCGCCGAACAGCACACCGACCCAGTTGGCACCCTCGTTGTACGCCGCCGACTGCGGGTCGGTGGAGCCGAAATGCGTGCCGGCCACCGCTGCGGTGGTGTAGATCCACATCGCAAACAACGCAAACCACGAGAAGAACTGCACCCAGGCCAACCGGCGCATGGTCACCGGCATCGCCCGCAGATCACCCACGATCGCCGCCAGCATGTGCGCCTGCGGCAGCGTACGGGCCAGCGCAAGAAGCACACCATAGCCCGCGCAGAGACCCGCCAGCACATAGAGCATCCTGTCGCCCTGGCGCGCGGCGATCACAGCGGCCAGCAGCACGCCCGCCCCCAGCCACAACGCCACCTGCGCCCACGGTGCGGGGCCACTCGCAGCGGTGGCGGCATGGTGCGCCGGCGGCTCGGCGTCATCGAACCCGGCCAGTTCTGCCGGTGAATACTCGCGGGTACTGACCACGGTCCAGGTGATCGCCGCCAGCAGCACTGCCGCACCGAAATAGAACGCATAGCGCACCGTATCCGGCACCTCGCCGGCAGCGGCTGTGTTGGCCACGCCGAAGTGGGCCAGGATGAACGGCAGGAAGCTGGCAACGATGGCACCGACACCGATGAAGAAGCTCTGCATCGCGTAACCGGCCGGTCGCTGGCGCGGTGCCAGCTGGTCGCCCACGAAGGCCCGGAACGGCTCCATTGATACGTTGATCGAAGCATCCAGCACCCACAACGTGCCCGCCGCGATCCACAACGCAGGCGAGTTGGGCATGACCAGCAGGGCCAGCGTGGTCAGCACCGCACCGATCATGAAGAACGGGCGACGCCGGCCCCAGCGCGTCCACGTGCGGTCGGAGAGATAACCGATCACCGGTTGCACCAGCAGGCCGGTCAACGGTGCGGCGATCCACAGCCCGGGCACCGACTCCATGTCCGCGCCAAGCGTCTCGAAGATGCGGCTGGCGTTGGCGTTCTGCAGGGCAAAACCGAACTGGATGCCGAGGAAGCCGAAACACATGTTCCAGATCTGCCAGAACGACAGCTGCGGTTTGGCAGGGCGGTTCATCGTGCGTCCTCCGCCGTGGCGACCAGCGCCAGCGTCAGCGCCTTCACCTGCGCCTGGTTGAGCACGCCTTCGCGCCCGCCCTTTCCGCCGGTGTAGTGCGCGAAATGCTGCAGCGCGCTCATGTTGAAGCCTTCTTCAAGCACGACCGTGCACGGCCCCTTGGGCACAGCGAACGTTGCCGAGGTCGAGTCCTGCACGGCCACGCTGTGCGGCATCGCAACCGTATGCCGCTGCAATGGCTGGCCCGGGCACTGCAGCACCAGCTGCTTGACCGCAGCCGTGACGCCGGTGTTGATCGGCCCGTTGGGGTTGCGGTACTGCAGGCGCAGGCGCACCTGCCCGGCCTTGGCCGAGGTGAACTGCCAGCGTTCCTCGCCCTTCAGCACCTGCTGCGGACCGACGCAGAGCATCGGGCTGTGCAGCGATTCCAACGTGCCTTCGCGCCGGGTCAGGCTGAGGCAATGCTGTAGGCCATCGTCGCTGATGCGCGCCACGCCGTTGCTGTCGGTGACCGCCTTGCCGTCCTTCCACAGCACCTGATCGGCTGCCACCGGAACGTTCCAGCCCGCGCCCTTGCGCAGGGCCTGCGGCGCAACCGGCGTGGCCGGCGCACGCACGTTGGCATCCGCGGTCGTGACAGCGAAACCGGTTGCCGCCGGGGCGGCGACCAGCTGCACCGTGGTGGTGCTGCCACGCATGGTGGTTCTGCCGGCCACCAGCAGGCCATCGCCCACGTTCTGCGGGCGCTCCAGCACATAGCGCTTGCCGTTGGCTTCCAACGTGATACGGGGATGTGTGCCGAACAGTTCCGGCACCAGCGCGGCCGGCAGCTTGGGCTGCACGCGGCCATCGTCCTGCACGCCGAACACGCCTTCGGTGACCATGGCCAGATAGCCCGCCACCGACCACAGCTGGCGCTCTGAATTGACCACCGGCCCGCTCAGCGCGCCTTCGTCCACATGCACGGCCTGGCTGGCCAGCTCGTAGTTTTCCATGTTGGAACCAGCCAGTGCCGCCCCCTGCATCAGCGAGCGGATCTCGGCGGCGATGCGCGGCGCGTCGTCCAGCTGTCGCGCAGCACGCAGCGAATACGCACTGACGAACGGCCAGATCGCACGGCTGTGGTAGATCGGCTGCTGGGCTTCCTGTGGCCACACCACCGGGCTGCCGGCCGGCCCCATCGGGTAGTTCGCCAGCGCGCGGCGCGCCCGCGCCTCGGGCAGCACGTCGGCCAGGATGCCCAGCGACAGGCCCAGCAGGTCGACCTTGGCGTAGGGCACCGGATGCGCCGCCTCACCGATGTAGCTCATGTACTGGCCCATGTCGTCGCGCCAGAAGCGCGCATCGATCCGTACCGCCAGTTCATCGGCCCACGCCTTGTACTGCGCACGGCGATCATCGCCCCGCTGCGCGGCCATCTGCTCTGCCAGCCGCAGTGCCTGGTAGTGCAGGACGTTGGTGGACAGCGCGTAGGAATCACCGATGAAGCGCACGTTCTCCCGGGTCCAGTCCGGATACGTCTGTTCACGCCAGTCGAGGAACGAGGTTTCGCCGCGATAGAGGCCCATCTGTGGGTCGAACACCATCGCCCGGTCCTGCGCCAGCGTGCCCTGCAGCGCCTGCCAGACCTGTTCGGCAAAAGCAGGATCATCCAGCAGGTGGCGTGCGGCCAGGAACCACACCACACGGTCGCTGCTGATCGGCCAGCTGCCGCCGGAGCCGGTATCCTGCGCGACGAACAGGCCGGGCGTGCGCCCATCGCGGGCAGCCGACAACTTGAACTGCAACGACTGACGCGTGCGCTGCGGATCCAGCCGCGCCAACGCCAGGTCGGCGGCGAAGCTGACATCGCGGGTCCACACGTAGGGCCAGCGGGCGCCGGTCTGGAAGCAGTCGCATGGCACCGGCCGCCCTTCGTCAAAGGCGGGGTCGCGGATCGCATCGACCCGGTCCTGCGCCATCTCCTGCTGGGCCAGCGCGAACAGCGCGTCGAACATCACGCTTCCGGTCTGGCTGCGCATCGGCGCGGCGGCAATCGGCACAGCGCCGTTCGGCGTGTGCAGCACGAAGCTGCCCCTGGCAGCCGCTTCGGCACGCGCATGGCGGCCGTCGAATTCCAGGTCGGCCGCATGCGCGGTCGTCCCCAGCGCTGCCCCCAGGGCAGCGGTCAGGCAAATGATCTTCAGCATCGAAGCGGCAGACCGGCTTGCGCCCGTCGACCTCCCTCCCTCTCTGCACCGTTTATAGGTCCGCGCAGCCGTGACCGGCGCGCGGGCGCGGCGCCTCCCTCAAGGTGCCTTGGGCCCATGGTAGACGCGGGGCTGTCGCCTGCGTCCAGCTGCATACGTATTCATGCACCGACGCGGCAGTACGCCCGCCGGGCTGGCTTATGGTCCGGGTCTGCCAACGGCGCCTTGGGAGGGGAAATGCCGATGTCATCCAGTGTTGTACGTGCGGTGTTCGCGCGAATCATGGGCGTTGCGCTGCTGGGCCTGGCCACGCTGGCGCAGGCCGCCCCGCAGATCACCAGCGTCCAATCGCCCGGCGGCGTGCTCAAGGTCAGCCTGGTGCTGGACGGCGGCACCGCCCGCTACCGGGTGGAGCGCTTCGGTGAAGCCGTGGTGGAGGATTCCAGGCTTGGCTTCGAACTGCGCGATGGCCGCCTGGACCGGGATTTCATCCTGCTCGGGCAGCAACGACGCAGCGTCGATGAGACGTGGGAACAGCCGTGGGGGGAACGCCGCCTCACCCGCAACCACTTCAACGAGCTGACCGTGCAGCTGGCCGAAACCACCGGCAGCAAGCGCCGGCTGGATGTGGTGTTCCGCGTCTACGACGACGGCCTGGGCTTCCGCTATGTGTTCCCTGAGCAACCGAACCTGCGCGAAGCGATCATCGACGACGAGCTGACCGAGTTTGCCGTCGCACAGGATTCTACCGCTTGGTGGATTCCGGCTGGCGAACCGATCCATTACGAGTACCTGTACCAGCGTACCCCGCTGCGCGAAGTGCCGCTGGTGCACACGCCGATGACGCTGCGCAGCCGCGATGGCCTGCACGTTGCGATCCATGAGGCTGCGCTGGTGGACTACGCCGGCATGTGGCTGCGCCGCACCGAAGGCCAGCGCCTGCGCGCGCAGCTCTCGCCCTCGGCCGAAGGGTGGAAGGTGCGCCGTGCCCTGCCCTTCGTCACGCCCTGGCGCACGCTGCAGATCGCCGACCGCGCCGGCGGCCTGGTCGAGTCCGACCTGATCCTCAATCTCAACGAGCCCAATGCACTGGGCGATGTGAGCTGGGTGAAGCCGGCCAAGTACCTGGGCGTGTGGTGGTCGATGCACCTGGACAACGAAAGCTGGGCGACCGGACCGAAGCATGCGGCGACCACCGCCAAGACCAGGAAGGTGATCGATTTCGCCGCCGCGCACGGCTTCCGTGGCGTCCTGGTGGAGGGCTGGAATCCCGGCTGGGACGGCATGTGGGTGGGCAATGGCTACGACTTCGACTTCACTCGCGCCACGCCCGATTTCGACATTGAAGCGCTTTCGGCATATGGACTGAAGAAGGGCGTGCACCTGATCGGCCACCATGAAACCGGCTGTGCCATCGAACACTATGAGGCGCAGCTCGACGCCGCGCTGGACCTGTATGCGCGGCTGGGCGTGGACCAGTTCAAGACCGGCTACGTCTGCGACGACGGCCAGGTCGACCGCCGCAACCCGTCGGGTGGCCCGCTGTGGCGAGAGTGGCACGACGGCCAGTTCATGGCGCGCCACCACCTGCATGTCGTGCAGGAAGCCGCGCGCCGGCACCTGTCGGTGAATCCGCACGAGCCGATCAAGGACACCGGCCTGCGCCGCACCTATCCCAACTGGATCTCCCGCGAAGGCGCGCGCGGCATGGAGTACAACGCCTGGGGCCAGCCGCCGAACCCGCCCGAACACGAAGTCAATCTGGTGTTCACCCGGATGCTGGCCGGACCGATGGATTACACCCCCGGCATCCTCAGCCTGAAGGGCCGCCACGGCCAGGCCATCCCCAGTACCCTGGCACGTCAGCTGGCGCTGTACGTGGTGCTGTACAGCCCGATCCAGATGGCCGCCGATCTGCCCGAACACTACCTGCAGCATCGGGAGGCGTTCCGCTTCATCGAAGACGTGGCGGTGGACTGGGAGCAGAGCCGCGTGCTCGATGGTGAAGTGGGCGACTACGTGACGATCGTGCGCCGCGACCGCAACAGCCGTGACTGGTTCCTGGGCAGCATCACCGACGAGCATGGCCGCGTGCTGCCGGTGTCGCTGGGCTTCCTGGAGCCGGGCGTGCGCTACCGCGCGGAAATCTATCGCGATGGCGACGGTGCGGACTACCGCAGCAATCCGTTCGCGTTCACGCGGCAGACGCGTGAAGTGACCAGCGCCGATGCACTGACCCTGATGCTGGCGCCGGGCGGCGGGCAGGCCATTCGGTTCACGCCATTGGAGTGATGAATGCCCCCGCGTGACGTTCGCCGGGCATGGCCCGGCGCTACCGTGGCGGGGATCTGAAAGCGATTACAACCCTGCAAACGTCATTGAATACGTATGCAGGGTGATTCCCGCGGAGAACCCGCTGCCTACCATAGCGGCGACGACAGCGGCCACCGCGTCGCACGTTCACGGCGTTGCCGGAACGACCTCGAAATGAACAACAACATTGCCTGGGAGGGGAAAATGTTGAACCACAAGCGCAGCGCGCTGAGCATCGCGCTGGCCGTTGTCCTGGCGCCGTCACTGGCGGCGGCACAGACCACGCAGAGCACCACCACGCCGGCCGGCACCGCCGCCACCAACCTGGATACGGTGCAGGTCACCGGTATCCGCCGCGGCATCGAGAACGCGATCGCGATCAAGCAGGACGCCACCTCGGTGGTGGAAGCGATCTCCGCCGAGGACATCGGCAAGCTGCCCGACGTCAGCATTGCCGAATCCATCTCGCGGCTGCCCGGCCTGGCCGCGCAGCGCGTCGCCGGGCGTGCACAGGTGATCAGCGTGCGCGGCCTGTCACCGGACTTCGCCACCACCCTGCTCAACGGCCGTGAGGTCGTCAGCACCGGCGACAACCGTGGCGTCGAGTTCGACCAGTATCCATCCGAGCTGGTCAACGGCGTGACGGTGTACAAGACGCCCGATGCGGCACTGGTCGGCCAGGGCCTGTCGGGCACCATCGACATGCAGACCGCCCGTCCGCTCAGCTTCCCCGACCGGGTGATCGCCGTCAGCGGGCGCCTGCAGAAGAGCTCGCTCGGCGATGCGGCCAACGTCGATGAGTTCGGCAACCGCTTCAGCGCCAGCTACATCGACCAGTTCTTCGACAAGACCCTGGGCATCGCCATCGGTTACGCGCACAGCGACAACCCGATCCAGGAAAACCAGGTCGGCCTGTACGAGCCGTGGACCACCCAGTACACCACGGACGGAAAACGTCCCGGCGTTGCTGCAGGCACCTATTTCTCCGACGGCATCAAGGCGCTGCGCCGTACCGGCAACAACAAGCGCGATGGCGTGATGGCCACGATCCAGTTCCGGCCCAACAACAGCTGGAGCAGCACCTTCGATGCGTTCCACACCGAAGCCGAGCAGATCGACACCGCCAACCAGTTCGAACTGAACCTCAGCAACTACAACGGCAATTACCTGCCGGGCCTGCTGATCAGCAATCCGCAGATCAACGCCGACGGCACCTTCACCGGCGGTACCGCCAGCGGCGTGTACCCGCTGGTGCGCGGCATGTACAACAAGCGCAAGGACAAGATCGACGCGTTCGGCTGGAACAACGAATTCAACTTCGGCAGCGTCAGGCTGGTCGCCGACCTGAACTACTCCAAGGCCACGCGTGACGAGCTGAACCTGGAGAACAATCTGCAGCTCACGCCCATGCCGCAGCTGGATACGGTCGGCGTGCAGATCCGCCAGAACGGCTTCTCGCAGATCAGCCCGGGGCTGAACTACTCCAATCCCGATTCCCTGTTCCTGACCAACACCATCTATGGGTCCGGCTACGGCAAGGTGCCGAAGGTGGAAGATCGCCTGAAGGGCGGCAAGCTGGCGGCGACCATCGCCCTGCCCGAAGCGATGGCGTCGTGGGCACCGGACCTGGACATCGGCGTGAACTATGCCGATCGCCGCAAGGTCAAGACCCAGTCCGAGGGCAACATCCTGCTCGGTGCCCAGGGCGATGCCAACATCGCGGCGGACCTGCAGTACGACCCGGTGAACCTGGGCTTTGCCGGCCTCGGTACCATCCCGGCCTGGAACGTGCCGGCGGCGGTTGCCCGCTACATGACCTTCGATCCGGTCGACAACCTGGACTACCTGATTCCCAAGTCGTGGACGGTGCAGGAGAAGATCACCACCGCCTGGGCGCGCCTGAACATCAACACCGACATCGGCGTTGTCGGCGTGCGCGGCAACATCGGCGTGCAGATGCAGCGCACCGATCAGAGTTCGGACTCCCGCTACTGGGACGCGTCGCAGCCCGCCGGCAGCAACGTGCAGCCCTACTCCGACGGCCGCAAGTACAACGACTGGCTGCCGAGCCTGAATCTGGCCTTCATGTTCCCGCACGAACAGACCCTGCGCTTCGCGGCAGCCAAGCAGGTCGCGCGCCCACGCGTGGACCAGATGCGCGCCGGCCTGGAGTTCGGCGTGGATACCTCCACCGGCCGCCCCGGCGGCAGCGGCGGCAATCCGCGGCTGGACCCGTGGCGCGCCACCGCGCTGGATCTGTCCTATGAGAAGTACTTCGGCGAGAAGGCCTACGTCGCTGCGGCGATCTTCTACAAGGACCTGAAGAGCTACGTCTACACGCAGTCGGTGGACAACTACGACTTCAGCGGGCTGCTCGGCAACTACGTGCCGCCGCCGGGCATGGTGGTGCCCGTGCTGCCGACCGGCACCTTCTCCACGCCGGTGAACGGTGAGGGCGGTACCCTGCGCGGCCTCGAGCTGACCGGTTCGTTCCCGCTGGAGATGCTCACCGACAGCCTGCGCGGCTTCGGCGTGCAGGCCAGTGCCACGTTCAACGACAGCGACATCAAGATCCTCGACCCGGAAAGCGCCTCCAGCGTGGGTACCGATCCAATCAGCCTCCCGGGCCTGTCCAAGCGTGTGTACAACTTCACCGCGTACTTCGAGCGCAATGGTTTCGAGGCCCGCGTGAGCCAGCGCCGTCGTTCGGACTTCATCGGTGAGATCGGCAACTTCAACGGCAACCGCACCCTGCGTTATGTGGTGGGCGAGAACGTGACCGATGCGCAGATCAGCTACACCTTCAGCGACAGCAGCGCCCTGCGCGGGCTGACCCTGCTGCTGCAGGGAAGCAACCTGACCAACGAGCCGTACCGCACCTACGCCGGCACCAAGGATCGCCCGCTGGAATACATCGAGTGGGGCCGCACCTACGTGCTGGGCGTGAACTACAAGTTCTGACCCTCACCGGGCAATGCCGGCCCCAGGCCGGCAACCGCCCATCGAATGCCGGACGCTGCCCGGCAACCGCTCCATCGGTAGCGCCGGGCCATGCCCGGCGGCGAGGACCGCAGGCATGACCGGAAACCCGCTGCGCCTAAGCAGCGGGTTTTCTTTTGGGCGGGGTCCGCCAGCCACGGCACGGCCCATAAAAAAGGGACGGGGCGCTTCGGCCCCGTCCCCGCAAGTACCGCCACCGGAGAAATCGATCAGCTGCGTCGTGCGCAGAACACCGCACGCGGCGGCAGCTGGAGTTCGCCACCCTGCACCGTGCCCGCATCCGGGCCCGGCACATCCATCTGCTGCCAACGGCCGGCCGGCAGCGGATGGGTCACCGCCTCGCCCGACAGGTTGAAGGCCAGCAGGAGGGTTTCATCTGCAAGCATACGCTCGAACAGCAGCACTGGCTCACTGCTGTCAAGGAACCGGATGCTGCCATGCTGCAGGACGGGCTGATGGCGACGCCAGCCCAGGAATGCCCGGAAGGCCGCCAGCACCGACTGCGGGTCAGCGTCCTGCACCGCGACGGCCGCTGCCCGGTGCCCGGCCGGAATCGGCAACCACGGCTGACCGGTAGTGAAACCGGCCAGTGGCGCATCCGTCCACGGCATCGGAGTGCGGCAGCCATCGCGGCCCTTGAAGTTCGGCCAGAAGGTGATGCCGTAGGGATCCTGCAGCGCCTCGAACGGCACCTCGGCCTCGGCCAGGCCCAGTTCCTCGCCCTGGTACAGGCAGACCGAGCCGCGCAGGCAACTCAGCAGCGCCACCAGCATGCGCGCCAGGCGCGGATCGGCCGGATGGCCGCCCCAGCGGGTGACCGCGCGCTCCACATCGTGATTGGACACCGCCCAGCACGGCCAGCCTTCACTCATCGCGGTTTCCAGGCGCGAGACAGTCTCGCGGATGTAGGCCGCGCTGTAGTCGTCCACCAGCAGTTCAAAGCTGTAACCCATGTGCAGGCGGCCATCGCGGGTGTACTCGGCGGTGGTGGCCAGCGAATCCTCCGAGGAGATCTCGCCCAGGCTGACCGCACCGGGGTACTGGTCGAGCAGCGCGCGCAGCCGCTCCAGGAACGGCAGGTTCTCCGGCTGCGTGTTGTTGAAGTAGTGGTACTGGTATGCGTACGGGTTGTCCGGGCTGAAGCCTCGGCCAACGCGCTTGTCAGCGGGCTTGGCCGGGTTGTCGCGCAGCTGCGCGTCATGGAAGCAGAAGTTGATCGCATCCAGGCGGAAGCCATCCACGCCACGGTCCAGCCAGAACCGCACGTTGTCCAGCGTGGCCTGCTGCACCTGAGGGTTGTGGAAGTTCAGGTCCGGCTGGTCGACCAGGAAATTGTGCAGATAGTACTGTTCGCGGCGCGGTTCCCACTGCCAGGCGCAGCCGCCGAACAGCGACAGCCAGTTGTTGGGCGGCGTGCCGTCCTCACGCGGGTCGGCCCAGACGTACCAGTCGGCCTTCGGATTGCTGCGATCCTGGCGGCTCTCGCGGAACCACGCGTGCTCAATCGAGGTATGGCTGAGGACCTGGTCGATCATCACCTTCAGCCCCAGGCCGTGGGCCTTGGCCAGCAGGCGGTCGAAGTCCTCCAGGCTGCCGAACAGCGGGTCGACGTCGCGGTAATCGGCGATGTCATAGCCGAAGTCGGCCATCGGCGACTTGAAGAACGGCGAGATCCAGATGGCATCCACACCCAGCGTGGCGATGTGGTCCAGGCGCTGGATGATCCCTGGCAGGTCACCGACCCCGTCGCCGTTGGCGTCAAGGAAACTGCGCGGATAGATCTGGTAGATGACGGCTCCGCGCCACCATGGATAGTGCGACATCGACAGCCCCCCTCCGGGCATGCGGGACCCGCCGGAAGCGGGCCGAAAACCAAGTCCCGCAAGCTTAGCGGTGCCTCCCCGGGGATGGCGCCACCTGCATACGTATTCACGCCAGGCAGTCACGGACGGCCGGGGCGATCAGACCCGCAGGCCGGTTTGCGCCCGAATTCACGGGCAGCGCCTATAATCATCGACGAGCCTGAAAGCCTGATCGCATGACCATCACCGAAGACACCCGCCCCGCCCTGGGCCTGCCCCAGATCCAGTCGCTTGCTGCGGCCGACATGGCCGCCGTCGACGCCCTGATCCGGCGCCGGCTGTCCTCGGACGTCGTGCTGATCAACCAGATCGCGGACCACATCATTTCCGCCGGCGGCAAGCGCCTGCGGCCGATGCTGGTGATGCTGGCCGGTCATGCGGTCGGCCATGCCGGCCCCGAGCACCACCAGCTGGCGGCGATCATCGAGTTCATCCACACCTCCACCCTGCTGCACGATGACGTAGTGGACGAATCCAGCCTGCGGCGCGGCCGCAGCACCGCCAATGCCCTGTGGGGCAACGCACCGAGCGTGCTGGTTGGCGACTTCCTGTACTCGCGCAGTTTCCAGCTGATGGTCGAGCTGGACCGCATGCCGGTGATGCGGATCCTGGCCGACACCACCAATCGCATCGCCGAAGGCGAAGTGCTGCAGCTGCTGCACGTGCATAACCCGGATACCGACGAAGCGGCCTACCTGCGCGTGATCGAGCGCAAGACCGCCGTGCTGTTCGCTGCCGGCACCCGCCTGGGCGCGCTGGCCAGCGGCGTGGACGAAGCCACCCAGCAGGCGCTGTACGACTACGGCATGCATCTGGGCTACGCCTTCCAGATCGCCGATGACGTGCTGGATTACTCGGCCAACGCCGAGGAGCTGGGCAAGAATCTGGGCGACGACCTCGCCGAAGGCAAGGCAACGCTGCCGCTGATCCATGCCATGGCCCGCTCCGACGACGCCACCCGCGAGCGCCTGCGCACCATCGTGCAGGAAGGCGATGCGTCGGCAATGCCGGAAGTGCTGGCCGCGATCCACGCCACCGGCGGCCTGGACTACAGTCGTCGCCGGGCCGAGGAATACGCAGAGCGCGCCGAGCGTGCGCTCGACGGGCTGGGCGACAATGATGCCGTCGCCGCTCTGCGTGGACTGGCCCGCTACGCGGTGCAGCGCACGCATTGACCGCGCTCGCCGGGCATGGCCCGGCGCTACCTGATGCCGCTGCACCCTGCGTGAGCGGTGTGCTGTGGTAGCGCCGGGCCATGCCCGGCGAACCCGGTGCCTCAGCGCTTCTCGAAGCGCTCCTCGAAGAATTCATCCAGTGCCTTCCACGCGCGCTTCGCCGCCCGTTCGTTGTACTGGCACCCCGGCGGATTGTTGGCATCACGCTCGGCAAAGCAATGCACGGCGCCGCTGTAGTTGGTGAATTCCCAGTCGACCTTGGCGGCATTCATCTCGTTCTGGAAGCTGGCGATGTCGGCCGCAGTCACGCTCCTGTCATCGGCACCATTGAGTACCAGCACCGAGGGATGCGCTCCACCGGCCTGCGCCGGCAGCGGCGAGCCCAGCCCACCATGCAGGCTGACCACGCCGGCCAGCGGCGCGCCCGCGCGGGCCAGCTCCAGAACGGTGGTACCGCCGAAGCAGAAGCCGACCGCACCGATGCGGCTGGCATCCAGCGGCACCTTGCCGGCCTGTGCCTTGAGCACATTCACCGCCTCCAGCGCACGCGCACGCAGCAGCGGCCGGTCGTTGCGCAACGCGGTGGCGACCGGCCCTGCCTCGGCATCGGTCTTCGGCCGCACACCCTTGCCATAGACATCGGCCACCAGCACCACGTAATCATCGCCGGCCAGCTGCTTGGCCTTCTCGACCGCCGATTCGTTCACACCCTTCCAGTTCGGCACCATCACCAGTCCGGGGCGCTTGTCACTGTCCCCGTCGTCATAGACCAGCACCCCGCTGAAGGTCGTGCCCTGGTGCGTCCACTCCACCGGCTGGGTCTTCATCGCCGCCCACGCCGGGAGCGCCGCCAGACCCAGGACCATCGCCACACCGCAACGCCATGCATTCATGCGCCTGCTCCAGAGAAAAGAAAACAGAGGGGTCGCCTGATGTCCCCCTCCCGTCCGCATTCTGCATTGGCGGCGTGACGCAGGTGTGGTTGGATACGCCCTGATTCCGCCCAGCCCCTGTTTGCGAATGAACCTTGTCGATCAATTCCTGTCCGGCCTGATGCCGCGCCTGCCCGCCGACGATGCTGCGCAATGGGCGCATGTCCAGGGCGCCAGCGCCGGAGACCTGCAACGCCTGCGTGCGCAGTGGCCGCAGGTACCTGACAGTCTGGTTGCGCTGCTGTCGCGCGTGGATGGCACGCATTTCCGCCGGTATCCCGAGGGCGAGGTCTGCGTGCTGATGCTCGGCTCGGACGTGGAAGGCGGCGGATACCCCTACTACCTGCGCTCGGTCGCACAGATCTTCGAGGATCACCGGCACTGGGACGACAGCATCCGCTCGATCTACGAAGAATGGCTGGACGACGAACCGGAGATTCTCGGCGACGGCATCGATGCCGACGTACCGATGAGCCGCCGCCTGTGCTTCTCGCACTGCATGAACAACGGCGGCACCTCGATGCTGTACCTGGATTTCGACCCGGCACCGGGTGGCTCCGTCGGCCAGGTGGTGCGCTACCTGCATGATCCGGACAGCTATGCGGTCATCGCGCCCGGCTTCGATGCGTATCTGCAGCAGTTGATTGACGGCGACTACGCGTTCATCGAGGAAGCGTAGATCCACGCCTGCGTGGATGAATTTGCCGGTGGGTTGCCGGCCGGGATCCCGCCGGGGTCAGAACCCTTTCCTGCGGAAAGGGATCCGCCCCCCTCAGGCGATGCCCAGGCCCGGAATCGCGCTGATGCTGTCCGGATCGAATCCGGCCAGCTCGGCGAAGTGACGTCCGCGCGCAACGTAATCGCGGTAGGCCCCAAAACTTGGTGCGCCCGGCGACAACAGCACCACCCCGCCCTGCTGGCCCAGCGCAGCGCGTGCCAGCGCCATGGCCTCCGGCAGGTCGACGGCCGCATGCAGCCCGAATCGACCTGCATCGGCCAGCGGCTGCAGCATCGCGTGGATGCGCGGGCCGTTGCTGCCCATGGTCACGATCTCCACCGGCGGCACATCGTGCGCCATGTGCTGCATGAAATCGGTCCAGTCCAGGCCGCGGTCATGCCCGCCCACCAGCAGCGCGATGCGCTGGCCGCTGAAGCACTCCAGTGCCGCCAGACTGGCGTGGGGCGTGGTGCTGATCGAATCGTTGATGTAGGTCAGCCCATCGGCCACGCCGATGCGCTGCAGCCGGTTGGGCAGCGGACGGAAATCCTGCACGGCCGGCGCCAGCGCCGCCGCGTCCAGGCCCAGCGCTTCCAGCGCGGCCAGCACCGCACACAGGTTGCCGCGGTTGTGGCGGCCCGGCAGCGGCGTACTGCGTGTATCGAACACCGCCTGTTCGCCACGATGCACGATGTCGCCACGCATGTGCCAACCCTGCGGCTGGTTGAACCAGACCACCTGGCTGTGCGGCAGCGTCAGTTCCGCCAGATGCGGATCGGCGGCATTGAGCACGGCGATGCACGGAGCGGCATCGGTGACCAGCTGCAGCTTGTCCTCGATATAGCGCTGTTCGCTGCCATGCCAGTCCAGATGCTCAGGGAACAGATTCAACACCACCGCCACCTGCGGTCGCGCGCCACTGCGCGCCACTTCGCCGGTCTGGTAGCTGGACAATTCCACCGCCCAATACGCGGGCGCCGGCTGCGGGTCCAGCACCTCCAGCAGCGGCAGGCCGATGTTGCCGACCAGGCCGGTGCGATGACCGGCGGCACGCAGCAGGTGCGCGACCAGCGCGCTGGTGGTGCTTTTGCCCTTGGTACCGGTCACGCACACGGTGTCATGGACAATGCCGTCGTCAGCGGCATGCTCGGCGAACCAGAGCGCGGTGCCCCCGATGAAACGCGTGCCCCGTGCCGCCGCGGCCACCGCGATCGGCTGGTAGGGACTGATGCCGGGTGACTTGATCACCACGTCGAACGCGGCCAGCGCCTCGGCCGAAGGCTCGCCACGCACCTCCAGTGACCCCTGCGTTTCCGCGCGCGCCGCATCGGCTTCGGCGGCCGGACAGAACAGGCTCAGCGGCAACGTCGGCAGGCGTGCACGCAGCACCGCGAATGCGGCACGGCCCTCACGCCCCCAGCCCCACAGCGCGACGCGCTTTCCTTCAAGCTGAGAAATCTTCACGCACCCGTTCCCACAGCGCAGCCGGAATGCGGTGCTCGCCCTGCAGCTGCAGCATCGGCGCCAGCTCCAGTTCGGCCGCGTCGAGCTGCGGCTGGATCTCGTTGCAGAAGCGCTTCACCAGCGCATCTTCCTTCCACTCCGGTCGCTGCGCCAGGGTCGCCATTGCTGCACGCGATTCACGACCTTCGCCCACGCACTCGAACGGCTTGTGATCCTGGAACTCCAGCAGCGCGTCGAAGCCACCGGCCTGCTCGACATCGTCCAGCAGATTGCGACCGAAGATGCGCACGAGGCGGGTCTTGGGCATGAACGGGGCCAGCGCCAGAAACACGAAATGGCACTTCGGGCAGACGCCACACCAACGGTTCACCGGGCGCTCGCCGAGGATATGGAAGTTGCGGTTGCAGCTGGAGAAATGCGCGTCGTAGAAGTCGCTCTTGGCGAACTGGCGGGCCACCGCCAGTTCCGACATCGGTCGCAGCAGCGAGTAGTACTGCAGGTCTGCGGCCACGTGCGCCTGCACATGGCTGCCGAAGGCCTGCTCGAACGCCCAGCCCTTGGACCACTGGTGGTTCACCTCGCCGGTGCCCGGAATCTGGCTGCCGTAGCTGGCCGAGCGTTCGTTGGAGAACACCACCTGGTCCACGCCCTGCAGCAGGGCTGCCAGCACCATGATCGCCGAGTTCACCGCGGTCACCGGGATATGGCCGTTCCACGCCCCTTGGCGGTTGAGCTCGAACAGCTCCGGCGCCAGCGCGCGGCCCAGGTTCAGCGTCGGCAGGCCGGTGCGTTCGGCGCAGGCACGGATCAGCTGCGAACCGCCGATCCAGGTGACCGTCTCGTCCACGCCCGCCCGTCGCAGCGCTTCGATGCTGACCAGCGAATCCTTGCCGCCACCGATGGCGACCAGCGCATGCGGATGCAGGCCCACCTCCGGTGCCTGCACCGGCTCGCCCTGCACCGGCAGGCGGAAGCGGCCACGCAGGTTGAGGCCGTTGCGGTAGGCGAACTCGCCCAGGCCGTTGAGGTAGATCGCTTCCACCAGCGCCGCGGTATCGGCATCGATGGCGTAGCTGTCGATGCTGACGATCTCCGGCACGCCGGCCTTGTAGTAGCTGACGCCGGCGATCAGGTGCAGCAGCTGCAGCGCTCGCTGCACGGCAGCGGCGCGCGCCGGGTCGAGGACGAACGGGGCGCCGGGAACGGTGATGGTTTCCACCATCTCGGGGCCATCATCGAAGGCGTAGACCAGCCGTGCCACGCCGCTGTCCGCGGCAAATTCGCAGCGGACGAAGCGGAAACGGGAGACCTGGTGTTTGTCGAAAGCAGTCATGGTGTATCCGGTCAGGCACGGACCCGCGCGGTTGCGCGGGGCGTGTCGGTGGGCGGGTGCAGCGCGCGCAGGGCGATCACTCGATCACATCCTCGCGCGGCAGCGCCCGCTGGTTGTAGGTGTTGGACATCACGTAGCCATAGGCGCCAGCGTCAGCAATCAGCATCACGTCGTCCGGCGCGGTGGACACCGGCAGCTTGCGCCGCTTGCCGAACACATCGCTGGACTCGCAGATCGGGCCGACGACATCGAATGCCGCCTCGGCGTACCCGCCCTGGCGGCTGAGGTTCTCGATGTCGTGCCAGGCGTCGTACAGGGCCGGACGCATCAGCGTATTCATGCCGGCATCCAGGCCGACGCGGCGCACGCCGTCCTTCTCCACCACCTGGGTGGCATGGGTCAGCAGCACGCCGGACTCGGCCACCAGGTAGCGCCCCGGCTCGATGGCCAGGCGGAATGCGGGGTGCAGCGCCTTGACCTCGGCCAGGCCAGCAGCCCACGCGTCCAGATCGAAGGGCTCGTCCTCGTCGCTGTACGGAATCGGCAGGCCACCGCCGATGTCGATCGTCTGCACGCTGCCGATGCGGCGGGCGAAGCCTGCCAGCTCATCGCACATCAGGCGCCAATGCTGCGGGGTTTCCACGCCGCTGCCCAGGTGGGCGTGCAGGCCGACCAACCGGCTGCCCAGTTCGGTGGCGGCACGGACGAACTCATCGACGCGGGCGATCGGCAGGCCGAACTTGGACTCCTTGCCGCCGGTGCGGACCTTGGCGTGGTGACCTTCGCCGCGCCCCAGGTCCACGCGCAACCACAGCTCGCGGTTGCGGAACAGGTCCGGCCAGCGCTGCAGGGCTTCGACGTTGTCGACGGTGACGGTCACGCCAAGTGCGAACGCGGCCTCGTACTCACTGCGCGGGCAGAAGCTGGGGGTGAACAGCACACGCCTGGGCGAAAGTTCCGGCAGGTGCTGGAACACATGCTTCAGCTCGCCATGCGAAACGCACTCCAGGCCGAAACCCTCCGACTCCAGCAACTGCAGGATGGCCGGGTGGCTGTTGGCCTTGATCGCGTAGTAACGCTGGTCGATCGGCTTGATCGCAGCCAGCGCGCGGGCACGCGCCCGCACGGTCGGCAGGTGATAGACGTAGCGCGGGGTGCCCGCGTCGGCGAGCTGCAGCAGGTGTGCCCGCTGGCCGCGCCACCAGGGCGTGCCGCGCGGGCGAACAGTGCCGGCGATCTCGCGCCAGCGCGGGCCGAACACCTCGGTTTCCTCCACCGGCATGGCGCCGCTGTCGATCAGTTCCGCATGCAGGATCGGCAGCAGGCCATCGGCATCGGCCTCATCGATGACGAAGGTCAGGTTCAGGTCGTTGGACGACTGCGAGATCATGTGCACGCGCTCACGGCCGAACGTGGCCCACACATCCGACAGCTTGTGCAGCAGCGAGCGCATGCCCAGCCCGACCAGGGTGATTGCCGCACAGGGCACGATCACCTTGACCTTGCACACCTGCGACAGGTCGGCCGACAGCGCGGCCAGCACATCGGTGTTGACCAGGTTCTCCGACGGATCCAGCGACACGGTGACATTGGTTTCGGCCGAACCGATCAGGTCCACCGACAGGCCGTGCTTCTTGAACAGGGCGAACACATCGGCCAGGAAGCCGACCTGTTGCCACATGCCGATGCCTTCCATCGACACCAGCACGATGCCGTTGCGACGACTGATTGCCTTCACGCCCGGTACCGGCGCGGCATTGCCGTCGATGCTGGTACCTGGAAGCTCGGGGCGCTCGGTGTCGAGGATCGCCATCGGTACACCGGCATCGCGGCACGGCTTGATCGAGCGCGGATGCAGCACCTTGGCACCCGTGGTGGCGATTTCCTGCGCCTCGTAGTAATCCAGACGGGTCAGCAGGCGCGCGTCCGGCACATCCTTGGGATTGGCGCTGAACATGCCCGGCACGTCGGTCCAGATTTCCACCCGGCTGGCGCCGAGCAGCGCACCGAAGTACGCCGCCGAGGTGTCCGAACCGCCACGGCCGAGGATGGCAGTGCCACCGTCCGCGTGCCGCGAGATGAAGCCCTGGGTGATCAGAAGGCGGGTCGGCTGCGCACGGAAGCGCTGCGCCCAGTCCGCATCCGAGCGCCACTGGCAGTTCACCGACAGGCGTTGCGACCAGTCGCTCTGGTTCGGCTGCGGCGGCAGTGCATCCAGCCAGTGCCGGGCATCCATCCAGCCCATGTCCAGCCCGGACGCGCGCAGGTATGCAGCGCCCACGGTCGAGGACAGCAGTTCACCCTGGCCCAGCACGTCGGCCTGCCAGTCCAGCGGCCGGGTGGCCGCGCGCGGATCGTCCAGCAGGCCCTGCAGGGCGGCCAGACGCTCGGCCAGCACTTCGCGGCCGAGGCCCAGCTCGACCAGGAATGCCTCGTGGCGTTCGACCAGCGCGGCGACGCGATCACGGCTGTCCGCCGCACCGTCGGCGATCGCGGTCAGCTCATTGGTCACCCCGGACAGCGCCGAAACCACCACCAGCACGCGCGAGCCGGTTTCTTCCGCGCGTTTTTTCGCCAGCTTCCCGATCGTGTCCCAGCGATGGCGACGCGACACCGAGGTGCCGCCGAACTTCAGTACGATCCAACGATCGACAAGGGGGGAAGCTGACATGGATTGGCTATGTGTATTGTGGGGAAGCCGCCCCCGGGGGGCGGAACCTTCGATTCTAAGCCCAATATCCCCGCCATGACCGCCTATCGTTACCTGCAGCTCGATGTCTTTGCTCCCCGTCCCGGCACGGGCAACCCACTGGGTGTCGTATTTGACGCGGACGGGCTTTCCAGCGACCGCATGCAGGCGCTGGCCGCCTGGCTGAACCTGTCCGAGACAGTGTTCTTCATCCGCCCCACCGCGGCCGGTGCCGACTACCACGTACGCATTTTCACCCCGGCCAGCGAGCTGCCGTTCGCCGGCCACCCCAGTGTCGGTGCCGCCTGGGCAGCGGTGACCAGCGGCTTGGCCGTGCCGCGCGACGGTGCCCTGGTGCAGCAGTGCGCCGCCGGGCTGTTGCCGGTGCGCGTGTCCGGCCCGGCTGCCGCACCGACGATCCAGCTCGCCAGCCCCGCAGCACGGCACCTGGATGCCGCTCCCGGGGCGGTGCCGGAAGCGCTGCTGGCCCAGGCCGCCGAGGGCCAGGTGGCCGAGTTGTGGGACAACGGTCCACGATGGTGGCTGCTGCCCCTGCGTGATGCCGCCAGCGTGCGCTCCCTGGCGCCGGACATGGCCGCCGTGCGCGACTGGACCAATGCCACCGGCGCCACCGGCGTGGCCGTGTTCGCACCGGAACAGGCGGCCGCGCACGCGCTCGTGGTGCGCGCTTTCTGCCCCGGCGATGCGGTGAACGTCCCCGAGGATCCGGTGACCGGCAGTGCCAATGCGCTGATTGGCGCCTGGCTGCGGCAACGCAGCGCGCTGCCGGGCACGGATGCCGGCTACGTGGCCAGCCAGGGCCGCGAAGTGGGCCGCGATGGTGAGGTCCAGGTCCAGGTCGATGCGCAGGGCACGGTATGGATTGGCGGCCAGGTGCAGCCGGTGATCGATGGGCAGATTCACTGGTAGCCCCCGCGCTACCCTATGCCGCCTTGCCGGTAGCGCCGGGCCATGCCCGGCGACTCGCCGCGCTGCGCGCTCGCGGAGCATGGCCCCGCGCCACCGTCCCATCGTTTCCTGGAGTTGTCACTGATGTCCGCACGCCGTTTCCTGCAACTGGATGTGTTCTCCCCGCGCGCCGGTGCCGGCAATCCGCTGGCCGTGGTGCTGGATGCCGACGGACTCGACGACGACACCATGCAGGCCATCGCCCGCTGGACGCGGTTGCCCGAGACGACCTTCGTGTTCCCGCCGCAGACGGCGGGAACCAGCTACCGCCTGCGCATGTTCAGTCCGCAGAAGGAAGTCCCGTTTGCCGGGCACCCCAGCGTAGGCACCGCGCATGCCGTGCTGCAGGCGGGCCTGGCGGAGGCGGTGGATGGCCTGCTGGTGCAGGACGGGATTGCCGGCGCGCTGCCGCTGCGGGTCAGCGGCGAAGGCGCGCAACAGCGCATTGCCATCCGTACCCCGCGCGCGCAGCTGGCCGAAACCGCGCAGGCGGACGATCCGCGCCTGCAGGCGGCCCTGAAGGGCTGGCCATTGGGTCGGTTGCCGCCCGCACGCATGCAGGGCGGGCGCAGCTGGTGGGTGGTCCAGGTTGCCGATGAATCGGCCCTGCGCGCGCTGCGCCCGGACTGGGACGCGGTGGCTGCGCTGGCCGAATCCACCGACAGCATGGGCGTGTTCGCCTATGCATTCGCCGACGGCAACGAAGGCTTCGATCTGGCCGTGCGCGCGTTCGTCGGCAACGGGCGCCGCTTCGAGGATGCCGCCTCCGGCGCCGCCAACGCCGTGCTGGCGGCATGGCTGGACCTGCGCGGCGCCCTGCCGCGGGGCCGCGAGGCATTCGACGTCAGCCAGGGCCGGGAGGTCGGGCATGACGCACGCCTGACCCTGCGCGTGGACGAGGCCGGCGAGGTCTGGTCCGGCGGTCAGGTGCAGACGGTGATCGCCGGCACCCTTGATTGGTGATGGGTGGTTGCCCTGGGACGCCGGGCATGGCCCGGCGCTACCGACCTCAGCCCAGCTCGGCCTCCAGGCTGATGGGCACCGCGCTCAGTGCCTTGGACACCGGGCAGTTCTGCTTGGCATCGTCGGCGATGGCACGGAACTGCGTCGCATCGATCCCGGGCACCACGGCCTTCACTTTCAGCCGGATCTGCGAAAGCTGTGGGCCACCTTCCATCGACAGATCCACCTTCGCCTCGGTATCCAGCGACGTCGGAGTGAAACCGGCCTCGCCGAGCTTGGCCGACAGCGCCATGGTGAAACAGCCGGCATGCGCGGCGGCGATCAGCTCTTCCGGGTTGGTGCCCTTCTCCTCGCCGAAACGGCTGTTGAACCCATAGCGGGTCTTGTCCAGCAGGCCACTCTGCGGCGTGCTCAACTGTCCCTTGCCGGACTTCAGATCGCCTTCCCAGTGCGCGGTGGCGTGTCGCGAGATTCCCATTTGCTGCTCCTGTGTGGCGGTGATGAACGGTCACCCTCGCATGGCGCACGTTATGCCTGCGTCGCTCTGCCGCATTGCAGCGTGCCCGGCACGCGTGCTCCGGTTGCTTCGCGCCACCTCCGCGCCATGCCGTTTTCCCCTTGTTTTCAGCGGTTTCGCACTTCCACCCGGCGAAAGGGCCGGCGCTTTCCTGCCCCTCCGGGTGCCCCTGCCCCCTACCGCCGGCCATGTACTGAATCGGCCTGGATATGAAAAAACATGCACTTTCCGCGCTCCGGGCTATTGGCGGCGCCCGAGAGTTGCCCTACATTGCGCTTGCCGACGGGGTTCGGCGCCGACCAAACAACCAACCGTTCACGGAACAGGAAACCATGGCAAAGACCGCTAAGAAGGCTGCCCCGAAGAAGGCAGTGAAGAAAGTCGCGACGAAGGCTGCCGCCAAGCCGGCCGCTCCGAAGCCGATCAAGGAAGTGCTGACCAAGTCCGGCCTGGTTGCACACATCGCTGAAGCCTCCGGCGTTGTCGCCAAGGACGTGCGCGCTGTGCTGGCCTCGCTGGAAGGCGCTGTCGCCTCTTCGGTGCACAAGAAGGGCGCTGGCTCCTTCACCCTGCCGGGCCTGCTGAAGATCACCACCGTCAATGTGCCGGCCAAGCCGAAGCGCAAGGGCATCAACCCGTTCACCAAGGAAGAGCAGTGGTTCGCCGCCAAGCCGGCCACCACCAAGCTGAAGGTTCGTCCGCTCAAGAAGCTGAAGGACGCCGCGCTGTAAGCGCGCGCCATTCGGCGGATGCATGACGGGACGGCCCAGGCCGTCCCGTTTTTTTTTGGCGCCCCCGGCGGTTCCGCGCAGGCAGCGACCATCTTCCGGGCACGGCGCCGGGCATCGCAACACAGCGTTGCCCCAGCAGCGCAATCGGCCTCCCAGGCCCGCCACCAAAGGCTGCGGCCACGCTTCCCCCGCACTTCGTCCAACCGGGTGGAACACTGCGTGCAGCGCCGGCCGTCGCCGCCGGCGGCGGCCTTGCCTATGGTGGGCACATTCCCCCACAGCAACGGCGAGCACCTCTCATGGCCAGCCCCTCCACCCGCTACCGGATCTCGGTGACTCCGATCGAAAAGGACGGGTTGCAGTGCACCGGGCGCTGCACCATCGAACTGGAACATCGCGCCAGTCGCGACCTGATGCGACTGCTCGAAGCGGCACCGCGCACCGCAGGGCTCAGTGGCGACGAGCGCGCCACGCTGGTGGTCGCCACCCAGTTGCTGCGCGACATCGTGCAGCGTCATGCCGACACCGACGGTCATGCACTGGCCGCACTCGCCGCCCAGGTCCTGCCGGCGCTGGATGCGCTGGATCAGCTGCCCTCCTCCCGCTGAAGGCCCCGTAGTCGATACACTGCCGTCCTCCAGGTCGCCTCGGGGAGGAGGCACCATGCGCAGGACCCTGCTGTTGCTGATGCCACTGGTGGCGCTGGGCTGTTCCCGGCCGCCCCCCGCAGTGGATATCACCGCCCCGGTCGCCACCAGACCGGATGATGCACGCCGGCAACCGACGGCTGCGGACGATGAGGCTGCACCGCTGCGGCCACCCACCGTCCTCCCGTTGCTGGCTGCAGTGGCCGACGACGCGGAGCCGCCCGGGGACATGCTCAGCCGCTACATGACCGACCTGCTCAATCGCGACCGCGCCGCGAGCGACGCTGCCTGGACCTTCCCCCCCGCCGATCCGCGGCGGGCGGATGACGCCGCGCTGCGCCAGCTGGACAACGTGCGCGCCCTGCGCCTGCGCAGCCAGACGCCGGTCGCCGTCGACGGCAAGCATCCGCCGCAGCTGCTGGAAGTTCCGGTCCAGGTCCGCGCCGTGACCGCCGACGGCACCTTCCGCTTTGGTGGCTGGTATCGCGTGCAGCCCAACGCCGACGGCAGTGCCTGGCAGATCCAGTCGGCGCAGCTGCGGCCCTCTTTGGACTGAACCGCTGCAACGGCATGCACGCTCGATTCAGCCTGCAAAGCTACTCTGTAGCCACCCCGCCCTTTCCGGTCACCGCCATGCGCCTGCGTCCCCTGATGACCCGCCTCGCCGCCGCCACCGTCCTGATCGCCGCTGCGATCGGCGCGCAGGCCGCACCTTCGATTTCCGGCCGCGAACTCTCGGTTGGCGCCAGCGACGTGCAGCAGTACCTGGACGGCAGTTTCCCGCGTACACAGGATGCACTTGGCGGCCTGATCGCGCTGACGATGAGCCATCCGCAACTGAGCCTTCCCGCAGGCGAACGCCTGAACCTGGGCATGGACGTGGCGCTTGCGACCGCCG
Organism: Stenotrophomonas sp. YJH_SMC_36; assembly: GCF_059369935.1. NCBI lineage: Bacteria > Pseudomonadati > Pseudomonadota > Gammaproteobacteria > Lysobacterales > Lysobacteraceae > Stenotrophomonas > Stenotrophomonas sp. YJH_SMC_36. The sequence goes on along the minus strand of NZ_JCAFTD010000007.1, from coordinate 197,814 downwards.
GCGGCAGTCCGGCCAAGCTCGGTACGGTCAAGCTCAGCAGCGGCCTGCGTTATGACGCCCAGACCCAGGGCTTCCACCTGCAGCAGCCGAGCGTGGACGATTTCACCCCGGCCAATCAGGGCGGCCGCCTCGATTCACGTACCCGCGGGCTGCTCAATGCCTGGCTGAGCGACTATGCGCAGCGTGAACCGATCTACAAGCTTGATCCGGCCGTGGCCGGCATGCTCGGTGCGCTGCAGGTGCAATCGGCACAGGTGAAGAACGGCAAGCTGGTCGTCACCTTCAACCAGAACCTCGGCAACCTGGTGCCTGCGGGCCTGCTCGGCAACTGAGCCGAGCTGCAACACGGTGCCCGGCGGCGTCCAGCGGCCGGGCACGCCACGATGTCAGCTTGGAATCGTCAGGCGGCCAGCGCGCGGACGACGGCCTCGCTGAAGGCGGGAATGTCGTCGGGCTTGCGGCTGGTGATCAGATTGCCGTCCACCACCACCTCGGCATCCTGCCAGCGCGCACCGGCGTTGAGCAGATCCTGCTGCAGTGACGGCCACGAGGTGACCTCGCGACCGTTGGCCAGATCACTGTTGATCAACAGCCAGGGGCCGTGGCAGATCGCCGCGACCGGCTTGCCGGCCGCCGCCACGTCGCGGATGAAGTCCACGGCGGCCTGATCCGTGCGAAGCGTGTCCGGATTGATCACGCCACCAGGCAACACCAGCGCGTCGAACCCTGCCGCGTCGGCTTCGCTCAGGGGGATGTCCACCGCCACCGCCTCGCCCCAGTCCTTCTCTTTCCAGCCTTTGATGGTGGCTTCCTTCGCCGGCGATATCACGCTGACCCGGGCGCCTTCCGCTTCAAGCAGGCGCTTGGGTTCAATCAGTTCGGACTGCTCGAAGCCGTGGGTGGCCAGGATGGCGATCTGCCTGCCTTTGAGGCGCTGGGCCATGGGTGCACTCCCGTTGGTGAGGATGAGTACCCAGCGTGCGGCAACGTGCATTGAAGCGGAGTGACCCGCGTGTCGATGGCAGGTGCATGTCCGCGATGCGGCCGGCGATCGGCCGGCCGTACCCGGTGCCGGTCAGCGCTTGGGCTGCAGCATGGTGCCGGTGCACTTGGGGGAACCGCAGCGGCACTCCCAGATCTTCTTCAGCTTGGCCGTATGGCGCTCGGCCAGGACGATGCCGTAGTTGTAGGTCAGCTCCTCACCGGCGGCGATATCGCGCAGCGCTTCGATGAACACCTTGTCACCACGGCTGTCGCCGTCCGCATCTTCCTCGATCACCGCCTCGCAGTTGGGGTCGCAGCTGTGGTTGATCCAGCGCGCATCGTTGCCCTTGTAATTGGCATCGATCACCCAGTCGTCGTTGAGGGTGAACAGGAAGGTGTGGCCGCTTTCGACGTCACCGCTGTCATCGGCATCGACGTCGCCATGGCTGCGCAGCAGGCCCTTGTACTGGATCACGCGCTCGCCCTGCTTGATCGGGGCCACGGCGAACACACCGTTGCCATGGATGGCGGACTTGCGGGCTTGGATCTTCTTCGGCATCGGCACGGGCTGTTTGCAGCGAAAGGAACCCGGATTCTCGCCCATTCCGGGCAATTGCGAAAATCGTCCCGATGCTCCAGCATGTCGCCCCGATCGTGACTGCGGGTGAACGGCCCCGGCCAGGGTCTCCCAGCGCCGGCTGAATGCCCGGGTTGGATGCCGGCGAAGAAAAGCGTACAATTTCAGTCCGCTTTAAGAACCGCTCGCATCCCCCATGTTGCGCGTCACCAAACTCACCGATTACGCCACCGTCGTGCTGACCGTGCTCGCCGCCCGTCCGGGCGAAGTGCTCAGCGCCACCGAGCTGGCCGAATTCACCGGCCTGGAGCCGCCCACCGTCAGCAAGGTTCTCAAGCCGCTGGCACAGGCCGGCCTGGTCGAGGGCCTGCGCGGCGTCCGCGGCGGCTATCGGCTGACCCGGCCCGCCGTGGAGGTCTCGCTGTTCGAAGTGGTGGAAGCAATGGAAGGGCCGCTGGCCCTGACCGAGTGCAGCCACGACCACCACCAGTGCGGCATGGCGCCCAAGTGCGGCGCGCGCAGCAGCTGGCGGCTGATCAACGACGTGGTCTCCGAGGCCCTTCGCGATGTCAGCCTGGCGCAGATCCTGCCCCCTCTTCCCCTTGTCGATGACGAACAGCGCCGCACCATCGCTGTCGACGTCGTCTCCTGATCCGTAGGCAGCCCCCCATGGCCACCGAAACCATCGAAACCGTCGCCCACGACGACACCCCCAACCGCGAGATCCATGAGCAGCTCGGCCGCAAGTACTCGGCCGGCTTCGTCACGGACATCGAATCGGACTCGCTGCCCCCGGGCCTGGACGAGGACACCATCCGTGCGCTGTCCGCCAAGAAGGACGAGCCGGAATGGATGACGCAGTGGCGCCTGGACGCCTACCGCCACTTCCTGACGATGCCGATGCCGAACTGGGCCAAGCTGCAGATCGCCCCGATCGACCTGCAGGCGCTCAGCTATTACTCGGCACCGAAGGGCCCGAAGTACGCCTCGCTGGATGACGTGCCCAAGGAACTGCTCGATACGTACGACAAGCTGGGCGTGCCGCTGCACGAGCGCGCCAAGCTGGCCGGTGTGGCGGTGGACGCGGTGTTCGACTCGGTCTCGGTCGGCACCACGTTCCGCAAGGAGCTGGCCGAGAAGGGCATCATCTTCTGTTCGATGTCCGAAGCCATCAAGGAACATCCGGAACTGGTGCGCCAGTACCTGGGCACCGTGGTGCCGGTCGGTGACAACTACTTCGCCGCGCTCAACTCGGCGGTGTTCTCCGATGGCAGCTTCGTGTTCATTCCCAGGGGCGTGCGCTGCCCGATGGAGCTGAGCACCTACTTCCGCATCAACGCCGGCCACACCGGCCAGTTCGAGCGCACCCTGATCGTGTGCGAGGACAAGGCCTACGTGTCCTACCTGGAAGGCTGCACCGCGCCGATGCGCGACGAGAACCAGCTGCACGCCGCGGTGGTCGAGCTGGTGGCGCTGGAAGATGCGGAGATCAAGTACTCCACGGTGCAGAACTGGTATCCGGGCGACGAGAACGGCGTCGGTGGCATCTACAACTTCGTCACCAAGCGCGCCGAGTGCCGCGGTGCACGCAGCAAGGTCACCTGGACCCAGGTCGAGACCGGCTCGGCGATCACCTGGAAGTATCCCTCCTGCGTGCTGCTGGGCGATGACTCGGTCGGCGAATTCCACTCCGTCGCACTGACCCACCATCGCCAGCAGGCCGACACCGGCACCAAGATGATCCACGTCGGCAAGCGCACCAAGAGCAAGATCGTCAGCAAGGGCATCAGCGCCGGTCGCGGCCAGAACACCTACCGCGGGCTGGTCAAGGTCGACCGCAATGCCGAGGGCGCACGCAACTATACCCAGTGCGATTCGCTGCTGATCGGCAAGCAGTGCGGCGCCCACACCTTCCCCTACATCGAGGTGAAGAACCCGGGCGCCACCGTCGAGCACGAGGCCACCACCTCCAAGATTTCCGATGACCAGCTGTTCTACTGCCGCGCCCGTGGCATCAGCCAGGAAGACGCGGTGTCGATGATCGTCGACGGCTTCTGCAAGCAGGTGTTCCGCGAACTGCCGATGGAATTCGCAGTGGAAGCCAAGAAGCTGCTGGAAGTCTCGCTGGAAGGTTCGGTGGGCTGAGCCCTGCCCTCGCAACGCATTCTTTTTATCGGCGGGCTGCGGCCCGCCTCACGGAAATCCCCACCATGCTGAAGATCGAAAACCTCCACGCCCGCATCGGCGACAAGGAAATCCTCAAGGGCCTTTCGCTGGACGTCCAGCCCGGCCAGGTACACGCCATCATGGGCCCGAACGGCGCCGGCAAGTCCACCCTGGGCAACGTCCTGGCGGGCCGCGACGGCTATGAAGTGACCGAGGGCAGCGTCCGGTTCGACGGGGTCGATCTGCTCGACCAGGACCCGGAAGCGCGCGCCGCTGCCGGCCTGTTCCTGGCGTTCCAGTATCCGGTGGAAATCCCGGGCGTGAACAACACCTACTTCCTGCGCGCGGCACTGAACGCACAGCGCAAGGCACGCGGCGAGGACGAACTCGATTCCATGCAGTTCCTCAAGCTGGTACGGCAGAAGCTGGCCGTGCTGCACCTGAAGGACGAACTGCTGCACCGTGGCGTCAACGAAGGCTTCTCCGGTGGCGAGAAGAAGCGCAACGAGATCTTCCAGCTGGCCGTGCTGGAACCGAAGCTGGCGATCCTCGACGAAACCGATTCGGGCCTGGACATCGATGCGCTGAAGAGCGTGGCCGACGGCGTCAATGCGCTGCGCGCCGCCGACCGTTCGTTCCTGGTCATCACCCACTACCAGCGCCTGCTGGACTACATCAAGCCGGACGTGGTGCACGTGCTGGCCGACGGCCGCATCGTCAAGAGCGGTGGCCCGGAACTGGCGCTGGAACTGGAAGCGCACGGCTATGACTTCCTGAAGGACCGGGTCGTGCCCGAGGCGGCGGTCTGATGAGCGCCCTGCTTGATTCCATGGCCCAGGCCTTCTGCGGCAGCGATGCGCGCCGCGAAGTGCTGGATGCAGCCCTGCGTGATGGCCTGCCGGCCGCCCGCAACGAAGCCTGGAAGTACACCTCGCTGCGCCAGCTGGAGCGCCGTGCCTTCGCCGCCGCGCCGCTGTCGCCGCCGGTGCTGGATGTGGCCGTGCTGGAAGACATCCCCGCGCCGCGCCTGGTGTTCGTCAACGGCCGCCTCAGCGACGCACTGAGCGACACCCACGGCCTGCCGGCCGGCGTGCAGCTGGAACCGCTGTCCTCGGCGCTGGCCGCCGGTGAGGATGCCGCGCGTTTCCTCGGCCGCCGCTACGAGCGCAGCGACGAAGTGTTCGCCCGCCTGAATGCCGCCCTGGCCGATGAAGGCGCGGTGCTGCGCGTGGACGACGGCGTGCAGGTCGAGGCACCGCTGCAGCTGGTGTTCGCCAGCGTCGCCGGTGACACCGATCTGGCCTGGCACCACCGCCACCTGATCGAACTGCGTGCCGGCGCCAGCCTGGGCGTGGTCGAACACCGCTTCAGCGTCGGTGACTCCGCCCACCTGGACAACACCGTGCTGCACGTCCACGTTGCGCGCGATGCCGTGCTCAAGCATGCGCGCGTGCAGGCCGGCAGTGCACGCCAGACCAGCATCCTGCGCACCGACGCGGTGCTGGCCCGTGACGCGCAGTATCACCGCGTAGACCTGGAACTGGGCGCCGCGCTCAGCCGCCATGAACTGAACGTACGGCTGGAAGGCGACAACGCGCAGCTGACCGCCAATGGCGTGCTGCTCGGCAATGGCCGCCGCCACGTCGATACCCGCCTGGGCATCGACCACATCGCCCGCGATACCCGTAGCGAGCTGCTGTGGCGCGGCGTGGCCGCCAACCGCAGCCGCGTGGTGTTCCATGGTGGCATCCAGATCCGCGAAGGCGCCGACGGCACCGACGCGAACCTGTCCAACAAGAACCTGCTGCTGTCGGCCGACGCCGAGATCGACACCCAGCCGGTGCTGGTGATCGATGCCGACGAAGTGAAAGCCGCACACGGTGCGACCGTCGGCCAGCTCGACGCGAACGCGCTGTTCTACCTGCGCTCGCGTGGCCTGCCGCAGGCACAGGCGCAGGCACTGCTGAGTGCCGCGTTCTGCCATGAGCCGCTGAAGGTACTGCCGGACGCGCTGCGCGAGCAGCTGGCACGCCGCCTGGACAAGGCCCTGGCCGAGGCGGGTGTGGCATGAATCTCTCCACCCCGCGTCCGATCGAAGAACGCGCCAGCGCCCCTGACTGGGATCGCGTGCGTCTCGACTTCCCGCTGCTGATGCGTGAAGTGCATGGCAAGCCGCTGGTCTATTTCGACAACGCCAACACCGGCCAGAAACCGGTGCAGGTGATCGGCGCGGTGGATGAGTTCTATCGCCGCTACAACGCCAACGTCAGCCGCGCGGTGCATGCCCTGGGCAGCGAAGCCACCGATGCCTACGAAGGTGCGCGCAACAAACTGGCGCGCTTCCTCAACGTGCGCCCCAGCGATCTGGTGCTGTGCAGCGGCACCACCTTCGCCATCAACCTGGTGGCGTACTCGTGGGCGCTGCCGCGATTGAAGTCCGGTGATGTGATCCTGGTCTCGCGCATGGAGCACCACGCCAACATCGTGCCGTGGCAGCTGGTCGCGCAGCGTACCGGCGCCACCCTCCGCGTGGCCGAGATCACCCCGGATGGCGCGCTCGACCTGGATGCGCTGCGTGCGGCCATGACCCCCGAGGTCAAGCTGCTGGCGGTCACCCACGTGTCCAATGTGCTCGGCACGGTCAACCCGGTGCGCGAGATCTGCCGTGAGGCGCGCAAGCGCGGCATCATCACTGTGGTGGACGGTTCGCAGGCCGCACCACACCGCAAGGTCGACGTCGCCGCGATCGGCTGCGACTTCTATGCCATCACCGGCCACAAGATGTGCGGACCGACCGGCACCGGCGCCCTGTGGGCACGCCGCGAGCATCTGGACGCGATGCCGCCGTTCCTCGGCGGTGGCGAGATGATCAAGGAAGTCAGCTTCGACGGCACCGTGTTCAACGATGCCCCGCACAAGTTCGAGGCCGGCACCCCGAACATCGCCGGCTTCATCGGCCTGGGCGTGGCCGCCGACTACCTGCAGGACATCGGCCAGGAGCACGTGGAGGCGCGGGAAGCCGAGCTGCTCGTTCACTTCACCGAAGAGCTGCGCCGCGTCGAGGGCCTGCGCATCATCGGTGAAGCGCCGGAGAAGGCGGCCGTGGTCTCGTTCCTGATCGACGGCGCGCATGCACACGACCTGGCCACCCTGCTCGACCTGGAAGGCGTGGCTGTGCGTTCCGGCCAGCACTGCGCACATCCGTTGCTGCAATACTTCGGCGTCGCGGCCACCTGCCGTGCCTCGCTGGCGTTCTACAACACGCACGAAGAGATCGAGCGGTTCATGACCGCGCTGACCAAGGTACGTAAGCTGCTCGGCTGACCCGGAACACCGGGGTCAGATCCCTTTCGCATCGCGAAAGGGCTCTGACCCCGTCAGCATCCGCGACAACCGTCGCTGCGACTGCAACGCTCCCCGAATCTCCGCCAGATCACCCGCAGGAATGCCCTGCGCAACGAATTCCGCATAACGCCTACGCCGCCCAGCACACCGGGGTCAGATCCCTTTCGCACCGCGAAAGGGATCTGACCCCATCAGCATTCCCGACAACTGCCGTTGCGACTGCAATGCTCGCCGGATCGCCGCCACATCCGCGGCAGGAATACCTTCCTCGATGAACTCCGCATAGCGCCTGCGCCGTTCATCCAGATCCAAGGCAATCAGCTCGAATGCCGAATGCGGCAAGACCAGCGCATTCGCTCTGCCCTGCGCATTGGCTCGATAGCTCGACCAGCGATAGTGTCCGGCATGCTCCACCGTCCCCGCACGCACCGGGTTGAGCTCGATATAGCGCTGGCAGGCCAGCAGATAGCGATCCGTATCCACCAGCGTGGAATGGAAACGCCCCTCCCACAGGGTTCCAGTGCGGCCCTGCCGATCATTCACCCGGCGCACGTAGGCCCGGTTCACCGCCTGCATCATCCGCGACAGCCCACCGGAAACATCAGGCGTCACCAGAAGGTGGACGTGGTTGTCCATCAGGACATAGGCGTGAATCCGGCAGTGCTGCTGGCCCGCGTGGTGGCACAGCAGGCGCAAGTAGGCGACGCGGTCGCCCTCGGTGAAGAACACGGGCTGGCGATTGTTGCCGCGCTGGACGACATGTTGCGGGTATCCGGGTGCATCGATCCGTGGTGGCCTTGGCATGGGCTCCTCCTGGAAACAAGGGGTCAGAGCTCTTCACTGCGCGAAGGGATCTGACCCCAAGCATCTGCCGATTCAGCGCCCGTGCCAGTCGGTTCATGGTGTGGCGTCGGGTCAGTAGACGCCGGGGTCAGATCCCTTTCGTCGCGCGAAAGGGATCTGACCCCACCTCCCCATTTGCGGCCGCCCACGCCCCACCTAGAATGGCGCCATGAGCACCCTGACCTTCCGCGCCGCTACGTCGGCCGATATCCCCGCCCTCATCTCGCTGGTGACCTCCGCCTACCGGGGTGACGCCAGCCGGGCCGGCTGGACCACCGAAGCCGACCTGCTGGACGGCGCCCGCATCGATGCCGAAGGCATCCAGACCGACCTCGACCGGCCCCGCTCGACCATCCTGCTGGCGGAGCGCGAGGGCCGCCTCGTGGCCTGCGCCCACGTCGCCGATGTCGACGGCAAGGGCTACTTCGGCATGTTCTCGGTCGATCCGGCCCAGCAGGGTGGCGGCGTCGGCAAGCAGCTGATGGATGCGGCCGAAGCCCACGCCGCGCGCGAATGGGGCGTGCCGGTGATGCAGATGACCGTGATCGACGTGCGCGACGAACTGATCGCCTTCTACGAGCGCCGCGGCTACCGCCGCACCGGCATCAAGAAGCCGTTTCCCTACGGCGACGAGCGCTTCGGCATTCCCAAGCGCGACGATCTGCGCTTCGAGATCCTGGAAAAGCCGCTGGCGGGAGCCACCGCATGAGCGACGCGTGGACCTTCGTCTGCGCCGGCAGCGACCTGCTGCCGGGTGAAATGAAGAGCGTGTTCGACGAGGTTACCGGTACGCCGATCGTGGTGTTCAACCTCGATGGCGAGCTGTATGCCCTGGAAGACCAGTGCACGCACGAGGAATTCGAGTTGTCCTCCGGCGAGTTCAACACCACCGAAGGCAGCGTCGAGTGCGTGCTGCACGGTGCCCGCTTCGACGTGCGTGATGGTCGTGCCCTGTGTGCCCCCGCGTACAGCCCGGTCCCCAAGTTCCCGGTCAAGCGCGAGCACGACGCCATCTGGACCCGCGACGACCGGGACTGACCGGCCCATCCGCCCCGCCTGGGAAGGGCCCTGCAGGCGCCCACAGGGCCGCGAGTGGCCAGGTAAAGACCTCCCGCAACACCGAAGATGCGAATCATTATCGTTGCTGTTACTCTACGTAACATCTTCGTAATGCCCACCGCCGCGCCATGGCCTCGCCCGCGCCCATCGCTACGCTCTGCCAGCTTGCCCGCACGGGCGGGCCGCTGTTGGCTGCGCTGCTGCTGGCACTGCTGCTGGGATGGTCGGCGCTGCATGAAGGGTCGCGCAGCTCGCTGGTCACCACGCCGGCGCTGCAGGCGCAGGACAGCCTGCCCGCAGCGCCTTTCGGCACGCCGCCCCGCGAGCAGGCCATGCCACGGGTGGAAGCCGAGCCCGATGACAGCCGGAGCATCAAGTCCCCGCTGCTGCGGCGGTTGTGTGGCCCGCTTCCGGTGCCGCCACTGGTGCCGGCAGCCGCGCCGTCGCCCTACCCGGCCCCGGCGCTGCCGTCGCGCTACCAGCATCCCCCCGGCCAGGCGCCTCCGTCCCTGCTGAGCTGACGCTTCCCCCGGCCGCGCCCGGGCGTCCGGCGCTTGCCGGACCTCCACCTCCGATCCCGCTTCGAGTCCGCTTCCGATCCTGCCTGCCGCGCCGTCATCCGGCACCGGCGGATCGTTCCTGTCCCGCTACCCACCCAGACCCATGAACCCGATCAAGAGCCGCAAGCACGCCTCCCCACTCCGCAACCTGCCGTTGGCGACCGCCAGCCTGGCCGCCGGCCTCGGCCTGGCCACGCTGCCCGCGCTGGCCCACGCCGAAGCGACCGACAATGCCCGCACGCTGGACAAGATCGACGTGCACGCCACACATGGCTACAAGGCCGACAAGGTCGCCTCGCCGAAGTTCACCCAGCGGCTGCAGGACACCCCGCAGACCATCCAGGTCATCACCAGCGACCTGTTCAACCAGCAGGGCGCCACCACCCTGACCGAAGCGCTGCGCAACAGCCCGGGCGTGGGTACCTTCTATGCCGGCGAGAACGGCAACACCACCACCGGCGATGCGCTGTTCATGCGCGGCTTCGACACCTCCAACAGCCTGTTCGTCGATGGCGTGCGTGACCTCGGCTCGATCTCGCGCGACGTGTTCAACATCGAACAGGTGGAAGTGACCAAGGGGCCAGCAGGGACCGACAATGGTCGCTCGGCGCCGACTGGCGCCATCAACCTGGTGAGCAAGCAGGCCACCCTGCAGGACGCCACGTCGGCCAGCGTTTCGCTGGGCAGTGACCAGCAGCGCCGGACGACCGGTGACTGGAACCAGTCGCTGGGCGCGACCAGCGCGCTGCGCGTCAACGCGATGTGGCAGGACAGCGACCAGCCCGGCCGCGATCACGTGCAGAACAAGCGCTGGGGCCTGGCCCCGTCGCTGGCGTTCGGCCTGGGCACGGCGACCCGCTACTACCTCAACCTGCTGTACGTGAAGCAGGACAACGTGCCCGACGGCGGCGTGCCGACCCTGGGGCTGCCGGGCTGGACGCCGCAGCCGACACTCGAAGCCCTGGCCGGGCATCCGGTGGATCCGGAGAACTTCTACGGTACCCGCGCCGACCACGACGACGTGACCGCGAAGATGGCCACGTTCCGCTTCGAACATGATTTCAACGACAGCGTGCGCCTGACCAATACCGCGCGTTGGGGCCGCACCGAGCAGGACTACCTGCTCACCGCCTTCATGGGTACCGGCGCGCTCGGCGCCAATGGTCGTCCGACCGGCAACATCGGCTACACCAACCCCGCCGACCGTTCGACCTACACGATCGCGCGCAGCCTGCCGACCTTCAAGGACCAGCGCAACACCATCCTGACCGACCAGTTGAACCTGCGGGCCGACTTCAGCACCGGCGCCATCGGCCATGCCCTGAGCGCAGGCCTGGAGTTCACCCGCGAAGAACTGGACAGCTACGGCCAGGCGGCCACCGGCGGCACCAGCTGGCCTGCCGCGAACCTGTACGACCCGGACTGGAACGTGACCGGGCTGACCTGGGCGCATAACGGCGCCGATGCCCACGGCAAGACCACCACGTCCTCGGCGTATCTGTTCGACACGCTGGCATTCGGCGACAGCTTCCTGCTGACTGCCGGCGTGCGTGCCGACCACTACAAGACCGAGTACGCCAGCGCCTCGGTCTGCGGCGGCCGGAGTGGTCCCGCCTGCGGCAGCAATCCGGCCGGCACCGTGCTGCGCAACCCCACGCTGGAGGCCTCCGACACTCTGTTGAACTGGAAGCTGGGCGCGCTGTACAAGGTGGGCGACACGGTCAGCGTGTATGCCAACTACGCGATCTCGCAGCAGCCCCCGGGCGGTGCCAACTTCCAGCTGAGCAGCTCGGCCAGCAGCGCCGACAACCCCAAGCTGGACCCGCAGAAGGCCAAGACCTTCGAGGTCGGCAGCAAGTGGGCATTCCTGGAGGATGCACTGGCCGTCAACCTGGCGTTGTTCCAGACCGACGTCGACAACGAGATCAATACCACCGTGCTCGACGAGGCCGGCAACCCGACCCAGACCGGCAGCAAGCGCGTGAAGGGCGTGGAGCTGTCCGCCGTGGGCCGCCTGACCGACAACTGGTCGGTGTCGGCCGGCTTCAGCCACCTCGACACCGAAGTGAAGGAAGGCGCCAAGGTCGCTGCCGACGGCACCACCAACCTGACGTACACGCCGGACGATACGTTCACCGGCTGGACCAGCTACACGCTGGCCCACGGCATCACCGTCGGGGGTGGCGTGCGCTACGCCGCCGGCATGCATCGTGGCACCGACGGTGCTGTCGGCACGCCGTCATTCACCAAGTCCTACGTGGTGTACGACGCCGTGGTGTCGTGGGCGGTCAACGAGAACATCTCGCTGCGCTTGAACGGCTACAACCTGTTCGACAAGGCCTACGTGGCCAGCATCAACAAGAGCGGCTACCGTTACACCCCGGGTGCCCCGCGCACCTTCCTGCTCAGCGCGGACATCCGCTTCTGATGTCCTGGCGCGGGGGAGCCCGGCTCCCCCGCGCAACGACGAGACGACACCATGCTGCTGCACATTCCCAACGTGCTCACCGCTGATGAAGTGGCACAGGTCCGCCAGCAACTGGACACCGCCGACTGGACCGATGGCCGCGAGACCGTGGGTGCCCAGGGTGCGCAGGTGAAGCACAACGAACAGCTGCCGGACGCGTCACCGGTGAAAGCCGAGCTGGGTGCCGGCGTGCTCGCCGCACTGCGGCGCAGCCCGCTGTTCTTCGCTGCGGCACTGCCGTTGAAGATCCTCCCCCCACGCTTCAACCGCTACCGCGGCGGCGGCACCTACGGCTTCCACGTCGATGGCGCAGTGATGAACCTGGGCAACGGCGAGCAGCTGCGCTCGGACATCTCCTGCACCCTGTTCCTGTCGGCGCCGGACGAGTACGACGGCGGCGAGCTGATCATCAGCGACACCTACGGCGAGCACGAGGTGAAGCTGCCTGCCGGCGACCTGATCGTCTATCCCTCCAGCAGTCTGCATCAGGTCAATCCTGTTACCCGGGGCGCGCGCGTGGCGTCGTTCTTCTGGGTGCAGAGCATGGTCCGCGACGATGTACAGCGTCGCCTGCTGTGGGAAATGGACACGTCCATCGAGCGCCTGCGACAGACCGGAGGCGACGCTGAGGCGGTGCTGCAGCTGACCGGCGTGTATCACAACCTGCTGCGACGTTGGAGCGAGGTCTGAGCCACTCCAGGCCGCGCCCTACATTTTAGCAATCATTCTCATTTGCATCCGCTAACAGCTCTCATTACAATCACGCCCCGTTGATGCTGGCCGTTGCCGGCAAACCATCTGGGGACCCCCGCTTGCTGCGCCCGCTCCGCCCTCGCCCACTCATCCATCGCAAGATGGGCACCGCCATGCGCGGCCAGCGTCCCGCGCTGGCCAGCCTGCTGGCATGGGTGGCGATGCTGGCGTTGCTGCTGGGCACCCTGCCGCTGCTGCCGCACCCGGCCACAGCGATGACCTTGCAGATGCCGCTGGAAGAACGTGGCGGCGAAGGCCCGTTGCAGGAAGAAGCCCCGGCCAAGCTGCGCCGCTGTGCCTCCGCCCCGGTAAAAGCGGCCGAGAAGGCGCCGCCGCTGCTGCTGGCCAGCCAGTGGCTGCGTACCGAACTTGAACTCGTACCCGTCACGCCGGCCATGTCCGGTGTGCGCCCGGACTGGCCACTGGCCGCTCCGGACACGCCCTGGGCCGACGCGCCCGGGCGTCGCCAGCAACGCGGTCAGGCGCCGCCGCTCGCCTGATCCACGGCCCGACGTGACCGCCTGCGCGGTCGCGTCCACACGCCGCTGACTGCTTCTTCCCTGCCGCCCCTGACCGGGCTTTCCCTGCCTGCCGTGTGCGCTCCGCACCCGGCATCGCGCTGCCTTACATCCTTCGAGGTATCTGCCATGGCCCAGCGCCATCGTGTCCGTTCGTCCCTGTCCCGCCCCCTGCTGACCAGCGCCGTGCTGGCGGCGATGGCGGCCCCAGCTTTCGCCCATGCAGAGATCGCCGGAGCGCCGCAGACCCTGGACAAGGTGGTCGTCACCGCCTCCGGCTTCGAACAGAAGATCACCGATGCCCCGGCCAGCATCAGCGTGGTCAGCCGCGAGGAACTGAGCAAGCGCCCCTACACCAGCCTGGTCGATGCGCTGCGCGATGTGGAAGGCATCGACGTCGGCCTGGAAGCCACCGACAAGAATGGCCGCGCCACCGTCTCCATGCGTGGCCTGCCCTCGGAATACACCCTGGTACTGATCGACGGCCGCCGCCAGAGCAACGTCGGCCAGCTGTATCCCAACAACTTCGGTGGCGGACAGTTCTCCTACCTGCCGCCGCTGGATGCGATCGAGCGCATCGAAGTGGTGCGCGGCCCGATGTCCACGCTGTACGGCTCGGATGCGATGGGCGGTGTCATCAACATCATCACCCGCCGCAACCAGGACAGCTGGCACGGCGCGCTGACCCAGGGCTTCACCGTGCAGCAGGACGACCAGTTCGGCGATGCCCGCAGCACCGACGTGTACCTGAGTGGTCCGCTGCTGAAGGACCGCCTGGGCCTGTCCGTGCGCGGCAGCTACTACGATGCGAAGGCGTCCAATCCGGAATGGGATGCGCTGCCGTTGCCCGATGGCACCCTGTGGGAACGCAGCATCGGCTTCGGAGGTGGCGGCAAGTCGGTGGCCAACACCAACTGGAACACGGGCGTGCGCCTGAACGTCCACGTCAATGACGACCACGAACTGTGGCTGGACTACGACGTGTCGCGGCAGAAGTACGACAACAGCGGGGGCCAGACCGGCACGCTCGACAGCCTGGCCAGCCTGTGGCGCGTCGGCAATGCGGTCATCCCCGATCCGGATGGCGGCGGCACCATCACCCGCCGCGTGGTGCAGCCGCGCGTGGGCTACACCGCCTACCAGCGCTATGAGCGTGACCAGGTCTCGCTGACCCATCAGGGCCGCTACAGCTTCGGCACCTGGCAGACCTCGCTGACCCACAGCAAGAGCAGCAACCTCGGCCGTTCGCTGCCACTGACCCTGGACGAGCGCGCCAACCTGCAGACGCTGTGGAATGACGTCTGCCGCCGCACCGGCGCCGCCAACAACTGCGCGGCCGGTCGTGGCAATGCGCTGTCTGCCCTCGACCCGAGCGAGATGGCGCGCCTGCAGGCGTTCCTGCCACGTCCGCTGCGCACGATGGAGCTTGAGGGTTACGTGCTCGACACGATGCTCGACCTCGATTTCGGCGCGCACAAACTGACCGTTGGCGGACAGTACAACGACACCGACATGGTCGACGGCGTGTTCGGCATGGATGGCGCCGGCTACCGCAGCAACACCCGGCAGAAGCACCGCATGTGGGCCCTGTTCGCGGAGGACAACTGGGCACTGACCGATACCCTCACGGCGACCTTCGGCCTGCGCTACGACGACCACAACGTGTTCGGCAGCCATGTCAGCCCGCGCGGCTACCTGGTGTGGAATGCGAGCGACGCATGGACCTTCAAGGGCGGTGTCAGCACCGGCTACAAGACACCGCGCCCGGACCAGCTGTTCCCGGGCATCACCGGCTTCGGTGGGCAGGGCGTGCTGCCGCTGGTGGGTTCGCCGAACCTCAAGCCGGAAACCAGCACCAACTACGAGCTGGCTGCCTACTACGAAGGCCAGCGCTGGGGCTTCAACGTGACCGGCTTCTTCAACCGGTTCGACGACAAGATCGCCAGCGGCGGCACCTTCCCGAACTGCGAAGTGGCTCCGGCCGGCAGCGGCTACTGCGTGGACATCGGGCCGGGCTGGGCCTCGCTGGGGTACAGCACCTTCACCCAGAGCGTGAACATCGACAAGGCCGAAACCCGTGGCGCCGAACTGGCCGCGCACGTCGATCTGCTGGAAACCCTGCAGCTGCGGGGCAACTACACCTGGACCCGCAGCGAACAGACCAGTGGCCCGCAGAAGGGACTGCCGATCAGTGGCACCATGCCGGCCCGGCATATGGCCAACGCCAGCCTCAACTGGCAGGTCAGCGACGCGGTCAGTCTGTCGCTGATAGGAGAAGGCCGCTACGACCGCTACCGCGATACGATCCTCGATGCGGCCGGCAACAGCCACGACCGCGTCTACGAGGACTACACGATCTTCCACCTCGGCGGCAGCTGGAAGGCCAACGCATGGCTGACCGTCAACGCACGCGTCAACAACCTGCTCGACAAGGACTTCGTCTCGCAGTCGTGCCTGCTGATCAGCCAGAGCGAGTTCAGCTGCGTGGACGATTACGCAACCAAGGACCAGCGCCGCAGCTACTGGATCTCGCTGAACGCGAAGTTCTGAGGCGACCCTGACCGGTGCCGGCCGTGGCCGGCGCCGGGATACAGAACGATACGCAATTGCGAGCTATTCTCATCAATGATGTAATGCGCAGTCCGCATCCGCCCTGAATCCCCGTCGTGAGCCGTTCCGTTCCCTCCAACGTGCAGCAGCAACAGAGCCGCGGCTTCTGGCTGCGGACGCTGCACCAGTGGCACTGGATCAGCTCGGCGGTGTGCCTGATCGGCATGCTGCTGTTCGCGGTGACCGGGTTGACCCTCAACCATGCAGCGAAGATCGAGGCCAAGCCCGAGGTGCAGAACCAGCAGCTGCAACTTCCGGCCGATCTGCTCGGCCAGCTCGGCACGCGCGAGGACGGCCACGCGCCGATCCCCCGCCCGGCCCGGCAATGGCTGGATACGCAGCTGGGCATCGCCATCGGCGGTCGCCCGGCCGAGTGGTCGGCCGAGGAGATCTACTTGTCGCTGCCACGCCCCGGCGGCGACGCCTGGCTCAGCATCGATCGCGAAACCGGCGCGGTGGAGTACGAATCAACCTCCCGCGGCGTGGTGTCCTACCTCAACGACCTGCACAAGGGCCGCAACGCGGGCCCGGCGTGGGGCTGGTTCCTGGACCTGTTCGCCGTGGCCTGCCTGGTGTTCTGCATCACCGGCCTGTTCCTGCTGCACCTGCATGCACGGCAGCGGCGCATGACTTGGCCGCTGGTCGGCCTGGGCCTGATGATCCCGCTGTTGATCGCCCTGCTGCTGATCCACTGACTTTTCCCCGTTTCCGGAGCCGCCCCATGCGCGTCACCCTGACCATCGCCCTCAGCGGCCTGCTGGCCACCTCGCCGGCCTATGCCGCCACGCTCGACATCAACGTCGAGGTGCCCAAGCTCAATGTCGCCGAGTATCACCGTCCCTACGTAGCGGTGTGGCTGGAAGGTGCCGACCAGAAGGTGGCCGCCAACCTGTCGGTCTGGTACCAGCAGACCAGCAACAGCGAAGGCCATGGCACCAAGTGGCTGCCCGACCTGCGCCAGTGGTGGCGCAAGAGCGGCCGCACCCTGCAGGTGCCGGTGGACGGCGTGACCGGCCCGACCCGCCCGGCCGGCAAGCACGCGCTGTCGTTCAACGACAAGCAGCCGGCGCTGAAGCAGCTGGCCCCGGGCAACTACACCCTGGTGGTGGAAGCGGTGCGCGAAGTCGGTGGCCGCGAACTGCTGAAGATCCCCTTCACCTGGCCGGCCACCGCCGCACAGAACGGCAAGGCGCAGGGCGCCACCGAACTGGGCCAGGTCACCCTCGCCATCAAACCGTAACCGCCTGAGCCGGGGTCAGAGCCCTTTCCGTTGGAAAGGGGTCCGACCCCGGGGTCGGCCCCCTTCCACAGGAAGGGCTCTGACCCCACCCATCCAACGTCCCTGGAGTCTTCCGCATGAAGCGCACGCTCGTCCTCGCCGCCGCTCTGGCCGCTGCCCTTCCCTTTTCCGCACTCGCCCACAAGGCCTGGCTGCTGCCTTCGCAGACCGTGATCGCCGGCAATGCGCCGTGGATCACTGTTGATGGTGCGGTCTCCAACGACCTGTTCTACTTCAACCACGTGCCGCTGCGCCTGGAATCGCTGGTGATCACCGCGCCGGACGGCAGCACCGTGCAGCCGCAGAACGCCTCGACCGGCAAGTACCGCAGCGTGTTCGATCTGGAGCTGAAGCAGCAGGGCACTTACCGCATCGCTTCGGTCAATGACGGCCTGTTCGCCACCTACGAACAGAACGGCGAGCGCAAGCGCTGGCGCGGTACCGCCGCCACCTTCGGCGAACTGCCCAAGGACGCGGAGAAGCTGGAAGTGAGCCAGTCGGTCGGCCGCGTGGAGACGTTCGTGACCAATGGCGCGCCGAACGATACCGCACTGAAGCCGACCAACCGCGGCATCGAGCTGGTTGCGGTCGGTCACCCGAACGACCTGTTCGCCGGCGAGGAAGCCACTTTCCGCGTGCTGGTCGACGGCAAGCCGACGGCTGGCCTTGCCTTCGAGATCGTGCGCGGCGCCACCCGCTACCGCAACGCGCAGGACGAACTGAAGGTGACCAGCGACGCCAAGGGCGAGATCAAGGTGACCTGGCCGGAAGCTGGCATGTACTGGCTGGAAACCGGTACTGAAGACAACAAGACCTCGGTGAAGCAGGCCGCCAAGCGTCGCCTGAGCTACGTGGCTACGCTGGAAGTGCTGCCGCAGTAATGGGGACCGCGATGCCGGGCACGCCCCGGCATCGCAGCCGCCACGCCCCGTCATGACCAATACCCTGCTCGACATCGCCCGCCTCGGCGGCACCACCATGGGCACCACCTGGAGCGTGTCGCTGGTCGCGCCGCGCCAGCGCGACCTGCACCCGCTGCACGCCGGCATCCAGGCGCGCCTGGATGATGTGGTCGCGCAGATGAGTACGTGGGACGCCGGCTCGGACCTCAGCCGCTACAACAGCGCCGATGCAGGCCAGTGGTACCCCCTGCCTGCCGAAACCCGTCACGTCCTGTCCTGCGCGCAATCCATCGCTGCCGCCAGCGACGGTGCGTTCGATCCCACCATCGGCCCGCTGGTGGCACTGTGGGGTTTCGGTGCACGTGCCGGCGAACGCCGCCAACCCGATGCCGTCACCGTGCAGGCCACGCGCGAGCGCTGCGGTTGGCAGCGGTTGCAATGGCGCGGCGATGCGCTGCTGCAACCCGGCGGACTGGAACTGGATCTCTCTGCGATCGCCAAGGGGTTCGGCGTCGATCACGTGGCCGCGTGGCTGCGCGATCAGGGCATCGCTGCTGCACTGATCGAGGTCGGTGGCGAACTGGCCGGCTACGGCCGCAAGCCCGATGGCCAACGGTGGCGCGTGCTGGTGGAATCGGCGCCGGAAGAAGACGCGCACGCCAAAACACCACCGCGGGTGCTGGCGCTGGACGGCAAGGCGGTCGCTACCTCCGGCGATCGCTGGCATCACTATCAGGCCGATGGCGAGGCCTACAGCCACAGCCTCGACCCGCGCACCGGCAGGCCGGTACGCAAGGTTGCAGCGGCGGTGACGGTGGTCGCCGACGACGCGATGCATGCTGATGCCTGGGCCACCGCACTCACCGTACTCGGCCGCGAGCACGGCATGGCGCTGGCCGAACGCGAAGGACTGGCCGCACGCTACCTGCATCGCGCAGCGGATGGCCCGCACGAGTTTCTCAGCAGCGCCTTCCAGCGTCTGCTCGACGAGCGGGACGCATGAGCGCACGGCCGTCGCGCGCGCTGCTCGGCAACGCGCTTGTACTGATCCTGCTGGCGCTGATCGGCTGGGCGCTGCTGCGACTGCATCTCGGCGAAGCCTGGTGGCAGGGCGCACCGCCGGCGCGGCAATCGCAGATCGCCATCATCGCCACCGCGCTCTATGCGCTGGTCTGCACCGCACTGTGGTGGCGTGGGCGACCGCGCGACGATGCTGCCTCTGGCGACGTCGCGCCGATCCTGCTGGTCTGGTCCAGCCAGACCGGCTTCGCCCGCGAACTGGCCGAACGCAGTGCCGAGGCATTGCGTGGTGCCGGCGTGCCGGTGCGTGTGCGCGGTCTGCATGAGGTCGACGCCACGTTGCTGGCCGGCAGCCAGCGTGCACTGTTCATCGCCAGTACCACCGGCGAAGGCGACCCGCCCGATCATGCAGTGCCCTTCCTGCGCCATATGATGGCCCTGCCGTCATCGCTGCAGCATCTTTCGTACGGCGTTCTCGCCCTGGGTGATCGCAGCTACGGTCACTTCTGCGCCTTCGGTCACCAGCTCGACGACTGGCTGCGCCAGCACGGCGCACATGCCCTGTTCGACGCCATCGAGGTCGACAACGCCGATCCCGCTGCACTGCGGCACTGGCAGCAACTGCTCGGACAACTTGCCGGTGGCGCCAGCGAACTGCCCGACTGGAGCCCGGCCGAATATCAGCCGTGGACGCTGCTGCAACGCCGGCACCTCAATCCCGGCAGCCAGGGCGGACCGGTGTACTGGCTGCGCCTGCAGGCGCCTGCCATCGACGGCGTGCGCTGGCAGGCCGGCGACATTGCCGAGATCGGCCCGCAGCACGCGCGGCACAGCGCGCGGGCCTGGCTGGAATCACAGGGTTTCGATCCGCAGACGGTGATCGAGGACGGCCAGACGCTGCTGGCCCGTGTCGAACGCTCGCACCTGCCCTCGCTGGTGCCACCGGGTGATCTGCCCGCCCTGCTGGCGGCCCTGCAGCCGCTGCCGCATCGTGAGTACTCCATCGCTTCGGTGATGGAGGATGGTGCGGTGGAACTGCTGGTGCGCCGGCAGCTGCGTGCCGATGGCACGCCCGGCATCGGCAGTGCCTGGCTGTGCGACCACGCCGTCATCGGCGAGCCGGTACAACTGCGCCTGCGCCGCAACGACAACTTCCACGGTGCCGCCGTTGCGGCGCCGCTGCTGCTGATCGGCAATGGCACGGGCATCGCCGGCCTGCGTGCACACCTGCATGAGCGCGCGGCCGTCGGCGCGCACCGCACCTGGCTGCTGTTCGGCGAGCGCTCGGCCGCGCACGACTTCCATTTCGGTGACGAACTGCGGGCGATGCTGGCGGCCGGCACGCTGCAGCGTCTGGATACGGTGTTCAGCCGTGACGGCGGCAGCCACCGCTACGTGCAGGACCGCCTGCTGGCGGAGGCGGCAACGCTGCGGCAATGGGTCGATGAAGGTGCCACGATCCTGGTCTGCGGCAGCCTGCAGGGCATGGCGCCAGCCGTGGATGCGGTCATCGAGCAGGTGCTGGGTACCGACGGCAAGGAGGCCCTGCTGGTGGCCGGCCGTTACCGCCGTGATGTGTATTAGCCCAGGCAGCGCCCAGCGCATGCGCGGATGATGCCCATCGGCGCATGCGAATCATCAGTCCGCGGCGCTCACCCGTATCGCCAGCAGCTCGCCACTGCCCTGCAGCGCATGCCGCTGGCGCTCGCCGGCCGCCAGCCATGCAGTGTCGCCTGCCTGCATCGGCGGCAAGCCACTGTCCTCGGCAAAGCCGGCCTCACCCGCCAGCAGGTGCAGCGCCCAGGCCACGCCTGGCTCGCAGAAGAAGAACATCGACCCCACCAGCGGCCGGTGCAGCAGCTCGGCGTGCAACTGCCCGCGCTTCCACATCAGGTTGAAATCATGGGTGGTGCCATCGACCAGTTCGCCGTGCAGTGCCTCTTCGCCGGCAAAGCGCACGCGACCATGCGGCGGCAGCACCTCCGCCACCCGGCCATCGGCGAAGCGCAGGCGCACACCGTTGCCCTGCAGCAGTACCAGTTCGCGCTCCACGCCCGGAAATGCGGAGAACGCGGCATCCTGCTCGATCTCCGCCACGGACAGGCGCAGGGCCCAGTCGTCCCCGTGCGCCGGCAGCCGCAGGATTTCGCGGGTCCAGCCCAGGCCATTGCGCCAGCGTTCGCGGCGGTAATCCAGGCGGGCAATCACCTGGCTCGGAGTCTTCAGCAGCGCATCGATATCCATGTCTGCATTGCACCACGCCACGTGCAATCGCGCATCAGCGCGTGGCGACCGTACCCTGCGCGCCGCACTGGCCACCCAGCAGCTGCGAATGCTTCAGCCAGTCCTGGTCGGGGTAATAGGCGAACACCATCGTGCCACCACGCAACGCGTCGATCAGCGGCCTGGCCACCGACAGCCGCACCGCCGGACACCCCAGGCTGCGGCCCAGCCGACCCTGCAGCTGGGCGGTCGCCGGATTCACGTAGGGGGCGCCATGGATGACGATCGCACGCTCGCGCGCGCGGTCGTTGAAGCCCGGTTCCAGCCCGGCCAGCCGCAATGAGTAGCCGTTGCCGCCCATGTAGGTTTCCTGCGCAGTGAACACACCGAGGCTGGACATGTAACTGCCGTCGCGATTGGAAAAATGCTCGGTCCGGTTCTCACCACTGTTGCGGCCGTGCGCCACCCATTCCTCGAACAAAAGCCGCTGGTGCGCCAGGTCGAACACCCACAGGCGCGGCTCGGTGGAGGGCCGCGAATAGTCGATCACGCTCAGGCGTTCGCCGCTGATGCCCAGCTCCGGTCGCAACAGGGCGCAGCGCATGGCCTGCGCCGCCAGCTGCAGCACATGGCGATCGGCCTTCGGCGCGGTGCGTGCCAGCAGGGCGGCCAGATCCTCGGCACGGGTCGCGATGGCGGGCGTCTGCGCCAACGCGGGTGCGCTGGCCGAGGTTGCCAGCAGGCCAAGCGTGGCCAGCCGGCACAGGCGGGATGCGGTCATGGACGGGACACAGGACTCAGTTGCCTGTGAGAGTGGACCCTGCCGGCTCGGATTCCAAGACCGGCTGCAGGCCGGATTCAGCCGGGCTTGGGCGCACGGCGGGCAGCGAGGTCACCAGCAGCGTCGTGCCCGGCACCAGCACCTGGTACAGCTGGCGGGCGAAATCGGCCGGCAGCGCCAGTGGCAGCGACGGCGTGGCCAACAGGTCCGGGGTCGCCTGCGCACGGTCCTGGCCCAGCAACGGATAGGCCGTCCATTGATGCAGGCGCTGCTTCGCATCGAGCGGGCTGGGAACATCGCTGTAGCCCTGCCCCATCACGAACAGCGTGGTGCCCTGGAAGGCTGGCAGCGCGTCGGCTTTCAGCGGCGATTCGCCGATCATCACGCCGTCGCGCAGGACGTACAGCCGCTGGTCGTGCAGGCTGACCAGGATGCCGACCTGCCCGGCCGGCGCCGCGCTGTCGTTCCACCAGGCCGCCGCCACACTGCCGTCGCCGGTTTCGGGCAGGGCCTCGCCGCGCGCGTTGACCGGCGCCAGTACGGCGGGATAGGCCAGCGTCATCGGCGCGCTCTTGGCATCGGCCACCACCACCGTATCGCCGCGCCGGGTCTCGCTGAACAGCTTCTGCGCGAACGCCTGGGGCAGCCGTACGCAGCCATGCGAGGCCGGATGCCCCGGCAGGCTGCCGCCATGCAGGGCGATGCCGTCCCAGGTCAGCCGCTGCATGTACGGCATCGGTGCGCTGTTATAGAGGTTGGAGCGGTGGTCCTTGTCTTTCTGCAGGATCGTGAACACCCCGGTCGGCGTCTCGTGTCCCGCCTTGCCCGAACTGATCGTGGTCAGCCCGATGGCGATCCCGTTGCGATACACGTAGGCGCGCTGCTCGTCCAGACTGACGACCAGCACGATCGGGCCGGCCGGGGAAATCTCCGGATGCCAGAGGAATTCGCCCGGCTTGAGATCAGTAGGCCCGCGTTCGGCGGCCACCGGCCCGGACGGGTCGGTCGAGTGCGAAGACGGCGGCCCGGCCTGCACGGTCAGCGGCAGTGCCAGGACAAGGGAGAGCATCAGGGACGGACGGTGCAGACGCATCCAGCGGAGGTTCCATTCCATGCGAAGCGGTCACCGTACACCATCGCGCCGTAGCGAACGCGCCAAAAGAGAATGCCCGGCGACACAACCCTGTGTCGTACCGGGCAATCGTCACGTCCTTGTCGGCCTGCTGCCTCCCCCGCGCGTCCTGCGAGGTGGGGGTGGCGTTGCATCCTGCACGCGGCCGCGTCTGTCCTGCTTGTATCTCAGCCCCTTCCACAGGTCTGTGATGCCACCATCCTGGTGATTGGTGCCGCCTCCTGCGACGGTCGGTGAACACAGCCTCCCTGGCGGTGCCCGGTGGACCGGCCTCCTGCGGGTCCCGACGATTCCTGTTGTCAACGCCTTGGTACGGTCCGCACCGGTACCGATCCGGGTACCGGATCCGCGGGCAACAGCCTGTCGCCTACGGTGATCCGCTGTCGATTCCGTTCGACGATCACTGTCCCTATCCCCTTCACCTGCGTCAGATCCTCGACGCGCTTGAAGGGCCCGTGTCTGCGCCGGTGCTCGACGATCGCCGCAGCCTTCCTGGCTCCGACCATCGTCAATCCCTGCTGCAGCGCCTGGACATCGGCCCGGTTGATGTCGATCGGTTCGGCGGCATGCGCCCCTGCGATCCCCATTGCCAGTACCAGTGCCCTCAACACGACTAACCAAGGCACGACGTATAACTCCTTGTGGTTCTGGCCGCCCCGACCGGCAATCCCGTCGGTAGGAACAGTGTCCGTCACCACATACACACAGACTATCGGTTTCGTGGATTTCTAAAAGCCAGCCAAATACCCGACGTGATGTAGGAAAAACCCTACCCCCGGCGCAGGCGTAGAATGGCTGGATCAGCCATGCAACCGGAGTTTCAGATGGACAGCGCCAAGCTCGGCCAATTCGTGAATGACAAGTGGGACAGCGAAATCGTCCCGCAGTTGGTCGACTACATCCGCATTCCCAACAAGTCGCCGATGTTCGACGCCAATTGGGTGCAGAACGGCTACATGGAACAGGCGGTCACCCTGATGGAGACCTGGGCCAAGGCACAGGAGCTGCCGGGCCTGAAGGTCGAAGTGGTCCGCCTGGAAGGCCGTACCCCGCTGATTCTTCTGGAAATTCCCGCCACCGGCAGTGAAACCGGCGACGACACCATCCTGCTCTACGGGCACCTGGACAAGCAGCCGGAAATGACCGGCTGGGACGACGACCTGGGCCCGTGGACCCCGGTCCTGCGTGGCGACAAGCTCTATGGCCGCGGCGGCGCCGACGATGGCTACGCGATCTTCGGTTCGCTGGCCGCCGTGCTGGCCCTGCAGGCCCAGGGCCTGCCGCACGCGCGCTGCGTGGTCCTGATCGAAGCCTGTGAAGAGTCCGGCAGTTACGACCTGCCCGCCTACGTGGACCATCTGGCCGACCGCATCGGCAAGCCGTCGCTGGTGGTCTGCCTGGATTCGGGCTGCGCCAACTACGACCAGCTCTGGTGCACCACGTCGCTGCGCGGTCTCACCGGGGGCAACTTCACCGTCAAGGTGCTCAACGAAGGCGTGCATTCCGGCGATGCCTCCGGCGTGGTGCCGTCCAGCTTCCGCCTGCTGCGCCAGCTGCTGTCGCGCATCGAGGACCAGGACACCGGCCGCATCCTGATCGACGGCATGAACGTGGAAATCCCGGCCGAGCGCCAGGAACAGGCCAAGCGTGCCGCCGAAGTGGTCGATACGGCCATCTTCGAGAAGTTCCCGCTGGTCGATGGCCTGCGCCCGATGAACGAAGACCTCACTGAGCTGGTGCTCAACCGCACCTGGCGCCCGGCGTTGTCGGTCACCGGAATCGGCGGCATGCCGCCGCTGGAATCGGCCGGCAACGTGCTGCGCCCGCAGACCTCGGTGAAGCTGTCGCTGCGCCTGCCGCCCACCGCCGATGGCAAGACCTGCGGCGAGCTGCTGAAAGAAGCGCTGCTGCGCGATCCTCCGAACGGCGCGCAGGTCACCCTGGATCTGGAAAAGGCCTCCACCGGCTGGAATGCCCCGGCCATGGCGCCGTGGCTGACCAAGGCCATCGACGAAGCCAGCCAGACCTTCTTCGGCAAGCCGGCGATGTACATGGGCGAAGGCGGCTCGATTCCGTTCATGGGCATGCTGGGCGAGAAGTTCCCCGGTGCCCAGTTCATGATCACCGGCGTGCTTGGCCCGCACTCGAACGCGCATGGCCCGAACGAGTTCCTGCACATTCCGATGGGCAAGAAGGTCACCGCCTGCGTGTCCAAGGTGATCAGCGAGCACTACGCCGCCAGCCTGCGTGGCGAGACCAGTGGTTCGCCGGTGGCCGCCGACAGCGGCACGCGCCATGGCGACCACGGCTGCTGCTGATCCGGCACACCGTGACGGACGCAGCCCGGCCTTGCTAGGCTGCGTTCTTCTCAAGCGGAACGCACACGCATGAATGGTCTGTTCGGCAGCAGCAGCTGGCTGTACATCCTGCTGGTCGGCTTCTTCGTCGGCCTGCTCGGGCGCTTCGTCATGCCGGGCAACAACCGCATGGGCTGCCTGCTGACCATCGTGCTGGGCATCCTCGGTGCCCTGCTGGCCGGCTGGTTCGGCCAGTACATGGGCTGGTACGCCCCCGGCGAACCGGCTGGGTTCCTCGGTGCCGTGGTCGGCGCGGTGGCCGTGCTGGCGATCCTGCGCCTGTTCAGCGGTCGCCGCTGAAACGGCCCCACCTTTCCCTCCTGTCCCCGACGTCGGCGCGCCCCGCGCGCCCGGATATGCCCGCATGACCGAACCCGCCTCCGATCCCCAGCGCAGCGCGCAGCGACTGCAGTGGGCCCGTATCCAGCTTGGCGATGCACAGGCCGTGGTTGAACGTGCCTCGGTCGATGCGGGCATGCGCAGCTACTGGCGCGTCACCGGTACACGCGGCAGCCACATCGTGATGGATGCTCCGCCGGGACTGGAAGACCCCCGCCCCTGGCTGCGCATGCGCGGCCTGCTGCACGACCATGGCCTGCGTGTGCCGGCCCTGCTTGCGCAGGATCTGGACGCCGGCTTCCTGCTGCTGGAGGATCTCGGCGGTCCGACCCTGGCGAGAATCCTCGACGAGCGCAACGCCGATGAATGGTTCGGCCGCGCCATCGATCAGCTGCTGCGCCTGCAGGCGATCCCGGTGCCGGCCGACTTCGGCCAGTTCGGCGAAGCCCTGCTGCAGCGTGATGCCGGCCTGTTCGACGAATGGTTCCTGCAGCGCCATCTCAACCTGCAGCTGGACTGCGGCGAGGTCGAGGGCCTGCAGCTGGTCCATCGCCGGTTGATGGACAACGCACTGGGCCAGGCGCAGCTGATGACCCACCGCGACTACATGCCGCGCAATCTGATGCCCGTTGCCGACGGTCCGGCCGTGCTGGATTTCCAGGACCTGGTGCGGGGCCCGATCGCCTACGATGCCGTGAGCCTGTTCAAGGACGCGTTCCTGAGCTGGCCGCTGCAGCGCGTGGACGAGTGGCTCGCGCAGTACCACGCGCGCGCGCACGCTGCGGGCCTGCCGGTGCCCGACCGTGCGACCTTCCTGCGTGACGCGGACTGGATGGGCATCCAGCGCCACGTGAAGATCCTGGGCCTGTTCTGCCGCCTGCGTTACCGCGACAACAAGGGTCATTACCTGGACGATGCGCCGCGCTTCATCACCTATCTGGACGAAGTACTGCCGCGCTACCGCGAGCTGGCCCCCCTGCGGCAGCTGCTGGACACACGCATCAAGCCGGCGCTGGCCGAGCTCGGTGCACCGATGCGCATGGCCCGATGAAGGCGCTGATCTTCGCCGCCGGTCTGGGCGAGCGTATGCGCCCGCTGACCCTGCACACACCCAAGCCGCTGCTCGCAGTGGCCGGCAAGCCGCTGATCGTCTGGCACCTGGAGCGCCTGGCCGCCTGCGGCGTGCGCGATATCGTGGTCAATACCGCGTGGCTGGCGGAACAGTTCCCGGCGATGCTCGGCGATGGCAGCCGATGGGGTGTGCGCCTGCACTTCATGCATGAAGGCGATACCCCGCTGGAGACCGGCGGAGGCATTCTCAATGCTCTGCCGGCACTGGGTGAGGATCCGTTCCTGGTGGTCAACGGCGACATCTGGACCGATTTCGATTTCGACACACTGCCGCGCGAGCCGCAGGGCCAGGCGCATCTGGTGCTGGTCGACAACCCCACGCAGCATCCGCACGGTGATTACCGGCTGGACACACAGGGCCTGCTGCACCATGACCGCGAAGGACCGTGCCTGACCTATGCCGGCATCGGCGTGTACCGCCCTTCAATCGTGGCCGACTGGCGCACGGTGATTGGTGATGCGCCGGGCAGCGAGCGGCTGCCGCCGAAGTTCTCGGTGGTGCCACTGCAGAAGCACTTCATGGCGCAGGGATTGATGATGGGGCAGCACCATCGCGGGCGCTGGACCGACGTCGGCACGGTGGATCGCCTTCGTGCGCTGGATGTTGAGTTGGCGGCGAACGGCTGAGCCCCTCGTGGTTGGTCGCTCCAATCAAAGCCGTGCCTGGCCGGGCCTCTGACAGTTTCCGTGCGCGTCCAGCCACGGAAGAGAGTAAAGAAAAGCAGAAGCAGGTCGCTTCGCTCACGAAGCGAAAGCGCATCCACGCGTAGCGTGGCTCTACCGTGTCGACCAAGGTCGACACCCACCAACAGCAGTGCAGTACGCAATCCCGGCAGATTGCGGGAACCTGTCGAAGGCGGGGTGGCTCAGGTTGCGGGGGCGTGAGCGCCATGGATGGCGCGACCGAGGCTACATGGACGTACTTGCGCCGTCCCCCGCAACCTGAGCCACCCCGCCTCCCCTGAGGAAGCCAGCGTTTGACGTTGACGTTGCTCCGGCTTCGGCACTGGCTTCGGCGGGTGCAGGGCGGCAGCCCTGCAAAACAAACCCCAACCTCAGTAGCGAGGGCGGCCTTCTTCCAGCACCTGGCGCAGGAACGGCACGGTGATCCGACGCTTGGCCGCCAGCGATTCGCGGTCCAGCCAGTCCAGCAACGTGATCAGCCCGCCCAGCTCGCGCCCGGTGTGCGACAGCAGCCACTCGATCGCGGCCTCGTCGATGGCCAGCCCCCGTCGCAGCGCGCGCTCGCGCAGCACCGCCGCGCGTCCTTCCTCGTCCAGCGGCTGCAACAGCACCCGCACGCACTGGCCCAGCCGCGAGCGCAGGTCCGGCAGCACCAGTCCGAGTTCGGCCGGCGCCTTCTGCGCCGTGTAGAGCACGGTCACGCCGGCAGCGCGCGCACGGTTATGGAAATCGAACAGGGCAATCTCGTCCTCACGGTTGCCGGCAATCTCGTCCAATCCGTCCAGCGCGACCAGCTCGCGCGCCTCCAGCCCCTCCAGCGCTGCACGCACACGGCCGGCCGCACTGGCCAGCGGCACATAGGTCGGCAGCCGCCCGGCCTGCTCGGCGCTGGAACACATCGCCAGCGCCTGATGCGTCTTGCCCGTGCCTGCCGCGCCTTCCAGGTAGACCCAGTCGTGGCTGGCACCGACCGCGATCGCGCGCAGCTGCGCCAGCGCACCATCCGGTGCGCCGATGAAGGTCTCCAGGCGCTGGTCCCGCGGGTAGTGCAGGGCCAGCGGCAATTGCGGCACACCCATCACTTCAGGTCGGGGCCCTTGTCGTTCGTGTCGAGGATGATGTGGGGCGGCTCGACCACACCGTCAAGCACGATCGCCGATTTCTCACCCGCGTAAAGATCGCTCTGCCGATAGCGCTGGTGCGCATAGCGCAGCAGCACGTTGGACACGGCAGCCACCGGCAGCGCCAGCAGCATGCCGAGGAAGCCGAACAGCTGGCCGCCGGCCATCACCGCGAAGATCACCGCCACCGGATGCAGGCCGATCTTGTCGCCGACGATGCGCGGCGTCAGTACATAACTCTCCAGCAACTGGCCGACCGTGAACACCACGCCGACCAGTATCAGCAGTTTCAGGTCGAAGCCCTGCGCCTGCACCAGCGCGGCGATGATCGCCATCAGGATGCCGGTGGTCGCGCCCAGGTACGGAATGAAGCTGATCAGGCCCGCGATCATGCCGATCAGCAGCCCCAGCTTCAGCCCCACCAGCGACAGGCCGCCGGCATAGATCACGCCCAGTGCCAGCATCACCAGGAACTGGCCGCGGATGAAGGCCCCCAGCACCTCGTTGGATTCGCGCGCCAGCGCCGTGATGGTGCCGATGTGGTTGCGCGGAATGACCGAGGCGACCCGCTCCACCAGCTTGTCCCAGTCGCGCAGGAAGTAGAACGCCAGGATCGGCAGCAGCAGGATGTTGACCACCCAGGTCACCATCGTGAAGCCCGAGCGCGAGACATATCCCATGAAGGTCTTGGCGAAGCCGCCCGCCTGCTGCCAATGGCTGCGCACCCATTCGATCAGGCGATCCGGGTCCAGCCACTGCATCACCTCCAGGCCGGTCTTCTGCTCGAACCACGGAATGCCGGTCTGCATCAGCCAGGCCTGCGCCTGGGGCACGGCCGCCACCAGGGTGGTGATCTGCTTTTCGATCATCGGCACCAGCACCAGCAGCGCGGCGACGATCACCAGCACCATGGCCACGAACACCAGCACCACGCCGGTCATGCGCGAGCGCCCGGTGGCCTCGATGCGGTCCACCAGCGGATCACCCAGCCAGGCCAGCGCCAGCGCCAGCACGAACGGCGTCAGGATCGGCGCCAGCAGCCACACGATCCAGCCGATCAGGCCGGCAAGCAGGATGTATTTGACCCGGCGCAGGAACTGCGCGATTTCAGCTTCCGGCGTCAGGGTCATCGCAGTCGGTACTCGTTGCTGACCGGCGCCTGCACCGGCACGCCGGTGGTGTCATCGATCGGTGTCGGAAGGGCAGGCAGCGGGGCGTTCGGAACCAGTACGCCGCTGTCACCCAGCATGCGGTTGAAGCCGGCCAGGCCGGTGGTCATTTCCACGGTCAGCTCCAGCCGGCCCGCGCTGGCGTGCAGCGGAGTGACATTGCGCACCACCGGCACGTCGCGCAGGCCCGCGGCCAGTCGCAGGTAGTCATCGGCACTGTTGATGCCGGTGACCACCACCCGGTAGCTGCCCGCCTGGCCGGTGGCCACACCCGCCTTGGCATAACGCTTGACCAGCGCGTCGGCCGCGCCGTCGGCACCCGCGGCCATCGCGCGCATGGCGTTGGCGTCCTTGCTGGTCCATCTGTTCAGTTCACGGCCATCGTCGACGAACACCCAGTCCGCCTGCCAGCCGCCATTGGCACGGTAGAGCTTGCCGATCAGCTGCATCGGCGGCGAGTAGCGCGAAGAGGCGCGGGCCACGGCGGCGCTGTCCTGGCGCCAGATGGCACCGGCCAGCGCCTGTTCGGCAGCGCCCCCACTGGGCAGGCCCAGCTTGTAGCCGCGCTCGATGGCGCGGTTCAGCAGCGGGCGCGCGGCATTGGCCTGCTGCACGCTGACCAGGCGCGGGCCGCTGCCGTCATCGACGGCCAGCCACAGCACCGGCTTCGGTCGGGGCTGCGGCCACAGCGGCAGGCCCAGCGCGGCGACCAGCGAATCGACGTCATCCTCGCGGAAACGGGCCACCAGCAGGGTCCGGAAACTGGGCGCACCGCTGGCGCTGACGCTCTGGTCCTGCTTGTAGTCGTAGCTGGCCACGTAATCCTTGGCATTGCGCAGGGCCTGCACCACGCCTGGCCGGGACATCACGCTGCGGTCGCCCGACAGCTTGCCCAGCACTACGCTCAGGGCACGTGCCAGCCCGCCATTGCGGTCGGCCTCGGCCTGGCTGTTGACCGGCACTTCGGCCTCGTAGGCCCCACTGGCGGTGGCGACATCCCCCTCGGTGCGCAGGCCGCTCTGGGCCATCGTGGCCACCGGCAGGCTCAACGCAAGAAGCAGGGTGAGAATCAGGCTGCGGCGCATCAGGACATCCATTGGCTCGACGTATCCGGGGGGAATTGTTGCCCGAATACGGCCTGTGCGCCAATGCGGCCTGTTAAAATCGCCCGTTCAACCCCTGCCAGCGCCGACGCCCGTGACCAACACCCCGTCTTCCGCCCCCTCCCCCCTCACCTACCGTGACGCGGGCGTCGACATCGACGCCGGCAACGAACTGGTCGAGCGGATCAAGCCCCTGGTCAAGCGCAGCTTCCGTCCGGAAGTGATGGGCGGCCTGGGCGGTTTCGGCGCCCTGTTCGACCTGTCCAACAAGTACCGCGAACCGGTGCTGGTGTCGGGTACCGACGGTGTCGGCACCAAGCTGAAGCTGGCCCACCAGCTGAACCGCCACGATACGATCGGCATCGATCTGGTCGCGATGTGCGTGAACGACGTGCTGGTGCAGGGCGCCGAGCCGCTGTTCTTCCTGGACTACTTCGCCACCGGCAAGCTGGACGTGGATACCGCCGCGGCGGTCGTGAGCGGCATCGCCAACGGCTGCACCGAGGCCGGCTGCGCACTGATCGGCGGCGAAACCGCTGAAATGCCCGACATGTATGCCCCGGGCGAGTACGATCTGGCCGGCTTCACCGTGGCCGCGGTGGAAAAGAGCGAACTGAAGGATGGCGCCAGCGTGGCGGCCGGCGATGTGCTGATCGGCATCGCCTCGTCCGGCCCGCACTCCAACGGCTACTCGCTGGTCCGCCGCATCTACGACCGCGCCGGGCGTCCGGCCGATCTTGAGCTGGAAGGCGGCGTGAAGCTGGTCGACGCGCTGATGGCACCGACCCGGTTGTACGTCAAGCCGATCCTGTCGCTGCTGAAGTCGCACGGCGATGCCATCCATGGCATGGCCCACATCACCGGTGGCGGACTGACCGAGAACATCATCCGGGTGGTCCCGGACGGCCTCGGCCTGGACATCCAGGCGGCCTCGTGGACGCTGCCGCCGGTGTTCCAGTGGCTTCAGAAGGAAGGCGCGGTCGCCGACAGCGAAATGTGGCGCACCTTCAACTGCGGCATCGGCTTCGTGCTGATCGTCGCGCCGGACCAGGTCGAGGCGGTGTCCGCCGCGGTCACGGCCCAGGGCCTGGATCACTGGACCATCGGCCAGGTCGTCACCACCGAAGGCGCCGAGCGCGTCCGCATCGCCTGACCCCTGCAGAGGAGCCCGCATGGACGCAATGCCCCCATCCCCCTCGAACCCGGTGCCGCCGCCGCTGCTGACGGCACCCGTATTCGGCCCGCAGGACGCCAGCCATCTGCGGGCGCTGTCCATCGGCCACTACGTGGTTGGTGCGCTCATCGCACTGTTCTCGCTGATCTTCATCATCCACATCGTGCTGGGCGTGAGCGCCCTGACCGGGGCATTGCCGCTGAGCTCGGAGGGGCAGCCCTCATCGCCCGCCGAGCAGCGGATGTTCGGCTGGATGTTCACCATCATCGGCAGCGTGATCGTGGTGGGCGGCGTCACCCTGGGCGCCTTCGTCGCCTACGCCGGGCGCTGCCTGGCGCAGCGCCGCCGTTACGTGCTGTGCCTGGTGGTCGCGGGCCTGTCCTGCCTGTTCACCCCCGTGGGCACGGTGCTGGGGGTGTTCACCCTGATCGCCCTGCTCCGCCCCCAGGTGAAAGCCGTGTTCGACACTCCGTCGGCAAGCGTTTGAGCCGCCTGGGTTGCCGGTAATGAACGCACCCCGCCGCATCGCCGTGCTCGCCTCCGGGCGCGGCAGCAACCTGCAGGCCATCCTGGATGCCATCGCATCGGGCCGCCTGCCGGCCGACGTAGTGGGCGTGTTCTCCGACCGCCCCGATGCCGCGGCCCTGCAGCGGGTCGATCCTTCCCGGCGCTGGGCGCATGCACCGAAGGAATTCAGCGATCGTGCCGCCTACGAGCTGGCCCTGGGCGACGCGGTTGCCGCCTCCGCTCCGGACTGGATCGTCTGCGCCGGCTACATGCGCATTCTCGGCGCTGGCTTCGTGCAGCGCTTCAACGGTCGCCTGGTCAACATCCACCCGTCGCTGCTGCCGCTGTACAAGGGCCTGCATACGCACGCCCGGGCGCTGGAAGCCGGCGATGCCGAGCATGGCGCAAGCGTGCATCTGGTGGTGCCGGAGCTGGACGCGGGTACGGTGCTGGCGCAGGCGCGCGTGCCGGTGCTGGCAGGCGACGATGCACAGACCCTTGCCGAGCGCGTGCTGGCGGTGGAACACCCGCTGCTGATCGCCAGCCTGCAGCTGCTGTGCGATGGCCGGCTGGCTGAACGGGAAGGACAGGCGATCCTCGACGGTCACCCCCTGTTTAGGCCGCTGGCCCTAGATTCCGCCGGAAACCTGAACCGATAACGTTCTGCACACGCCCCGCTGACTGCGGGGCTGGCATCCTGCCCCACTCCTGCGGCCCCTGTCCCCCATGAAGACCACGACGCTGCTGTGCACGCCCCTGCTGTTGTCGCTTGCCGTGTTGCCTGGCGTGGGCTGGGGCCAAGCACAGCCCTCTGCCGACCCGGCAGCTCCGTCGCAGGCCCCGGCAGCACCGGCCGTGCCCATGCTGCCCGCGCTGGCCTGGGAACCGCCGCCGCTGCAACCGTTCACCGCTACCTACCAGGCCTTCTACAAGGGCAAGGAAGCCGGCGATGCCACCATGCAGGTCACCCATACCGGCGGCAACCAGTGGCGGGTGGACATGCAGGTGGTGGGCCGCCGCGGCTTTGCCAGCGTGCTCGGCCTGAACATCGAGCAGAGCACGGTGTTCGAGGAGCGCGGCGGCGTCTATGCGCCGCTGAGCCAGAGCACGGTGCGCAAGGGCCTGTTCCTGGGCAAGAAGGCCGTCGGTACCTATAACTGGCAGGCCGGCACCGCGCAGTGGACCGGCGATGTGAAAAAGGATCGCGCGCAGCCCATTCCGCTGCAGGCCGGCGATCAGAGCGCCCTGCTGATCAACCTGGCGATCATGCGTGATGCCCGCCCGGGCGTGGCCATGCACTACCGCTACGTCGACATGGGCAAGGTGCGCCAGCACGACTACCAGGCCGCGCCGCAGACCGAGAACGTCGAGGTCGGCGACCTGTCCTACAACGCGCTGCGGGTATACCGCAGCAACGGCGGCAACAACGAAACCATTCTCTGGATCGCCAACGGTGTCCCCACCCCGGTGCGCATCCTGCAACGCGAAGATGGCGAAGACCGCGTCGATCTCCGCCTGATCGAATACCAAGGAGTCTGAGCATGAACACCCTCTCCCGCCCCCTGACGTGGATCGCCGCTGCCACCCTGTCGATGGCCAGCCTGCCGGCGATGGCCCTGGAGCCGTTCAAGGCCGACTATCTGGCCAGCTACATGGGCATGCAGGCCAACGGCACCATGACGCTGGCCAGTGAAGGCAGCAACAAGTGGCGCTACAGCCTGCAGGTGAAAAACCAGCTGGCCGACCTGAGCCAGAGCACCGTGTTCGAGGAAGTGCGCGGCCAGCTGCGTCCGCTCAGCAGCCAGGACCGCTCGGCGCTGCTGGTGAAGAAGCGCAACGTGCAGGCCAACTACAACTGGACCAGCAACCAGGCCACCTGGACCGGCGACATCAAGCCGGACCGCGCCGGACCGATCGCCCTGAAGGCCGGCGACATGGATGCGCTGCTGATCAATCTGGCCATCGCCCGCGACCTGGCAGCCGGCAAGCCGTTGACCTACCGCATGGTCGACGAGGGCCGGATCAAGAACATGACCTACCGTGTGATCGGCAAGGAATCGATCACCGTGGGCGGCAAGAGCTACGAGGCGACCAAGGTGTCGCGTGCCGATGGCAACAAGGAGCTGATCGCCTGGATCGTGCCGGAGTTTCCGGTGCCGGCGCGCATGCTGCAGCGGGAAAGCGGCCGCGACGCGCTGGACCTGACCATCCGATCGATGAACTGAGTGCCGGGGGTCGGATCCCATCCCCTCGGGGATGGGCTCTGACCCCGGCCCCGCACAAGGAAAACGCCCGCTTGCGCGGGCGTTTTTCATTTCTTCTCTTCGGCCGGTTTGAACTCGGTGCGGCAGTCCACCCGGATCTGCTCACCGCTTCCGCGCCAGACGAACGTGCGGCAATGGCGGTTGCCTTCCTGGCTGTCGTTCACCGACACGGCATAGAACGACTGGATGATCTCGTCACGCGATACCGTGCCGTCACCGTTCCAGTCCATGTCCTTCTGCTCGATGCCGCGGGTGATGGCGATATCGGCGTACCAGGCATATCCCAGCCACGCCAGCACGATCAGCACCAGCGCCAGCAGCGCCTTGCGACGCGGGCTGAATTTTCCGCGAAGGATCATGGCACGCGCCGGATGGTGGCACCGAGCGAAGACAGCTTCTCTTCGATGTTCTCGTAGCCGCGATCGAGGTGGTAGATGCGATCGATGGTGGTATCGCCGCTGGCCATCAGGCCGGCCAGGATCAGCGATGCCGATGCACGCAGGTCGGTGGCCATGACCGGCGCGCCGCTCAGGTGCTCGCTGCCACGCACGATCGCGGTATGGCCTTCGACCTGGATGTCCGCGCCCAGGCGCAGCAGCTCGTTGACGTGCATGAAACGGTTCTCGAAGATCGTTTCGTTGATCACGCCGACGCCGTCGGCCACGCAGTTGAGCGCCATGAACTGCGCCTGCATGTCGGTCGGGAATGCCGGATACGGCGCGGTGGTCAGGTTCACCGCCTTCGGCCGCTTGCCCTGCATGTCCAGGGTGATGCTGTCCTCGGTGGTCTCGATCCGGGCACCCGCCTCGACCAGCTTGGACAGCACCGCGTCCATGGTGTTCGGACGCGCACGGTTGACCGTGACCTTGCCGCCGGTCATCGCGGCGGCCACCAGGAAGGTGCCGGTCTCGATGCGGTCGGGCAGCACTTCATGACGGCCACCGGAGAGGCGCTCCACGCCTTCGATCACCAGGCGGGCGGTGCCGAGGCCTTCGATCTTCGCACCCAGAGCGATCAAGCAATGGGCCAGATCGGTCACCTCCGGCTCCATCGCGCAGTTGTCGAGGATGGTGGTGCCTTCGGCCAGCACCGCGCCCATCAGCACGTTCTCGGTCCCGGTCACGCTCACCATGTCGAAGGTGAAGTGGCCACCCTTCAAGCGCTTGGCCGAAGCCTTGATGAATCCGTTCTCTACCACGATGTCGGCACCAAGCGCCTGCAGGCCCTTGATGTGCTGGTCGACCGGACGCGAGCCGATGGCACAGCCACCGGGCAGCGACACTTCGGCCGCACCGAAACGGGCCAGCAGCGGACCCAGCACCAGGATCGACGCACGCATGGTCTTGACCAGTTCGTACGGCGCCACATGCTGGTTCACCGCACGCGGGTCGACCACGATCGCGCTGCCGCGCGACAGCGTGCCCTGGTCGATGGTGACCTTGGCGCCCAGTTCGCCCAGCAGCTTCACCGTGGTGACCACATCGTGCAGGTGGGGCACGTTGGTGATCTCCACCGGCTCATCGGCCAGCAGGGTCGCGCAGAGGATGGGGAGGACGGCGTTCTTGGCGCCGGAGATGCTCACTTCACCGTGCAGCGCAGCGCCGCCGGTTACAACGATCTTGGCCATGGGGTTCGGGATCTTCTGCGGTTCAGCCGGCTTCGGCCGGGGTCACGGTTTTCAGCGCCAGCGCGTGGATCGCGCCGCCCATCAGGTCGCCCAGCGTGGCATAGACCATGCGGTGGCGGGCCAGCGGCATCTTGCCGGCAAAGGCGTCGCAGACCACGGTCGCTTCGAAATGCACGCCATCGTCGCCCCGCACATCGGCGCGGGCGCCAGGCAGGCCGGTTTCGATCAGGTTGCGGATGGTGTCGGCGTCCAACGGGCTTTCCTAATAAAATGAACCCTCATTCTACTTCCGCTGCGTGGCGTCCGCATGGCCGAGTCCCTCCCGCCCCCCCGTTCCGTCGAGCCGGCCGCCCTGGTGGCCAGCGGCCGCCGCGTGTTCGAGATCGAGCAGCAGGCACTGCAGGCGGTCGCCGAGCGCCTGGGCGAGCCGTTCCAGAAGGCCTGCCAGGTGATCCTGGGCAGCCGCGGGCGGGTGGTCGCCACCGGCATGGGCAAGTCAGGCCATGTGGCGCGCAAGATCGCCGCAACCCTGGCGTCCACCGGTACCCCGGCGTTCTACGTGCACCCGGGCGAAGCCGGCCATGGCGACCTGGGCATGATCACCGAAGCCGACGTGGTGCTGGCCCTGTCCTATTCGGGCGAATCGGACGAAGTGCTGATGCTGCTGCCGGTGCTCAAGCGCCAGGGCAACGTGCTGATCTCCATGACCGGCCGCCCGCAGTCCAGCCTGGCGACCGCCGCCGACGTGCACCTGGACGTCAGCGTGCCGGCCGAGGCCTGCCCGCTGGCGCTGGCTCCGACCTCGAGCACCACCGCCTCGCTGGCGATGGGCGACGCGCTGGCGGTGGCCCTGCTGGACGCGCGCGGCTTCACCGCTGACGATTTCGCCCGCTCGCATCCGGCCGGCAGCCTTGGCCGTCGCCTGCTGCTGCATATCACCGACGTCATGCATACCGGTGCCGATCTGCCCAAGGTCGATGCCGGCGCCAGCCTCAGCGAGGCCCTGGTGGAGATGAGCCGCAAGCGCCTGGGCATGACCGCCGTGGTCGATGCCGAGGGCGTGCTGATCGGCTTGTTCACCGACGGTGACCTGCGCCGGGCACTGGACAGTGCGCTGGACGTGCGCACGGCAAAGATCGCCGATGTGATGACGCGCAACCCCCGCACCATCGGAGCCGACCAGCTCGCGGTGGAGGCCGCCCGCCAGATGGAAACCCAGCAGATCAACGGCCTGATCGTGGTCGATGACCAGGGCCGCGCCGTCGGCGCCCTGAACATTCATGACCTGTTGCGGGCCCGGGTGGTTTAACCGACAGTCCGTAGACCCCATTCAGTCTGTAACCCCACACCTGCCCTGATCGAGTTCAACGTCCTGATGCCCTGGTCCCCCCTGCCCGCCTTCCCTGCCCACCTGCATGCCGCTGCGGCGCGGATCCGCATGGCCTGCTTCGACGTGGACGGCACCCTCACCGACGGTCGGCTGTACTACGACCAGGACGGCAACGAGAGCAAGGCGTATTTCGTGCAGGATGGCCTGGGCCTGAAACTGCTGCAGCAGCACGGCATCCACCCCGTGCTGATCACCGCGCGCAACAGCCAGTCCGCGCTCAGGCGCGGTGCCGATCTCGGCATTGATACCCACATCGCCGTGGGCGACAAGCTGGCCAGCGTGCAGGCTCTGTGTGCCCAGCGCGGCATCGGCCTGGAACAGGTCGCCTTCCTTGGCGATGACCTGCCGGATCTGGCGCCCCTGGGTGCGGTCGGTCTGGCCGTGGCGCCGGCCAATGCCCATCCGTGGATCGCCGAACGTGTGCACTGGCAGACCCGTTCCGAAGGCGGGCGCGGCGCGGCGCGTGAGCTGTGCGACGTTCTGCTGGCCGCGCAGGGTCATGTCGCGTCGGTCCTGGCGAGGTATGGCGCATGAACGCACCGACCGTGAACTGGCGCACCGTGCTCGGCATCGGCCTGCTGCTGGCGGCCCTGCTCAGCAGCTGGGCCGCGCTGCGCAACCGCGACAAGGGCCCGGCCCAGAGCGGCCAGGAAGTCGGCGTGGATTACATCCTGCACGACTTCCAGATCGTCGCCCTGGACGAGCAGGGCAAGGAATCGACCACCCTGCGCGCGCCGCGGCTGGAGCGGCAGCGCGGCGACCAGACCATCAACATCGCCACGCCACTGTTCGAGATGCCCGACAAGGACGGCAGGCACTGGACCCTGCGCGCGGAGACCGGCTGGCTGAGCGCCAAGGGTGACGAACTGAAGCTGCGCGGCAAGGTGGCGGGTGACAGTCCGGCTGCCCCCGGCGTCGTGCCGACCACCTTCCGCACCGACCACCTGGACGTGTTCCCCAAGGAGAGCCGGGCCCGGACCGACGCCCTGGTGACCATGACCCGCCCCGGCATGGAGCAGTCCGGCGTCGGGTTCGAGGTGGATTCGAAGAACAACACGTATCATTTCCTCAGCCAGTCCAAGGGTCGCTACACGCCCAGACGCTGATTCCGCCGCCCGGCCCGCGACGTCCCTGGACAGGCGCGGCGCCGGCAGCCCCCACCCGCTGCTGCCCTCCTGACCGGGCAGCCACCACCGGCAGAACGGACCCCGATGAAGATCCCCTTTGCAGCCATGCTCGCACTCAGTCTTCTTGTCCCCGCCCTCGCGCAGGCGAAGTCGACCGACCGCAACGAGCCCATGAACATCGATGCCGGTGCACAGAACGGCATGCTCACCGGCGACGGCAAAACCGTGCTGTCGCAGGGCGTGATCATCACCCAGGGCACGCTGGACCTGCGCTCGTCCGAAGCGGAGATCTATCTCAAGGACGGCGAGCCGGTGCGTGTGGTGTTCACCGGCAAGCAGGCGAAGTTGAAGCAGCAGCTCGATGACGGCACCTGGATGGATGCGCTCGCCGACCGCATCGACTACGACATCAAGACCGAGATCATCACCCTCACCGGCAACTACAAGGTCACCAGCGCGCGCGGCACCAACGCCGGCCAGCGCATGGTCTACAACACCCGTACCGGCGAGATGAACTCCGGCGGCGACGGCAGCCGCGTGCGCACCGTTATCCCGCCCAAGAACAAGACGCCTGCCGCCACCACCACGCCGGCGCAGCCGGCCGGGAGCCGGAAGTAATGCTCGTCGCCAAGGGCCTGCGCAAGCGCTACAAGCAACGTGAGGTCGTCAAGGACTTCGGGCTCACCCTCGAAGCGGGCGAAGTGGTCGGCCTGCTCGGCCCCAACGGTGCCGGCAAGACCACCTGCTTCTACATGATCGTCGGCCTGGTTGCCGCCGATGCCGGCAGCATCGTGCTCGATGGCAAGGACATCACCGGCGATCCGATGTACACCCGTGCCAAGCAGGGCGTGGGCTACCTGCCGCAGGAGCCTTCGGTGTTCCGCAAGCTGACCGTGGCCGACAACATCCGCCTGGTGCTGGAACTGCGCGAGGATCTGGACTCGGCCGGCCGCGAGCGCGAGTTGAGCAGCCTGCTGGACGAACTGCAGCTGGGCCATGTGTCCGAACAGCTTGGCGCCAGCCTGTCCGGCGGCGAGCGCCGCCGCTGCGAAATCGCCCGCGCGCTGGCGGCGCAACCCCGGCTGATCCTGCTCGACGAACCGTTTGCCGGTGTCGATCCGATCTCGGTCGGCGAGATCCAGCGCATCGTCACCCACCTCAAGCAGCGTGGCATCGGTGTGCTGATCACCGACCACAACGTGCGCGAGACCTTGGGAATCTGCGACCGCGCGTATATCCTCGCCGAGGGCACCGTACTGGCCCAGGGTTCGCCGGAATCGATCCTGGACAATGCCGACGTACGTCGCGTCTACCTTGGGGACTCGTTCAAGCTGTGACCGCAGCTGCCGGGTTCCATTCCCCCTCTTCGGCACAGGCATGAAGACTCGGCTGCAGACATCGTTGGGACAGCAGCTGGTGCTCACGCCCCAGCTGCAGCAGGCGATCAAGCTGCTGCAGATGTCCAGCACCGAGCTGGAACTGGAGATCGCCCAGGCGGTGGAGAGCAATCCGCTGCTGGACTGGGCCGAAGGCAACGAGAGCGATGCCGCTGCCGGCGACGATGGCAACGGCGATGACGCCCCGCCCGAACGCGCCGACGCCGGCCCGGAGGACGACTGGGCAACGGCGGAACCGGACTGGAGCACCGCCGGCAGCGGCGGCAGCTTCGACGACGATGACGACAGCGGCAGCGCGGCCGAACGCGTGGCCGAAACCGAGACCCTGGCCGACCACCTGCTGTGGCAGCTGCACCTGTCGCATCTGTCCGCACGCGACCGCAGCATCGGGGCTGCACTTATCGACGCTCTGGACGACGATGGCTACCTGCGCGAACCGCTGTCCACCATCGCCGAAACCCTGCTGCCGGCGATCCACGCCGGCGAGGACGAGATCCTCACCGTACTGCACCAGATCCAGCGCTTCGATCCGGTCGGAGTAGCGGCACGCAGCTTGGGCGAATGCCTCCAACTGCAACTGGACGTACTGGCGGCCGACACACCTGGCCTTGCCCTGGCACGCCAGGTCGCTGCCGGGCCGCTGGAGCGGCTGCCGCGCAGCGGCGTGGTTGGGCTGGCGCACGAACTCCGGCAGCCCCTGGCCGATGTCGAGACCGCCGTGGCCCTGCTGCGGTCGCTGGACCCGCGCCCGGGCACCCAGATCGCGCCGCTGTCGCAGGACACCTACGTGGTGCCGGACGTAGTCGTCTGGCGGCAGAACGGCGTGTGGCGCGCCGCCCTGGCGGGCCATGCCGGGCCGAAGGTGGTCATCCACCGCGGTTACGAACAGATGATCCGCCGCTGCGGTGAGGCCGACGCCGGCTACCTGCGCGCCCAGCTGCAGGAGGCCCGCTGGCTGCTGAAAGGCCTGCAGCAGCGTGGCGAGACCCTGCTGCGGGTGGTGCGCTGCCTGATCCTGCAGCAGTCCGGCTTCCTGGAGTTCGGCGAACAGGCACTGCGCCCGCTCACCCTGCGTGAGATCGCCGCCGAACTGGGCCTGCACGAATCCACCATTTCGCGGGCGATCGCCCGCAAGCATGTCAGGACCCCACGCGGCACCCTGCCGCTGCGCGCCTTCTTCGCGTCGGGCATCGATACCGAAGGCGGCGGTGAGGCATCCAGCACCGCCATCCAGGCAATGATCCGGCGCCTGATCGATGACGAAAACCCGCGCAAGCCCCTTTCTGACGCCAAGCTGGCTGACCTGCTCAAATCGTCGGGAATTCCAGTGGCGCGACGCACCGTGGCGAAGTATCGTGAAGCCATGAACATTTCCGCCTCGCACGAAAGGGTCAGAATCGCTTGACGCACCGCCGCGCCCGGCGGAGAGGTTCATTGGCACATCCGAACACAGGAGAAACCCGATGCGCATCGAAACGTTTGGCAAAGACGTCGAAGTCACCCCGGCCCTGCAGTCCTATGTAGAGGAGAAGCTGGCCCGGATCGGAAAGCACTTCGACCAGCACTGCGAAGCGCGGGTGACCCTCAAGCTGCAGAAGACCGAACACCACGTCGACGCCAGCCTCAACATTCCCGGCCAGACCCTGCACGCCGAGGCCGGCGGCCAGACCATGTATGCCGCGATCGACCTGCTGGCGGACAAGCTTGACCGCCTGGTGATCAAGCACAAGGAGAAAAAACAGCAGCACGCACCGCTGCCGGTGGGTGACAATGGCGGCTGATCGCCACCGTTCCCCGCAGACATGCCCCTGACTGACCTCCTGGCGGCCGTGCAGACCCAGCTCTGCACGGCCACCGACCGCGACAGCGTCCTCAAGGCCGCGGCCGGGTTGCTGGCCTGCCGCCAGGCCAATGCCGAACAGATCTATCTGAACCTGTGCCAGCGTGAGGCGCTGGGCAGCACCGCGATCGGTTGCGGCATCGCCATCCCGCATGGCCGCGCGCCGACCCTGGACCGCCCACGCGGCGCCCTGCTGCGACTGGAGACCCCCGTCGACTTCGGGGGCGACGAGCCGGTCGACCTGGTGTTCGCGATGGCCGTTCCGGCCCACTACACCCATCAGCACCTGATGCTGCTGTCCGAACTGGCCGAACTGTTCTCCGCCCCCGCCATCCGCGAGGCGCTGCGCGCCGCCGGCGACGCGCGGGCACTGCGTCAGGCCCTGGATCTCACGCCCCCGGCGAGTGCCGCATGAATACCAGCATCACCGCACGCGAACTGTTCGAACAGCAGCGCGAACGCCTGGGCCTGCGCTGGGTGGCGGGAAAATCCGGCGAGAAGCGCGAGCTCGAGGCCGGCAACACCGTCTCCCGCCGGCCCTCGCTGGCGGGCTACCTCAATGCGATCTACCCCAACAAGGTGCAGATCCTGGGCACCGAGGAACTGTCCTGGCTGGACGCGCTGGAACCGCGCCAGCGCTGGGAGACGATCGAAAAGCTCATGCAGTCGCACCCGCTGGCGCTGGTGATTACCCGCAACCAGCCCTGTCCGGAAGACCTGCGCGCGGCCGCCGACGAGTCGGGCACGCCGCTGTGGGTATCTCCCAAGCGCGGCCACGAACTGCTCAATCATCTTTCCTACCACCTGGCACGCACGCTGGCGCCGCGCGTGATCCTGCACGGCGTGTTCATGGAGATCTACTCCATCGGCGTGCTGATCACCGGCGAAGCCGGGTCGGGCAAGAGCGAGCTGGCGCTGGAACTGCTCAGCCGTGGCCACCGCCTGGTGGCAGATGATGCACCTGAATTCACCCAGATCGCGCCGGACGTGCTCGACGGCACCTGCCCGGAACTGCTGCAGGACCTGCTGGAAGTACGCGGCCTGGGCGTGCTGAACGTGCGCGAGATGTTCGGCGACACGGCTGTAAAGAAGAACAAGTACCTTCGGCTGATCGTCCACCTGACCAAGCCGATGACCGAGCCCACTCCGCATGGCTACGAACGCCTGACCGGCGATTCCGGTACCCGCCATGTGCTGGACCTGGACGTGCCGCTGATCACGCTGCCGGTGATGCCCGGCCGCAACCTGGCCGTGCTGACCGAGGCGGCCACCCGCCTGCATATCCTGCGGACCAAGGGCATCGACCCGGCCGCGATGTTCATCGCGCGCCACAGCAACCTGCTGGAACGGCGAACACCCTGATTTCCCTGGCCTTCGAAGAGTCTGTCCATGAGCACCGCTGCCCCCACCGCCCCGACCCTGATCATCGTCAGCGGCCTGTCCGGCTCGGGTAAATCCGTCGCCCTGAAGACGTTCGAGGACCAGGACTACTACTGCTCGGACAACCTGCCGATCCAGCTGCTGCCGGACTTCGTGCGCAGCCTGCTGGCCCACCATGACGGCGCCGCGCCGCGCCGGCTGGCGGTCGGCATCGACGTGCGCGGCCAGGCCGATCTGAGCCAGCTGGCCAACTGGCGGCAACTGGCCACCGATGCTGGCGTGGAAACCAAGGTGCTGTTCTTTGAAGCCAGCGACGAGGCGGTGCTCAAGCGCTATGCCGACACCCGTCGCCGCCATCCACTCAGCCAGCTCGGTCTGTCATTGCCGGAAGCGATCGCCCGCGAGCGCGAACTGATCGCACCGCTGCGCCAGGAGGCCGACGCCATCATCGACACCAGCGCGCTCAACGTGCACCAGCTGCGCCGCCGGATCATCACCGAGTTCACGCTGGACCATGCAACCCGCCTGTCGCTGCTGTTCGAATCGTTCGCCTACAAGCGTGGCGTGCCGGCCGAAGCGGATTTCGTCTTCGATGCGCGGGTGCTGCCCAATCCGCACTGGGATCCCGAGCTGCGTGCGCTCAGTGGCCGCGAGCCGGGCGTGCGCGACTACCTGGAAGCCCAGCCGGACGTGCAGTGCTACCTCGCACAGCTGATGGGTTTTCTCGACACCTGGCTGCCGAAGCTGGGCGACGGCACACGCAGCTACGTGACCGTGGCCTTCGGCTGCACCGGCGGCAAGCACCGCTCGGTCTATCTGGCCGAACGGATGGCCCGGCATGCCCGCGAAATGGGCTGGGAAGACGTGGCCACCTATCACCGCGAGCAGGATTGAGAGGCCCGGCCGGGGTGCGCCCGACCGCCCCGCGGAGAGGCGGGATGGGCCGGCAGGCGGGGGACGCTGAATACGGGACACAGTGCCCCTCATCTGCGGCTATCGCCAATTCACCTTGACCTGTTAACGTGCAGTAATGACCTGTG
This sequence comes from Stenotrophomonas sp. YJH_SMC_36, assembly GCF_059369935.1. Taxonomy (NCBI): domain Bacteria; kingdom Pseudomonadati; phylum Pseudomonadota; class Gammaproteobacteria; order Lysobacterales; family Lysobacteraceae; genus Stenotrophomonas; species Stenotrophomonas sp. YJH_SMC_36. Next base: position 152,945 of record NZ_JCAFTD010000007.1, on the reverse strand, counting down.
GCATTCTCCTCGTAACACATCCCGGGGTCGGCGCCGCCCTGCTTGACGTGGCGACCCGGCTCCTGCGGCAGCTGCCGTTGAAGACCGAAGCTTTCGAAGTACCGTTCGACGCAGACCTGGATGCTCTGCTCCCCCTCGCCTCGGCCGCGCTGCGGCGGGTTGATGGTGGAGAAGGCGTGCTGATCCTGACCGACCTGTACGGCGCCAGCCCCGCCAACCTTGCCGGGCAGCTGGCCCGGCTGGGGACCCCGGTTCGCCGGGTGTCGGCGCTGAGCCTGCCGATGTTGCTGCGGGTGATGAATTATCCGGAACAGGCACTGGATCAACTGCCCGCCACCGCTGCGGCGGGTACCCGTAATGGAGCGATAGTCGACGATGCTTGAACGAGAACTCACCGTCAGCAACCGCCTGGGCCTGCATGCCCGGGCCACCGCCAAGCTGGTGCAGACCCTGGCACCGTTCCGGTGCAACGTGACCATGGCTGCCAAGGGCCGCGAGATCAACGCCAAGAGCATCATGGGCGTGATGCTGCTCGCTGCCGGCCAGGGCACCCCGGTCACCGTGCGCATCAGTGGCGAAGACGAAGCCGCCGCGATGGACGCGGTGGTCGACCTGTTCGAACGCCGCTTCGACGAGGACAGCTGATCGTGCCGCGCGCCCGCGCCGGCCAGCTCCCTTCCGGCCAACGGCCGGTCCAGCTGCTGGCTGGTCATGGCGCTGCGCGGGGTTCGGCGATGGGGCGTGCACGCGTGCGCCTGCCGCATGCGCTGGACGTTGCCGAACAGCGCGTGGCACCGCAGCAGATCGAAACCGAGCTGACGCGCCTGCATCACGCCGTGGATGCCGCGCGCGCGGAGATGCATGAGCTTCGGCAGCGCCTGCACGGCGCACTGAACCAGGAAGTAGGCGAATTCCTCGATCTGCACGCGCTGCTGCTGGACGACCCGGAGCTGCTGTTCGGCCTGGATGAGCTGATCCGCAGCGGCCCGTACAGCGCCGGATACGCCCTGCGCCTGCAGCGCGACCGCCTGGCCAAGGTCTTCGATGGCATGGACGATGCCTACCTGAAGAGCCGCATGGACGATCTGGATCATGTGATCGGCCGCATTCACGCCTTCCTGCAGCCGGAGCGTGCGCCGGTGATGAAGGGGCTGGCCGGCGAGATCCTGGTCTGCGACAACATCGCGCCGTCCGAGCTGGCACAGCTGCAGGCACAGGGCGTCGTGGGCATCGTCACCACCGCCGGCAGCGCGCTGTCGCACAGCGCCATCCTCGCCCGCAGTCTGCACCTGCCACTGATCGTCAACGTTCCGCAGCTGCTCAGCCGCGTTGCCGATGGCGACGTGCTGATCGTCGATGGCGCCGACGGCAGCATCACCGTCAACCCGCAGGCCGACAACCTGCGTGACTATCGCGCACGACTGAAGGAACACGCCCGCGAGCAGCGGGAGCTCGGACGCCTGCGCAGCAAACCCAGCCGTACCCGCGACCAGGTCGACATCGCCCTGCTGGCCAACGCCGAATCGCTGGAGGACGTAACCCAGGCCCACGCCCTCGGCGCGCAGGGACTGGGTCTGTACCGCACGGAATTCCTGTTCCTGCAGCGCAACGAGCTGCCGGACGAGGAAGAACAGTTCCGGACCTACCGCGACGCCGCGCTGGGCATGAGCGGGCGGCCGGTGACCATCCGCACCCTCGATCTGGGTGCGGACAAAGCGGATCGTACCGGCCTGACCCTGAGCAACGAAGAGAACCCGGCACTTGGCCTGCGGGGCGTGCGCCTGTCGCTGGCACGGCCGAAAGTGGCTGACACCCAGCTGCGGGCGATTCTGCGTGCTTCGGCCTATGGCAAGCTGCGGGTGCTGGTGCCGATGATCAGCACGCGCGAAGAGCTGCTGGCCGTGCGCCGGCGCATGCTCAAGCTGTCCGAACAACTGCGCGCGGAAGGGCACATGGTGGCCGACCACGTGCCGCTGGGGGCGATGATCGAAGTACCCGCCGCTGCTCTGGCGCTGGAGAGCTTCATCGACCTGGTCGACTTCCTGTCGATCGGCACCAATGACCTGGTGCAGTACCTGCTCGCGGCCGACCGCAACAACGAGGCACTGGGCGAACTCTACTCGCCGCTGCACCCGGCGGTGCTGCGCCTGCTGCAGATGGTGATCGAGACCGGCGCACGCCATCGTGTGCCGGTGGCGGTGTGCGGCGAGATCGCGGGGGACGCACGCATGGCGCCGCTGCTGCTGGCACTGGGCCTGACCGAGTTCAGCCTGCATCCGGGCACGCTGCTGGAAGTCCGCCGCGCGATCCGCGAGGCCGACCTGGCATCCCTGCGCGCCCGCGCTCCGAAGCTGCTGGCCGCGCGGGACCGTCGCGGCATCGAGCGCTGGCTGGCACTGGTGGCCGATACGCCCTGACGGCCGCGCTGCGCGCTCGCCGGGCATGGCCCGGCGCTACCACCCCACGCATCCCGCTCGCCGGGCATGGCCCGGCGGAATTCATGGACCCCGCTGGCCGCAGACACCGGGGTATGCGTTGAAACATCCCCTTGCGATAATGACGCGCTGAACACCCCTGTTGCCGCATCCTTGCCAGGATCGCGGCTTTTCTTATCCCGCGGGAGCTGCGATGGCTGAAGCTGTACGCCACGACAAGACTGCGCGCCAACTGCGGATGCTGTCCGATGCACTGGACAGTGGCCGGCTGGGACCGGTGCGTCGCCTGGTCAATACTCTGGCCCCCGCCGAGATCGGCAACCTGCTCGAATCGCTGCCGCCGGGAAAGCGCGAAGTCGTGTGGGGCCTGGTCGATCCGGAAGATGACGGCGAGGTGCTGGTCCACGTCGGCGACGACGTGCGCGAGAGCCTGCTCGCGGACATGGACCCGGACGAGATCATCGCCGCGGTCGAAGACCTGGACATCGACGACCTGGCCGATCTGGTCGAGGACCTGCCGGACACGGTCATCGACGAAGTCCTCAAGTCGATGGACCGCGAGAACCGCGAGCGCCTCGAGCAGGTCCTGTCCTACCCCGAGGACAGCGCTGGCCGCCTGATGAACCCGGACGTGGTGACCGTGCGCGCCGACGTCAACGTCGACGTGGTGCTGCGCTACCTGCGCCTGCGCGGCGAACTTCCGGACCATACCGACCACCTGTTCGTGGTCAGCCGCCGCCATCAGTATCTTGGCCGTGTCTCGCTTGCAGCGCTGGTCACCCATGAAGACACCACGCCGATCAACCGGTTGATCGACGACGAACAGCCGGCGATCGATGTCGGCGAGAGCGACCAGGAGGTCGCCCGCCAGTTCTCCGACCATGACTGGATTTCCGCGCCGGTGGTGGACGACAACAACATTCTGGTCGGCCGCATCACCATCGATGACGTGGTCGACATCATCCGTGGCCAGGCCGAGCACCAGGCGCTGGGCGCCGCCGGCCTGGACGAGGACGAGGATCTGTTCAGCCCGGTGTGGCGCGCGATGCGCCGTCGCCTGATGTGGCTGTCGGTGAACCTGTGTACCGCCTTCCTCGCCTCCAGCGTGGTCGGTCACTTCGAAGGCACGATCGACAAGCTGGTGGCGCTGGCGGTGCTCATGCCCATCGTCGCCGGCCTCGGCGGCAACGCAGGCACGCAGGTGCTGGCGTTGATGGTGCGCGGCCTGGCGCTGGGCCAGGTGGGCGCATCCAATGCACGCACCCTGCTGTGGAAGGAAGTGCGGGTGGCACTGCTCAACGGCCTGTTGCTGGGTTCCGTGCTGGGCCTGATCGTGCTGGCCTGGTTCCATTCGCCGGGGTTGTCGGCGGTGATCGCCATCGCGCTGACCTTCAACCTGCTGTTCGCCGCGCTGGCCGGTGTGCTGGTGCCGCTGACCCTGAAACGTTTCGGCTTCGATCCGGCCTTGGCCAGCGGTATTTTCCTGACCGCCGTGACCGATTCGATGGGCTTCTTCACCTTCCTCGGCCTGGCCACCCTGGTGCTGCTGCACTGACCGACCTGCGCCCTGCCCCCGGTCGGGGCGCGGGGCCCATTCCCACTGGAACACCCCATGGCAACCACGATCGAAAACTACTTCCAGCCGGGTTGGCGCGACCAGTTGCATACCTGTGCCGCGTGCGAATGGAAGGGCAGTTCGCGGGCAATGGTGATGGAGCTGGACGAGGATGCCACCGAGTACGACTGCCCGGTGTGCGAGAACCCGCTGCTGGTGGTGCTGCACCCGGATCTGGCACAGGTACGGGCCGCCGCCGCCGAAGGCAACGCTGAAGCGCAGGAGCAGCTGGACATCGTCGCCAGCGCCCCCCGGCCCGAGTGACGCGCTGCACGATGCTGGCCAGGCGCGACTGGACTACCATGAAAACGATTCCAGATCAGGAAACGCGCTCATGGTTCGTCTGCTTGCACGCTGGTTGCCGCTGCTGCTGGTCCTGATGGTAGGAGGCTGCGCCAGCACCGCCGAACGGACGCACGGACGCTTCGAGGCGCGTGCGGTGAAGGTGGATGGCCGGACGGCCTATTACCAGGTGTTCATTCCCGCGGGCCTGCAGCCGCGTGGTCCGGCGCAGCAGGGTGCCGCGCCGGTCGATGTGCCCGTCATCCTGTTCCTGCACGGCTCTGGCGAGCGTGGCGGCGATGGCGTGAAGCAGACCCACGCCGGGCTCGGCCCCTACCTGCGCGACCACCGCGACTTCCCGGCGCTGGTGGTGTTCCCACAGGTTCCCGGGCACGAGGAATGGAGCGGCCGCAACAACCGGGTGGCCCTGGCCGCACTCGACGCCACCCTCGCCGAGTTCGGTGCCGACCCGGCCCGGCAGTACCTGACCGGCATGTCGATGGGCGGCTACGGCAGCTGGAACATCGCACTGGATGACCCGCGCCGTTTCGCGGCGATCGTGCCGGTCTGCGGCGCGGTGCTGGCCCCCCGCGCGGTGCGGCCGACCCTGTTCGTGGAGCAGGTCGCCAACGAAGCCGATCCGTATGCCGCGATTGCACAGCGCCTGCGGCACACGCCGATCTGGATCTTCCATGGTGCGCTTGACGATGTGGTGCCACCAGACGACGACCGCCGCCTGCACGCCGCATTCCAGGCCACCGGCGCCGCCGACGTACGCTACACCGAGTATCCGCAAGGTAACCACAACGCCTGGGATGCCACCTACGCCGACCCGGCAATGTGGGCGTGGTTGTTCGCGCAGAAGCGATGAGCCATAGCTTCGGTAGTTGCCAACCTTGGTTGGCACTGGCCTACCTGAAACCAACCCATATGCCGATGTTCACTGGAAGCAGGCCCGTCCATGCTTGCTCCATGCAGAACACACGTCTCCTGCTCGGTCGTCGCTCCAGCATCGGCCTCAGCTATATCCTCACCACCGTCGTCCATGACCGCGCGCCGCTCTTCACCAACGCCGCAGCGGCCGCCTTGGCAGTCCGCGAATTCCAGCGACTGGATCAGGAAGGCTTCACCCGCTCAATTGCGTACGTGGTCATGCCCGACCACATCCACTGGCTGGTCGAACTACGTGCGGGAACGCCGGAAACCGTCATGAAGCGTTTCAAGTCGCGCACCGCCCAGCAGGTAAACCGGTTGCTGGGGCGAGTCGGGCGCTTCTGGCAGGCCTGCTATCACGATCATGCGATCCGCTCTGACGAATCGTTGCACCGGCATGCGATGTATCTGATGGGAAATCCGATCAGGGCCGGGCTGACGACGCGGCTTGGGCAATATCCCCATGCATGGTGCGAATGGGAGCTTGGCGCTTCGTGTGATCCGCTCGACAACTTGGGCGCGGATGGATAGTGCCAACCAAGGTTGGCATCTACCAGAGCGGTGCGCGGACAAGCCGCGCGGTAAGTGTGTCAACCAAGGCTGACACCTACCAGAGCGGGTGGTCAGCCCAGCAGGGTTTCCAGCACGGCCATGCGCACGGCGACGCCGTTGGCGACCTGGCGCAGCACCCACGACTGTGGGCCATCGGCCACATCGTCGGTCACTTCCACGCCGCGGTTGATCGGGCCGGGGTGCAGCACCGCGGCGTCCTTGCCGGCGCGGGCCAGGCGTTCGCGGGTCAGTCCGTACTGGTCGTGATACTGCTCCAGCGACGGCACCAGCCCTTCTTCCATGCGCTCGCGCTGCAGGCGCAACATCATCAGTGCGTCGACCCCTTCCAGCATCGCGTCGAAATCTTCGCCCACCACGCAGCCCTTCAGGGTTTCGTCGTCCGGCAGCAGCGACTGCGGGCCACACACGCGGATCTCGCCCACGCCCAGCGTGCGCAGTGCGTGCAGGTCGGTGCGGGCGACGCGCGAGTGCTTCACGTCGCCGACGATCAACACCTTCAGCTTCGAGAAATCCGGGCCCTTGGCCTGGCGCAGGGTCAGCATGTCCAGCAGGCCCTGGGTGGGGTGCGAACTGCGCCCATCGCCGGCGTTGATGAGGGCGGTGCCCTCGCCCGCCGCTTCGGCCAGTGCGGCCACGGCACCATCATCGGGATGGCGCACCACGAAACCGCGCACGCCCATCGCTTCCAGGTTGCGCAGCGTGTCGCAGGCGGTTTCGCCCTTGCGCGTGGACGAGGTCGACGCATCGAAGTTCAGAACGTCGGCGCCCAGGCGCTGCGCGGCCAGCTGGAACGAACTGCGCGTGCGGGTGGACGGTTCGAAGAACAGCGTGCACACCGCGGAACCGGCCAGCACGTGCCGCTTGTTGCCGACGCGGCCGACCGCCGCGTCGCGGATCTGGCCCGCGCGGTCGAGCAGCTGCAGCAGGGTGTCGCGGGGCAGGCCCTCAAGAGTCAGCAGGTGGCGCAGGCGGCCGGAGGCATCGAGTTGCTGGGCGGTCATGGCGGGAATCGTGCAGTCAGGGAATGGGAGTGGCGTCGTCCGGCGAGGACAGCCAGCGGTCGATGATCACCGCCGCAGCCACCGCATCGAGCGCGGCCGCATCACGGCGGCGCTTGCGCCCTTCGGCGCGCTCGGCGGCGAAGCGGCGGGCGGCTTCCACCGAGCTTGAGCGCTCGTCGATCATCACCACCGGCAGCTTGAATCGTTCCCGCAGCTGGCGGGCGAAGCCCTGCGCGCGCTTGCGGTTGGGTTGGTCCTGGCCGTCGAGCGTCAGCGGATCGCCGACCACCAGGCCATCGGGCTTCCATTCCTTGATGAGGCGTTCGATCGCCGCCCAGTCCGGGCCGTTGCCGTGCACGTCGACCACGGCCACGGCACGCGCGTGCGCGGCGAAGGCACTGCCGATGGCCACACCGATCCGTCGCGCGCCGACATCGAAGCCGAGCACGGTGCCATCGCGACGGAGGGCGGCCGGCTCAGACATGGCCGCTGTAATCGGTGAGCCGGAACAGATCCACGCCGATGCGCGAGGCCGCGCCCTGCCAGCGCTGCTCCAGCGGCAGCTGGAACACCAGTTCGGCGTCGGCCGGCACGGTCAGCCAGCTGTTCTCGGAAAGCTCGCTTTCCAGCTGCCCGGCGCCCCATCCGGCGCAGCCAAGGGTCACCACGGCATTGGCCGGGCCTTCGCCGCGGGCCATTGCTTCGAGGATGTCGCGCGACGTGGTCAGGTACAGGCCTTCGCCCACCGTCAGGCTGGAATCCCAGGGCCGCGCATCGTCGTGGATGACGAACCCGCGCTCGGGATGTACCGGCCCGCCGTTGAGCACCATGCGCGCCTGCAGGTCGCCATCGCTGGTGGCGATGTCCATCTGCGACAGCACCTCGCCCAGCGTGTACTCGGATGGCTGGTTGACCAGCACGCCCATCGCCCCGTTCTCGTCGTGCTGGCAGATCAGCGCGACGCTGCGGGCAAAGGTCGCGTCGAGCAGCGACGGCAGCGCGACGAGCAGGTGATCGGCAAGGGAAGTGGGAGTTGCGGGCATGCCGCCATTCTAGCCGCTGGTCGCCCCCGATGCCTGCACCTGCCGGTCACGGCGCGCATAATGACCACCCCGTACCGCAGGAGTTCGCCTTGTCCGGATATTGCCTGATCGCCCCCGGCCACCCGGTGCACGACTACTACCACGCGCACGAGTACGGCTTCCCGCAGCGCGACGAACGCGAGCTGTTCGAGCGGCTGGTGCTGGAGATCAACCAGGCCGGCCTGAGCTGGGAGACCATCCTGAAGAAGCGGGAAGGATTCCGCGCAGCCTACGATGCCTTCGACGTGGACCGGGTCGCGGCCTATGCCGAGCAGGACATCGAGCGCCTGCTCTCGGATCCGGGCATCATCCGCAACCGCCTGAAGGTGCTTGCCGCGATCCACAACGCACAGGTGATCCAGCAGCTGCGTGCGGACCACGGCAGCTTTGCCGCCTGGCTGGACGCGCATCACCCACGCAGCAAGGCTGACTGGGTGAAGCTGTTCAAGAAGACCTTCCGCTTCACCGGCGGCGAGATCACCGGCGAATTCCTGATGAGCCTGGGCTACCTGCCGGGTGCGCACTCCGCAGACTGCCCGGTGCATGCGCGGCTGCTGAAGCTGTCACCGCCCTGGCTGCAGGCCGTCGCCCGCTGAACCGGACCCGCCGGGCATGGCCCGGCGCTACCACATACCGGTTCCGGTAGCGCCGGGCCATGCCCGGCGAACGCGGAAGGCGCGCTTACACGCCCATGTAACGGCCGGGCCGGTGGTTGAACATCAGCACCAGGCTGAGCACCACCGCGCCGATCGCCGAATACATCACCTTGGACGGCGAAAGCACGAAGAACGCGGCGATCATCAGACAGGCATCGTAGGACATCTGCACCTTGCCGGCGCTCCAGCCACGGGTGCGCTGCAGGTAGACCGCCAGGATGCCGATGCCGCCCAGGCTGGCGCGGTGGCGGATGAAGAACAGGATGCCCAGCCCCGACAGCGCGCCGCCGACGATCGCCGAGTACAGCGGATGGATGTGCGAGAAATCGATCCAGCGCGGCAGCAGATCGGTCAGTACGCCGCAGGCGGTAACCGCGGCAAAGGTCTTCAGGGTGAACTCCCAGCCCATGCGCCGCAGCGCCACCCAGTAGAAGGGCAGATTGACCAGCACGAACACCAGCCCGAAGTTCCAGCCCATGGAGTAGTGCAGCAGGAACGCCATGCCGGCCATGCCGCCGATCATCAGCCCGCCCTTGGCAAAGATGGCCAGGCCCAGCGAGGCCACCATCGTCGCCAGCACCATGCCCTGCACGTCCTCGGCCACCGAGTGGCGCAGCGCTTTCTCGTCGGCGGTGGTACCGGCGCTGTCCGGCGGCGGAGTCAACGGACCGGCGGTGACCAGGTGGCCGTCAGCGTCGTCGCACGGCGCGGGGCCATGGGAAGGATGGGACATGCGGGTGGGGGGACAGCGGGGGGAGGCGGTATTAGACACGATCCGCATGACAGTTGCAGATGAAATCGTTCAGCTGGATGCGCCGCCCTGCCTGAGGGCTCCCCGGAAAGCATCAGCCTGCGCGGCAGCGGGCAGCGGGCAGCGGCGGCGCCGTATCATTCCCGCATGCCGCGCGAAAACCTCAACGACCTGCAGGCCTTTGTCCACGTCGCCCGCGAGGGCAGCTTCACCCGCGCGGCCGCCCAGCTGGGTGTCTCCCAGTCCGCGCTCAGCCACGCCATGCGCGGCCTCGAAGAGCGGCTCGGGGTGCGCCTGCTGACCCGGACCACCCGCAGCGTCTCCACCACCGAGGCTGGCGCCCGCCTGCTCGCCACGCTGGCACCACGCCTGGCGGAGATCGAGCACGAACTGGCCGCGTTGGCCGAGTACCGCGACCGCCCCGCCGGGACCATCCGCATCAACGCCACCGGCCACGCCGCTGAGTATCTGGCGTGGCCGCGGCTGGCCCCCCTGCTGCAGCGCTTCCCCGACCTGAAGATCGAATTGACCACCGACTATGGCCTGGCCGACATCGTCGCCGAGCGCTATGACATCGGCATCCGCCTCGGCGAGCGCCTGGCACGCGACATGATCGCCGTGCCCATCAGCCCCCCGCTGCGGATGCGCGTGGTCGGTGCCCCGGGTTACTTCCGTCAGCACGCCGCCCCCGCGCATCCGCACGACCTGGCCAGCCACAACTGCATCACCCTGCGCCTGCCCACCCATGGCGGACTGATGCCATGGGACTTCGGCCAGGATGGCCACGAACTGAGCGTGCGCGTGAGCGGGCAGTGGACCTTCAACACGATGGGCATGACCCGCAGCGCGGCACTGGCCGGCAGCGGGCTGGCCTGGCTGCCGGAAGACCAGGTCCTGCCGATGCTGGACGATGGGCGCCTGCAATCGGTGCTGGACGACTGGTGCCCGCCGTTCGATGGCTACTACGCGTACTACCCCTCGCGCCACCACGTGACCCTGGCGATGCGCACGGTGCTCGATGCCCTGCGCGGGCCGATGATGGACCGATGAGTGCGGGCCCAAGGCCCGCACCCACCACGATCAGCCCTTGACCTGCGCCGCACGCTGGGCGTTGTAGCGCTCGCCGACGATCGAAACTTCATCCAGCGCCTGCGCGATGCGCTGCCGTTCTTCGCTCGACAGCTGCAGGTCCACCGCTCCCAGGTTCTCTTCCAGGCGATGCACCTTGGTGGTACCCGGAATCGGCACGATCCAGTCTGCCTGCGCCAGCAGCCAGGCCAATGCCACCTGTGCCGGGGTGGCACCGCGGGCGGCGGCAATGGCGCCGATCCGGTCCACCAGCGCCTGGTTCGCCCGGCGCGCTTCGACTTCAAACCGCGGCACGGTGTTGCGGAAGTCGTCGGCCTCGAACGTGGTATCTGCATTGATCGTACCGGTCAGGAAGCCCCGGCCCAGCGGACTGAACGGTACGAAGCCGATGCCCAGCTCCTGCAGGGTCGGCAGCAGTTCGCGCTCCGGCTCGCGCCACCACAGCGAGTACTCGCTCTGCACCGCAGCCACCGGCTGCACGGCATGTGCGCGGCGCACGGTGGCGGCACTCGCTTCGGAGAGCCCGAAGTGGCCGACCTTGCCTTCGGCAATCAGGTCGCGCACGGTACCGGCGACGTCCTCGATCGGCACGTTGGGATCGACACGGTGCTGGTAGAACAGATCGATGTGGTCGGTACGCAGGCGCTTGAGGCTGGCTTCGGCCACGGCACGGATGTTCTCCGGGCGGCTGTCCAGCCCGGTATCGGCCTGGGCATTGCGGAAACCGAACTTGGTGGCGATCACCAGCCGGTCCCGATGCGGCGCCAGCGCCCTGCCCAGCAGTGCCTCGTTGGTGTACGGGCCATACACCTCAGCCGTGTCGAAGAAGGTGACCCCGCGCTCCACGGCTGCGTGCAGCAGCGCGACGCCCTGCTCCAGTTCCACGGGCTTGCCGTAGCTGTGGCTCAGGCCCATGCAGCCCAGGCCGAGGGCGGAAACCTTCAGGCCGCTGCGGCCGAGTTCACGTGTCTGCATTGTCATGCTCCAGAGGGGGAGCGCTGACGATACGCCTGCGGCGCCATCGGATTGAACCGGCTGCGCCGCAGTCGGTCATGACTGGATTTCATGAATCCGGCCGCCCCGGTGATCTTCCGCGGCGCCGGGCGATGCCCGGCTGCCGTCCCCTGCTGCTTCAGCGGATCTCGGAGATTTCCACGCCGTCCAGCCCCTGCGACAGGGTGCGCGCGTCACCGCCCTGGCTCAGCTTGATGCGCAGCCGCACTTCGTTCTGCGAATCGGCGTACCGCAGTGCATCCTCGTAGCTGATCTCACCGGCCTGGTACAGCTCGAACAGGCTCTGGTCGAAGGTCTTCATGCCCAGCTGGACCGATTCCTTCATCACTTCCTTCAGCTTGTGGATCTCGCCGTCGCGGATGTAGTCCTGCACCAGCGGCGTGCCCAGCAGGATCTCCATCGCAACCTTGCGCGAGCGGCCATCGGGGGACGGCACCAGCTGCTGGGCGACTACGCCCTTGAGGTTCAGCGACAGGTCCATCAGCAGCTGGTTGCGACGGTCTTCCGGGAAGAAGTTGATGATGCGGTCCATCGCCTGGTTGGCGTTGTTGGCATGCAGAGTCGCCAGCACCAGGTGGCCGGTCTCGGCGAAGGCGATGGCGTGGTCCATGCCTTCGCGTGTACGCACCTCACCAATCATGATCACGTCCGGCGCCTGGCGCAGCGTGTTCTTCAGCGCGGCCTCCCAGCTGTCGGTATCGATGCCCACTTCGCGCTGGGTGATGATGCAGCCCTCGTGCTTGTGCACGAACTCGATCGGATCCTCGATGGTGATGATGTGGCCGGTGGAATTCTGGTTGCGATAACCGATCATCGCTGCCAGCGACGTCGACTTGCCGGTGCCGGTCGCACCGACGAACAGGATGATGCCGCGCTTGGTCATCGCCAGCGTCTTGATGATCGGCGGCAGGCTCAGTTCTTCCACGGTCGGGATGCGCGTCTCGATGCGACGCAGCACCATGCCCACCTGGTTGCGCTGATAGAAGCAGCTCACGCGGAAACGGCCGACACCGGACAGGCCGATGGCGAAGTTGCATTCGTGGGTCTTCTCGAACTCTTCGCGCTGTGCCGGCGTCATCACGTTCAGCACCAGGTCGCGGCTCTGCTGCGGCGTCAGGGGTGTCTGCGTGATCGGCGCGATCTTGCCATTGACCTTCATCGCCGGCGGCATGCCCGCGGTGATGAACAGGTCCGAGGCGCGCTGGTGCGCCATCAGCTTGAGGAAGGAGGTGAAATCGATGGTGGTGGCGGTGGTGTTCACGGCAGGCTCCCAGGAGGCATGTGCCAGGCTTCAGTCGATGGTCGGAACATCGCGGAGTCGCCGGCGCGGTCGCGCGCCGGGGCCCGCTTCTGCCTTGCCTTACTCGAACAGTCGCTTGTCCTTGGCGTACTCGCGCGCCTGGTTGCGGGTGATCAGGCTGCGCTTGACCAGGTCCTGCAGGTGCTGGTCGAGCGTCATCATGCCCTGCTGCTGACCGGTCTGGATCGCCGAGTACATCTGCGCCACCTTGTCTTCGCGGATCAGATTGCGGATGGCCGGCGTGCCCACCATGATCTCCCACGCTGCGGTACGGCCGCCGCCCACCTTCTTCAACAGTGCCTGCGAGATCACCGCGCGCAGCGACTCGGACAGCATCGAGCGCACCATCGGCTTCTCGCCGGCCGGGAACACGTCGATGATGCGGTCGATGGTCTTGGCCGCCGAACTGGTGTGCAGGGTGCCGAACACCAGGTGGCCGGTCTCCGCGGCGGTCAGTGCCAGGCGGATGGTTTCCAGGTCGCGCAGTTCGCCGACCAGGATGATGTCCGGGTCTTCTCGCAGTGCCGAGCGCAGTGCCTCGTTGAAGCCATGCGTATCACGGTGTACTTCGCGCTGGTTGATCAGGCACTTCTGCGAGGTGTGCACGAACTCGATCGGATCCTCGACAGTGAGGATGTGGCCGTATTCGCTCTTGTTGATGTAGTCGATCATCGCGGCCAGCGTGGTCGACTTGCCCGAACCGGTCGGGCCGGTCACCAGGATCAGGCCCTGCGGCTGCTGGATCAGTTCGCGGAAGATCGGCGGGCAGGCCAGATCCTCCAGCGTCAGCACCTCCGACGGAATGGTACGGAACACCGCGCCCGCACCCCGGTTCTGGTTGAACGCATTCACGCGGAAACGTGCCAGCGACGGGATCTCGAACGAGAAATCCACTTCGAGGAATTCCTCGTAGTCGCGGCGCTGCTTGTCGGACATGATGTCGTACACCAGCGCATGGACCTGTTTGTGATCCAGTGCCGGGATGTTGATGCGGCGAACGTCGCCGTCCACGCGGATCATCGGCGGCAGGCCTGCGGACAGGTGCAGGTCGGACGCTTTGTTCTTTACGGAAAACGCCAACAGCTCGGCGATATCCATGAGCGGCTACTCCCCAATAACGGCTTCGACTGGAAGGATCTTTCCCCGGGCGGCAGTATAGCCTCCTGATCGATTGGAACGCGTTACGTGGCCACTGCCCTGCCCCAGATCCTGAGCACCCTGCACGCTGCGGCGGAGGCCGCCGGACGTGCGCCGCCGCGCCTGCTGGCGGTCTCCAAGACCCAACCGGCCGAGGCCGTGGCCGCCCTTGCTGCACAGGGCCAGCGCGCCTTCGGCGAAAACTACGTGCAGGAGGCGCTGGCCAAGATGCAGGCGCTGCAGCACCTCGACCTGGAATGGCACCTGATCGGCCATCTGCAGTCCAACAAGGCCGAAGCGGTGGCCACGCATTTCGACTGGGTGCAGAGCGTGGACCGTCCCAAGCTGGTGACCGCGCTGGCCCGCCATCGACCGGCGGCGCGCGGAGCGCTGAACGTGCTGATCCAGGTCAACATCGATGATGAATCGAGCAAGCACGGCTGCGCGCCAGAGGACGTCCAGGCCCTGGCCGAGGCCATCGCCGCCGAGCCTGGCCTGCGGTTGCGGGGTCTGATGGCGATCCCGGCGCCGTGGCCGGAGGCGGAACGCCGCCGCGACGCATTCGTGCGCATGCGCACACTTTTCCAGACACTGGCCGACCGCTTCCCGCAGGTCGATACCCTTTCGATGGGCATGAGCAGCGACTACACCGAGGCCATCGCCGAAGGCGCCACCCTGGTGCGCATCGGCACCGCCCTGTTCGGCGCCCGTCCGCGGCCGGCCTGACATTCCGAGGAGACTTCCATGGCAGCAGATTCCATCACCTTCATCGGCGGCGGCAACATGGCACGCAGCCTGATCGCCGGCCTGATCCGCCAGGGCGTGCCTGCCACGCGCATCCACGTGGCCGAGCCGGTCGCCGCCGTGCGCGATGCGCTTGCCAGCGACTTCGGCGTGCATACCCACGACAGCGCCAGCGCGGCCGCCGCGCAGGGCCAGACCTGGCTGCTGGCGGTCAAGCCACAGGTACTGCGCGACGTCTGCCAGTCGCTGCAGCCGCTGGCGCAGGACAACCGACCGCTGGTGGTCTCGATCGCCGCCGGCATCACCAGCACGCAGCTGCAGCGCTGGCTGGGCGGCACGTTGCCGGTGGTGCGCGCGATGCCCAACACGCCCGCGCTGCTCGGTGCCGGCGTCACCGGCCTGTACGCAACACCGGCAGTGGATGCACCGCAGCGGGCCCAGGCCGAGCACCTGCTGGCCAGTGCCGGACGCACGGTATGGATCGACAGCGAGCCGTTGATGGATTCGGTCACCGCTGTCTCCGGCAGCGGTCCGGCCTATGTGTTCCTGCTCGCCGAAGCGATGGAAGCGGCAGGCATCGCCCAGGGTCTGCCCGCCGACGCCGCACGCACGCTGGTGGTGCAGACGCTGCTGGGCGCCTCACGCATGCTCGATGAAGCGGGCGAAAGTCCCGCCGAGCTGCGCCGCCGCGTGACCTCGCCCAACGGCACCACCCAGGCTGCGATCGAAAGCTTCCAGGCCGGCGGCTTCGAGGCACTGGTGGATGCCGCGCTGCGCGCCGCACAGGTGCGCGGCCAGGAACTGTCAGCGGCAAACGACTGATTCCTTGGGGTCAGATCCCTCTGCCGGGGCAAAGGGATCTGACCCCATCTCCCCCGATGCTCATTGCCCCAACGTGGTCATGACGAAGTCGACGAAGCACTGCAGGCGCGGGCGCGGGCGACGGTCCGGCAGATAGATCAGGTGCATCGGCCGCGGCGCCGGCAGATGGTCGCGCAGCAGCGGTTTCAGCCGGCCCGCGGCGATCTCCGTGGCCAGCAGCGCCGTCGGTTGCAGAATCAATCCGGCACCCGCCACGGCAGCCTCGCGCAGCGCGAAGCCGTCATTGCTGGTGAGCCGTGCCTCCCAGTCCACATGCTCGCCACTGGCCAGCTGCCAACCGTGCCCGCCACGCCACGCCAGGTGGCTCAGGCAATCGTGCCCCTGCAGATCCGCGGGCGTCCGCGGCGTGCCTCGACGGCGAAGGTACGACGGCGCTGCGCACAGGCTCATCGCATAGGGGGGCAGCGGACGCGCAACGATGTCCGCCGAGGGCAGCGGACCGACCCGGATCGCCGCGTCGAAGCCGTCTTCGATCAGGTCCACGCGGCGATTGCTCAGATCCAGTTCGATGTTCAGCAGCGGCTGTGCACGCAGCAGCTCGGCCAACCGGGGCGCCAGCACGCAGCTGCCCCAGGTGGTGGGAGCACTGACCCGCAACACACCGCGCGGCTGCAGCTGCAGGCCGGCCACGTCCGCCTCGGCCTGTTGCACCTGTTCCAGCACCTGCCGGCAACCGGCCAGATAGGCGCTGCCCGCTTCGGTCAGGCGCTGCCGCCGCGTGTTCCGCTGCAACAGCGCGGTGCCGAGGTGGCTTTCCAGCTGCTGGATGTACTTGCCCACCATCACCGCAGACACCTGCAGGTGCTCGGCGGCAGCGGCGAAACTCCCGCGCTCGGCCACGGCGACGAAGGCCTGCATGCAGCGCAGCATGTCCATTGCTAAGTCCTGATTAGTAATCAGCGAATCATACGCAGCTTACCAAACCGCGTCGTCACGGCGCAGACTGCGCTTCGTCTCCCCCAAGCAAGGAACCGTCATGAAGATTCTTCTCGTGGGCGCCACCGGCACGCTCGGCCAGGCCGTCGCGCGCCAGCTCGGCCAGCAGCACCAGATCCTGGACGCAGGGCGCAGCAGCGGCACGCTGCGCGTCGATCTGACCGACGATGCCAGCGTCAACGAACTGTTTGCCCGCACCGGCGCGGTCGATGCGGTGATTTCCACAACAGGCAAACTGCATTTTGGTCCCCTGCGTGACATGACGCCCGAACGGTTCAACGTCGGCCTGCAGGACAAGCTGCTCGGGCAGGTACGGCTGGCACTGGCCGCCCAGCATCACCTCACCGCCGGTGGCTCGATCACCCTGACCAGCGGCATCGTCAGTGCCCAGCCGATCCGCGATGGCGTCAATGCAACCTCGGTGAACGCCGCGCTGGAAGGATTCGTGCGCGCAGCGGCCCTGGAGCTGCTGCCCCGCGGGCTGCGCATCAATGTCGTCAGCCCGAATGTGCTGGTCGAATCAATGGATGCCTACGCGCCCTACTTCCCCGGCTTTGAAGCGGTCACCGCCCAGCGCGCGGCACTGGCGTACCAGCGCGCGGTGGAAGGCATCCTGAGCGGTGAAACGATCACCGTCTGGTGATGCATGATCCAGCCTGGCGTGCCCTCCGATGTGCCGGGGCCTCAGCCCCAGCGCATCGGACCGTCACCCCGTTCCCCGAGGACATCGTCGGGGTTGGCCAGCCGGCAGCGCTTCAGTGACAGGCAGCCGCAACCGATGCACCCGGTCAGTTCGTCACGCAGCAGCTGCAGCATGTGGATGCGCTCATCCAGCTCGGTCCGCCAGCGTGCAGACAGCGTGGCCCAGTCGGCCTTGGTCGGTGCCCTGCCCTGCGGCAGGCTTTCGAAAGCGCGCGCCACCGCCTCCAGCGGCATGCCCACGCGCTGTGCAACGCGTATCACCGCCAGCCGGCGCAGCACGTCGCGGCTGAAGCGGCGCTGGTTGCCCGAGGTACGCAGGCTGCTGATCAGGCCCTTGCGCTCATAGAAGTGCAGTGCGGATACGGCCACGCCGCTGCGCTGCGAAACCTCACCCACACTCAGTTCCTGCGACACCATTGCTTGACCTCAACTATAGTTCAGGTGTCATGCTGCGGTCTTCGCCGCCGGATGACAAGCGCGGCCTCCCAGACTTTCCGCATGACCCCGACTCCATCTGCTGCCGACGCCGCCCCTCCTGCCGAAACCTCCATCCTCTCCGCGCGCTATCGTGCGACCACCCTCGGCATGGTCGCCCTGGTTTCGCTGCACGCCTTCGAAGCGCTGGCGGTGGCCGCAGCCATGCCCACCGTCGCCGCCGCACTCGACGGGCTCCGCCTGTACGCGCTGGCCTTCGGCGGGACCCTCGCCACCAGCGTCATCGGCATGACACTCGCTGGCCTCTGGGCCGACCGGCACGGGCCCGCGCGGCCGCTGTGGTGGGGCCTGGCGTGCTTCGTACTGGGCCTGCTGCTGGCCGGCCTGGCCACGCACATGGGGATACTGGTGGCCGGGCGGCTGCTGCAGGGCCTGGGCGCGGGCGCGATCTCGGTCTCGCTGTATGTGATGGTCGGCCGTACCTACCCCGAATCGCTGCGGCCGAAGGTGTTCGCAGCATTCTCCGCTGGCTGGGTGGTGCCGTCGATGATCGGCCCGGCTGCGAGCGGGCTCATCGTGCAGCACCTGGGCTGGCGGTGGGTGTTCCTGGCCGTGCCGCTGCTGGCGCTACCCGCTGCATTGCTGCTGCGACCTGCACTGTCACGCCTGCAGCCCTCGCCTGCGGGCGACAGCGGCAATCGCAGCCGGGTGGTGCGCTGGGCCAGCGGCGCGTCGCTGGCAGCGCTGCTGCTGTATCTCGGCGGGCAGCAGCAAGGGATGGCGGCAGTGCTGTGCATCGCTGTGGCGATGCTTGCGCTGCTGTTCTGCGTGCAGCGGCTGCTGCCTGCCGGCACCTTGCGCCTGCATCGCGGCCTGCCCAGTGTGATCGCCCTGCGCGGCATCGCCGCTGCGGCATTCTTCGCCTGCGAGGCCTACCTGCCACTGCTGCTGCAGCGCGAGCGCGGGCTGTCACCCAGCGGGGCCGGCGCGGTGTTGAGCCTGGGGGCATTGGGCTGGTTCGCCGGGTCGTGGCTGCAGGGCCACCAGCGCAATAGCTGGTCACGCCAGCAGCTGCTGCGCGCGGGAACGCCGCTGATGGCGATCGGTATCGCGGCCACGCTGGCGGTGCTGTTCCGCACGGTACCGCTGCCGGTGGCTCTGATCGGCTGGACGCTGACCGGCTTCGGCATGGGCATGATCTACGCCAGTCTTTCGGTACTGACCCTGTCCCTTTCGGCACCGCACGAACAGGGAGCCAACACCTCGGCGCTGCAGTTGAGCGAGGCGCTGGCGGTCACCACCGCACTGGCCGTCTCCGGCGCGCTGTTTGCCCTGTTCGTGGACGACAGGCCGCACACCGGCTACGTGCTGTGCCTGGCGATCACCCTGGGCCTGGCTCTGCTGTCCACGCTGATTGCACGCCGGGTGTAACGCCACCGGTTGATTCGGCCGTGCGTGGCCCGGCGATCAGTGCGGTCATGGCGTGGCCGCCGCGTCCACATCATCGATGTCCCGATGCAGGATGCGGCGCACCTCCAGCACGGCCTGCGGCGATTCCTGCACGCTGTGTCCGGAGATGATGACCTTCTCCGACAGCGCCCCCGGCAGGTGCGCGCTCCAGTACGGCACCAGCCCATCGTCGGATTTCTCCAACGGCAGTTCCGGTTTGCGCTGGGCGATGATCGAGTGGTACTTCAGGCCCGCTTCGATCGGCAGCTGTGCGGCCGCCTTCACGAACGGATCGCTGGCCTTGAGGTTGTCGATGCTGTTGGGAATCTTCGGCTTGGCGGTGCCGTCAACCTGCTGCTCGGCCTGCGCCAGCGCCAGGAACACATCCTCGAACTTGCCCAGGATGGTCAGCGGCAGGCGCACCAGGCGGCCGATCAGGCGGCCGACCCTGTTGCCGGCGATGTCGGTGCCCTGATGCGGAGCGGCGATGAAGATCGCCCTTTCCACATTCGGCTGCGCCTTGAAGTGCAGCAGCGGGCCCAGTTTGTTCTGCACCCGCTTCAGTCGTTCACCCTTCAGGTCATAGTTGGCCAGCAGGTCGTTCCACAGCACATCGCCCGAGTCGCTCACCAGCAGGCGGGCCAGCACGCCGCCCATGCTGTGACCGATGTAGACCATGTCCTTCGAGGCGCGCGTGCTGCCATCCGGGTCGAAATGCTTCAGCGTGTCGTTGAATGCAGTAGCGATCTCATAGCGGTTCAGCGCGATCGGCGCGTTGGTCGGGTAATACACCTGCCACACCTGGAACTGCTGGCGCAGCTCGGGATCGCCCATGATCTCGTTGGCCAGGTTCACCCACGCTTCCGGGCTGCTGGCCAGGCCATGCAGCATGAAGATGATGCGGCGGTTCGGATCCCACGGCTGCATCAGGTAGATGTGCGGCTCACCGATACCCTCGCTCATGCCGAACAGCGTGCGCAGCGATTGCCGGGCGAAGCCACTCTGCGCCAGCCACAGGCCGTAGGCGGCAGTGAAGTTGCCGGCCAGCGGCACCTGCTCGCCGTGCAGGGTGATGCGCTCGGTCGCTTCGGGCGAATAAGCGTCCAGCTCGACCCGGCGGGTACGCATCACGTCCTCCAGCGTGCTGCCCTCGAAGCGCAGCAGCGCGGTGACGTTGATCGAGGACATCTCGCTGAACTCCGGCACCGCATCATCATGGCGATGGCGGCGACCACGACGCGCATCGCTGTCGTCGTCCTGCCCGCCGTCCGCCTTCGGGCCATCTGCGGAGACCGCCGGAGCAACCAGCTTCGGCGGGTCCATCACCATCACCAGCTCCGCACCGAAACCGTCGCGTCGATAGGTACTGCGCAGGCCGACGAAGCTGACCGTGCCAGCGGGTACCAGCTGCGCCGGAATGCTCTTCAGGGCCAGCTGCTGGTAGTTGGAGGCCAGCGACCAGCTGCCGACCGTGATCGGCTTCGTATAGTCCTCGCCGGCGAGCGCGGCGGCGCGCGCCCGCACGAACAGAACCACCGCGGCCTTCTCGGCTGCATAGTTGTAGTAGTCGCGCACCTGCGTCTGCCGGTCCTCGAACGCCCGATCGGACGGCGAACGGCCGCTGTAGAACAGGTAGGCGTAGGCATAGCGCGCCGCTTCCAGCCATGCATCCAGTGCGGCATCGCTCATCGGTGGATCGCCCGCCGCCGTCTTCTTCGGGGTCAGCGCCAGCGCTGCCTTCACCCACAGCTCCGACAACGCGGACAGCCGCTGTTCGACGTTGAGATCGTCGGTCATCAACAGCGTGCTGCGACAGACCACGAAGTCCTTCTCGCACTGCGACTCATCCAGCCCGGCTGCACTCAGCGTTTCCCGGGCCGCCGGGCTGAGCTTGCCGGTGTTGAGCACATCGGCACGCTTGTTGACCAGCGAGTCACTGGATTTCACCTGCTTGACGGTGACCATCGCGCAGCCGCTGCCGGCCAGCAGCATGAAGATCGCCAGCGACGCCGGCAGCACGCGCTGCCAGCGGGAAAGTGTGGACATGAGCATCACTGCGGGTCCTGCTCGGTGCCGGGCACGCCCTGGCGGATCACGGTGGAAAAGTTGCCGCCGTCACCCAGGTCCAGCGCGCGCTGGGTGATCCGGCCCTTGGCATGCAGCACTGCGTACGGCACCCCCGGCGTCAATGCACCGACCTCCTGCGCGTACTCGGCCAGATAGCCGGACAGCAGCAGGCGGTAGTCCAGCGGCAGCCGCGGCGCGATATGCCTGGCCAGATCGAAGACGATGGTGGTGCAGTTGCTGGTCAGCGTGTTGTAGAAGCCGGGCTTTGCATCCAGCTCGCGTGCCTGCGCGATGTAGGCAGCGAACAGTTCCTTCAACTGTGCGCGGTCCATGCCATGCAGGCGGTACAGATAGACATCCTCGCCACGCGCGTTGGTACGCGTGCGGATGATGTCGGTCTCTTCGGAGGCCACCAGGGTCATCTCGAACTTGCGGAAGAATCCCCCCAGTGCCGAGAACGATTCCCCGCGTTCCTTGCGGATCTCCAGCGAGAACACGACATGGCGGCCATCGTCGAAGCCGAACGAGATCAGCGTGTGGGCGATCGCCGGCCCCATCCAGTACGAAAGCACCAGGTCGGCCGAACGCAGCTGGTCCAGGTCGTACGTGCGGCGCACCCAGCGCGCGTCATAGTCGGTTTCGCTGCGCCAGGTGAAATCGCGCACGTTGTCCAGCACCACATGCCGCCCATCGAAGGAGACCACGTGCAGGCGTTGCGCTACGTCATCGGCCCAGACGCGATCCTGGCGCGGGGTCAGCAGCATCCACCACCCCAGCGCCAGGGCCAGCGCCACGCCGAAGGCCATGCCGAGCCGTCGCGTGCCATGGCCACGGGCAACCCGCCAGGACGCCCACAGGGCGGACAGCACCCACAGTACCGCCACGGCCGACGCCAGCCAGCCCGGCCCCGGCAGCTGATAGAGCAGCAGGCCAGCCATCCACAGTGCCAGCAGTACCATCACACTTCCTGTCATCCAACGTCCTGCGGCTTTCACTGGCGTCCTGTCGTGGTCCCGGGGGCGCATAGTTAGCCACAAGCGGGTTCGCCCTGGTATCTACGGCCCGTTCAGGCTGCTGGGTGCACCGTCTGCAACGCCGTTTTCCACATACCGTTCCCTCTTCCAGGAGCATCGATGGGCATTACCTCCGTGGCCGGTGTTGCGGTCCAACCCCAGCACAGCGCCCGCTGTCATTGCGGTACGGTCGAACTGCTGCTGGACCTGCCGGACGGCATCGTCGACCCGCGCCGCTGCGACTGTTCGATGTGCCGCCGCCGCGGCGCCATCGCCGCCAGCGTCGCCCTCGCAGGGCTGCAGGTGGTGCGAGGGCGGGACCATCTGCGGCTGTACCAGTTCAACACGCATGTGGCCGAGCACTACTTCTGCGATGTGTGCGGCATCTACACCCACCACCGTCGGCGTTCGAACCCCGACCAGTACGGCTACAACGTCGCCTGCCTGGAGGGCATCGATCCCTTCGCGCTGGGCGTGATTCCGGTCAGCGATGGCGTGAACCATCCGGCCGACCGCCCGGCCTAGTGCCGGGTTCGGCGTGTCGGCGCGGCGACCTTCTGCCAGGGCGCCATGCCGCTGCGGCCGGCCCGCGCGGGGCGTTTGCGCCAGGGCCGGCGTGGCGCGGGCTCCGCTTGAACGGGGCTCGGCGGAGGCGCGGGCCGGCGTGCAGGCCAGAAATGATCAAGCAGCCACATGGTCGGTCTCCGTGGGGGCGGGGACGATCAAGCGTGGACGTTGGCCTGCATAGCCGGCGTGAGGCATCGACGACGCCACGATGACAGGCGGCGAAGCCCTGTGCGCGCACCACGCCGCAGCCGCATCGCGGACTGGGCGGCACCTCTTGACGCCCGCGCTACAGTGATAATTCCCCTCCTGCTGCAGGTGCCCCCGGATGCCTTCGTTCTCCGATGCCCAGGCTGCGGCCCGCTATCACGGGGGACCGCTGCGGCAGGTACCTGGATTCCTCGGTCTGCAACAGATGGCCCACCTGCTGCTGGCCGAGCACGTGCCCGAGCACGGCCACGTGCTGGTGCTCGGCGCCGGTGGCGGCCTCGAGCTGAAGGCCTTCGCTGACGCCCACCCGCACTGGCGCATGCTCGGAGTCGATCCGGCCGGCCCGATGCTGGCGCTGGCCCGCGAAACGCTCGGCACACGGATGAACCACGTGGAGCTGCTGGAGGGCTACATCGAGGATGCCCCGGCCACGATCTTCGATGGCGCCAGCTGCCTGCTGACCCTGCACTTCCTCGATATCGACCAGCGCCGGCATACCCTGCGCGAACTGCGCAGGCGGCTGCGTCCGGGCGCGCCATTGGTGGTGGCCCACCACAGCGTCCCGCAGGAGCCGGAGGCGAAGCTGCGCTGGTTGAGGCGCTATGCGGCCTTCGGCGAGGCTTCCGGCATTGCCCGTGCGGATGCACAGCGCGCGATCACCGCCATCGCCGAGCGCCTGCCGCTGCTGTCACCGGAACAGGAGGTGGAGGTGCTGCAGGAGGCAGGCTTCAAGGACATCGAGCTGTTCTACGCCGGATTCACCTTCAAGGGCTGGGTCGCCTACGCGGCCTGACGAACCTGCAGAGCCGGCGCTCGCCCGGCCAAGCCCCGCACCTCGCACTTTTCCAGGGCCGCCCGGGAGAAGGGGCTCCCGTGCGTCGACCCGGAATGCACGTTATTGCATGTTCATGCACGAATATGCACACTTATCCCATGAACGCCGATTCCAGCCCCCTCCCCGCCGAACGTACCCGGCAGATCCTCGAGGAACTGCGCCAGCAGGGCCGCGTGATCGCCGCGGAACTGGCGCGTCGTTATGCGGTTTCCGAAGATTCGATCCGCCGCGACCTGCGTGAACTGGCCGCCCAAGGCCTGTGCCAGCGCGTCTACGGCGGCGCCGTGCTGCCGCCGCCGAAGGAGCGCCCGCTGCGCGAGCGCCTGACCCGCGATCGTGGCGACAAGGCCGAACTGGCCGCGCGCGTCTGTGCCCTGCTGCAACCTGGGCAGGTGGTGCTGCTCGATGCCGGTTCGACCAACCTGGCCATCGCCCAGCAGTTGCCGCCCGAACTGGCACTGACGGTGATTACCAACGCGCCGCAGATCGCCACCGCCGCCAGTGTGCATGAAGGCACTTCCGTGCAGCTGATCGGCGGCCGCCTGGCCAGCGGCGGCGGCGCGGTCGGTGCTGAAGCACTGGCCCAGGTGCAGCGCCTGCGCGCCGACGTGTACCTGCCCGGCCCGTGCGCGGTGGACGGCGACACTGGTGTGTGGGCGATGGATGCCGAAGAAGCCACCTTGAAGCGCGCCATGGTGGCCTGCAGCAGCCGCGTCATTGTCGCCGCCACCACCGAAAAACTCGGTGCCCGTGGCCACTGGCAGATCGCCGGCCTCGACGAGATCGACGACCTGGTGCTGACCACATCAGCCCCGCCCGCACTGGCAGCGCGCTTCCTCGCTGCCGGTATTGCGGTGCACCCCACCCCGCCCTGACCGAACCGCCCATGTCCGTTGCCTACCGCGCGCGTGCCGAACAGCACGCGACCCGCGCTGCATTCTTCATTCCCGGCTTCGCCACGGCACTGTGGGCGACGCTGGTACCGTTCGCCAAGGCACGCGCGGACCTCAACGACGCCACGCTCGGCCTGGTGCTGCTCTGCCTGGGTGCCGGTTCGCTGCTGGCGATGCCAGTGGCGGGCGTTCTGGCCGCGCGGCTGGGCTGCCGCCGGGTGATGGTGGCAAGTACGCTGTTGATCTGCCTCACCGTGCCGGGCCTGGCCCTGGCCGGTTCAGCGTGGCTGCTGGGCCTGGTGCTGTTCGTGTTCGGTGCCGCGGTAGGCGCGATGGACTGCACGATGAACGTGCAGGCCGTGGTGGTCGAGCGCGAAGCGCGGCGTGTGATGATGTCTGGCTTCCACGCCTTCTTCAGCATCGGCGGCTTCCTGGGCGCGGCAATGATGACCGTGCTGCTGTCCCTGCAGCTGCCTCCGCTGGCATCGGTGCTGATCGGCGTAGGCGCGATGCTGCTGGCGATGCTGCTGTCGGCGTCGTACTGGCACCGCGAGCGCATGCCGCAGGACACGCCGATGCTGGCCATGCCGCACGGCATCGTGCTGTTCATCGGCGTGCTGGCCTTCGTCGCGTTCCTCGGCGAAGGCGCGATGCTGGACTGGAGCGCGGTCTTTCTCAGTGACGTGCGCAGCGTCGATGCGCGCATGGCTGGCATCGGCTATGTGATCTTCACCCTGACCATGACCGTGGCCCGCCTGCTCGGCGATGCACTGGTGGCGCGGGTGGGACGCGAACGCGCCATCGTGTTCGGTGGCCTGCTCGCTGCCAGTGGCGTGCTGGTGCTGACGCTTGTCACGCCCTGGCAGGTCTCACTGGCCGGTTATCTGCTGGTCGGCCTCGGCTGCGCCAACATCGCGCCGGCGCTGTTCTCGCTGGCCGGCCACCAGACCCGCATGCCCGGCGCGCTGGCGATCACCGCCGTGTCCACGCTGGGCTTTGCCGGCATTCTTGCCGGCCCGGCACTCATCGGCTTCGCCGCCAATCATTTCGGCCTGATCGCTGCATTCATCGGTGTGGCCATTGCGCTGCTGCTGGTGGCGGTGTCCACGCGCTGGCTGCGGGTGTAGCGCGCGGCATCAACGGCGCCGACGCCGGACCTTCATCCGCAATCGTCGATAACCGATCACCGTAGCCGTCGCGCACAGCGCGGTGCCGGCGGTGCTCAACAGCAGCAGCACGCCCAGCCGGGCCGTCTCCTGCCGCAGCATTGCCGGCAGGTCCCAGCTGTGCAGGAAGTAGAACAGCCAGCGCCCGACGCGCTCACGATGCCCCAGGGTCAGCAGTGGATCGCCGCTGGCCAGATCGAAGTAGACGCGCGTCGCCTCGGCATCACCGAAGTCCGCCACGGCCACCGGGAAGCGGCGCACCGCCGCGCCGTTCATCGCCTCCGGCGCACGTGGATAGAAATAGGCATCCGCTGCATGCAGCAGCGCGAACCGATGGATCGGCGCGGCAGACATCGCCTGCGCCTTCTGCTGCAGCCATGCCACCGGCAGCAGCGGCATCATCCGGAGATGCCCTTCGTCTGCGGATACGATGCGCGTATCGCCCTGCCCGTCCAGCAACAGCGCGAACAGCTCACCGCCGATGCGCCGCCACTGGATCTCCACCGGCATGAACAGCCCATCATGGGCCGCAGCCAGCAGCGCTGCCGGTTCGCCCAGTGGGCCATTCACCGCCACCGCATCGCCGCGATACTGCGCCGTGTCGATCGCCGCGCGCGTACTGCTGAACACGCCCAGCGGATTCATCGACATCAGCCCGCTGAAGATCCAGGTGAACACGAACGCCGCAGCCGCCAGACCGATCAGATGATGCCAGCGCATCCACGGCTCGACGTACGGCGTCTTCGCACCGGAACGATAGTGGCCAGCGAAGCGCCAGCGCCACACCCCCACCACGATGCCGCTCACCGCCACCACCGTGCACAGTGCGGACAGCACGATCACCACCCACGTCCACACCGGGTCCACCGACTGCATGCGCAGGAAGTACAGCCAGTGCAGCCAAGCGCCCACATAGTTCCAGCGCTGCTGCACATGCGGTGCATCCAGCACCACCTCGCCGGTGCGCGAAGACACATACAGGTCACCCGGCCGCGCACCGCCCACCTCGACCCGGTACAGCGGCCGATGCGCATCCAGCGCACGCGAATGCGTCCAGCGGTCCTCATCCACGCGCATCGCACCCACGAATGCCGGACCGCCGGCAAACTGCGCCGCCGAGGCTTCGGCGCGCTGTGCCGATACTGGCAGCAGGACCTGCCCGGTGCGCGCCGACCAGGCTCCCACGTGGCTGCCACTACGCACCACATAGGCGGGCTCGCCACGCAGCGTGGTCAGCGCCACGCTTTCCGGCTCAGCCTGCACGGCCGCTGGCAACGCCGACAGTCCCAGCAGCCCATGCGCGTCTCCCAGCACCGGCAACGCCGCCAGCCGCTCGCCGGGCGTCAGCTTCGGGTAGCCGACGAACAGCATCACCATGCCGCTGACAAACCACAGCAGCATCAGCAGGCATCCGCCGATGCCCAGCCAGCGGTGCACCAGGTAGGTCCAGCGCTTGGCAGTGGATCGCAGCGACATGGCGTGCGTCCTCAGAAGCGGTGATCGAGGGTGAACTCGACGCGGCGATCCGCGCCCAGCAGCCACTGCGTGCTGGTGTAGTACGCCGTGGCGTAGTACGCCTTGTCGAACACGTTGAACACACGGGCTGTCACCCGCGTGCGCGGTGCCGCCTGCCAGGTCAGCGCCAGATCGGTGGTGCTGTAGCCCGGCAGCTCCAGGGTGTTGGCGTTGTCGGCGTAACGCTTGCCGACGTAACGCGCACCGCCGGCCACGGTCCAGTCCGGCAGGAACTGCCAGCTCAGCCATACGTTGGCCAGCCGCTCTGCCACGTTCGGCGGCACGTTGCCATCGCGCGAGACCAGCACAGCCGGCGAACCGGTGGCTTCCAGGAAGTCCTCGAACTCGGCCTTCAGAACCGTCGCGTTGGCATCGAGCGTCCATTGCGGCGCGAAATTCCAGTTCAAGGACGCCTCGATTCCGCGCGAAGTCTGCGCGCCCACCTGCACCCGACGATCCGGGAGCAGCGGATCACGGCTGAGCAGCCCGGTCTTGCGGATCCGGTACGCCGCCAGCGTCCACTCGCCACCGTCGAAGGCCTGCTTCAGGCCGACTTCGACCTGACGCCCCTTGGCCAGGTCGAAGGCACCGTTGGCCGGGCTGATCATCAACAGGCCGCTGACCGGGTCGGCCGCCTGCGAATACTGCGCGTACAGGCTCAGCGTCGGCTGCAGCGCGAATACCGTACCTGCTCGCCAGCCGGTGCTGCTGTAGGTCTTCGAGAATGCCTTCTGGCCGCTGATCAGATCGGTACGATCGATGCGCGCGCGGTCGTGGCGCAGCCCGCCCAGTACCGACCAGCGCTCGTTCAGGGCCAGCCGGTCTTCCACGAACAGAGCGTACTGCTCGGCACTGTTGCGGTAGCGCGGCAGGTTCGGCGCATCGCTGGCAAACTGCCCCGGCACCGGATGGAACGGATCGACCGGACCGGAACTGCCGGCATAGGTATTGTTGGTGTGCTTGAAATGCGCACGGTTGGCATCCATCCCCAGCGCGAAACTGTTGGCAAGACCGCCCACCTCACCCTGCACGCGCAGCGTCGAGGTCAGCCCGGTCTGGTCCTGGTTGTGGGTGATCTGGGTGTTGCCCGAGCGGTCAATCAGGCCAGTGCGCGGGTTGTAGACATAGGCCTCGGCGTTGCGCCAATCGCGCTGGCTGTCGATCTGGTAGACGCGGGTGCGCCACTCCATCTTCGCGTTCGGCGTCCACAGCGCATCGAGCTGCGTCCAGCGGTCACGGAATCGGATGTCACTGTCTTCCACGTTGTAGTTGCGGTGGCGCAGTGCGTCCAACTGTCGGCCATCCACCAGCGGCGTGCCGAAGTAGCGCATCGGCTGCTGGTAGCCCTGCCCATGGGTGAGCGTCAGCTGCAGGTCGGTACGCGGCTGCCACAGCAATGCCCCGGAGAAAGTCGCGTCACTGTTGCGGCCACGGTCCACCCAGCCGCCGCTGTAGTTGCCGCTCACATCCAGCCGGTAGGCCAGCTCGGGCGTCAGCGCGCCACCGCTGCCGAAGCCCAGGCGCGCGATGTCCTCGCTGCCCACCGTCACACTGATCTCGTTCTCGACGGCACCGCGCGAAGGCTTCTTCGGCACGATGTTGATCACACCGCCGATCGCACCGTCGCCGTGGATCACCGAGGCCGGCCCGCGCAGCACTTCGATGCGCTCGATGGACCAGGTATCGAACGGGAACGTGATGCCGACGCCCCCGTACTGGCGCAGGCCATCGTACAGGCGCATCACCGACGCCCCATCAGTGAAGCCCCGGCTGGACAGCGCGCTGAGGCCGTTGCCCGGATGCGGCATCGCGCTGATCGCACCCGCGCGGCTGATCGCATCGTTGAGGTTGCTGTCGCCGCGCTGCTCCAGCTGGTCGCGGTCGATCACGGTGAGCGCCGCAGGTGTCTGCAGCACGTTCAGGCCGAGCGCGGAACCTGCGCCGGGGGTGGCCGACAGCGCACCGTGCCGGGTATCGACTACGCGTACGGTGTCCAGGGTGGTCGGGCCCGCCGCTTCGGCACGGGCAGGTGCAACAGGCAGGGCGCAGGCGCACAGCGCCGGCAGCGTCGCCCAACGCAGGGCAACGCGCTTCGGATGTCTTTTCATTTTTTCACGGCATGCAATGCCACCCCGCACCGCGGGGCAGCAGGAAGGAAAGCGCACGCGGTAGCGCCAGGCCATGCCTGGCGGCTTCCATCAGAGGGAATGCACGGCCGCGCGCGCGGCTCAGCCCGCCAATGCCGCCGGTGGTCCCCGCGCCCCGAGGGTTCCCGCCAGGCGCGCGGGCACTGCCAGCACAGCGCCCAGCCGCGCCCGGCAGACCGGCGCCAAGGGCACCAGCAGCAGGAACGTCGCCACCAGCAGGGTGATCAGCCGCGCCGCGATCAGGCAGTAATCGCAATCCACGCCCATTTCATGGTCGGCGTGTGGATCGGCGGGCGGATTCTTCGCGGCCTCATCGTGCGGCGTCGCCATCGCATGATGGTCGTGATGGCCTTCCATCGTGTGCTGCGCATGCAGCGAATGATCCATCGCCGCCACCGGCGCCGCCGCTGCCACGCGGCCGTGCGCCACCCAGCGGCTCACCAGCGGGGCAAGCAGCACCAGCAGCAGGGCGAGCCATGCCAGGGCCTGGAACCGGCGGTGGAATCGGGGGCGGTGCACCCGGGCATTCTACGGCGCGGCGCCGCAACCTTGGACCACGTTCAGGGTTTTGCCCCTGCGACAGGGTGACGCAGGCGCCTCACGTCGCGTACTGGGCAACGCCATGCCCGAACGACCAGTTCTCCTTCTTCACTTCCACCAGATTGATGAACACGTCCTCGCGGCGGATGCCCACTGCCGAATGCAGGCCGTCAGCGATGCCCGCGTACAGCGCCTTCTTCTGCTCCAGGGTGCGGCCCTCGTTCCAGGTGATTTGGATGCAGATGAAATCGTCGGAGCGCTGCACACCCAGGTAGCTGGGGTCGTAGACCAGGGTGGCGGCGTCGTGCTCCTGGAAGATCTGGAAGCGGTCGTTCTCGGGCACGCCGACAGCGCGCATGGCCTGGTAGATGGCCTCGCCGACGCGCTGCAGGTAGTCGGCGGATTGGCCTTTGCGGAGATCGATGCGGGCGAGCGGCATGGTGGGGCTCCCGGGTGGAGGGTTGGGAGACGATGCGCCGGGCTGCTGGATTTCTGTGTGAAATGTCGCGCGAACGCGCGTCCCGTTTAGAGCCCTGCAATTTCCTCCCCCAGGAGGGCGCACTTCTCAGCTTCCCTGCCGCTCCGCGTTCGCTCTCTGATTACGAGGGTGCATGTCGCTTCTCGCAGGTTTCTGAACTCATCAACGCAGCGTCGCGCAGACCACGTCCCTGCCCTCATTGACTGAATCCCGCGACCCCAAATTTCTGGAAAGCTCTTGTTTCTCCAGCAGAAACGGGACAAGCGATCACAATCAGCAGCTGCATGGAGTGCCATAAGTGACAGCATGATGGCTGCAAATGCTTGATGGATGTCGTTGCAGGATTGCAGGCTGGGCACCGACCAACAGGTTCGATATCTCAACGTGAGACGACACTGGATTGTCGTTGGTGACACGACCAGCAGTAGCGGACGCGTCATCAACGGCTCACCCTGCACAGACATCGAGGGCCGCGCCGTCGCACGTGAAGGCGACAGCGCCACCTGCCCGCTGCATCAGGGGGTCTTCGCGATCATCGAAGGCGAGCCCACCCTTATCATCGACGGTCACCCCGTCGCGCTCCACGGGCACCGTCTCGCATGCGGCTGCCAGCTTGTTTCCACCCAACAGCGCCTGGTGTACGTCAGCGAAGCGCCTTGTACTGCCGCACCCTCAACGATTGATGTCTCGACAGGCTCCTCTCCCGGAGCGGCCATCTGCCTGGAGTGCCTGCTCACTGCAGGCACCAGCGGCGCTCCGCTTCTGGTGCGCTCGTGATGGCGTGGACAGCATTCGCTTTGGTGGACTGCGCCGCCGCCCCTGAACGAGAGGGCGAACTCCGCCATTACACTCAGCAGGACACACTGCTCCACCGCTCGCTGTTCACAGGACAGCCCGAGAGCGATCTCGTCCAAGCTTCTCCCTGGCTGATCGAGTTACCTTGGGGAGCGATCCAGAGACCTGTACATCACTGGCTGACCTGCCTCGGTCGTCAGTCTTCGGGCGTCACGATACTGGCTTCAGCGACAGCCTTCGATCCATTGTTTCAACATCTGCAGACGAAACTGGACATCTCGCTGCCGGACGGGTCGTTGGCATTGATGCGCTACTACGACCCCAGAGCCTTCCTCCGATATTGCGATGTCCTCACTCCCCGACAACAGCTGGACCTGCTCGGTCCGATACTGGAGTGGCAGGTCACGTTGAACAGTCAGGACTGGTCTCTGGTCCGAGCCGATCTCGAAAGGCCAGGTGCATGCGATGCTGACACTCAGCGCTGAACAGTATGCGAGGCTTTGCCTCCCGGATCCAGCAACGTTCGTCGTCCCGCTTTCGCGCGAAACCAGAAGACACTTTCCTGTCGAAACCGCCCAACGAAGCGACGACGAACTCGTGGAGGACGTCCGTGCAAGTTACCGGCACGCTACGACATCCCTGCACATCACGCATCTACCGACCCTGGTGCGCTGGGTGAAAGCCGATGTGGCCTGGGCCCGCGGGTTGCGTGACCAGGCAGTCACCCGGGTCTGGTTCAACGAGACCACCCATCCCAACGCCACGGCAGCGGACCTTCTGGCGCTGCTGGCCTCTTCCCGCATGACAGACTGAACTGAAAGGACCAGAAAATGGGTGCTGTGCCATTCCCTATTCCCCCTCCCCCGGTGACGTCGCCAGGGGCATGGGATCCGGTTCGCGATGCTCCCGTTCCGCTCCCAGGCCAGATGCCAGGAAACACGGCAGGCGGCCCGACGCTCGGCCAGATATGGAGGAAGATCAAGGAAGCGGCGGGTGTCGAAACTGGAGTGAAGACCGAACCCAGGGTGCAGACAAGCGAGACAGATTGCTCGCAGACGAGCAACCAGAATGACTGCAACGCCTGCAAGCTGGCACAAGGCTACCTCGTGCCCGCGAACTACACGATTCCACTGACTCAGTACCGGAACTACGACTACCAGCTGCGAATCGCCAATCGCCTGGCCGGACCGGAGAGCTTCGATTACACGTATGGGGGAACAACGCTGGACCGTGCGCGATTGAAGTTGGCAGGCCGCAAGAGCAGGAATCGCATTACCGTAACCGAGTGGAATCATGACGGCATTCGCTTTGATGGATTCTGGCGCGCTCAGTGCACTGTGGTAGAGACCAAGGGCCACTACAAGCAGTTCTTTGAAGATGATGGCGAGTTGCGCTTCTGGGCCCAGCTTGATCGAACTCGACCCACCATCCTGGAGAGCTGGCTCAGACAATTTCATAGACAGCGCGCACATGTTCTCGCGCTTGGCCGACCCGCAAAGCTGGAATGGCACTTCCTTGAGATCGAGTGCTTCGACATCGCGGTCAGGCTGTTCAAAGATGATTCCTTCTGCTGCAGGCACTCACCATGACGCCCATGTTCAGAACTGTCGTAGACGCGTGGATCGCCACTGAAACGCTTGACGCGCAAACTGTCTATGGCCGGCTCCAACCGCTCGTTCTATTGCTCCAGGACGTGCATCCTGCGTTCCACCGCTGGATTGAGCATTCACGCTCGAATGGGGCAATTCCATATTCCGATGAAGAGCGCTTCGTCCAGATGCTGGCGTCCCATGCCGAGCAGGACGGACAGGAATTCCCTGATGACCCGGATGCCGGTGGCGCGGGCGCCAACCTCACCACTGCCATGACCGCCAGGGAGTGGAAAACCCCTGGAAGGGCTTCCATCGAGTATTACCCATGGGCGGGACGACTGACGATGACGATCTTCAGGCCCATCGAAGCATTCTCTGCGGAAGGCGCCACTTCGGTGGTACGCCAGTGCGTTGCGGCGCTATCAACCGCCATGGTTGCCGATCATGTAGCTACAGACGTTGTATGTCCCCTTCCAACCGGCAAGGGCTATGACACCTACTATGCCAATCATCGCCTCTTCCCCCATCGACGCTGGCTGGGCTGGATGGGTTTTGTACCCCACCTCGTGCCGAAGAAATTCATTCCTGAAGCGGCGTCCATGGAGGTCGTGAAAGGCAAGGGAACGATGATCGTAGCGCTGGACGAACCCTTCGATCTGCGCAACCCGGAACATCTGAGGCGCGTGCATCAGGTTGAGCTGCGGATGGCGAATGCCGGGCTGCTGGACATCACCGATCCGACGCTGCTCGAGTGATTCGGGCATCCGTGCACAATGCAATGTAGCTGACCTGCCACTTGTGCTGCTGTCGCGATGAGCATTAGCCGAAGTACAAGGAATGGTGAGAAGGATCGTGCATCCCGCATCATGCGGAAAGGACGAGATCTGCGAACTTGCACCTGCGTTGATCCAACATCCCCCTAGAAAATCACAATGCCCGAGATGTACAACGCATTCATAGATACAACTGTGCCGTTGGAGGTGCTGAGTGCTGAAGCGGCCTATCGACAACTGTTGCAACTTACCGAAGAGCTTGGCGAGATACATCACCTTTTCCAGAACTGGGCGCTTCGTGATTCCTCTGGCAGACCGGTACCTCTAAGCGACAAGACAAGGTTCATCGATGCAGTCGCCGAGAACGCCGCCTACTACCATAGAAAGTACCCAACTGCGGCCAATTCAGGCGGTGCCGGCGCTTCCATTACTCCCGCCTTGAGCCAGAAAGCTCATGATCAACCTGGCTGTCCTACGCTGGATTACAGGCCGTGGTTCGGCAGGGTTACCCTGAGCATCAACGCCCCCGTCCAGGCGTTTGGTCCGGATGGCACATCCGGAATCATTCGATCCTGCGTCCGAAGCATTGCAACCCGTTTGGATGCCGTGTTCGTTGCGACAGACGTTACGTCCCCACTCCCGGACGGAGAGGGATATGAAACCTACGCACACTTCCATCAACTGTTTCCCCATCGACGCTGGCTGGGCTGGATGGGATTTGTACCCCACCTCGTGCCGAAGAAATTCATTCCTGAAGCGGCGTCCATGGAGGTCGTGAAAGGCAAAGGAACGATGATCGTAGCGCTGGACGAACCCTTCGATCTGCGCAACCCGGAACATCTGAGGCGCGTGCATCAGGTTGAGCTGCGGATGGCGAATGCCGGGCTGCTGGATATCACCGACCCGACGCTGCTCGAGTGATCCGGGCATCGTGCGCAGCGTGACGCAAACAACCCGCGGCGCGTACCGCGTTGTCGCGAAGTGCACCGACAGCACGTGCAGCGCGCGGCATCGGAAGTGACGTTGCTCGCAGCGCGCCCGTGCACTGACGCACAGATCGAAATCTCCCTCCTCCGCATTGGCATGAAAGAGAATTTTCCTTACAGACCGATGTGATTGCGCAGCCGGATGATCACCGCGCCGGGGCAGTTGCCTTGGCCGGGATTGGCGTCTCGAATAAACGAACAAGCTTCAAGGCCTGCGGAATCAATCGCAGCTGAGAGAATGCACCGACTGCCGTCAATGGCGGACGGTGCGTGGGGATCGCAAGATCCGCCAGGCGTTCTTCTCCCTTGAAGTTTGTTTGCCTTGGTACGCCAACCCGCACCGTCCGCCACCTTCACTCGGAAGGTGGCCCCACGCCAGTGAGGGTTTCGCCATGACCAACCGCACCGCTGTCCATCCCCGTCTGCACGCCCTGATCGGCGACATCGCCGCCGACGTGCCCGAGGACCTCGCACGCGAGATCGAGTGCGCCTTGCACGAACAGAGTCTGCCCGTGCAGTCGCCTGCCTTCTTCACGTACCTCAATGCCATCAGCCGCGCCGACGGCGATGACGGACAGCCGTGCAAAAGCCTCACCCTCGTTGCCAGCAATCACGCCTCGCTGCGCCGCTCGATGTCTGGGCTTACCGCGTTGCTCGATCTGCTGCAGGCTGCCGACCGTGCGCGCGCCGAAGGCGGCCCGGACGAACAGCTGGGTGCTTTCCACACCGACGGACTGATCGTGGCCGCACGACAGCTGGTGCGCGAGGCGAATCATTGCCTCTCCGGCGCTGACTGACCGGCCCGGATGCCCTCCCGCTACAATCGCGCAGGGAACGCAGGAGGCCGTAATGGACGCCGAACATCTGGACTACTTCAAGGCCGCACTGGAAGGCCGCGCAACCGTGGGTTGGAACGTATGGTTTGCCGCCAACCAGCACGCGCTGGCTCGACAACTGAGCCGCCCCGCTCTGCTGCGCCTGAAGTTCAATCAGCTCGACGAAGCCGAACGCCTGCTTGCCGAGGCCGGTATCGTGCCGGCCAGCACAGCAGGCAAACGCTACGAGATGTACTGCGCACAGTTTGCACCCGAGATGCTGGATGAGC
This sequence comes from Stenotrophomonas sp. YJH_SMC_36, assembly GCF_059369935.1. Taxonomy (NCBI): domain Bacteria; kingdom Pseudomonadati; phylum Pseudomonadota; class Gammaproteobacteria; order Lysobacterales; family Lysobacteraceae; genus Stenotrophomonas; species Stenotrophomonas sp. YJH_SMC_36. The sequence continues at coordinate 117,250 of NZ_JCAFTD010000007.1, read as the reverse complement.
ACGGCCGGCCTTTGCCCGAGGTCTGGCGCGCTGCGCACGGCGGCGCCATTGGCCTGCTCGCTGACGGCGAGCACGGCGCGGGCCAGGCGAAGCTGCTGGCGGAGTTTCGCCGCACCCGCAAGCGCGGGCTTCAACAGGCGCACGAGTGGCTGGCCGATCTGTGCTTTGAGGGCGAGATGGAACTGACCAGCGGCAATGCCGAGGTGGGCCGTGGTCTGTTGGCGGTGGTGGTGCAGGCCGGTAGCGGCCACGACCTCTTGGATGCGACGGCGATGATCGCGCGGGATCTGCTGGACCAGCACGGCTGATGGCAGCCGCAGCAGCGACGCTGGCACGCATCATCAGATAACAAAAAAGCCCCCATTTCTGGAGGCTTTTTTCGTTCTGCAACATGGTGGGCGGTACAGGGATCGAACCTGTGACCCTTGCCGTGTGAAGGCAATGCTCTACCGCTGAGCTAACCGCCCGGTGTGTTGCTGAGCCGCTCATTATAGGAACTTTTCAGAGGCCGTCAACAGTTTTCACATCCGTCTTCACGGGTGTTTTCAAGGCGTGCCGCCGGGCGTGGCCCGGCGCTGCCTCACATCGTGTGGGTGGGCTTGTCCGAGCTGGTCAGGCCGGCCAGCTGGGTCTCGATCTTGTGGCGCACGCCCTCCCCTTCAGCGCCGTCTGCCAGCTGCACGCCGATGCCCGCGGTACGGTTGCCCTGCGCGCCTGCCGGGGTCACCCAGATCACCTTGCCGGCCACCGGCAGGCGCTCGCTGGAATCGGGCAGGGTCAGCAGCAGGAACACCTCGTCGCCGAGGAAGTAGCGCTTGGGCGTGGGCACGAAGATGCCGCCATTCTTCACGAACGGCATGTACGCGCTGTACAGCGCGGCTTTGTCCTTCACGGCCAGGGACAGGATGCCCTGGCGGGCGTTGCTGGCACTCATCGATTTCCCCTTGCGGCAGGCCGCTCGTTCACCTTGTTCCAGGCCAGCAGCAACTCGACCACCGCAAGGTCTGCACGCACCGTGGTGCGCAGCAGGTCGCGGGTGCGGTTGGCAGCGTCGAACCAGGCTGCCAGCTTGTGCAATCGCTCCGGCGCGGTCAAGGCGTCCGTGCTGGCCTGGGCCAGCGCCAGGTCGGCGGCGAAGCGCAGGCGCAGCGCCGCGTTGTCATCACCGCACCATTTCTGCGCCAGCTCCACCGCGCCGGTCCTGCCGGTGGCCAGCTGCTCCAGGTCGCGGGCCACCTCACGGCGCAGGCTCAGCCCGTCCTCGCGCAGCCAGTTGTCGGCCTGGCCGGGATGGCCGCGCGCGGCGTCCAGCGCTTCGCGTGCGGAGGCGTCGCTGTGGCCCTGCTGCTGCAACCAGGCCAGCGCTTCCTCGTGCGGCGGCAGCTTGAACTCCAGGCGCTGGCACCGGCTGCGGATGGTCTGCGGCAGGCGTGCCGGGTCGCTGCTGATCAGCCACAGGTAGCGGCCGGGCTGCGGCTCTTCCAGCGTCTTGAGCAGTGCATTGGCCGCGGAGCGGTTGATCGCATCGGCCGGATCGACGATCACCACCTGGGCCACACCGTACTGCGGGGTCAATGCCAGTTTGTCGGTGATCTCGCGCACCTGCTCGATGACGATCTCGGTACGCAGCTTGTCGCCGCTCTTGTTCGGAATGAAGCTCACCAGCTGCAGGTCCGGGTGGGTACCGGCAGCGATCAGGTGGCGGGTGCGCGTGGCGTGCGCGGCATCGCCCTGCGCCAGCACGTGGTCGGCCAGCGCCAGTGCAACCTCGCGCTTGCCCAGCCCAGCCGGGCCGCAGATCAACAGGCCATGCCCCAGCCGGCCCGCGTCGAGCGCGGCCACGGTCTGATCGAATGCGCGCTGCTGCCAGGGCGAGAAGGTGCTCATGCGCCCTTTCCTTCCTGCAGCCAGCGCTCGACCTGCGCGATCACGTCGGCGGCCACGCGTTCCTGCACCTGGCCCGCGTCGATCACGGCGAAGCGCTGTGGGTCCTGCTGGGCGCGGCTGCGGAACACTTCACGCACGCGCTGGAAGAAATCGTCCTGCTCGCTCTCGATGCGGTCCGGCCACAGGTCGCGGCCATTGGCGCGCGCGCGACCGACCGCCACGTCCACATCCAGCAGCAGGGTCAGGCCCGGCAACAGGCCAACGGCACGGCGCTCCAGCTCGGCAATCCACTGCGGGTCCAGGCCACGGCCCCCTCCCTGGTAGGCGTAGCTGGAATCGGTGAAGCGATCACTCAGCACGTAGGCACCGCGCTGCAGGGCCGGCTGGATCACCTCCCGCACGTGCTGCGCGCGGGCGGCGAACACCAGCAGCAGTTCGGCCTCGGCACTGAGCGGCTCGGCGGCGATCTCGGCATCGGGCTTCAGTATCAGGCTGCGGATGCGCTCGGCCAGCGGCGTGCCGCCCGGTTCACGCGTCAGCACGACCTCATGGCCATGCTGGCGCAGGCACGCGCGGATGGCATTGATCGCAGTGGTCTTGCCGGCGCCTTCGCCGCCTTCCAGGCTGACGAAACGCGGGTGACGTAGCAGCGCGGGACTCATTGCGCCGGGGTCTCCTGGGTGCGTTGCTGGCGCAGCTGCTGCAGGTAGCGCGCTACCGCAGCGTTGTGCTGGTCCAGGCTGGACGAGAACACGTGCGCGCCACTGCCATCGCCAACGGCGACGAAATACAGTGCATCCCCCGCTGCCGGCTGTGCCGCGGCCATCAGCGCGTCGCGGCTGGGCATGGCGATGGGGGTCGGGGTCAGGCCCGCACGGGTATAGGTGTTGTAAGGCGTATCGGTGGTCAGGTCGCGGCGGCGGATGTTGCCGTCGTAGGCCGCGCCGATGCCATAGATCACGGTGGGATCGGTCTGCAGGCGCATGCCGATCTGCAGGCGGCGCATGAACACGCCGGCAATCTGCGGGCGCTCGCTGGCCAGCGCGGTTTCCTTCTCGATGATCGATGCCAGCGTCAGCAGCTCGTACGGCGTGTTGATCGGCAGGTCCGGCGCACGGCTCTGCCAAGCCTCGTCCAGCGCCTTTTCCATCGCCGCATGCGCACGCTTGAGCACATCCACGTCGCTGTCACCGCGCTGGTAGATGTAGGTCTCCGGCAGGAACCGGCCTTCCGGATGCTGGCCGCCGAAGCCCAGGCGCTGCATCAGTGCCGCATCATCAAGATCATCGGTGGTGTGCAGCAGTGGATCGGCACGCTTCAGCGCCGCGCGCAGCTGGCGGATGTTCCAGCCTTCGATGATGGTGACGCGGTGCTGCAGGACCTTGCCGGCGCGCATGCGCAGCAGCAGCTCGCGCGGGGTCAGCTGGCTGTCCAGCGCGTACTCACCCACCTTCAGCTTGCCGGCGGCGTCGAGCTGGCGTGCCAGCAGCTGCCACTGTGCGTCCTGGCCTTCGTCCACGCCCGCCTCGCGCAGCTTGCGCAGCACGGTGTTCAGGCCATCGCCGCTGGCGATCACCACGGTCTCTGCGGAGGGGGAGATCCGGGCATCGGCGAACTGGGTCTGCTTGTAGAAGAACCACGCGCCCGCGCCGGCCACGACCGCGACCAGCACCACCAGCAGCGTTACCACGAACAGACACCCGCGCTTGGCTCCCGCCATGGATTACCTCAGAACTCGATTCCGTCGTGCAGGATACCGTGCCGGTGGTGTGGGGTCATGGCCGGGGTGGTACTCAACCCCGCTTCGCTCGCCGGGCATGGCCCGGCGCTACCGGGAGGGTGATGCGTCGGTAGCGCCGGGCCATGCCCGGCGGGGGTCGATCGCCTACCCCTGCTGGCCCAGGGCGCGCAGCAGGCCACGCGCTTTGGCGCGGGTCTCGTCCAGCTCCTTGTCCGGGTCCGAATCGACCACGATGCCGGCGCCGGTGCGGAAACTGACCTCGCGGCCGTCCACCTCGGCGGTACGGATCAGGATGTTCAGGTCCAGGTCGCCATCGCGGTTCAGCCAGCCGAACGCCCCGGTATAGGCACCGCGCGGCACCTGCTCCAGCTCGCTGATGATCTGCATGCAGCGCACCTTCGGGCAGCCGGTGATGGTGCCGCCGGGGAACGTTGCGGCGATCACTTCGCCGGGGGTGACCTCCGGGCGCAGATGGCCGCTGACGTTGCTGACGATGTGGTGCACATGGGCGTAGCTCTCCACCGTCATCAGTTCATCGACCACCACGGTGCCGGGCAGGCAGATGCGGCCCAGATCGTTGCGTTCGAGGTCGATCAGCATCACGTGCTCGGCGCGCTCCTTCGGGTGCCCGACCAGCTCCTGGATGCGCGCGGCATCATCGTCACCCTCGAAACGCGGGCGCGTGCCCGCGATCGGCCGGGTCTGCGCGTGGCCGGCATGCACCGATACCAGCCGCTCCGGCGAGGAGCTGACCACGTGCCGCCCAAACGCACTGAACAGGCCGGCAAACGGTGCGGGGTTGGCGCGGCGCAGCTGTGCGTACAGGGCCTGCGGGCTGACCGGCGTGGCGAACTGCGCGCTCCAGCGCCGCGACAGGTTCACCTGGAACACATCGCCGGCGCGCAGGTAGTCGATCACCCGGCGCACGCCGTCGGTGAAGCGCTGCGGCGCGTCTTCGCCGACCGACTGCGGCGGCTGCCAGCCCTGCCCCGCCTCCGGCAGCGCCTGCGCGGCCAGCGCCACCAGCGAGTCCAGCAGCGCCTGCTCGCCCGCTTCGGCGATGACGAAGCTGGCGTGGTTCTGGTGATCGTGCAGCACGGCCGCCGGGCAGCGCAGCGCCAGTGCCGTCGGCCGGCCATCATCGCGCGCACGCGCCGGCAGCACCGGCTCGATCTGGCTGGCCACTTCGTAGTCGAGCATCAAGGCCCAGCCGCCGCGGAACGGCAGGCTGTGACTGCCATCGTGCGGCAGCCGTGCCTGCTGCCAGGCGCGGTCCAGCGCCTGCAGGAAACTGCCGGGCTGCACCGTATCCTGCTGGTCGCGCACGCAACCATCGGCATCCAGGCGCAGCGTGTCGCCCTGTGCGGCCAACAGCAGGCTCCAGCGCCCCTGCGCGGTGCCGGAAGCGGTGGACTCCATCAGCAGCGGGAAACGTTCCGGCGCTTGCTGCTGCAGGGCCAGCAGATCGATCGGATGCGGCAGCGGGTGGATCAGCGGGGCGTGGGTCATGGTGGCCTGCAGGGGAATTCAGATACACGGAAGCCGCCTTGCGGCGGCTTCCTCGTGCGTGGAGCACGTCCGGTCGAGCATGGCCCGACGCGACAACCCGGTCAGACGCGCTTGAAGATCAGCGTGCCGTTGGTGCCGCCGAAGCCGAAGCCATTGGACATCACCACGTCGACCTTGGCCTGGCGCGCTTCATTGGGGACGTAGTCCAGGTCACAGCCTTCGCCCGGCTCCTGCAGGTTGATGGTCGGCGGGATGACGTTGTCCTGCAGAGCCATCACCGAGAAGATCGCCTCCACACCGCCGGCAGCGCCGAGCAGGTGGCCGGTCATCGACTTGGTGGAGCTGACCATCATCTTGTAGGCGTGGTCGCCGAAGGCCGTCTTCATCGCCATGGTTTCGCCCAGGTCGCCCAGCGGCGTGGAGGTGCCATGTGCGTTGAGGTAACCCACCTGTTCCGGATTCAGGCCAGCGTCCTTCAACGCCATGGTCATGCAGCGGGCAGCGCCTTCGCCGTTCTCGCTCGGCGCGGTCATGTGGTACGCGTCGGAGCTGGCGCCGAAGCCGGCCAGCTCGCAATAGATCTTCGCGCCACGGGCCTTGGCGTGCTCGTACTCTTCCAGGATCAGGATGCCGGCACCGTCGCCCAGCACGAAGCCGTCGCGGTCCTTGTCCCAGGGGCGCGAGGCCTGTTCCGGTGCGTCGTTGCGGGTGGACATGGCCTTCATCGCGCAGAAGCCGCCCACGGCGGTCGGCGAGGAGCCGCGCTCGGCGCCGCCCACCACCATCACGTCCGCATCGCCGTACTGGATCATGCGCATGGCGGTGCCGATCGAGTGGTTCGAGGTGGCGCAGGCCGAAACCGCCGAGAACGACGGGCCCTTCAGGCCGGTGATGATGCTCAGCTGGCCCGGCAGCATGTTGATGATGGTCTTGGGCACGTAGAAGGGCGAGATCTTCTTGCCCTCGTGGAATTCGATGGTCTGCTCTTCGATGCCGAGCAGGCCGCCGATGCCGGCGCCGACGATGGCGCCGATGCGCTCGGCATTGGCGTCGGTGATCTCCAGGCCCGAATCATGCAGGGCCATGAACGAGGCACCGAGGCCGTAATGGATGAACGGGTCCATCTTCTTGGCATCCTTGCCGCTGACCCGGTACTTGCCGAACAGTGCATTGTCGGCGGTGATGTCGAAGCCCTTGACCTCACCTGCAATCTTGGTGGTGAACCGTTCCAGGTAGGAATCGGCGACGTTGGTCAGCGGACCGATGCCCGAACGACCATGGGTGATGCCTTCCCAGCTGCTGGCCAGATCATTGCCCAACGGCGAGACGATACCCAGGCCGGTTACGACGACGCGACGCTTCATTGCTGATTCTCCTGACCCGAAGATGCTTTCGGGCAACGCGGTTTGCTTCGGTGTGATGCGCAAACACACGGGGCCGCAACAGCGGCCCCATGGGGTGCGGTGCGCGCCGGGCGGATGCCCGCACGCGCACTGCCGTCTGACATCAGGCCTTGACGTGGGCCTTGATGTAGTCGATGGCGGCCTGCACGGTGCTGATCTTCTCGGCTTCTTCGTCCGGGATTTCGCACTCGAATTCTTCTTCCAGCGCCATCACCAGCTCGACGGTGTCCAGCGAGTCAGCGCCCAGGTCATCGACGAACGATGCGCTGGTGGTGACTTCTTCTTCCTTGACGCCAAGCTGTTCGACGACGATTTTCTTGACGCGTTCTTCGATGGTGCTCATGGGATCTCGCTCCAGATGGAGTTGTGGTTCAAAAGTGGTCGCCATCAAGGGCGATGGCCGTGGGATAGTGTAGTGGAAACCGGCGCGCCCTTGCATTGCAGCAAAAATCCACGCAGATCAACCACTTGCGGCGCAATCCGTGCGCCCCTTGCTTACGGCATGTACATGCCGCCGTTCACATGGAGGGTTTCGCCGGTGATGTAGCCGGCAGCCGGGCTGGCCAGGAAGGCCACCGCATGGGCGATGTCTTCCGGCGAACCCAGGCGTTCGAGGGCGATGTCGTTGATCAGCGCGGTGCGCGCTTCTTCCGGCAGTGCCTTGGTCATGTCGGTGTCGATGAAGCCCGGCGCGACCACGTTGACGGTGACGCCACGCGAGCCGATCTCCTTGGCCAGCGACTTGCTGAAGCCGATGATGCCGGCCTTGGCTGCAGCGTAGTTGGCCTGGCCGGCATTGCCGGTCACGCCCACCACCGAGGCGATGTTGATGATGCGGCCCTTGCGTGCCTTCATCATGCCGCGCATGACCGCCTTGCTGGTGCGGAACACGCTGGTCAGGTTGGTGTCGATGATCGAGGCCCAGTCATCGTCCTTCATGCGCATCAGCAGATTGTCGCGGGTGATGCCGGCGTTGTTGACCAGGATCGAGATCGGGCCGAATTCCTTGGCGATGCCATCCAGCACGCTGTCCAGTGCGGCGGCATCGGTAACGTTCAGCGCGCGGCCGTGACCACCGTGGGCCGCCAGGCGCTCGCCGATCGCCGCAGCGCCGGACTCGGTGGTGGCGGTGCCGATGACGGTGGCGCCCTGGGCGGCCAGCAGATCGGCAATGGCGGCACCGATGCCACGGCTGGCGCCGGTGACCAGTGCGATTTCACCCTGCAGGGGCTTGCTCATGATGGTTTCCTCAGACGGGGGCAGCCGCCCCACCCGCGCCGCGTGCAGCGGCCACTGGCAGGGTCGGCAGGAACAGGGGCGATCAGGCCGACCATGCCTCGCGGGCGCTTTCAAAGTCGCCCGGGGTGGCCAGCGAACGGCCGTCGATGGCCTTGTCGATGCGCTTGACCAGGCCGGTCAGCACCTTGCCCGGGCCACATTCGGCAACCTGGGTGATGCCACGGGCGGCCAGGGCCTGCACGCAACCGGTCCACTGCACCGGCTGGTACAGCTGCTGGACCAGCGCGGTGCGGATGGCATCCACGCCGTCGTGCACCTGGGCATCGACGTTCTGTACCACCGGCAGCTGCGGAGCCTGCCAGGACAGCCCGGCCATCACTTCGGCCAGACGGTTGGCGGCCTCGCGCATCAACGGGGTATGCGAGGGCACGCTGACGGCCAGCTTCACTGCCTTGCGCACGCCCTTTTCGGCCAGCAACGCCAGCGCGCGGTCGACTGCTGCCGCATCGCCACCGATCACGATCTGGCCGGGCGAGTTGAAGTTGGCCGGTACCACCACCTGGCTGCCCGCTGCTTCGGCGCAGACGTCCAGCACCAGCTGGTCTTCGGCGCCGAGCACGGCGGCCATGGCGCCCACGCCGGCCGGAGCCGCGTCCTGCATCAGCTGGCCGCGCAGGCGCACCAGGTGCGCACCGTCATGCAGGCTCAGCGCGCCAGCGGCGACCAGCGCCGTGTACTCGCCCAGGCTGTGGCCGGCCAGCACCGACGGGCGCGGACCACCCACGGCGTTCCAGGCGCGCCAAACGCCGATGCTCGCCGCCAACAGGGCCGGCTGCGTGTATTCGGTACGGTTGAGCATTTCCTCCGGGCCACCCTGGGACAGCGCCCACAGGTCGACGCCGGCACCATCGGATGCCTCGGTGAAGGCCTCACGCACCTGCGGGTGCAGCTCGGCCAGCTCGGCCACCATGCCCACAGACTGCGAGCCCTGGCCGGGGAAGACAAAAGCGAGGGTGGATACGGTCACGCGGTCATCCGCTTGTTGCAATCGAAGCGGGCCATGATAAGGGTGAATCCGCCGTGTCGTCTGTACGTGCGCGTATGCAGGGCGTATGGAGCGCGCCAGCAATGCCGGGCCGGCGAACGATTCCGGTAGCGCCGGGCCATGCCCGGCGGATGCAATCAGCAGAACAACTGCAGAATGTCCAGTTCGCCATCGGCAAAGAAGTCCATGCACAGCCCGACCACCATCAGCACCCCCATGGTGGTGGCGCCGTGCGCGATGAAGATCGAATGGGCCAGCGTGCGCGCCGAGCGTCCGAGCTTCATGCAGACCCGGGCCAGGCGCTGCAGGCGGCCGCTCACAGCGTGCACGTGCTCGCGTACCGGCGCCTGCACGGTGCCGATCGCCTCGGCCATCATCGCCTGTAGGCAGTCGGGCCGGTCGGCGTAGTACTTGGCCACGCCATAGCCGAACATCAGCCAGTCGCGCGCCTGGGCTTCGGCCAGATCCATCACTTCCAGCGGATCTTCCTCGAAGTCGATGAAACCGACCCGCTCACCATCCCAGGTGAGGTTGCGCGGCAGCGGCTGGCCGAAATAGGCGCCACGGCTGTGTGCTTCGGCAAGTGCCCGCATTGCGGCCATCACCAGCCGGTCCCGCCCGGCGTCGTCGGCCTCGCGCAGGCAGGTGTTGAACGAGCTGCCGTTGTCCCCGATCACCAGCGCGGCATGGCCGCTGCCGATCACGTCGGGCACGTTCACCCCTTGTGCCTGCAGTTCGCCCAGGCGGCGGGCCTCGACCTCGCGTGCGGCGTCTCCGCCCCGGTGCGGCGGCGGGCGCAGCGCGTCCAGCTGGAACCGGCGGGCGACGAAATTGAGCAGGCCCAGGGCCATGGCTCGGCTTCCCTTGCCGTACTGCTTCAGCCAGGCGCGCTGCCCGTCGATGACGATGGGCTCAACCATGACAGGACCTCCTTAAACGCGTTACGGCCCCGGAGGGCCGCAACGACAGACTTCACGTTGTCGTAACTTGCACTATCAATAGCGCAACAGGGCCGAACCCCACGTGAAGCCGCCACCAAAGGCTTCCAGCAGCAGCAGCTGACCGCGCTCGACGCGGCCCGAGCGGACCGCAGCGTCCAGCGCCAGCGGCACCGAGCCGGACGAGGTGTTGCCATGCTGGTCGACGGTGACCACGACCTGGTCCATCGACATTTCCAGCCGCTTGGCGGTGGCTTCGATGATGCGCAGGTTGGCCTGGTGCGGGATCAGCCAGTCCAGGTCCGACTTGTCCAGGCCATTGGCGGCCAGGGTCTCGTCCACGACCGAGTCCAGCGCCTTGACGGCGTACTTGAACACGTCGTTGCCCTTCATGTTGATGGTGCCGCCGCCATTGGCGCCGTCCTTGAAACCGGCCGAAACGCCGACCGGATTCCACAGCAGTTCCTTCTTGCTGCCATCAGAGTGCAGATGCGTGCTGAGGATGCCGGTTTCCTCGTCGGCCTTGAGCACGACGGCGCCAGCACCATCACCGAACAGCACGCAGGTGGTGCGGTCGTTCCAGTCGACGATGCGGGTCAGGGTTTCCGCGCCGATCACCAGCACGTGCCTGCAGTCGCCGGAACGGATGAACTTGTCGGCCACGCTCAGCGCGAACACGAAGCCCGAGCAGGCCGCGTTGACGTCGAAGGCGGGGCAACCGGCCACACCGAGCTTGGCCTGGATGAGGCACGCGGTGGACGGGAAAATCAGATCAGGCGTGGTCGTGCCGACCACGATCATGTCGAGCTGGGAAGCGTCGATGCCCGCCGCTTCAAGCGCACGCAGCGCAGCCTGGTAGCCGAGATCGCTGGTGGTCTCGCCTTCGGCCGCAATGTGCCGCTCACGAATACCGGTGCGCGTCTGGATCCACTCGTCCGAGGTTTCGACCATTTTTTCCAGGTCGGCGTTGGTCAGGACTTTTTCCGGCAAATAGCTGCCGGTGCCCGCGATCCTCGAGTAGATCCGCTTGCTCATCATGTTTCCTGTTGCGCGGGCCGCCGATCACCGGCACGCCCGGGGAAAGAAGGCAAAGGCCGCTGCCCGTCGGGCAGCGGCCTTCCCGGCACATCAATCTTCTTCGACGGCCGAGGTCTTGGTCTGGATGACCTTCTTGCCACGGTAGAAACCGTCGGCAGTGATGTGGTGACGCAGATGCACTTCACCGGTGGTCGGGTCGGTCGACAGCTGCTTGGCGCTCAGGGCGTCATGCGAACGACGCTGGCCGCGACGGGACGGGGTAACACGGGATTTCTGGACAGCCATGGGATTGCTCCAAACTCGGTTCGTTTTGCTTCGTCGTTTCGTCGCACAGGACGCCAGCGCCCAGCACACTTTTCGCTTTCGCCGCAGCCGCCGACGACAACCGGCTGCTATTGTTTCTTCAACGCCGCCAACGCCGCGAACGGGTTGGCCTTCTTCGTTTCTTCTTCGCTCGGTGCCCAGTCCTTGTCGACTGCTTCACCGTCGGGTGACAGCGGTACCACCGGCACCGCCAGCACCAGTTCGTCCTCGACCAGGTCCAGCGGACGCAGCTGGCCATCTTCCGGCACCAGCAACGCCTCGTATTCCTCCGGCAGGGACGATTCCTCGTCCTCGTCGCGGATCAGGCCAAGCCTCTGGGTCACCTTCACCGGCAACAGGAATCGCTGCATGCTGCGCTGACAGGTCAGCGGCAGCGCGGTGTCGATGGTCAGTTCCACATAGGATACCCGCAAGACGTCGTCGCGACCGAACTCAAGCGAGTACACGCACTCGCCGTCGGTATCTGCGACCAACCCCTGCAGGCGGGTCAATTCAGCCAGGGACACCTGACCGTCGAAGCGCCTTCGCGCTACAACCATCCGCCAGGCATCCAGCGTTTCGGGCACGTTCGCGGACATAAGCCGCTGAATACTAAGGATCCGGGCGGCGGCTGTCAAATGCCCGCCACATGAGGCTTGCCGCTGGCAGTCAGGCCGGGCCAGACTGCCGCACCCTGCCCCGGTATTGTTGCATGACCCTGGTCCTGGCCTCCACCTCCCGTTACCGCCGCGAACTGCTGCAGCGGCTGGCCCTGCCGTTCGAGTGCGCGCGCCCGGAGGTGGATGAAACGCCGTTGAGCGGTGAAGCCCCGCTGGATCTGGCGGTACGCCTGGCCGCGGCCAAGGCGGCCGATGTGGCCGCCCGCCACCCGGGCGCCTGGGTGATCGGCTCGGACCAGGTCGCCGATCTGGAAGGCCGGCCGCTGGGCAAGCCAGGCACGGTCGATGCCGCCTGTGCGCAGTTGGCGGCCATGGCCGGACGCACCGTACGCTTCCACACCGCCCTCAATCTCACACGGGACGGAGAATCTTTCGCAGCGCTGGATCTGACGGAAGTGCGCTTCCGTCATCTTGATGCCGCGGAAATCGCCCGTTATGTCGCTGCCGAGCAGCCCCTTGACTGTGCCGGCAGCTTCAAATGCGAAGGACTGGGCATCAGCCTGTTCGAAGCCATCGACAGCCGCGATCCCACTGCGCTGGTCGGCCTGCCCCTGATCGCTCTGTGCGGCCTGCTGCGCAGGGCCGGATTCCGGGTGCCCTGAGCCCCGGGTAGCGCCTTCAGCGCTTCTCCACCACGAACGGCTGCTCCTGCCATGCTTCCACGCTGCCGTCGTGGCCGTACAGGCGCAGGCCCAGCCAGTGCTTGCCCGGTGCCAGCACGGAGGTATCGAGGCTGGCATCGAAGCCCACGGCCGGATGCTGCGGATCGGTGCTGTCCGGCCAGGCCGGGCGCAGGTCGAACTCGCGACCGTAGCGTGCATCGCCGATCGAACGGCCATCGACCAGCACCTCCACGCGCGCCAGGCCGACGCCATCCTTGAAGGCCCAGCCCCGGATCGCCAGCGTGCCGGACACCTTCTCGCCATTGGACGGCGCATCCAGCCACGCCATCGCCGGCGTCACGCAGGGCCCCGGCGCGCGCTGCGCCGGCAGGCGGAACAGCAGGAAGCGCTGGAAGCCGTGGTCACTGCTGACAATCCGTGGTGCCGGCAGCGGCCCCACCTGTTCGCAGACCGCGTGATAGCGGTCCAGCAGCTCGCGGTACCGCTGGTCGCTGGGTGACAGCACCAGCAGCATGGGCGCGGTGCGCTCACCGGCATGCACCAGGTTCCACTGCGCCAGCTGCGCCGTGCGGCCATGCTTGTCGTTGAGCGGGTGCGGCAACACTTCGATATCGCCATCGCCCAGCTGGAAGCCCAGCTCGGCCCCCACCTTGAAGTTGCCGGCCAGGACACGCGTGCCTTCCGGCATCTGCTGCAGTTCCTCGCGGACCGCCTTGGCCAACGGCTCCCAGCCGGCGAAATTGCGCGGGTAGTACTTGCTGCCGGCCATCTGCTCGCGCAGTGCCGGCGTGGATGCCATCAGGTAGTAGCCGAACGCCAGCACCATGCCCAGCCCTGCCAGCCACCACCCTGTCCTGCGCAGCCAGCGCGGCCATCCATTGAGCACCACCGGTACCGCGACCAGCAGCGCCAGGTAGCCCGGCAGCGGCCAGTGGAAACTGATGCGCTCGACATCGGTGAAGAACCCCAGCAGGAAGATGCCCAGCGTCGATACGCCGCCCACCAGCCCGAAGTAGCGCCACTGCACGCGCGCACCACCACCGCTGCGCGTGCCGGCCAGCGCCACCTTCCACATCGCGATGCACAGGATGGGGGTGACCAGCATCGGCTGGATCACCAGGAACCACAGCCCACCCCACTCGAACGCCCAGGGATGGCGCTCGACCACCTGGAACTTCAGCCCGGCATCGTGGTTGTCCGCATTCCACGCCAGCAACGGCAACCAGGCCAGTACACCGATGGCCAGCGCGACCCAGACCCGCGGATCGGCCAGCATGCGCCGGCCCTGCGGCAACGCCAGCAACGCGATGAAGCCGACGCCGATCACGCCGATGAAGCGATAGTGGCTGAGCGCACCGATCAGCAGGCCCAACGCCAGCTTCATCGCCGATGATGCGTCCACGTTGTGCAGCAGGCGCGCACCCGCGTGCAGGCACAGCACGGCCGCCAGCGCCATGGGTACGTCCGGCACCGCCAGCAGCCCCAGCGTGGCCGACAGTGGCATCAGCAGAGTAAGGCTGCCTGCCTGCCAACCGGCCACGGCACCGAACCAGCGCGTGGCGATGCGCGAAACCAGCCAGGGCAGCAATGCACCTATCGCCAGGAACGGCAGGCGCAGGGCCAGCACGTGATGACCGCCGATCTCCACGCCCAGCCGCGCCATCCACGCGGTCAGGCCCGGCAGATCGGAATAGGCCGCCGCCAGGTGCTGGCCTTCCTGCCAGTAGAACGCTTCATCGACGAACAGTGGCAGGCGCGCGGCCACCACCAGCTTGGCCGCTGTGACCAGCGTCCATAACCAGAGAAAAATCGTCCGTGCGCGCTGTTCGCCCTGCATTGCTCTATGGATAATCGAGGAGATTCCAGATCAGAGACGATCATGCCAGCTTCGTCCCCCAGTCCCAGCATGCTAACCGATCAACTGCGCCAGTCCCTGCGGGAGGCCCAGGATCAGGTCAACGCGCTGGTGCTGGGCAAGGTTCCGGAAGTGCGGCTCGCCTTCGTCGCTCTGCTGTCCGGTGGACATCTGCTGATCGAGGACCTGCCCGGCCTCGGCAAGACCACGCTGGCCCACGCGCTGGCCAGCAGTCTGGGCCTGGGATTCCAGCGCGTGCAGTTCACCTCGGACCTGTTGCCGGCCGATGTGCTTGGCGTATCGGTGTATGAGGCAGGCAGTCGCCAGTTCCAGTTCCATCCCGGCCCGGTGTTCACCCATGTGCTGCTGGCCGATGAAATCAACCGCGCGCCACCACGCACGCAGAGCGCGCTGCTGGAGGCCATGGCCGAACAGCAGGTGACACTGGATGGACAGACGCATGCGCTGCCGGACCCCTTCTTCGTGATCGCCACCCAGAATCCGGTGGACCTGTCGGGCACGTTCCCCTTGCCCGACTCGCAGCTGGACCGTTTCCTGCTGCGGCTGGCGATGGGCTATCCCAGCCCGCAGGCCGAGCGCGAGCTGCTGCGCGGCACCGATCGCCGCGACCTGATCGCACGTGCGATGCCGAAACTGGACGAAGTGCAGGTGCGGGCATTGCGTGAGGCCGTAGGCCAGGTCCACGCCAGCGACGCGCTGGTCGACTACGTGCAGGCCCTGCTGACCCGCAGCCGCCAGCATGCAGGCGTGCGCGTAGGGCTGTCGCCTCGTGCCGGACTGGCGCTGCTGCGTGCAGCCCGGGCGCATGCGCTGCTGCTCGGCCGCAGCCATGTCATTCCCGAAGACGTGCAGACGCTGTTCGTGGCGGTGGCGGGGCATCGACTGGTGGCCGAAGCCGAGTCCAGCTCCGGGCCTGCGCTGGCACGCGCGATCCTGCAGACCGTCACGGTGGACTGAGCGTGGCCTCGCGCTGGGCGCGGCTGCAGCTGCTGGCACGCCCGCGTGCGCCGGAAGCACTGCCGCAGCGGTTGAACCGCCACCGCATCTACGTGCTGCCTACACGCTTCGGCCTGTTCGTCGCCACGCTGCTGTCAGCGATGCTGCTGGGTGCGCTGAACTACAACAACAACCCCGCGTTGCTGCTGGCGTTGCTGCTGGCGGCGGCGGCAATCGCCAGCGCCATTGCCGCGCACCTGCAGTTGTCGGGCGTGCAGATCGATGCGATCTCCGCCGAGCCGGTGCCTGCCGGCCAGCCGCTGCGGCTGCGCGTGGACCTGTCGCTGCGTGATCCGCGGCCACGACAGGGGCTGCACCTGCAACTGGGCGACAGCCAGGCCTGGACCTCGCTGCCGGCACAGGGGCGCGGCGAAGTGGAGCTGGACGTCCCCAGCGAACGTCGCGGCTGGCGGGAGCTGTCGCGCATCCGCCTGTCCACCACGCAACCGTTGGGCCTGGTCCGTGCGTGGTCGTGGGTGTGGCCGCAACAGCCATTGCTGGTGTATCCCCTGGCCGAAGCGTTGGCCCCCGCGCTGCCGGAGCGCGGCAACGATCCATTGCACACCCGCGCCCACGCCAGCGGCGAAGAGCTGCACCAGCTGCGCCCCTACCGCGCCGGAGACGCGCCACGCAGCATTGCCTGGAAGCACTCCGCGCGCCGCGACAGCCTGCTGGTCCGTGAGTACGAAAAGCCGGTCGGCATCGAGGTCGTGCTGGACTGGCACACGCTGGCGCCACTGCCGACCGAAGCGCGCATCGCACGCCTGGCGCGCTGGATCGACATGGCCGAACGCGGCGGTCGCCGCTACACCCTGCTGCTGCCCTCGCATCCGCCACTGGGGCCGGGACAGGGCGCCAGCCATCACCATCTCTGCCTGCGCGCGCTGGCGCTGATGCCGCATGACTGACGCCGCGCCCACGCTCGACCGCAACGCCCGCACCTGGACCCTGGCCAGCGCTGCGCTTGCGCTGCTGCCACTGCTGCTGCAGTTGCCGCCGATGCTGGCCACGGTGATCGCGCTGGCTGCGCTGCTGACGGCCGCGCTGTCGTGGCGACGCGTGTTGCCGATGCCGGTGCGCCTGCTGCTCGTGCTGGGCATGCTGGCCGCCATCGTCTGGCAGATGGGCCTGGTCCGTCCCGGACGCGATACCGGCTGCGCACTGCTCGCCGCGATGCTTGCAATCAAGTCCAGCGAGCTGCGCGGCCTGCGCGATGCACGCAGCCTGCTGGGCTTTGCGCTGTTCTCGCCATTCGCCGCCTTCCTGCTGGACCAGGGCCCGCTGACCACGCTGCTGGCGGCGCTGGCCGGCCTTTGTGCACTGCTGGCCCTGCAGCGCCTGGCACAGGGCGAGGGCCACGCCGACGCCTTGCCGTTGCGCGGCCAGCTGAAGGGCGTCGGCCGGCTGCTGGCGCTGGGCCTGCCACTGGCGCTGGCGTCGTTCTGGCTGTTTCCGCGTCTGTCCACGCCGCTGTGGGGCGTACCCGAACGCGCGGTCAGTACGCCGGGCCTGTCCGACAGCATGGAGCCGGGGCAGTGGCTGGACCTGATGGCCGACGACACACCTGCGCTGCGGGTGCAGTTCTTCGGCGCCGTACCCGAGCCGGACCAGCGCTACTGGCGAGGACCGGTGTTGACCGACTTCGATGGCCGACGCTGGACCCGTGACCGTGCCCGCACGCAGCGCCCACCCGCGATCGTCGATGCCGGTGCGCGCGGCTGGGACTACCAGATCGACTACGAGCCGACCGACCGCCGCCAGCTGGTGGCACTGGATCTGCCCACCCGTGCGCCGGAAGGCAGCACGCTGGATGCGGACATGAGCCTGCTCAGCGACCGCACGCTGTCGGCGCTGAGCCGGTGGCGCCTGCACTCGGCGCCGCCGCAGCACTTCGACAGCGCGCTCCCCCCCTACCTGCGACGCGCAGCGCTGCAGTTGCCGGCCGGCTTCAATCCACGCACCGCCACCCTCGCCCGGCAGTGGCGGCAGGAGGCGGGCAGCAACGATGAGGCCGTGGTACGTCGCGCACTGCAGTGGATCACCACCGATTTCTCCTACACGCTGGACACGCCCGTGGCCGGCCGCGACCCCATCGATGAATTCCTGTTCGGCTACAAGGCAGGCTTCTGCGAGCACTTCAGCTCGGCCTTCGTGGTGCTGATGCGCAACGCAGGCATTCCGGCCCGCGTGGTGACCGGCTTCGCCGGCGGCACGCGCAACCGGGTGGGCGACTACTGGGTTGTGCGGCGGATGGATGCCCACGCCTGGGCCGAGGTCTGGCTGCCGCAACGGGGCTGGGTGCGGGTCGATCCAACGGCGGCCGTCGCCCCAGAACGCATCCTGGATACCCTCGACGATCGCCTGCTGGCAGACGCCGGCAATCCGCTGCAGCAGCGCTGGCTGCAGCTGGGTCAGATGGGCGACTGGCTGCGCCGTGGCTGGAACGACCTGGTGCTGTCCTTCGATGCGCGCCGCCAGCAGCAGCTGTTCAAGCCCCTGGGCCTGGACGACATCAAGCCGGGACAGTTGCTGTCAGGCTTCGTGATGGCCGCGTTGGCAGCCGTGCTGTGGATGGCATGGCTGCTGGCCCGTGGCGAGCGCGAACGCGACCCGCTGCTGCGCGCCTGGCACCGCCTGGGCCGGCGCTACGCCCGGCTCGGCCTGGCCCGCGAACCGCACGAGCCGGCACTGCTCTGGGCCCGTCGCGTCCATGCGTGCCGGCCCGATCCGGCCCTGCTGGCACTCAGCCAGCGTTTCGCCGACGCGCGCTACGCTGGAACTTGCACCGACCTCGCTTCATTATTGCGGGACCTGCGCAGGCATCGCCCGACTTCCGGAGCCTCCCCATGAACACCAAGTTCCTTCTCACCGCTGTGGCCACGCTGGCCCTGTCGGCCTGCGCCACGGCCCCAAAGCCGCTGCAGGGACAGTTCAGCCTGGTCTCCCCGCGCGATTCAGTCGCCACCCAGCAGGTCGGCACGCCCGTGCGCTGGGGCGGCCGCATCATCGAAACCAAGCCCGGCCAGGGCGAGACCTGCTTCCAGATGATCTCGCGCCCGCTCAACGCCTCCGGCCGCCCGAACACCACCTCGTCCGATGCCAGCGACGGCCGCTTCATCGCCTGCCGCTCCGGCTTCTACGATCCGGCGGTGTTTGAGCCCGGCCGTGACGTGACCTTCATCGGCAAGATCGATGGCTACCAGAACACCCGCATCGGCGAGTACGACTATCGCCTGCCGAAGCTGTCGGCCGATGTGATCTACCTGTGGCCGGAGCAGCGACAGGTCGACGTCGTGCCCTACCCCTATGGCCCCTGGGGCCCGGGCCCGTATGGCCCGTACTGGGGCTACGGCCGCTGGGGCTGGTGGTAACCCCCCTCCGGTACGCATGACGCAGAAGGCCGCCCACCGGGCGGCCTTCTGCTTGCACGGCATCGCGCCGGCGGGCGCTTACTTCCCGGGCGCGCCGAAATGGCCCAGCGGCGCGCCGGCCAGCAGATGCATGTGGATGTGGAACACGGTCTGCCCCGCATCCTCACGGCAGTTCATCACGATGCGGTAGCCCTGCTCGGCAAAGCCCTCGCGGCGCGCATAGTCGGCCGCCGCCAGGGCCAGCTTGCCGATCAGGTGCGCCTGCGAAGGCTGCAGGTCGTCCAGGGTCGGAATGATTTCATTCTTCGGAATGAACAGCACGTGCACCGGCGCCTGCGGCGCGATGTCCTTGAAGCCCAGCACGTCTTCGTCTTCATAGACGATGGTGGCCGGAATCTCGCGACGGATGATCCTGCTGAAAAGGGTTTCGTTGCTCATGGTCGGCCTCGGTGAAATGTCGCCTGCATTGTAGGCAACCCCCGCCCTTCAAAGGGCCAGGCCGTCAATCGCGGAATTCGCTGCGGGTGCCGAACGCGTGCGACAGCGTGCCGCGATCCACGTACTCCAGTTCGCCCCCCAGCGGCAGCCCCTGCGCCAACCGGCTCGGCCGGACCTGGCGGGCCCGCGCCAGCTGCGCCAGATAATGCGCGGTGGCCTCTCCCTCGACGGTGGCGCTGGTGGCGATGATCAGCTCCTGCACTTCGCCTTCGCCAAGGCGCTGCTCCAGCTGCTCCAGGCCCAGGTCGCGCGGACCGATGCCGTCGAGCGGCGACAGACGCCCCTGCAGCACGAAGTAGACACCCCGGAAGCCGGTGGCATTCTCGATGGCAAGGCGGTCGGCGGGCGATTCCACCACGCACAGCTGGCTGCGCTCGCGGCTGCCGTTGGCGCAGGTCGGGCACAGTTCGGTTTCACTGAAATCGCGGCACTGCGCGCAGTGGCCGATGCGCTCTACGGCCAGCGCCAACACCTCGGCCAGGCGCTGGCCGCCGTCGCGTTCGCGTTCCAGCAGGTGGTAGGCCATGCGCTGCGCGGTCTTCTGGCCCACGCCAGGCAGCACCCGCAGCGCATCGATCAATTGTTCAAGCAGGGGTGCGGACACGGCAGCTTCTGGCTTTATGGGTGTGCGCGGCACCCGGCAACGCGGGCACCGCGCCGACGATCAGAACGGCAGCTTCATGCCCGGCGGAAGCTGCATGCCGGCGGTAGCCGAACCCATCTTCGACTTCGATTCGGCATCGATCTTGTTGGAGGCATCGTTGAACGCCGCGGCGATCAGGTCTTCCAGCATCTCCGGGTCACTGGCCAGCGACGGGTCGATGCGCACCTTGCGGCACTCCTTGGCACCGGTCAGCGTCACGCTGACCATGCCACCGCCGGCACTGCCGGTCACTTCGATCCTGGCGATTTCTTCCTGGGCCTTCTGCAGGTTCTCCTGCATCTTCTGGGCCTGCTGCATCAGTTGGGCGATGTTGCCGCGCATAGTGTCTTACTCGTCAAAAGAACGGATGGAATCGGAAACGACCCGGGCGCCGTGTTGCTGGATCAGCACCTGCACTTCCGGATCGTCCATGAAAACAGCCTCTGCCACCTGTTGCCGCTCGCCGCGCTGGCGATCGGCGCGCTGGTGCAGGGTCTCGGCCGGAACGTGTTCGTTTTCCACGGTCTCGACCACGATCTTCAGCGCGTGCCCCAAGGCCTTTTCCAGCATTTCGCCAAGAGCGGCCAGCGCGCGTTCCGAGCGCAGGTACTCAAATCCGGGCGAAAGCCCCAGTTTCAAGGTCCCCTGCCGGCAGGAGATGAAGGCGGCATTGGCCGCAAGCTGCCGTGAAGGCCCGCTCAGGCCGCTGTTGGCGACCAGGTCCAGCCAGTCTTCCGCCGTCGCCAGCTCGCCGATGTCAGCCCGCGCGCCCGTCTCCGCCGACGCGACGGGCGCAGGTGGAGCGATGACGATGCCCTCGGAACGGAACGGACGCTCGGGCGCGGCTGATGCAGCGACCGGAGGCGACGGCTCATGCCAGGGCGCGACCATGGCCGCGTCCGGCGTGGCGACATCCGCAGCCAGTGCCTGGTCGCGGGCCTCGGCCTCGTCCGTGGCCCACGGCGGAAGATCATCGACGGCCACCGGCACCGGGATGCCGTCGGCCTTGACCGGCGGCGGCGACACCGGTTCTTCGACCGGAACCGGCTTCGGCTCAGGCGCCGGATCAGGTTCGGGTTCGGGCGCCGGCTCTGGCTCCGGGTCGGGTTCGCGTGGGGCGGCCTGCGCAGGCACGCGGGCGGGGATCGCGGCAGCGGCGGCCACCGGGGCCGTTTCCTGGCTGCCAGCACCCGCCCCACCACCGGGCATCGCCCCCCCGGCGGCACCGCCGGCGGCATCCACCGAACGCGGCACCGGCGGCACCGACGCTGCCGGGCGGAACGCCAGCATGCGCAGCACGGCCATTTCAAAGCCCGCGCGCGGGCTCGGCGCCAGCGACAGGTCGCGACGGCCGTTCAGGGCCATCTGATACCAGAGCTGCACCACCTCCGGACGCAGCCGCCCGGCGAACGCTGCCGCGTCCAGGCCTTCAGCCGCGGCGGCAACACCGGGTACCAGCTGCTGCACCTGGATGCGATGCAGGCCTTCGGCCAAGGCCTCCAGCACGCCACTCCAGTCGGGCGAGAATTCCGCCAGTGCCGCCACCACCTGCAACAGGCGCGACCCGTCACCTTCGGCGAGGGCATCGAGCATCGCTGCCACCTGGGTGCGATCGACGGTCCCCAGCATGGTGCGCACCACATCGTCGCGCAGCGCACCGCCGGCGTAGGCGATGGCCTGGTCCAGCAGCGACAGACCGTCGCGCAGACTGCCGTCGGCGGCCTTGGCCAGCTGCACGATGGCACTGCCGTCGGCTTCGATCTCCTCGGCCGCCAGGATGCGGGTCATCTGCCCTTGGATCTGGTCCTCATCCAGGCGCTTGAGGTTGAACTGCAGGCAGCGGCTGAGCACGGTGACTGGCAGCTTCTGCGGATCGGTGGTGGCCAGCAGGAACTTGACGTGCTCCGGCGGCTCTTCCAGCGTCTTCAGCAGCGCGTTGAACGCCGCCTTCGAGAGCATGTGCACTTCGTCGATCAGGTAGACCTTGTACTTGCCGCGCGAGGGCATGTACTGCGCGTTCTCGATCACCTCGCGGACGTCATCCACGCCGGTATTGGACGCGGCGTCGATCTCCAGCAGGTCGATGTAACGACCGGCATCGATGTCCAGGCAGGCCGGGCACTGGCCGCACGGATCGGCACTGGTGCCCTGCTCGCAGTTCAGCGACTTGGCGAAGATGCGCGCGATGGTGGTCTTGCCCACACCGCGGGTACCGGTGAACAGGAACGCGTGGTGGACCCGGCCACTGTCCAGCGCATTGCTGAGCGCACGGACCACGTGTTCCTGGCCCACCAGCTCGGCAAAACGCTTCGGACGCCACTTGCGGGCAAGGACGAGATAGGACATCAGGCCACCGTCTTCCATCGGATGCTCCATTGTGCCACGCCTGTCCATCCCCCTCCGCCTGCGACGCGCCCTGAATGGGTGCTTGTGTCCTGCCGCGCCGCCCGCTAGAATCTGCGCCCCTGCTGAGGCGTTTGCCGATGGCAGGGATCCGGAGAGGTGTCCGAGTGGTTGAAGGAGCACGCCTGGAAAGTGTGTAAGCGTCTAAACCGCGCTTCGGGGGTTCGAATCCCCCTCTCTCCGCCAGATGAATGAAAAAGCCGCCCATCGGGCGGCTTTTTTATTTGGTGGGCAGTCGGTTGTCCAGGAAACTGCGCCCAATCTCAGCTGCTGGACAGCTTCATCAGCACCAGCCCCGACACGATCAGCACCGCCGCGCCGATCCGCATCGGGCTGACCTGTTCACCCAGGAACACGATGCCGACCACGAAGGCACCGACCGCGCCGATGCCTGTCCAGATCGTGTAAGCCGTTCCCAGCGGCAGGCTGCGCATGGCCACGGCCAGCAGCCAGAAACTGGCGATCATGCCGGCGAGAGTGACCAGGGTGGGAGTGAGCCTGGTGAAGCCTTCCGATTGCTTCATCGACACGGCCCATACGATTTCCAGCAGGCCAGCGAACAACAGATAGATCCAGGCCATGACGGCCCTCCTCTTGGCAGGGCCAGGCCGTCCTGGTCATTGATTCCCGATGCGGGGGAGGTCGTTCCTCCTGGCCCGGGATTCTAGCAACGCCCGCGCCGCCCGGCCGCGAATACGCGCCGCGGGTTACAGCAGATTCAGCGCATGGCGCTGGCGTCGATACGCATGCCTGCGCTAGAATGCGCGCCTGCCATCGGCCAGCCGATGTGCAGTCCGGCTGTGGTCTCCGGCGCACCCTGCGCTGCTTCCCCTGATCCGTGAACAGGCCGCCTCCGGGCGGCCAACGTCTCTATGGTGGCCCCGTCGGCCCCTCGCGACGCTAGGTCGAAAACCCCGCCAGGGCCGGAAGGCAGCAACGGTATCGATCGACGCGGGCGCCGAGGTCAGCCGGCGGGGCCATCGCCTTTCTGGCAGTGCCGCGCTCTGGTAGAGGTCAACCCTGGTTGGCCCCCTCGCCGGGCGTGGCCCGGCGCTACCGTGCTTCGGGCGTCCCTTGATGGAATACCACCCGCCATCCCTGCCCATGCCTGCGCCACAACGAACTGCGCAGCACCCAGCGCTGCGGCTGGCCATCCAGGTGGTAGCGGCTGCGATAACGCACCTGGGCCAGGTCTGGTGCCAGCAACGAGACCGCGTACTGCTCCGATTCGATCTGCACCTGCGCCCGCTCCAGCGGAATCTCCGCCAGCGCAGCCGCACGGCCATAGCACTGGCCGGAGCTGCCGATCTCGCTGAAATCCTCATCCAGCAGTTCCGACAGCCGCGCGCGATCACCGCGCACCTGCGGGGTGTGCAGCGCGCGTTCCAGATGTTCCAGCTCGGCCGCCAGCGCCGCGTCGGCAGGCTGGCCAGAGGTATTCACGGCGGATCCTGCGCCAGCACGTGCGGCGCGGTCGGGGTCGCCAGCGGCACGCACTGGCCCGGCTGTGCCACGCGGTGTCCGCGCGCGGCCAGCGCAGCACCATCGGCCACGCTGGCGTAGTGGTACAGCATCATCCGCGCCTGCAGCTCAGCGCTGTACTCGCGCTCCAGATCATCGACCCCGGTATGCGATGGATTGCCGTGCAGGCCGCAGTCGTGGGCGATCAGCTCGTTGTCACTGGCGTACCGCGCCAGCATCTCCGGGATCGGCCGGGTATCACCGCTCCAAGTCAGCGCGCCCTGCAGGCGCAACCCATAGGCGGTCTCCGGCCAGTGGTGGCGTGCCGGGAATACTTCCAGGCGCACGCCTTCATGCCAGAACGCGTCGCCGACCACGACCAACTGGAACGCATCCCAGAAATTGGCACCGCCCTCGGCCAGCACATTGGGGTAATCGCCGATGCGCCTGTGCAGCAGCGGCACCACGGTGGCCGGCACATACAGGCGCACCTTCCCACGCCGCTGCGCGTTGAAGTAGGTATCCACGAACAGCCGCTCGAAACCGGCCACATGGTCCAGGTGGACATGCGTGATGAACAGCGCCTGCGGCATGTGGCCGTAGTGCGCCCTGAAGGCGGTCAGGCCTTCCCCGCCACAGTCGATCGTCAACCACGGCCGACCTTCGCGCTCGATCACCGACATCGGTGATCCCAACTCGACCGCCGACGCATTGCCGACGCCGAGGAAACGCAACGACCAGTCCATCAGGTGCCCCGGTTCCAGGCCATGTCATAGGCGCGGCGCAGCCGCGCGTAGTCCTTCTGCACGTCCTCTACGCTGCGCTCGCCGCGCAGCTTGATCAACGAGCGCAGCAGGCGCTTGAGGTTGCGCTCCCGCCAGGCGGTGGCCGGAATGCGGATGACGCCACGATCGAAGTCGATCAGCCAGCCATGGCCGTTGCTGTCGAACAGGATGTTGTGCGCGTTGAGGTCGGCATGGTCCAGGCCGGCACGGTGGAAGCGGGCGATCAGCCGACCGGTCTCTTCCCACGGCGCGCCACGTCCGGCAACCAGCGCGCGGTCGGCCAGCGAACGCACCCCTTCGATCCGTTCCATCAGGATCGCCGCCCGGTAGCGCATGCCCTGCCGCATGTAGAAAGCCGCCACCGGCCGGGGAACCGGCAGCTTCAGCGCGCGCAGGGCCCGCATCAGCCGGAACTCGGCAAAACTGCGGGTCCGGTCGGCGCCCCGCCACAGGTACTGGTCGTGGCTGATCCTGGCCACCAGGCCACCTCGCAGGTAGTGGCGCAGCACGCTGGGGCCGAACGGCGCGTCCACGAACCAGGCGCTGCCACGCCCCCCCTCGCCCACCGGCCGGGCCCGGCTGCCCCAGTGCTGGGGAGAGAACAGGCCGATGTCGGCTTGCCGCAGGCGCTCGCGGTCGAACAGAATGGCCCCGATGCCGCGACCCTCGCGGCATGGCGTCAGCGCTTCATTGGCGTCGAATGCGACCATTTCTTTGAGTCTAACAACACATGGCATCAGCGTCCTCATCCTTGTGCCTTCTGCGCCTGTCCGCACTTGGCGATGTCACCCACGTGGTGCCCCTGGTGCGTACGCTGCAGGCCGCACGCCCGGACACGCCGATCCACTGGATCATCGACAAGGCCGGGCAGAAGTTGCTCGAGGGTCTGCCGGGCGTGACCTTCCACGCCTACGACAAGAAGAGCGGCATGGCCGGCGTCAAGGAGCTGCGCAAGCAGCTGCCACCGGGGCGCTTCGAGGCGCTGCTGCAGATGCAGGTGGCCTTCCGCGCGAACCTGCTGTCGGCGTTCATCCCGGCCGAACGCCGCATCGGATACGACCGCAGCCGCTCGAAGGACCTGCATGGGTTGTTCATCAACGAACGCATTCCGGACCGCCCCGGCATCCACGTGCTGGATGCGATCGGCAGCTTCTGCGAGCCGCTGGGCCTGCACCAGACCGACGTGAGCTGGGACCTGGCCGTGCCGCAGTCGGCCTTCGAGTGGGCCGCGGCGCAGTGGCAGGATGATGGCCGGCCGGTACTGATGATTTCGCCCTGCTCCAGCCACGTCCGCCGCAACTGGTACGCCGACCGCTACGCGGCCGTCGCCAACCATGCCACGCAGCGCGGCTGGCAGGTGGTGCTGTGCGGTGGCCGCAGTGAACTGGAACGCAGCATGGCCGACGCGATCCAGGCCCAGCTGCACACGCCGGCGCTGGACCTGGTCGGCAAGGACACGCTCAAGCAGCTGCCTGCGCTGCTGGCACGCGCCAATCTGGTGATGACACCCGATTCGGGACCGATGCATATCGCCAATGCCATGGGAGCGAAGGTGCTGGGCCTGCACGCGGCCAGCAACCCGCACCGCAGCGGCCCGTATTCGGATCGCCGCTATTGCGTGGACCGCTATGACGACGCCGCACGCAAGTATCTCGGCAAGCAGGCCGCCGACCTCAAGTGGGGCACCAAGATCGAGTTCGATGATGTGATGGAACTGATCACGGTCGAGGACGGCATCGCCGCCTTCGAACGTTACGTGACCGACCACCTCACCTGAGTCGATGGATCATCGGTAGCGCCGGGCCACGCCCGGCGGATCCATCTCACCCGCGCTGTGCGTAATCCTGGTACGACTTCTCTTCCACGTAGGCAGAGCCCAGTGCCAGGTTGATCGCCTTCTTGATGCGCGCACGCTCGTCGTTGCGCAGATACACACTGCGTGCAAGGTCGATGAAGCCCTGGTCGAACGCCTGCGCCTTCTCCTTCAGGCGGATGTCGTCCTCGATGTCCCACAACTGCTCGTTGACGGCCTTGAGTTCACCGCGCAGCTTGGCGATGTCCTTGACCGCGGCCGGGTGCGCCATCCAGGTCTGCTCCAGCGCCGACAGCTCCTTGCGCACGTTGGCCAGCTTGCCCTCGTCGCTGATCCGCTCGGACTTGATCTGCAGGATCGAAATCTTGTCGAGCAGTTCGCCAAAGGACACGGGAACGAGGATTTCAGCAGTCATGGGGGAGCTCCAGCAGGTGATGCGTACATGTTAACCCGCAGCACCCCGAGGGGAGATCCATTGCCGCCCCGCAACGCGCGCGGCCAGCCGGACAACGAAAAAAGCCGCCCGGGGGGCGGCTTTCTTCTTCATCTGGCGGAGAGGGGGGGATTCGAACCCCCGAGGCGCTATAAACGCCTGCCTGATTTCGAGTCAGGTACATTCAACCACTCTGCCACCTCTCCGGGTGGTCCCCGGCGAACCGGGGACGCGCATCATACGAGGAAGTGAGGCTGCCGACAAGTCTCCTGGGGCCTGCGGCGCAATTTTCCTGCCGCCATGCCTTGCCGGATGCCGGTCACGCCGTGATGATGCCCTCTCCCCCGCGCTACTCCGCCCCGCACACCATGATCGAATTCGGACATCTCACCCATCCCGGCCTGCGCCGCGAGCTCAACGAGGACACCTATTACGGTGACAGCGAGCTGGGCGTGTGGCTGGTGGCCGATGGCATGGGCGGGCACGCCTGCGGCGAGGTCGCCAGCGCGCTGGCGCGCGAAGCCATCGTCCGCGAGATCCGCCGCGGCGCGTCGCTGGAGCAGGCCATCCGCACGGCCGACGAAGAGATCATCCGCGCTTCGCGGCGACGCAACGATACGCTGCCGATGGGCACCACCGTGGTCGCCGCGCGCGTGCAGGGCAATCGCTACGAAGTGGCCTGGGTCGGTGACAGCCGGGCCTACCTGTGGCGCGACGGCCAGCTGGCCCAGCTCAGCCAGGATCACAGCGTGGTGCAGGAACTGGTCACGCAGGGCAACCTGACCGCGGAGCAGGCGCGCGCGCATCCGCACCGCAATGTGGTCACCCAGGCGCTGGGCGTGACCGATCCGGCGCACCTGAACGTGGCCACCACCCGTGGCGAACTTCGTCCCGGCATGCAGCTGCTGCTGTGCAGCGATGGCCTGACCGAGGAGGTCGATGATCGTGGCATCGCCCGCACGCTGGCCTTCGACGACGCCAGCGCACAGGAATGCGTGGATACGCTCGTCGCCGCCGCGCTTGATGGCGGCGGCCGCGACAACATCAGCGTGATCCTGGTCCGCTGCCACTGAGCCAGCGGACCGCACGCGCACCCTGCGCCGAGGGTCTACGCGCTGGCGGGCTCTTCCACCTTCGGGCCGTCCCACAGCGCATGACCGGCCTTCTTGCGCAGGCGTTCCAGTCGCGCGGCGTGCGCTTCACGTTCCGATGCGGTGGCGACCACGCGCGGACGCGGCAGCAGCTTGGCAGCATCGAACGCCTGCAGCACCGCGCCACCCGCGCCGGCCTCGTCCTCGCCCAGACCGAAGCCGATCTCTTCCTGCCCTGACGTCAGCGCGATGTAGACATCGCCCAGGATCTGCGCATCGAGCAGGCCGCCGTGCAGTGCACGGTGCGAATTGTCCACGCCCAGCCGCTTGCACAGCGCGTCCAGCGAGTTGCGCTGGCCCGGGAAACGCTCGCGCGCCATCGCCAGGGTATCGATCACGGTGCAGCGATCGGTGATCTTCCCGTACTGCGGCCCCAGCAGGGACAGCTCGTTGTCGAGGAAGCCCAGGTCGAATGCCGCGTTATGGATGATCAGCTCGGCACCGTCGATGAACGCCAGGAACTCATCGGCGATCTGCGCGAACTCGGGCTTGTCGGCCAGGAAGTCCAGGGTCAGGCCGGTGACCTCCTGCGCGCCCTGTTCGAACTCACAGTCCGGCTTGATGTACTGGTGATAGTTGTTGCCGGTGGGGCGACGCTTGAACAGCTCCACGCAGCCGATTTCGACGATGCGGTTGCCCTTCTTCCACTCCAGGCCGGTGGTTTCGGTATCAAGGATGATCTGACGCATGGGCTCAGTTTACCGGGCTGGCATCGCGGATCTGGATGGCGGCATTGCGCGCCAGCGTATCGACGCGTTCATTGTCCGGATCGCCGGAATGCCCCTTCACCCAGCGCCAGTCGATCTGGTGCCGCAGCGTGGCCGCATGCAGCCGCTCCCACAGCTCGCGGTTCTTCACCGGATCACCGCCGGCGGTCTTCCAGTTCTTGCGGATCCAACCCGGCATCCATTGGGTCAGGCCCTGCCGCACATACTGGGAGTCGGTGAACAGCACGATGTTGCAGGGCTCGGTCAGCGCCTCCAGGCCGGAAATGGCCGCCATCAGTTCCATCCGGTTGTTGGTGGTATGCGCTTCGCCGCCGCTCAGTTCACGCTCGTGGTCCTTGTAGCGCAGCAACGCGGCCCAGCCGCCGGGACCGGGATTGCCGAGGCAGGATCCGTCGGTATGGATTTCGATGGTTTTCAATACAGCTCCAGAATCAGGTAGCAACGGTGCCATGCCAGCGCACCGGCAGCGGTGTCGGCCCGGGCAGGGCCAACGTACGTTTTTCGGCATGGAACAGGCAGGCCGCGCGCAGCGGGGCCCAACCCCCGCGGCCACGACTGCCTGCGCCCTGCCAGAGCGGGCCCAGGTAGCGCATGTCGTCGCAGTCCAGCCCGTGACGACCCAGCAGCTGGCGGATCCGCTGCGGCGTACGCACCGTCAGGCCATGCTGGCGCCAGTGGGTGCGGAACGGACTGAACGGATTAAGGCTGCTCAACCACAGATGGCCGCCGGGCATCAGCACCCGCTCGCACTCGTCAAGCAGCTGGTCGGCATCAGCGGCCGTCACGTGCTGCAGCACGATGGCATTGACGCTTTCGGTGGCCAGCGGCAGCGGCAGGCCGCAGCACGCGTCGCCGGCATAGCGGCCGCCGTTGCGGTACAGGCGCAGGCCGCGCCCGCCCGGCTGCGCATCTTCCAGCCAGGCAGCGCTCGGCGCGATCCACATCCAGGGCTGTGCGGGCAGCACCGACAGCTGTGGCAACAGCAGTTGCCGCTCCAGCACGCGCAGGGCCGCCGCCGGCTCGCTGTCGAACCACGGGGCCAGGCTCGCTTGACGGGTGCTCTGCAGCGCGGGCATGGTCCAATTCTATGCGACTGACTGCCCTGCCCGCATTTGCGGACAATTACATCTGGGTGCTGATCGATGATGAAGGCGCTGCCATCGTCGTCGATCCCGGTGATGCCGCGCCGGTGCTGGCGCTGGCCGAACAGGGCCTGCGCGTGGATACCATCCTGCTGACCCACCATCACGACGACCACATCGGTGGCGTGCCGGCCCTGCGTGCCCGTTTTCCCGGCGCGCGGGTGGTCGCACCGGTGGAGGAACGCATCACCACCGCCACCGAACGCGTCGGCGAAGGTGAACGCGTTCAGGCACTGGGCCGGACGTTCCACGTACTATCCGTGCCCGGGCATACCCGCAGCCACATCGCGTTTCACACTGCTGAACATCTTTTCAGCGGAGATTCGTTGTTCAGCCTGGGCTGTGGACGCCTGTTCGAAGGTACGCCGTCCCAGCTGCTGGCATCGATGCGCACGCTGGGTACCTTGCCTGCACGACTGCTGCTTTGTTGTGCCCATGAGTACACCGTGTCAAATGCCGTCTTCGCGCGGCATGTCGACCCCGCCAACGCTGCCCTGCGGCAGCGCCAAGAGGAGGCTTTGGCCATGCGCCGCGATGACCGTTCCACCCTGCCGGTAACCCTGGCCAACGAACTGGACTGCAATCCGTTCCTGCGTGTGCACACCGCGCCGATCCGCGCGGCGGTGTCGGCGCACCTGGGGCGCGACGTCGTTGACGATGTCGATGTCATGGCCGGTCTCCGGCATTGGAAAGACGGCTTCCGCGCATGATGCGCCGAAGTCTGCCGCTGGCCCTGGGCATCGCTCTGGGGCTGGCTGGAACCGCAGGCGCGCAGTCGCTGGGCGCTGGCATCGGCCAGAATCTCACCGCCGCTGCTGCGTTGCCCTTGGACGCCTCTTCGCTGCCACCTGCATCGGTGCGCAATGGCCAGGAGATCTTCTCCAGCTTCCGCGATGGCCTGGCTGAACCCACCTGCGACGCCGAGGCCACCAGCCCGCGCTGGCAGAAGCAGTTCGCGCACGCCCCTTCGCGCCTGGCCAACCAGGATGACGATGCACTGGTCCTGTTCGGCTATGTGGTCGAAGAACTGCGCAAGGCCAACCTGCCGACCGAATTCGCGCTGATTCCCTTCGTGGAAAGCGGCTACCGGCCCAATGCCCGCAATGGCAGCGGACCGACCGGGTTGTGGCAGTTCATCGCCACCACCGCCCGCAACCATCGCGTGCCGATGGCCAACGGCTACGACGGCCGCCTGTCGGCGGTGGATTCGACCCAGGCTGCGGTGCGCTACCTGAAAACCCTGCACGGCATGTTCGGCGGCGACTGGCGGCTGGCCACCATGGCCTACAACGCTGGCGAATATCGCGTGCTGCAGGCGCTGCGCAAGGCGGGCATGAATGCGCAGAACGCCACGCCCTCAGCCCTGCCCGGCCTGTCGCCGGTCACCTATGCCTACGTCGAGAAGCTTCACGCCCTGGCCTGCGTGCTGGAAGACGTGGAAGAACAGCCGGGCGTCATGGCCTCGCTGGACCGCACCGTGCCGGTGCTGAAGGATCATGCCCTGCCGGCCGGCACCAGCGTCCAGCAGTGGGCCGCCCAGCGCTCACTGGACCCGGCACGCATCGCCCGCCTGAATCCCGCCCTGGCCGCCGGTGGCCGCCCCACGGGCACCACCCGGGTGCTGGCCCCTGTCGCAGCGGCGACCGCCGACGTGGTGGACAGCACGACGGCGCTGGCGGCCTCGGTTTCGCCCACCTCTGCCCCCGCTGCCTCGCCAGCGCCGCAGGTTGCCCGCACCGTCGCCGCCGCCGTCGACCGTCCGCGCAGCCGTCGGCATACGGTGCGCAACGGCGAGTCGGCCTGGACCATTGCCCGTCGCTACGGCATGCCGGTCAAGGCGCTGCTGTCGATGAATGGCCTGAGTGGCAGCAGCGTGCTCAAGCCGGGCGCGGTGCTTCGCCTGGAAGACTGACCGGCGCACAGCAGCACCGCGCGATCCTCCTGCTACCGGGCACCCGCCCACGAAAAAGGCCCGGCAATGCCGGGCCTTTCCGTTCTGCCCGCCGTGGGCTTACAGATTCGCTTCGGTGGTCTGCACCACGAACTTCTTGCGCATCGCGTCGATGTAGGCCTTGGCTGCGGCCATGCCGTCGATCTGGCTCAGCTGTTCCTTCAGCTGCTTCTGCTGCTCGGCGGTCACGTCCTTGATGTCGCCCGGATTGACCTTGTTCACCGCGAACACCAGCGCACGGCCGTTGACGTCGACCTTGCCGTAGGTCGGCTTGCCTGCGGTGGGTACCGGCGCGCTGAAGATCGCGCTGTTGATTTCCGGGGTCGGCACCGGCTGGCCACGCGGCAGGCCCGGCATCGGGCTCAGCTGCAGCTTTTCGCTGGCAGCCAGCGACTGCAGGGTGGCACCGCCCTTCAACTTGGCCAGCAGCGCTTCGGCCGCCTTGTCGCTGGCCTGGCGCTGGCGGTCGGCACGAATCGCGGCAATCACCTGCTCGCGGGCCTTCTCCAGCGGCAGCGCCTGCTCCGGCGTGTGGGCCGCGACGCGGATCACGACGCTGTGGTTGGTGGCGCCTCCCAGGGCGATCGGATCGCTGGCGGTCCCGTCCTGCACCAGGACGTCCGAGAACGCGGCGCGCAGCACGGCCGGGTCGCTGGCGATGCCGCTGGCGGTAGCGCGGGTGATCGGTCCCAGGGTCTGCAGCGGCAGCCCCACTTCCTTGGCTGCGGCAGCCAGGTCGCTCGGGCTCTTGTTGATGGCATCGACCAGACGGCCGGCCAGCTCGTTGAAACCGCGCTCACCGTCGGCCTTGAGCTGTTCGGCGGCCAGCGTATCGCGCACGTCCTCGAACGACTTGCCTTCGCCGCCGCGTACCGCGGCCACCTTGATGATGTGGTATCCGTATTCGGTCTTGACCGGACCGATCACATCGCCGGCCTTGGCCGCGAACAGGGCATCGTCAAACGGCTTGACCATCGCGCCACGCTCCACCCAGCCCAGGTCACCGCCCTGGTCCTTGGAGCCCGGATCCTCGGAGTTGGCCTTGGCCAGGGCTGCGAAGTCGGCACCGGCCGCCTTTGCCTGGGCCGCCAGCTTGTTCGCCTTGGCCTCAGCACCGTCGCCGGTAATCAGGATGTGGGCGGCCTGGCGCTGCTCCGGAGAGGTGAACTTGGCCTTCTCTTCCTCGTAGCGCTTGCGCAGGGTGGCTTCGTCGGCCGGCGTCGGCGCCGGCAGGTTGGCACCGTTGACCTCGACATACTCCAGCGAAACGGTTTCGGCCTGGCGGAAATCCTTGCCATGGCTGTCGTACCACTGCTTGATCTGCGCATCGGTCACCGGGGCCGTGTCAGCCGGCACCGGCGGCAGCGCAGCCAGCTCGACATCACGGGTTTCGCCCAGCAGCTTCAACAGGCGTTCGGTCTCGGCCTGGGTGACAAAACCGGAGTTCTGCAGTCCGGCCGGAATCACCGACTGCTGCAGGCTCTCGCGCACCAGTTCCTGGAACTGGGTCGGGGTACGCGGAGGATTGCCGCCGGCCAGCGCCAGGCGGTAGCTGTTTTCGTTGAACTTGCCATCCGGCCCCTGGAACGCCGGCATGGACGTGATGTACTCGCGCACGGCGCCATCGCCAATCACCACACCCGCCTGCTCGCCGACCAGGCGCACGACCTGCTCGTCGATCAGCTGATCCAGGACCGCCAGCTTGTTCTCGGTGCTTTCGAACGCGCGCGGGTCGAAGTTCTCGCCCTGCTGCTGGCGCTCACGCATGCGCTCCTGCTCGAAACGGGTGCGGAAATCCTGCGCGCTGATCTCATGGTGCTGCCACAGCATGCGTACCGGCCACCACGACGGCGCGGAACGCCACCAGGTCGGCGGTGCGGAAACCTTGGCCACGTTCTGTGCGCCAACGCCACCCAGGTAGCTGTTGTCGATCACGAACAGGAACGGAATCATCAGCAGCCCCAGGATCACGGTGACGATCCAGCCTGAGGTCTTGTCGCGGAGTTTCTGCAGCATGGTGAGGAATCACAAGGCCTGATTGGCGAGCCCGGCAGTGTAACCCGCTTCGTCGCAGGGACCAAAAACGCCAAGGGCGACATGCGCGCAAAGAAAAAGCCCCCGGCATTCGCCGAGGGCTTTTGAAAGTTGGCGGAGCGGACGGGACTCGAACCCGCGACCTCCGGCGTGACAGGCCAGCATTCTAACCAGCTGAACTACCGCTCCGCGCTTGAAACTTTGCAGGCGCCCAGTATATCCGAAGACACCCTGGAAACCCAGCCCGATGAACACTTTTTTCAAAGTTTTCTCACAGGGACTTAAGAACTTCGCAATGGCGGAGCGGACGGGACTCGAACCCGCGACCTCCGGCGTGACAGGCCAGCATTCTAACCAGCTGAACTACCGCTCCGTGCTTGCGACAACCCTTCTGCCTTCGTCCCGGACAGGCCGGGGAGAAGACAAGGCCCCCAGCTTTGGGCCGGGGGCCTCGATGTAATGGCGGAGCGGACGGGACTCGAACCCGCGACCTCCGGCGTGACAGGCCAGCATTCTAACCAGCTGAACTACCGCTCCGCGTTGTACTGCTTGTGTTCTCTTCCCGATCAGGATCAGGGAGAAAACAAAGCCTCCAGCTTTTGGCCGGAGGCCTCGTTGAAGTGGCGGAGCGGACGGGACTCGAACCCGCGACCTCCGGCGTGACAGGCCAGCATTCTAACCAGCTGAACTACCGCTCCACACTCAAACTTTTACCGCGGTGCTGTGGTGGGTGCTGAGGGTTTCGAACCCCCGACCCTCTCCGTGTAAAGGAGACGCTCTACCGCTGAGCTAAGCACCCCAGCGAGCCGCTTAGTTTACAGCATCCTTAAGGGCCTTGCCAGCCTTGAAGGACGGATTCTTCGAAGCAGCGATCTTGATGGTGTCGCCGGTCTTCGGGTTGCGGCCGGTGCGGGCTGCACGGTCGCGGACCTGGAAGGTACCGAAGCCGACCAGGGTGACCGCATCGCCGTCCTTCAGCGCCTTGGTGATGGCAGCAACGACGGCATCGACAGCGCGGCTGGACTCGGCCTTGGTCAGGTCGGCAGCTTCAGCAACGGCGTCGATCAATTCGGTCTTGTTCATTCTCTACAACTCCTTTGGCGGTGGGTTCCGCGGATTCGACAGGGAAGCAACCGCACGCCATCTGCGCGCGATCGCCATGTGGAAACGGTTCGCCGATTCAGAGATCGCCAACAGCGATCACTCATTTGCGAGTGCTGCTTTTATACCAGTGGCCCTACCCCCACGCAAGCTGGAAAGCCAGCAACGACGCGGGTTTCAGGCCATTCGGCAACGCGCGTCAGTGCTTGACGCGCGCGTTTCCACTCGGTTTCGCCTTGCTACGTACCGTGACGCGCTGCGCACTCTTGCGCGCCTTCTTCGGTGCCAGCGGACGCTCCAATGCCAGATCAAGCACTTCTTCGATGTACTTCACCGGCACGATCTTCAGATCACGGGTGACGTTGGCCGGGATGTCGGCCAGATCCTTGCGGTTCTCTTCGGGAATGATGACCGTGCGGATACCGCCACGCAGTGCAGCCAGCAGCTTCTCCTTCAGTCCACCGATGGCGGTGACCCGCCCACGCAGCGTGATTTCGCCGGTCATCGCCACATCGGCACGCACCGGCACCCTGGTCAGCATCGAGACCAGGGACGTCACCATCGCCGCGCCGGCGCTCGGGCCGTCCTTCGGCGTGGCACCGTCCGGAACGTGCAGGTGCACGTCGTGCTTCTGCAGGAAGTCGCTGTCGATGCCGAAACGATCGGCGCGCGAACGCACGACCGACAGCGCCGCCGAAGCCGATTCCTTCATCACGTTGCCGAGCTGGCCGGTCAGGATCAACTGGCCCTTGCCCGGTACCAGCGTCGATTCGATCTGCAGCAGGTCGCCACCGACTTCGGTCCAGGCCAGGCCGGTGACCAGGCCGATCTCGTTTTCTTCCTCGGCGCGACCAAAATCGAAGCGGCGCACGCCCAGGTACTTGTCCAGGTTCTTGCCGGTCACCGTGACCAGCGCCTTGGCCTTCTTCGCGCCCTTCCTGGCCTTCACCGGCTGCGGGCCTGCCAGCGCGATCTCCTTCACCACCTTGCGGCAGATCTTGGCGATCTCGCGTTCCAGATTGCGAACGCCCGACTCGCGGGTGTAGTAGCGCACGATGTCCTGGATCGCATCGCTGCCGATTTCCAGTTCCTCCGGCTTAAGGCCATTGGCCTTGATCTGCTTGGGCACCAGGTAGCGGGTCGCGATGTTGAGCTTCTCATCCTCGGTGTAACCGGGGATGCGGATCACTTCCATGCGGTCCAGCAGCGGGCCCGGAATGTTGAGCGAGTTCGAGGTGGCCACGAACATCACTTCCGACAGATCCAGGTCCACTTCCAGGTAGTGATCGTTGAATGCGTTGTTCTGCTCCGGATCGAGCACTTCCAGCAGCGCCGAGGAGGGATCACCACGGAAGTCCATCGACATCTTGTCGATCTCGTCGAGCACGAACAGCGGGTTCTTGCTGCCGACCTTGTTGAGGTTCTGCACGATGCGGCCCGGCATGGAGCCGACGTAGGTGCGACGGTGGCCGCGGATCTCGGCCTCATCACGCACGCCGCCCAGCGACATGCGCACGAACTTGCGGTTGGTGGCCTTGGCGATGGACTGGCCGAGCGAGGTCTTGCCCACGCCCGGGGGCCCGACCAGGCACAGGATCGGGCCCTTCATCTGCTTCACCCGCGACTGCACCGCCAGGTATTCAAGGATGCGCTCCTTGACCTTCTCCAGGCCGTAATGGTCGGCATCGAGTGTGTCCTGCGCGGCCTTCAGGTCCTTGCGCACCTTGGTGCGCTTCTTCCACGGCACGCCCAGCAGCCACTCCAGGTAATTGCGCACGACCGCCGCCTCAGCGGACATCGGCGACATCTGCTTGAGCTTGTTCAGTTCGTTGCGCGCCTTGGCTTCCACGGCCTTCGGCATGCCCGCTTCGGCGATCTTGCGGGCCAGCTCTTCCAGCTCGCCCGGCGCGTCGTCGAGGTCACCCAGTTCCTTCTGGATGGCCTTCATCTGTTCGTTGAGGTAGTACTCGCGCTGGCTCTTCTCCATCTGCGACTTCACGCGGCCGCGGATGCGCTTTTCCATCTGCTGCACGTCGATCTCGCCGTCGACCAGGCCGACCAGCATCTCCAGGCGCTCGCCGACGGCCAGCGTTTCCAGCAGGCGCTGCTTGTCGGCCAGGCGCACGCTGATGTGGGCGGCGATGGTGTCGGCCAGGCGCGCAGGCTCGTCGATCCCGGCCAGGGTCTGCAGCAGCTCCGGCGGCAGCTTGCGGTTGGTTTTCACGTACTGCTCGAACAGCGACATCAGCGAGCGGGCGATCGCCTCGATCTCGCGCGGCTCGCGCTCGTCCGCAGCGTCGATCTCCACGGCCTGGCCGTGCAGCGAACCGTTGCGTTCGTCGACATGGGTCACCTGCACGCGCGAGAGGCCTTCGACCAGCACCTTGATCGTGCCATCGGGGAGCTTCAGCAGCTGCAGCACCTGCGCCAGCGTACCGACCTGGTAGAGATCGGCCGCATGCGGGTCGTCGGTCTCGGCGGACTTCTGCGCGAGCAGCAGGATGCGCTTGTCTGCCTCCATTGCCTGTTCGAGCGCGTGCATGGACTTGTCACGGCCGACGAACAGCGGGATGACCATGTGCGGGAACACCACTACGTCGCGCAGCGGCAGGACCGGCAGGTCGAGGGTTTCACTTGGGGAACGGGCCATGGGGGCTCCAGGGAAGGGGAAAACCGCCTCCGGGAGGACATCTTCCGGAGACAAAAAAAGCCGATGGCCCCGTTATGGGGCCATCGGCTTTCAGATGCAAGGCATTCCTTTAAAATTCTTTCCAATCAACAACTTGGAAGAATCACTCGGCGCCTGCGGCCTTCTGTTCAGGGGCCGCCGGGGTCTGGTAGATCAGGTACGGCTCGGACTTGTGCTCGATCACCGATTCGTCCACCACCACCTTGCTGACGTTTTCCTGCGAAGGCAGGTCGTACATGGTGTCCAGCAGCACCGATTCGACGATGGTGCGCAGGCCACGGGCGCCGGTCTTGCGCTTGAGCGCCTTGCGGGCGATGGCCGACAGGGCGTCCGGACGGAACTCCAGTTCGACGTTCTCCATCTCGAACAGCTTCTTGAACTGCTTGGTGATGGCGTTCTTCGGTTCGGTCAGGATCTTGATCAGGGCCGGCTCGTCCAGCTCCTCCAGGGTCGCCACCACCGGCAGGCGGCCGACGAACTCGGGAATCAGGCCGAACTTGATCAGATCTTCCGGCTCGACTTCTGCCAGCAGCTTGCCCACTTCCTGCTTGCGCTCGGCACTCTTCACCTTGGCGCCGAAGCCGATGCTGCCCACGTCGGTGGAACGGGCCTGGATCACCTTGTCCAGGCCGGCGAACGCGCCGCCGCAGATGAACAGGATGTTCTTGGTGTCCACCTGCAGGAACTCCTGCTGCGGATGCTTGCGACCGCCCTGCGGCGGCACGCTGGCCACGGTACCTTCGATCAGCTTCAGCAGGGCCTGCTGTACGCCTTCGCCGGACACGTCGCGGGTGATCGACGGGTTCTCGCTCTTGCGCGAGATCTTGTCGATCTCATCGATGTAGACGATGCCCTGCTGCGCCTTCTCGACGTCGTAGTCGCACTTCTGCAGCAGCTTCTGGATGATGTTCTCCACGTCCTCGCCCACGTAACCGGCTTCGGTCAGCGTGGTGGCGTCGGCCATGGTGAACGGCACGTTGAGCAGGCGGGCCAGGGTTTCGGCCAGCAGGGTCTTGCCCGAACCGGTCGGACCGACCAGCAGGATGTTCGACTTCGCCAGCTCGACGTCGTCGTTCTTCTGCCGGCTCTCGATGCGCTTGTAATGGTTGTATACGGCCACGGCCAAGGTGCGCTTGGCACGGTTCTGGCCGATCACGTACTGGTCGAGGACCTCGAGGATCTCGCGCGGCTTCGGCAGCGAGCTGCGCGCCGACTGCGCCTTTTCCTCAAGTTCTTCGCGGATGATGTCGTTGCACAGCTCCACGCATTCATCGCAGATGAACACGCTCGGACCCGCAATCAGCTTGCGCACTTCATGCTGGCTCTTGCCGCAGAAAGAGCAGTAGAGGATCTTGCCGGTGTCCGTGGAACGACCTTGGCGGTCTTCGCTCATGCTTCGCTTACCCAGTTACCCCACCCGCTGAACGGGGGTTCGATTCGAGAATAGCACAGGGCCGGAGGGACACCAGTCCCGCCCGACCCTGCAGGAACGAGGCCTGCCTGGCCCCGTGAAGGCGGCTCAACCCGCCTGGACCGACTCATCCGGGCGACGCTCCAGGACCTGGTCGACCAGGCCGTAGGCCTGCGCTTCGACCGCACTCTTGAAGTTGTCGCGCTCGGTATCGCGAGCGATCGTTTCCAGCGACTGGCCGGTGTGGCGGGCCAGGATCTCATTCAGGCGCGAACGCAGCGTCAGGATCTCGCGCGCGTGGATGTCGATGTCCGTCGCCTGGCCCTGGTAACCCCCCAGCGGCTGGTGGATCATCACGCGCGAATTGGGCAGCGCATAGCGCTTGCCGGCTTCACCTGCAGCCAGCAGGAGGGCACCCATCGAGGCCGCCTGGCCGATGCAGGTGGTGCTCACATTCGGCTTGATGTACTGCATGGTGTCGTAGATCGCCATACCGGCGGTGACCACGCCACCCGGCGAGTTGATGTAGATGTTGATGTCCTTTTCCGGGTTCTCCGATTCCAGGAACAGCAACTGCGCCACCACCACGTTGGCCATGTGATCGTCGATCGGGCCCACGAGGAAGATCAGGCGCTCCTTCAACAGGCGCGAATAGATGTCGTAGGCACGCTCGCCGCGGCTGGTCTGCTCGACCACCATCGGAACCAGGTTCAGGGCTTTGGTTCGGTTGTCCATTACGTGAGGTACCTATCTTGGGGGGAAACAACCCCGCGCCGGCAGGGGCGCGGGGCATACGGTGATCCGCCCGGACTTACTGGCGGATCGCGTCCTGGAACGACAGCTTCTCTTCGGTGTGCTGGGCGCGCTCGGCGATCCAGTCGATCACCTGCTCTTCCATCACACGGTTCTGCAGACCAGACATCAGCTGGGGGTCGTTGCGGTACATCTCAATGACCTGCTCCGGCTCTTCGTAGGTCGAGGCGATCAGACGCAGCGTTTCGTTCAGGCGCTTGGGCTCCAGGCGCAGATCGTTGGTGCGCGCCACTTCGCCGACCAGCAGGCCGACCAGCACGCGCTTGGCGGCGGCGTCCTTGAAACCTTCGTGGGCATCGGCCGGGATCTCGCCCGGGTTGCGGCCGCTGCGGCGGATCTGCTCGACCTGCTGGGCCAGCATCGCGCGGGCTTCGTTCTCGACCAGGCGCGGCGGCATTTCCACCGAGGAATAGGCGGCGATCAGCTGCTCGCCCACTTCACGGCGCAGGCGGTTCATCAGCGCGCCCTTGAGCTCGCGCTCCAGGTTGGCGCGGATGTCGCTGCGGAACTGCTCGACATCACCGCCCTTCACGCCGAAGCTCTTGATGAAGGCCTCATCGACCGCCGGCACCACCGGCTCGGACACTTCGGCAACCTTGACGGTGACCTGCACGGTCTTGCCGGCCAGCACCGGCACGCGCCAGTCGGCCGGGAAATCGACGTCCAGCGTCTTTTCCTCGCCCTTGGCCAGGCCGACCAGGCCCTTTTCGATGGTCTCGAACATCATGCCCTGGCCGAGCACGATCGAACCCTTCTCGGTGCCTTCGGCCGGCAGGCGCTCTTCGCCGGCCTGCGACCAGGTTTCGACCGCGACCAGGTCGCCATCCTGCGCGCCACGCGCAACCGGTGCCCAGGTGCGGCGCTGGTTCTGCAGGTTCTCGATCATCTGGTCGATGTCGGCGTCGGTGATCTCGGCGGTGTGGCGCACCACGGTCAGCTTGCTGACGTCGATGTCACCGAAGTCCGGCACCACTTCCACGGTGGCCACGAAGGAGAACTCACCCTCGTCGCCCTTGTCGATGCGCGGGCTGCCGACGATGCGCAGATCGTGCTCACGCACGGCCGCGTCGAAGGTTTCACGCAGCAGGCCGTCCAGCGCCTCGCCACGGACCTGCGCGCCGAAGCGCTGCTCGATCACCTTGGCCGGCACCTTGCCCGGACGGAAACCCTTGATGCGGGTGGTACGGGCGATTTCGCCCAGGCGGCCGTTGATGTGGCTCTGCAGACGGTCTTCCGGCAGCGAGAAGCTCAGGCGGCGTTCCAGGTTGCCGATGGATTCGATCGAAGCTTGCATGTTGACTCCTGCCACCGGTGGCGCTCTGGCCTCCGGCTCGATGATGGATGAAACGGTTGTAAGGTGACGGCGTCCGGGACGCGCCTGCTTGCCGCAGCCCTTTAGTTTCGCCCAATTCGGCGTGCACTGCCAGCGCAGGCCGGGCAAGCGCCTCGGGAACGCCCGGCGGGGGCGGAGGCAGGCCGGCACTGGTGCGAAAGGGGGGACTCGAACCCCCACGCCTTGCGGCACTGGAACCTAAATCCAGGGCGTCTACCAATTCCGCCACTTTCGCGTGGCCGGCACAGGCCGTCATTGTCGCAGGCGGGTGCACAAAGCGGAAGGCGTGACAAACCTGAATACGTAGTCGAGGCGCCCACGCGCAGGCGCCGGCACGTGCGCGTAGACTCGTGCCGTTGCCGCCACCCGGTCTGCCCCGATGGAACGCACCCCACTCCGCACGCCCCTGCAGGCCCGGATGCCCGGCTGGTCCACACTCGTCTGGCTGCTCGGTCTTGCAGTAGCGCTGCACTTCCTGTGGGTCACCGCACAGCGCTACGGGCAGGTCAGCGCCGAGGCCTATGGCATGTTCTGGGAGCGTCGCAACTGGCTGTGGCTGCATGTCGCCGGCGGCAGCCTGGCCATGCTGGCCGGCGCCACGCAGTTCATCGGTCCCCTGCGGAGACACCGGCCCCGGCTGCATCGCTGGCTGGGACGGATCTACCTGGCCGGCATCCTGCTGGGGAGTGCCGCTGTCGCCGGCCTGATCGCCACCACCCAGGGCTGGCTGGCACTGAAAATGGCGTTCGCTGCCACCGGCCTGGCGTGGTTGGTCACATCATTCTGCGGCTATCGCAGCATCCGGCGTGGCGACGTCGAGCAGCACCGGCGATGGATGCTGCGCAGCTACCTGGTGACGCTGTCACCCGCGGTGTTCCGCCTGGCGCTGCTGGTGCCTGCGCTCATGCAGCTGGCATCGCCTCTGGTGATGGTGCCGAGCCTGCTGGTACTGAGCTGGGCCCTGCCGTTGCTGGTGCATGAAGCAGGAAGGCGCGTGGTGTCCATCGGCACACTCGCAGAGCCGTCCGGCAGCCGCTGAACACCCAAGAAAAAAGCCACCTGGAGGACCAAGTGGC
Source organism: Stenotrophomonas sp. YJH_SMC_36 (assembly GCF_059369935.1). Classification (NCBI taxonomy): domain Bacteria; kingdom Pseudomonadati; phylum Pseudomonadota; class Gammaproteobacteria; order Lysobacterales; family Lysobacteraceae; genus Stenotrophomonas; species Stenotrophomonas sp. YJH_SMC_36. The sequence continues at coordinate 75,136 of NZ_JCAFTD010000007.1, read as the reverse complement.
TTTCGTCTGGTGGGCTGTCAAGGATTCGAACCTTGGACCTATTGATTAAGAGTCAACTGCTCTACCAACTGAGCTAACAGCCCGAAATCGGGGCGCGAATTATGACCTGATGCGCACACGGGGTGCAAGCTTTTTTTCAACATCGTTGATCGATGCATGCGTGCCACGACCCAAGGTGCTTCGCATGCCCTTTGCGCGGCCTGCAGGCAAGAAAAAAGCCACCTGGGGTACCAGGTGGCTTCTGTCTTGGTGGGCCGTCAAGGATTCGAACCTTGGACCTATTGATTAAGAGTCAACTGCTCTACCAACTGAGCTAACGGCCCGTGAAACTCAGACGCATATTATAGCGTGCATTCTGTTTATTGCAACACCGTGTCGGCTGTGCCGATGCGGTTGAATCAGTGGGGTGGCTGAGGGGATTCGAACCCCCGACCACCGGAATCACAATCCGGTACTCTAACCAACTGAGCTACAGCCACCACTGAAACATTCGCTTCATCGCCAATGCTGCTGGCGCTGGAGCTTTGAAGCCTTGCCTGGAGACCGTCACCGAAGTTCGGGCCGCCGAAGCGAGTCCGATATTCTGGTGGAGTCCTCACGCTTTTGCAAGCCTTTCTTCACATCCGCCGACGCGGTCCCGGTGCCTCGCCAATGGCGCGCCCGACAGGAATCGAACCTGTAACCGCCGGCTTAGAAGGCCGGTGCTCTATCCAGTTGAGCTACGGGCGCCCGAACCGGAACGGCGTCCAATCCGACGTGGCGTGGGATTGGTCGGGGTAGAGGGATTCGAACCCCCGACATCCTGCTCCCAAAGCAGGCGCGCTACCAGACTGCGCTATACCCCGGTCTTGCAATCCCCTCGAGCCAGGCCCGGGGAGTTGGTCATTGTCGCCAAGCACGCGGCGAACTGTCAACGCAGCGATCTGTCCCGGGCGCGCGGTCACGGCAGTGGCAGTGGCCATCGGCTATGCTCGACATCGTCGGCCGGATGGCCTTCCTGATCCCTCATTCGCACGGAGAACGCGCATGCGCAGCGGCAACCCGGCTCTTTCCGAGTCGACTTTCCTCGACCTCGCCAACGGCTCGGTGGTGACCCGCCCCGACCAGGCGATGACCCTCAACGGCACCGTCAACAAGACCGGCATCCTGTTGCTGCTGACCGTGCTGACCGCAGCCTTCGCCTGGAACCAGACCGTGGCCTTCGGCCAGGTGCTGCCGGCCGCCAAACTGTATGCCATGGGCGGCGCGATCGGCGGCCTGGTGCTGGCGCTGGTCACCGTGTTCAAGAAGCAATGGTCGCCGGTCACCGCACCGCTGTACGCGCTGGTGGAAGGCCTGTTCCTCGGCGCCATTTCCGCCGTGTTCGAGCTGCGGTTCCCGGGCATCGTATTCCAGGCCGTGCTGCTGACCTTCGGCACGCTGGCTGCCCTGCTGGTGGCCTACCGCACCGGCGTCATCAAGGCCACCGAGAATTTCAAGCTCGGCGTGGTCGCCGCCACCGGTGGCATCGCCCTGCTCTACCTGGCGTCGTTCGTGCTGTCGTTCTTCAACATCGAAGTCCCGCTGATCCACTCCTCCAGCGGCTGGGGCATTGCCTTCAGCCTGTTCGTGGTCGTGGTCGCCGCGCTGAACCTGGTGCTGGATTTCGATTTCATTGAGAGCGGTGTGGCCCAGCGCGCGCCCAAGTACATGGAGTGGTATGGCGCATTCGGCCTGATGGTGACCCTGGTCTGGCTGTACGTCGAGTTCCTGCGCCTGCTGTCAAAGATTCAGCAGCGCTGATTCCGGTCAGGCTGAAAACGACAAAGGGCGCCTCCGTGGCGCCCTTTCTGTTCCCCTCCCCCTTTCGACCCCGCCATGCCTGCTCTCTTCCACAGCTATCGCCCCGCTGATGGCCATCGCCTACCGCATGACCCGTTCAACGCCATCATCGGACCCCGCCCGATCGGCTGGATTTCCAGCTGCGCTGCCGACGGCGCGTTGAACCTGGCGCCCTACAGCTTCTTCAACGCCTTCAACTACACGCCGCCGATCATTGGTTTCTCCAGCCAGGGCCGCAAGGACTCGCTGCACAACATCGAAGCGACGGGCGAGTTCGTCTGGAACCTGGCCACTTTCGACCTGGCCGAAGCCATGAACGAGAGCTGCCGGGCGGTCACGCCGGACGTCGACGAGTTCACGCTGGCCGGCTTGACGCCGTTGGCTTCCGGGCAGGTCAAGCCGCCGCGTGTTGCAGAAAGCCCGGTCAGCATGGAATGCCGCTGCACCCAGATCGTCCGCCTGCGCGATGCCGCCGGACAGGACACCAACGGCTGGCTGGTGCTCGGCGAGGTGGTCGCCGTACATATCGAGGCACGACTGCTGGTCGATGGCATCTACGACACTGCAGCCGCCGACCCGATCCTGCGCGGCGGTGGACCGGCCGACTATTTCCGCGTCAGTGCCGAGCAGCGTTTCCGCATGTTCCGGCCGGCCTGAATCTCAGCCGGCAACCGGGCGCGCCAACAGGGCCGGCAGCGACGAGGCGAGCAGCGCGATGCCCGACAGCGTCAGCAGGCTCAATACGATCTGGCGGAACCGCGCCTCGCTGATGCCGATGTAGACCCGGGCCCCCAGCAGCGCCGGAACCAGCATGGCCGGGGCGACGACAGCGAAGTACGGCAGCATCTGCCGGGTGACCAGGCCACTGCCGACGTAGGTGGCCATGGTGACCGACAGCATCGCCAGGTTGAAGTTCTGGATGACCGCGCGTTGCTCCTCCTTGCCGAAACCACGCAGCGTGCTCCACAGCGTGGGCACGGGACCTGCGAAGCCGCCGATGCCGCTGAGCACGCCACCGGCCATGCCCGCCACGGTGTCGCCGATGCGCCCGCCCGTGGTGATCGGCGGCAGCGAACGGGCCATCAGCATCACCGGGCACCACAGTGCCAGGAAGCCTCCCAGCAGGGCCTTGAACCAGTCCATGTCCAGCTGCGGCAATACCATCACGCCCAGCGGAATGCCCGCCAGGCCACCGAAGACGAAGGGCAGCAGCAGACGCAGATTGAATCCGCGCCGCACGGTGAACACGGCCACCAGCTGACCCACCAGCGCGCCAAACACCGACAGCGTAGCCGCCAGGCGCGGCTCCAGCCCCCACGCCCAGAACGACATGGCGACCATTCCGAACGCAAAGCCGGACAGTCCCTGCACGAATCCCGCCACGATCGCTCCAAGCGCGACCAGCAGATACACCGAATCCATCATCACCTCGCTGCGACCCCGTGGCTACGCTGCCACGCCGGCCTGGGCAGCGTAGTGCGTGGCAAGGTACCCGACCAGCGCGCGCACTTTCGGTGCCGCCACACCACATAAGCTGCGCAGAGCATGCGCAGGCACCCAAACGCAACGGGGCGCCCGAAGGCGCCCCGCTGGAAATCCAGACAAGGTCCAGCCACCGCTTACAGGCGCGTGGCGATGGCCTTGGCGAAGCTCATGGTGGTGCCGGTGCCGCCCAGGTCGCCGGTCAGCGAGTCCTTGGCTTCCATGGTCGCCACGATGGCCTTGCGCAGGCGCTCGGCATTCTGCGGCTGGCCGATATGATCCAGCATCTGTGCCGCCGCCAGCAGCAGCGCGCAGGGATTGGCCTTGCCCTGGCCCGCGATGTCCGGCGCGGTGCCGTGCACCGCTTCGAAGATCGCCGCGTCCTTGCCGATGTTGGCACCCGGGGCCAGGCCCAGGCCGCCGACCAGGCCGGCGCAGAGATCGGAAATGATGTCGCCGAACAGGTTGGTGGTGACGATCACATCGAACTGTTCCGGGCGCATCACCAGCTGCATGCAGGTGTTGTCGACGATCATTTCCTGGAACTCGATGTCCGGATACTGCGCGGCCACTTCACGGGCGACGTTCAGGAACAGGCCCGAGGTCGACTTGATGATGTTGGCCTTGTGCACGGCGGTGACCTTCTTGCGGCCGACGCTGCGGGCCAGTTCGAAGGCGTAGCGCACGATGCGCTCCGAGCCCTTGCGGGTGATGCGGGTGCCGGAGAAGGCAGTCTCGCCGTCGGCCGACACTTCCTGGCCTTCGGCCAGGTAGGCGCCTTCGGTGTTCTCACGCACGGTGATCAGGTCGACGTTGTCGAAACGCGACTTGGTGTTCGGGAAGGTGTGGGCCGGACGCACGTTGGCGTACAGGTCGAAATGGCGGCGCAGGCTGACATTGATCGAGGTGAAGCCACCACCGACCGGCGTGGTCAGCGGGCTCTTCAGGGCAACCTTGTTACGCGCGATCGAGTCCAGGGTGACCGCCGGCATCAGGTCGCCGTGCTTCTCCAGCGCCGCCAGGCCGGCGTCGGCCTCTTCATACTCCAGGCCGGCATTGAGCTGGTCGAGCACGTACAGGGTGGCGTCCATGATCTCCGGGCCGATGCCGTCGCCGCGGATGACCGTAATTTTCTGCGTCATTGATCGATGTTCCGAACAGGGGGAAAAAACGCCGTCCGGACGTGCCCGGAAACGCCGGCGCAAAGGAAGTTTCACCGGCAATTATGCCTGAGCCGGGGCCGAGGTCCCAAATAGACCATGGTCCCAGTCCCCGGCTCAGGCAGAATTGCCCGCGTATTGCGGTAGCGCCGGGCCATGCCCGGCGGGTGGGCGTCCGGTCATTCGCCGGGCATGGCCCGGCGTTACCCTCAGTGCTCGTGGGCTTCCGGGGCGGCGGCACCGCCTTCGAGCTGGTCGAGGAAATCGACCGCGCGGCGCAGGTGCGGGATCACGATCGAGCCGCCGACCACCAGGCCGACCGAGAAGGTCTCGAAGAACTCCTCGCGGGTCACCCCGGCCTCCTTGCACTGGGCCACGTGGTAGCTGATGCAGTCGTCGCAGCGCAGCACCATCGAGGCCACCAGCCCCAGCAGCTCCTTGGTCTTCACATCAAGCGCGCCGGCCTGGTAGGTCTGCGTATCCAGCGCGAAGAACCGGCGCACCACCTGGTTCGGCTCGCCCAGGATGCGCTCGTTCATGCGCTTGCGGAACGCGGTGAACTCGGCGATGCGGTCCTTGCTGCCGTCGTCGGCCGCGCTCATGCCTGGCCCTGCCCGGCCAGCAGCGGCTCAAGCTTGCCTTCACGGTGCAGCGCCATCATGTCGTCATAGCCACCGACATGGAGGTCGCCGACGAAGATCTGCGGCACGCTGGTGCGGCGGGTCAGCGCCATCATCTTCTCGCGTTCGGCCGGGTCCAGGTCGATGCGGACCTCGGTCCACTGCTGGCCCTTGCTCTTGAGGAAGTTCTTGGCGGCCACGCAGTACGGGCAGACGGCAGTGGAATAGATGGTGATGGCGGGGGCACCGCCGGCGGTCTGGGCTGTCACGGGAAACTCCACGATGGATCGACGGTCTACATATGGTACCGGTGCGCTGGAATTTCCACGCTACCACCGCAACACTGTGGATTAACGAATGGTTGCCCCCTGCCCTGCCACGCTTGGCGCGCCCCGCCCGAGGACCTTCCGCTTGCGAGCCCTGCTGCTTTCGACCGCCGTCACCTTCGCCCTGGCCATGCCGCTGGCCCAGGCCCAGGAGAAGCTGCCCGACATCGGCTCCTCGGCCGGCGAGCTGCTGACCCCGGCCCGCCAGGCCGAGTACGGCGCGATGATGCTGCGCGAGCTGCGCAACTATGACTACCTGCTGGACGATCCGCTGGTCAATGACTGGCTGCAGACCATGGGCACCCGCCTGGGGTCCAACAGCGACCAGCCGCGCCAGCCCTACACCTTCTTCGTGATGAAGGACCGCCAGATCAACGCCTTCGCGACCCTGGGCGGCTACATCGGGGTCAACGCCGGGCTGGTGCTGACGGCCGAACGCGAAGACGAGGTTGCCGCGGTGCTGTCACACGAAATCGCCCACGTCACCCAGCAGCACGTGCTGCGCGGGGTCGAGCGCGCCCAGCGCGACCAGATCCCGATCCTGCTGGGCATGCTGGCGGCGGTGGTGGCGGCACAGGCCAGCAACAGCACCTCTTCAGGCAATGCGACCATGGCCGCGATCAGCTCGGGCATGGGCCTGATGCAGCAGCGGCAGATCAACTACACCCGCTCCAACGAATCGGAAGCCGATCGGCTGGGCATACGCACCCTGTCACGCAGCGGTTACGACGTGGACGCGATGGCCGGCTTCTTCGAGCGGATGTCGACGGCCATGCGCGGCAACGAGGGCGGCTACAGCGTGCCGGAGTTCCTGCGCACGCACCCGGTCAACATCACCCGCATCAGCGAAGCGAAGGCCCGCGCCGAGCAGATGAAGAAGGACACGGTGCTGCTGACCACCACCACGCCCAGCGGCGAGCGCAGGGAACGGGTGGACCCGGCCGACCCGACCCTGTCCGAACCGCTGCTGCGCGGCAGCAACCCGCTGCTGCCAAGCAGTGTGCTGCGGGTGCCGGTTGGCCAGCTCAGCCGGGGCCCCAGCGGCGACTTCGACTGGGCACGTGAACGGTTGCGGGTGCTCAGTGCCGACTCCACCGGCGAGGTGGAGCGCGAGTACGCCGACCTGGGCAAACGCCAGAAGAGTGGATTGAACGATGCCCAGCGCTACGGCCAGGCCCTGGCGGTGATGCGGGGGGGACGCAGCGGTGCCGGCGAGGCGCGGCAGACCCTGAACGGCCTGCTGCAGGCCCATCCGGACAGCCTGTGGGTAGCCCTGGCCCTGGCCGAGGCCGAATCGCGCTCGGGCCAGGCCACGCAGGCCAATGCCCGTTTCGAGCAGCTGCTGCGTGAGCATCCCAACAGCCGGCCCGTCGCGCTGACCTACGCCGAGATCCTCAACGAACAGGGCAACCGCGAGGCGGGGCAGCGCGCGCAGGCCATGCTGCGGCCGCTGCTGTCGCAAAGTGGTAACGATCCGGTGTTCCAGCAGCGCTACGCCCGTGCCAGCGAGCTGGCCGGGGACAGCGTCCGTGCCAGCGAGGCCTACGCCGAGGCCGCCTTCCTCAGCGGCCGGCCGGAGCAGGCGCTGATGCAGCTGCAGGCGCTCAAGCGCAATCCTGCACTGGACTACGTGGGACGGGCCCGGGTCGACGCGCGCATCGAATCGATCACCCCGACCGTGCTGGAGCTGCGCCGGCAGGGCGTGCAGGACCCCGATCTGGACCGCCGCTGAGCGCTGCATGACCGGTCCGTGGCAATCGGGAGCGGTTCCGGCCCGATGGTCACAAACATGTCATCAAACCGTAGTCTACTGGCACCCGTCCAGTAACCGAGCCCTACGGTGCCCTCGTGCAGAAACGTATCCTGATCGTCGATGACGAGCCCGCGATCCGCGAAATGGTCGCCTTCGCCCTGCGCAAGGGTGACTACGAGCCGGTTCATGCCGGTGATGCCCGCGAAGCCCAGACCGCGATCGCCGACCGTGTTCCCGACCTGATCCTGCTGGACTGGATGCTGCCCGGCACCAGCGGCCTGGACCTGGCGCGCCGCTGGCGCAAGGAGACGCTGACCCGCGAGGTGCCCATCATCATGCTGACCGCGCGTGGCGAGGAGAACGACCGTGTCGGCGGCCTGGAAGCCGGCGTCGACGATTACGTGGTCAAGCCGTTCTCGGCCCGGGAGCTGCTGGCCCGCATCCGTGCGGTCATGCGCCGCGCCCGCGAAGACGACGAGGACGGCAGCGTGGCGGTCGGTCCGATCCGCATCGACGGTGCCGCGCATCGCGTGTTCGCCAACGAACAGCCGGTGCCGATCGGCCCGACCGAATACCGCCTGCTGCACTTCTTCATGACCCACCCCGAGCGCGTGTACACCCGCGCCCAGCTGCTCGACCACGTGTGGGGCGGCAGCGTGTACGTGGAGGAGCGCACCATCGACGTGCACATCCGCCGCCTGCGCAAGACGCTGGAACCGTTCAATGCCGAGAACATGGTGCAGACCGTGCGCGGCGCGGGTTACCGCTTCTCGACCGCCACCTGAGTCCCGTCGTGCCGGCATCGCGCACCCACGGGTGCCGATGCCGGCAACTCTGCTATAACCCTTGGTTCATTCCAGTGAACCACCGCACCTCATCGACGAGACCGCAATGCCCCGCCACATCCGCTCTGCCTGGTTGAAGACGCTGGCTACCGTCGCCGCGGTACTGCTGTTCGCCGGACTGGTGGGATGGTTCACGGGCCATCTGTGGTTGTGCGTCGCACTGGGCGCGCTGGCGACGCTGGCCTGGCATTACTGGCGGTTGCGCAGCGTGCTGCGCCGGCTGACCGCGCGCCAGCGCTGGGATACCGCCGAAGGCACGGGCGTGTGGAATGAACTGGATCGCCTGCTGTACCGCAACCAGGTCGAAATGCGCGTGCGCAAGCGGCGCCTGCTGGACATGCTGCGCAGCTACCGCGCCGCGGCCGCCGCGCTGCCCGACGCAGTGGTGGTGCTCGACCGCAACAGCCAGCGCGTGCAGTGGTTCAACGAAGCGGCCACGGCCCTGCTTGGCCTGCACCATCCGGGCGACCTGGGCGAGGCCCTTGTCGAGCGGTTGCAGCCGATGCCGCTGGCCCACTGGCTGGCCGGCGGTCGCAACGCCGAGCCGATCCTGGACGTGCCCTCGCCGGTCGATCCAGCGATCCGCCTCAACCTCCGCCTGATTCCGTATTCGTCGGACTACTGGCTGCTGATCGCCCGTGATGTCAGCAAGCTGCTGCGCCTGGAGCAGGTCCGCCGCGATTTCGTCGCCAATGTTTCACATGAGCTGCGCACCCCTCTCACCGTGGTGCACGGCTACCTGGACATGATGGATCCGGAGGATTTCCCCGGCACCGGCCCGATGCTTGAAGAGATGCGCAAGCAGAGCCAGCGCATGGCCCAGCTGGTGGAAGACCTGCTGACCCTGTCGCGGCTGGAGTCGCAGGAGCACACCGAAGAGGAAGTCGTGGCCATGCAGCCGATGCTGGCCACGCTGCGTCGCGAAGCCGAGGCCCACAGCCAGGGTCGCCACCAGATCAGCATCGAGGACCTTGCCGGCGTCGACCTGCAGGGCTCGACCAAGGAGCTGCACAGCGCCTTCTCCAATCTGGTCACCAATGCAGTGCGCTACACGCCGGCCGACGGCCGCATCACCGTCGAGTTCCGTCGCGAAGGCGACGGCGCGGTGCTGGCCGTGCGCGATACCGGCTATGGCATCCCGGCAACCCACCTGCCGCGGCTGACCGAGCGCTTCTACCGCGTTTCCAGCAGCCGCTCGCGCGAGAGCGGCGGCACCGGCCTCGGCCTGTCCATCGTCAAGCACATCCTCGGCCTGCACCATGCGCGGCTGGAGATCGAAAGCGAGGTCGGCAAAGGATCGGTGTTCTCCTGTCATTTCGATGCCGACCACGTGCGCCCGCGCGAGTCCGCCCCCCTGACCTCCGTCGAAGAATGAAGCCATGAGCAGCCTCGGATCCCTCCCTCTCCCCGTGAGCCCGGACAACGATCCGCTGCGCGATCCGGCGCTGTACATCAACCGCGAACTGTCGCAGCTGGATTTCAACTTCCGCGTGCTGGCCCAGGCCATGGACCCGCAGGTGCCCCTGCTGGAGCGCCTGCGCTTCATGTGCATCTCCTGCACCAACCTCGACGAGTTCTTCGAGATCCGGGCCGCCGCTGTCCGCCACGCACAGGAATACGGTCTGCCGCCGGCTCCGGACGGGATGAGCCCGCAGGCCATCCTCAACGCCATCCATGAACGCGCCGCCGAACTGGTGGACCAGCAGTACCGCTGCTGGAACGAAACACTGCGCCCGGCCCTGATGGATGCCGGCATCGGCGTGCTCGGCCGCCATTCGTGGAACCATCGGCAAAAGCGCTGGCTGCGGGCCTACTTCCGCAACGAGATCATGCCGGTGCTGTCGCCGCTGGGCCTGGATCCGGTGCATCCGTTCCCGAAGATCCTCAACAAGTCGCTGAACATCGTCGTCGTGCTGAAGGGCACCGATGCATTCGGCCGCGCCGGCCACCTGGCCATCGTGCGCGCACCGCGCTCGCTGCCGCGCATCATCCAGCTGCCGGAAAAACTCGGTGGCTCGCAGAACTTCGTGTTCCTGTCCTCGGTGCTGTCCACCTTCGTGGATGAACTGTTCCCGGGCATGGAAGTCCAGGGCGCCTACCAGTTCCGCGTGACCCGCAATTCCGAGCTGGTGGTGGACGAGGAGGAAGTGGAGAACCTGGCGCTGGCACTGCGCGATGAACTGGTCGACCGCGGCTACCGGCCGGCGGTGCGGCTGGAAATCGCCCATGACATGCCGCGCGAGATCGTGCGTACGCTGCTGCAGAACTTCGGCCTGACCGAGAACGCGGTGTATCGCATCGACGGCCCGGTCAACCTCAACCGCATCATCCAGCTGTACGACCTCATCGCGCAGCCAGACCTGAAATATCCGCCGATGACGCCGCGCACGCTGCGCGACACCGATGGCATCTTCGAGACCGTGGCGCGCCAGGACCTGCTGCTGCACCATCCCTTCGATGCGTTCGCCGCCGTACTCGACCTGATCCGCCAGGCGGCGCTGGATCCGAACGTGCTGGCGATCAAGCAGACCCTGTACCGCACGGGCAAGGATTCGCTGATCGTCGATGCGCTGATCCAGGCTGCACGTGCCGGCAAGGATGTGACCGTGGTGGTCGAGCTGCGCGCACGCTTCGATGAAGAGGCCAACCTCGGGCTGGCCGATCGCCTGCAGGAAGCCGGCGTACAGGTGGTGTATGGCGTGGTCGGCTACAAGACCCATGCCAAGATGCTGCTGATCGTGCGTCGCGAAGGCCGCAAGCTGCGCCGTTACGTGCACCTGGGCACCGGCAACTACCACAGCGGTACGGCGCGCGCGTACACCGACATCAGCCTGATCACCGCCGATGCGGACATCGGCAATGATGTGCACCTGCTGTTCCAGCAGCTGTCCGGGCTGGCCTCGAAGATGAAGCTCAAGCGCCTGCTGCAGTCGCCCTTCACCCTGCATACCGGCATCTTGGCGCGGATCGAGCGCGAGACGCGCATCGCGGCCGCCGGCCGCCCGGCACGCATCATCGCCAAGATGAACGCCCTCAACGAGGCCCAGGTAATCCGCGCGCTGTACGCCGCCTCGCAGGCCGGAGTGCAGATCGACCTGATCATCCGTGGCGCCTGCACCCTGCGTCCCGGCGTCCCGGGCGTGTCCGACAACATCCGTGTCCGCTCCATCGTCGGCCGCTTCCTGGAACACAGCCGGGTCTACTGGTTCGGCAACGATGGTGCGCCCGAACTGTACTGCGCGAGCGCCGACTGGCTGGAGCGCAACCTGCTGCGGCGGGTCGAGACCTGCTTCCCGATCCTGGATCCGACGCTGGCCAAGCGGGTCTACCGCGAAGTCCTGCAGAACTACCTGGACGACAACCTCAACGCCTGGGAACTGGATGCCGATGGCATCTACCGCAAGCGTGCCCCGGCCCACGACGAGGCCCCGCATTCGGCGCAGATGGCATTGATGCAGGGTCTCTGACCCGGTAGGTGCCGGCCTTGGTCGGCACAATGCGTCCAATGTAGAACACCGGGGTCAGAGCCCGTTGCGCAGCAACGGGATCCGACCCCGTGTCGTTCCGGCAGGCCGCGGCCAACTGTCGAAGGCGGGGTGGGTCCGGTTGAGGGGGTGTGAGCGGCATGGATGCCGTGACCAAGCCCCCATGGATGGGTTGACGGCGTCCCCCTCAACCGGTCCCACCCCGCCATCCCTCAGAAAACCCGCTTTTGACGTTGACGTTGACGTTGACCTTGCCGGCCAGCGGCCGGCACTACCGAACGCCCCCCGACAAAATGTGAAGGCCATGCGGTGACGAGCACACCGCCCCTTCGGCTAACATTCGCCCATGCCGCATACCACCACGACTCCGCCCGCATTGCAGGATGGCGACCTGCTGGCCGCCATCGACCTTGGCTCCAACAGTTTCCACATGGTCATCGCGCGCTACACGCTCGGCCAGCTGCGGGTGATCGACCGCCTGCGCGAAACCGTGCGCATGGCCGACGGTCTGGATGGCAAGGGGGGCCTGTCGGCTGCGGCACGGCAACGCGCACTGGAATGCCTGGCCCGCTTCGGCCAGCGCATCCGCAATGTCCCGTCGCACCGCGTGCGTGCACTGGCCACCAATACCGTGCGCCAGCTGCGTTCACCGCAGTCGTTCCTGGTTCCCGCCGAAACCGCGCTGGGACATGCCATTGAAGTGGTGAGCGGCCGGGAGGAGGCGCGCCTGATCTACCTGGGCGTCGCCCATGCCCAGCCGCCCAAACCGGGCGAGCGCCGGCTGGTGATCGACATCGGCGGTGGCTCGACCGAGTTCATCATCGGCATGGGCATGCAGACCCTCGAGCGCGAGAGCCTGCAGGCCGGCTGCATTGCCAGCACCCGCCGCTTCTTTCCGGGCGGCAAGCTCAGCAAGAAGCGCTGGAAGGATGCACTGGCCGAGATCGGTCGCGAGTTCCAGCCCTTCGCCAGCAAGTACCGTGCGCTGGGCTGGCAGGAGGCACTGGGTTCTTCGGGCACCCACAAGGCGATCAGCGAGATCTGCGCGACGATGAAGCTGAGCAAGGGGGCGATCACCGCCGAAGCCCTGCCACAGCTGCGCGACGAGCTGCTCAAGGCCAAGAAGATCGACGACATCGTGCTGCCGGGCCTGTCCAGCGATCGCCGCCCGATCATCGCGGGCGGCATCCTGGTGCTGGAGGCGGCCTTCCAGGCATTGGGCCTGCAGAAGCTGCTGGTCAGCAAGGCCGCGATGCGCGAAGGCATCCTTTACGACATCGTCGGCCGTGCCGGCGAGAACGACCTGCGCGACGAATCGGTCGCTGCGCTCACCCACCGTTACGGCATCGACACCGTCCAGGCCGACCGCGTGCAGGACACCGCCCTGTCGCTGCTGGAGCAGGTGCAGGAACGCTGGAAGCTCGACGCTGACGATGCCCGCATGCTCGGCTGGGCGGCACGCCTGCATGAGCTGGGGCTGATGATCGCCCACAGCGGCTATCACGTGCATGGCAGCTACGTGCTGGAACACTCGGACATCGCCGGCTTCTCGCGGCAGGAGCAGCAGATGCTGGCGGCCCTGGTCCGCAGCCATCGCCGCAGCGTGGGCAAGACCGCGTTCGACGCCCTGCCCGAGCGCCTGCTGCTGACCGCGCGGCGGCTGGCCGCGCTGCTGCGCCTGGCGGTGCTGCTCAACCGTGCCCATGAGGACGCTCCGCTGCCGCCGCTGGAACTGACCGCCGATGACAACCGGTTGTCGCTGATCGTGCCGCAGGCGTTCATCGACGCCCGGCCGCTGCTGCGCGCCGACCTGATCGGCGAGACCGACGGCATCGCCGGCCTCGGCATCCAGTTCCGTCCCTTCGTTGCCTGAATACGCGCGCCTCGGCGTTACATTCGGTGACACTTTGCGCAATCTGGCGGCTTTTCCTGCTGCATCGCGTCAGCCGGTCGTTGGCGGTCCATCCGCGACGGCACCGTAAGCGATTGCTTTTGTTCATTTTTTGTGAGGATTTGTGACAAAGCGTTAATTTGTTCGACACACCCTCTTTACACAGCATTAACCAACGAGACTACTATCGGGTTGCTGGTCCGGTCGCACGACCTTCCGGCTTCTTCGACGCCCTTTTTGGCGTCCGTTGCACGACCTGAGAGAGAGAGAGCTCGTATGACTTCACGCACCACCGCCCTGGGGCAGGCGATCCGCTATGCCCTGGCTACCACTGCAACGCTGGCGGCACTGCCCGCGTTCGCCCAGAGCGAAAGCACTGCTTCGCCGACCAACCTGGACCGTATCGAGATCACCGGTTCGCGTATCCGTCAGGTCGACGTGGAAACCGCCCAGCCGGTGTTCGCGATCAGCCGCAACGATATCGAGCGCCAGGGCTTCAGCTCGGTTGCCGACATCCTGCAGAACGTCACTGCGATGGGCAGCCCGGCAATCAGCCGCGCCAACGCGCTGACCGCGGGCGAGAACGCGGGCGGCACCTACATCGACATGCGCAACCTGGGCACGCAGCGCACGCTGGTGCTGGTCAACGGCAAGCGCCTGGGCATCAGCACGTCCGGCTACCAGGACGTTTCCTCGCTGCCGGTGTCGGCAGTGGAGCGCATCGAGGTGCTGAAGGACGGCGCTTCTGCGATCTATGGTTCGGATGCCATGGCTGGCGTGGTCAACATCATCACCCGCTCCAACGTCACCGGCGTGACCGCCAACGTCTACCACGGCCAGTACAGCGAGGGTGACGGCGCGCGCGACCGCTTCGACGTGGTCGCCGGCTGGAACAACGACCGCATCTCGCTGACCCTGTCGGCCGAGCATGCAGAAGAGAAGGGCGTGTGGGCACGTGACCGCGGCTTCAGCCAGTACGGCATGACCGATCGCCACCCGAACGACAGCAGCAACTGGACCACCATCAGCCAGTACGGCCAGTTCACCGGCGTGCGCGGTCCCGGCTGCAATGCGACGCCTCCGGCAGGCTGTGGCTACTCTCTCAACCGTGGCACGGACCCGACCAATCCGGCCAATTACCACCTCACCAACTCCACGCCCTTCACCGGTGACGTGAGCAACGCCAACGACCAGATGCACGTGATGTACCCGGTCAAGCGCGACTCGATCTACTTCGACGGCCGGTTCAAGATCACCGACAACGTCAACTTCCGCACCGAGCTGGGCTACAACCAGCGCGAGTCCACCCGCCAGATCGCGGGCTATCCGCTGCAGTCGAGCACCGCCGGTGTCGGCTCCATGTCGATCGACAGCTACTTCAACCCGTTCGGCAACCAGCACGGCTTCGCCACCCCGACTGCGGTGGCCTGGAACCGCCGCACCTGGGAAGTGCCGCGCGTGACCACCAGCGAGCTGAAGACCTACCGCGCGGTGGCGTCGTTCGACGGCTCGTTCGATATCGGCGAGCGTTACTTCGACTGGGAAGTGGGCTACCAGTACAACCGCAACGAGCTGGAATCGGTGGCGACCGGCAACCTGCACAAGGGTCGCGTAGCGGCCGGCGTAGGTCCGTCCTTCTTCAACGCCGCCACCGGCAAGGTGCAGTGCGGCACGGCCGCTGCTCCGATCTCCTACGACGTCTGCAAGCCGTGGAACCCGCTGGTTCCGTACGGCACCACCGCTGCCGATGGCATCTATGGCAACGAAGAACTGCAGGCGTGGCTGTTCCCGGATGAGATCACCAAGGGCCGCACCACCTCCAAGAACTTCTTCGCCAGCATCGCGGGCAGCATCGTGACCCTGCCGGCCGGTGACCTCGGCTTCGCCTTCGGCGTGGAAAGCCGCAAGGAAGAAGGCAAGTACACCCCGGATGCCCTGGCCCAGACCGGCGCCACCACCAACCTCGCGGCTGGCCCGACCGGTGGCGACTACACCGTCAATGAAGCCTACCTGGAAGTGAACGTTCCGGTGCTGGCCGATCTGCCGGGCGCGAAGGAACTGAGCTTCAACGGTGCTACCCGTTTCTCGGACTACAACACCTTCGGCAACACCCTCAACAGCAAGTTCGGCTTCAAGTGGAAGCCGATCGACTCGCTGATGGTGCGTGGCACCTGGGCGGAGGGCTTCCGCGCCCCGACCATCAACGATCTTTTCGGTGGTGGCTCCGAGACCTTCGCGCAGTTCAGCGATCCGTGCGACACCCGCTTCGGTTCCTCGGCCTCCAGCGCCGAAGTCCGTTCGCGTTGCGCCCGCGACATCGCCAATGCCGATACCTTCCGCCAGCTGCGCCAGGGCGGCACTCCGGTGAACACCTCCACCGATGCCACGCCGGTGCCGTTCACTTCCGGCTCGAATCCGCTGCTGACTCCGGAAACCTCGACCAGCAAGACGTTGGGCCTGGTCTGGAGCCCGAGCTTCATCCAGGGCTTCAACGCCTCGCTGGACTGGTGGAAGATCCGCATCGACAACACGATCATTGCCGATACGCCGACCCAGATCCTGCAGGACTGCTACGAAGCAGGCATCGATTCGCGCTGCACGCGCTTCCAGCGTGACCCGGTGACGGGCATCGTGACCAACCTGAAGTTCGGCAACCGCAATGCGGGCTTCATGGAAACCGAAGGTTACGACCTGGATGTGAGCTACCGTCTGGACACCCGGTTCGGCAAGTTCAACGTGAATTCGGCCACCACCTACGTGTCCAGTGCGACCTACCGCACCTCGAACGACAGCTCGATCGTTCCGATCGTCACCAACGGCATCGGCAGCGCCTTCCGCGTCCGCTCGAACCTGGCGCTGGGCTACGATCTGGGTGACTTCGGCGTGACCTGGACCGCGCGCTACTACTCGGGCGTGAAGGAGACCTGCTCCAACATCGGTCTGTATCCGGACGAGTGCTCCGATCCGGGCGTGTATGCACCGTGGTACAAGGGCTCGCGCAACTACAACGAGCGTGGTTCGGTGACCTTCCACGACGTGCAGTTCCGCTACAACCTGCCGTGGGATGCGACCGTCGCCGTCGGCGCCAACAACGTGTTCGAGAAGTCCGGCCCGATCATGTACAGCAAGCCGAACTCCGCGTTCTCGTACTACGGTGGCTACGACATCGGTCGTTTCATCTACATGAAGTACCAGCAGCGCTTCTGATCGATCGCACTGCGACGCTCCACGACCACGGCCCTTCGGGGCCGTGGTTTTTTCTGGCCCCGGCCCCGCCGCCGGCACTCCTGCGCGTCTGTCATGCCTGTGTCGTCAAGCCGTCATGTCGGCTACATCGCCAGGCCCGAGCATGCCGGGAAACCGGAGGCCCGCCATGCGCTATGCCATCGTCACCGAGACGTATCCGCCGGAAGTCAACGGCGTCGCACTGACCGTGCAGGGACTGGAACAGGGCCTGCGGACGGCCGGGCACGAGATCGACCTGATCCGGCCACGCCAGGCCAGTGAAGCGCTGGATTCCGCTCCCGGTACCCTGCTGGTGCCCGGCGCCGCCCTGCCCCGCTATCCCGGGTTGCGGTTCGGCCTGCCGGCCCCGATCCGGCTCGGTCGCCACTGGCAGCAGCAGCGCCCGGATGCGATCTATGTCGCTACCGAAGGCCCGCTGGGCTGGTCGGCGCTGCGTACCGCGCGACGCCTCGGCATCCCGGTAGCCAGCGGCTTCCACACCCGCTTCGACGAGTATCTGCCCGACTACGGGGTCGCCTGGCTGCAGGCCGCCGCGATGCGCTGGATGCGCCGCTTCCACAACCAGGCCGACGCCACCCTCGTGCCCACCCGCGAGCTCCAACAGTTCCTTGCCGAACAGGGCTTCGAGCGCGTCCGGCTGCTGGCCCGCGCGGTCGACAGCCAGCAGTTCGACCCGGGCCGGCGTGACCCCACCCTGCGCGAGGAATGGGGCATCGACGGCAACGGCCTGGCAGCGATCTACGTTGGCCGCATCGCCGCCGAGAAGAACCTCGGACTGGCCGTGAAGGCGTTCCGCCGCCTGCAGCAGATACGGCCGAAGGCACGCTTCGTCTGGGTCGGCGACGGGCCCGCACGGGAGAAGCTGGCGCATGAGAACCCCGACTTCATCTTCTGCGGCATCCAGCGCGGCGAAGCGCTGGCCCGCCATTTCGCCAGCGGCGATCTGTTCCTGTTCCCCAGCCGCAGCGAGACCTTCGGCAACGTGACCCTGGAAAGCATGGCCAGCGGCCTGGCCACGGTGGCCTTCGATTACGGCGCGGCGCGTGAGTACCTGCGCAACGGCGAGAACGGTGCCGCCGTGGACAACGACGAGCAATTCGTCGAAGCGGCCGTGCAGCTGGCCAGCGATGACACGCTGCGCCGCGAACTGGGCAGCCAGGCCGCACGGGCGATGAAGCGGCTGCATCCGCAGCAGGTGGTGGCCGAGTTCGATGCGCTGCTGGCCGAGCTGGCGAACACCCGGAGGACTGGCCATGCGCACCACGCCGCTTGAACTGCTGCGCGGCAGCGAAACACGCCTGTGCCGGCGGGCGAACCACTATTGCCGGCGCCGCCGCGTGCGCCGTCTGTTCTCGATCATCAGCCGGCTTGGCGACGGCGTGTTCTGGTACGTGCTGATGGGTGTACTGGTGGCGATCGATGGCTTCGACGGGCTGCGCGCATCGGTGCACATGGCCGCCACCGGCCTGGCCGCGCTGCTGCTGTACAAGGGCCTCAAGCGCTGGACCCGGCGCCCCCGCCCGTATGCCGCCGATCTGCGCATCCGGGCCTGGGTGGCCCCGCTGGACGAGTTCAGTTTCCCGTCCGGGCATACCCTGCACGCGGTGTCGTTCACCATCGTGGCGTTGGCCTATTACCCCTGGCTGGCGCCGCTGCTGGTGCCGTTCACCCTCGGCGTGGGCCTGTCGCGGGTCGTGCTGGGCCTGCATTACCCCAGCGATGTGCTGGCCGCCACCGGCATCGCCGCACTGCTGGCGTCGGCCAGCCTGGCCTGGCTGCCGCTGCCGGTGTGATGCGCTCGCCGGCCATGGCCCGGCGCTACCGGTATCCGCGATGACCTAGAATGCAGGCATGACCACGCTGTTCATTTCCGACCTGCACCTGGACCCGAGCCGTCCGGAAATCACCGACCTGTTCCTGCGTTTCCTGCGCGAACAGGCGCCCGGCGCGGACGCGCTGTACATCCTGGGCGATCTGTTCGAGGCCTGGATCGGCGACGACACGCCCTCACCCGCCGCCGATGCGGTGGCGGACGCGTTGAGGACGCTCGCCGACAGCGGCGTGCCGGTGTACTTCATCCGCGGCAACCGCGATTTCCTGCTTGGCGAAGACTACGCACGCCGCGCCGGCCTGCGCATCCTGCCCGACCCCTGCGTGATCGAGCTGTACGGCCGTGCCGTGCTGCTGCAGCACGGCGATCTGCTGTGCACCGACGACATTCCCTACCAGCAGTTCCGCGCGCAGACGCGTGATCCGGCATTCCAGGCGCAGTTCCTCTCGCAACCGCTGGCCGCACGCATTGCCTTCGCACAGAAGGCCCGTGAAGCGAGCCAGGCACGGCAGTCGGAAATGAAACAGGGCGACCGCGCGCAGTTCGAGACAGTAACCGACGTGGCCCCGGCCGAAGTGGAGGCCACCTTCATCCGTCACGGCGTGGACACCATGATCCACGGCCACACTCACCGCCCTGCAATCCATGCGCTGCAGGCCGGCGGACGCAGCTGCACCCGCATCGTTCTGGGTGACTGGTACGAGCAGGGCTCGGTACTGCGCGTGACCCCACAGGGCTGGACGCTGGATTCGCTGACCTGAGGCCCGTCCATCCACGGCAGCGCACGACCCCGGGTCGTGCGCCCCGAGTACCGGTTACCGGAAGCCGGCGATGGTGTGCTTGGTATTGACCAGCACGCGCTGGTTGTCGGCGGTGCTGGCAGTGCCCATCGGGATGCCGTTGTAGCTGATGTTCGGATTGGACCAGTAATTCAGGCGCGGGCAGCTGCGGGTGCAGTTGTACGCCATGATGGTGCGCCAGCCGGTACCGCTGGACGGCTCATAGCGATAGCCATGGCCATAGGCGTACGGCGACGTGCTCGGATCGTTGGCGAGATCGTGCCGCGCGCTCTGCAGGTGGCCGATCTCGTGGGCGAACGAGTAGTAGCCGGTCGCGCAATCCCAGTACACCGCCGCGAATGCGGTGGATGCGCTTGAGCCGATGCCCGAGGCCAGGCCGCAGTACGACGCGTTGTTGATCAGCAGCACGCCGACATCGGCCGTGTAGGTATTGCGGCTGCTGTGGATGCTGTCCATGTAGCCGTCGCTGGTGCCGCGGAAACGTGCCAGATCGGTATTGAAGTCGCCGGATTCGCTGTAACTGGTGGTCTCGTAGCGGGCCAGCTGCAGCGTCAGGCCGACATTGCTGTTGGTGTAGCCCTGGTTCGACTCGGCGACCGCCAGCTGCACCAGCGACTGCATGTTGCCGCCATAGGCGGCGACGGCGGCATTGGTGGCCACCACCAGTACGCGGATGGTCGCCGGCGTTCCCGAAGACGCCTGGGCAATGCCGATGCGGTCATCGGCCGGCAGCGGAATCTTCGGCAACTGGTTGTAGTCGGCCGGGTGGTCGGCCGGCATCCGCGATTCATCCACTTCCACCAGGACGTGGCGGTTGCCGAGCGGACGCAACCGGTAGAGTTTGCCGTCCTTGCGGATCGAGCCGGTCAGCGTGTCGCCGGAGCGGACCAGGATCACCGAATTGCCAGGGTCATCCTGTCCATTGGAGGTGGCCGCCTGCAGCCTGCCCGACGCGGAGCGGAGCTGGCCGTACCAGACAGAGCCGCCGTCGGGCAGCGTTTCGACCTTGCTGCGTACCGCCTGCACCCGCTGGCCAAGCAGCTCGAACTCCAGCTGCGGCTGCGCGGTGGCAGCGGCATCGACCCGCACCTCCTGCACGGCGGCCGTGGACGGCGTCGCCAGCAACCGGCCCAGCGCAGGTTCACTGCTTGCCGATGCACGACTGAGTACCGTCACCGGCTCGAACAACGGTGCAGCACCGGCGGCCGCAACCACCGACATTCCCAGCAACAGGCCACCCGCCGTCTTGCCAATCGATCTGGACATCATTTCGTCGCTCCTTGAATGAAGTGAACAGCAGTGATGCAGCACGACCCGTTGTGTCGGGTCCGGCCATCTGGCCTGCGCAGGTCGTGTGAATTCAATAGGCGGTGGGAATGAGAATCTGGATCTGTGATCGACCGCATCTGCGTTCAGTCAGGTCAACAGCGTCGCTACACTTCGCCAACACACCGCTTTCGCGCTACCGTGACGTAGCCACGACGGGGAATGCACATGGCACCAGCGCAGGACACCCATGACGATGCCGCCGTGCTGCGGATTGGTCTGTTCTTCGATGGCACCCGCAACAACGCGCACAACCTGGCGCGCGGACACGTCCAGGTGCCGCAACCCCGCCCTGCCGTGCTGCGCGCCGACGATGATTCGACCTATCAGAGCCGGTTGACCAGCAGCTACGACAATGGCCTGACCAACGTCGCACGGCTGCACCGGTTGTATCCGGACAGCCGCCAGGAGACGCTGCCGTTCCCCTCGCTGGCCATCTACGTGGAAGGGGTGGGCACCCGCGATGATGCCGAAGACGATCTGCTGGGACTGGCCTTCGGCATCGGCGCCAGCGGTGTGCGTGCCAAGGTCGAGCGCGCGCTCAACGAGCTGTTGCCGGCAGCATTGACCAGCGTGTCCGCGCGCTGGCACAGGCCCGTGCAGGCCGTGCAGCTGGATCTGTTCGGATACTCGCGCGGGGCGGCGGCGGCGCGCGATGCCGCCAACCGCTTGCAGGCCTGGGATACGGCCCGCTGGCAGCAACTGCTGCAGGACGCGGGGCTGGTGTGCGCCGCCGGCTTCGCGCCGGCACGGCCGCTGCTGCGCTTCATCGGCCTGTTCGACACGGTCGTCGCCGTAAGCGGGGGAAGAGCCGAAGAGCGACCACGCGTCGCCCTCGCCGCCGACATCGCCGGACGTGTCGTGCAACTGGTCGCACGCGACGAACATCGCCAGCACTACCCGCTCACGCGGGTGGCCGCAGCGCACGTGGAGATCGCACTGCCCGGCGTGCACGCCAACATCGGCGGTGGCTACAACCACACAGAGGAAGGACCGAAGCTGCTCAGTCGCCCACGCCGGCAGCAGCTGCGCCGACCAGGCGTGGCCGACTACCAAATCCCCCCGCTGGCACAGCTTCAGGCCACGACGGTGTACGCCGAGGCGCAGGCGGATGCCGAACGCTGGCGGCAGCAGCTCGGGCTGGGCGAAAAGGAAGTGTGGGTCGATGTCTGGCACCAGTGGCAGCAGCAACGCCGCGCCGGCAGCCGCAGCGTGCTGCTGTCGCCGGTGTTGTACGTCACCGCGGCAGTGGTGCTGCGTCGGCGCATCGACTGGCGTTACCAGCTGGTGGCCCTGCAGGTGATGCAGCAGCAGGCCATCGCCGCCGGCGTACGCTGGCGCGCAGATGCCAACGCGGTTGCCGGCTGGGAACTGCCCGACGCACTGCTGCCGATCGCGCGCCGGCTGATGGCCGGCCAGGCCCTCACCCCGGCCCAGGAAGCACTGCTGCGCAGGCGCTACCTGATGCAGTCGGCACACTGGAATTTCGACGCACTGGGCGATACCGCGCTGACCTATGCGGCCGATGCCGGCGTGAGCGAGCTGCCGTATCGACCCGGTCCCGGCCTGTTCTACATCAACCGCCCCACCGTGGATGGCAAGCGGGTGGTGCTGCCGAACACATGAGACGCGCCCGCGCAGGGCGGGACTGGGCTCCCGCGTTGCCGGTCAGCCGGCCTGTTCGACCAGGTTGGCCAGTTCGTCGGCATCGAAGCCCGCCAGCAGGCGGGCTTCCAGGTTGAACGGACCATGCAGGTAACCGCCTGCGAACTCGACCAGCAGTGCCTTGAAGCGTGCGCGCGGTTCAACGCCGGCACGTTCGCAGTACCAGCGGTACCAGCGCGAACCTGCGGCGACGTGCGCCACTTCCTCGCGCAGGATGATCTCCAGCACATCCGCGGTCTCGCCATCGCCGACGTTGCGCAGCTTGTCGATCATGCCCGGTGTCACGTCCAGGCCGCGCGCTTCCAGTACGCGGGGCACCAGCGCCATGCGTGCCAGGCCGTCATGTGCGGTCTTCTCGCACATCTCCCACAGGCCGTTATGCGCAGGGAAGTCGGCGTAGTCGTGGCCATGTGCCAGCAGGCGCTCACGCAACAGCATGAAATGCCGCGACTCGTCATCGGCACAACTGACCCAGTCGGCATGGAAGGCTGCGGGCAGGCCGCGGAAGCGATACACGGCATCCCAGGCCAGATCGATCGCATTGAGTTCGATGTGGGCGATGGCATGGATGAAGGCGGCGCGCCCTTCCACGCCACCGAGGCCACGCCGCGGCACCTCGCGCGGATGGACCAGTACCAAGCGGTCCGGCCTGCCCGGCATCCGGATCGGCTCCGGTGGCGGCGCATCCACCGCCACCTTCAGCCGCCCCCCGCGGAATGCCGCGGCATGAGCCTGGGTCAGGGCCACCTTGCGCAGCGGATCGGCTTCTGCAAGGCACTGCTGCGCGGCACGCAGCAGGTCGCCACCGACGTCGGCCAGCTCGACCACGCCCTTGGCCTCAGGCGCGGCGCTTGTGCTTGGCGTCGTCCGAACGCAGCTGCTGGATGCGCTCGAAATAGCCCGGTTCGATGCCGGTGGGATAGTGGCCGTTGAAGCAGGACGAGTCGAAGTTGCGCAGTGCGGGGTTGCCCTCGCTCACGGCCGCTTCCATGTCTTCCAGATCCTGGTAGATCAGCCAGTCGCAGCCCAGGTGGGCCTCGATTTCTTCAACGCTGCGGTTGTGCGCGACCAGTTCTTCGGCGGCCGGCATGTCGATGCCGTAGATGTTCGGGAAGCGCACCGGCGGCGCGGCACTGGCCAGGTAGACCTTGCGTGCGCCCGCATCACGGGCCATCTGCACGATCTGCTGGCTGGTGGTGCCACGCACGATCGAGTCGTCCACCAGCAGCACCACCCGGTTGCGGAACTCCAGGTGGATCGGGTTGAGCTTGCGCCGCACCGACTTCACCCGCTCACCCTGCCCCGGCATGATGAAGGTGCGGCCGATATAGCGGTTCTTGATGAAGCCTTCGCGGTACTTCACCCCGAGCACATTGGAGATTTCCAGCGCCGCATCGCGCGAGGTGTCCGGAATCGGGATGATGGTGTCGATGTCGTGGTCCGGGCGCAGGCGCAGGATCTTCTCGCCCAGCTTGATGCCCATGCGCATGCGCGCCTTGTGCACCGAGACATTGTCGATCATCGAATCCGGGCGGGCGAAGTACACGTACTCGAAGATGCACGGCGTATGCTCGGCCGGTTCGGCGCAGATTTCCGAGAACAGCTCGCCACGCGCGGTGATGACCAGCGCTTCGCCCGGCTGCACGTCGCGTACGCGCTGGAAGCCGAGCACGTCCAGTGCGGCCGATTCGGAAGCGACGATGTACTCGTCGCCCTCGGCATGGCTGCGCTTGCCCAGCACCAGCGGACGGATGCCATGCGGATCGCGGAAGGCAACCAGTCCCAGGCCCAGCACCACGCTGACCACCGCGTAGCCGCCCTTGCAGCGACGATGCACCCCGGCCACCGCGCGGATGGCGGCTTCCGGACTGAGCTGGCGCTGCTGTTCCAGTTCGTAGGCGAACACGTTCAGCAGCACTTCGCTGTCCGAATCGGTGTTGACGTTGCGGCGGTCCTGCTCGAACACCTGCTGGCGCAGAGCCTCGGTGTTGATGAGGTTGCCGTTGTGCGCCAGGGCGATGCCATACGGCGAATTGACGTAGAACGGCTGGGCCTCGTCCATGCCTTCCGAACCGGCCGTGGGATACCGCACGTGGGCGATACCGACGCTGCCCTCCAGGGTGGACATGGTGCGTGCGTCGAACACGTCGCGGACCAGGCCGTTGGCCTTCTGCACCCGCAGGCGGCTGCCGTTGGCGGTGGCGATGCCTGCCGCGTCCTGGCCGCGATGCTGGAGGACGGTCAAGCCGTCATACAACTGCCCGGCGACGTTCTGGTTGCCGACGATTCCGACGATGCCACACATGGTGCGAGGTCTCCGCTGGGCTGTGCCCAGTTACAAGGAAGGTGGCCGTGCCTGGCCTGGGGTCCCGCCCGCGGCAGGCGCGGGCCGGGCCGGACGCGCGGGCGCCGGCTCGATGTTGCTGGGCAGTGTGGGGGCCGGCCGGGGCTCCCGCTCCACGTCCACGGGCCGCGGCCATCCGCCGCCCGCCACTACCTCGTTGAGAACGCCATTATCGCCTGTCGGCGCCGGCTTGCCCAATACCTGCGAGGAGGTGGGGGCATTCTCGAGCAGGGGCAAGGGCAGTGCCCCCGGCAGCAGGCCGTCCAGCGGCAGCGCCTGTGGCAGCATGCCGTCCAGCTGCGGCAGCTGGGCCTGCATCCAGGCCACCGCCGGCTGCAGCAACGGCCGCACCTGCGACTGCTGCCATGCCGGCTCAGCCGGCAACGCGGTGAAACCGGCCAGCAGCAACAGCACGCTGGCGAAGAACAGGCCGCGGACCAGGCCCAGGGCACCGCCCAGCAGGCGATCCACGCCGCCCAGCAGGGTCAGTTTGATCGCTGCCTTCAGCAACAGCCCGACCAGCCCGACCGCCACCACGGTGAGCACGAACACCCCCAGATAGCCGGCCAGATAGTGACCCGTGCCGGGTGGCTGGGGCGCCGCCCACCAGTGCGATGCCTCGTTGCCGAAGGTGAACGCCATCCAGCCGGCCAGCAGCCAGGACACCAGCGCGACCACGGTGCCGACGAAACCGCGGATGAAGCCGAACAGCACCGACGCACCGATCAGCACGCCCAGCACGATGTCGATCACGCTGCCCGCTCCTGCCGACGACAGCGGCGGACAGCGCGCGTGATCACGGGTGCGGTCGGACCATGCCGGCCACGCCGACCTTGGCCGCCACCTGGGCCTTCAGCTGCTCGGCATCGGCGCGGTTGGCCACCGGCCCGACGCGCACGCGATGCAGGGTGCCTTTTTCGGTGCGGACCTGCTCGACAAAGGCACTGAATCCGGCAGCGCGCACCTTGTCGCGCAGCGCGTTGGCGTCGTTGGCCTGGCCGAACGCCCCCAGCTGGACCGCGAAACCAACACCGCCCGCCGCCGGCGCGGCCGGGGTTTGCGGTTGCGGCTTTGGCTCGGGCTTGGCGACCGGCTTCGTCGCCTCCGGCGTCGCCGTTGCCTTCGGTGCTTCAGGCTTGGCGACCGGCGTGCTGGGCGGCAGGCTCTCGCTGCGCACCGGGTTGCCCGTGGCCGACGGCGTGGACGCCGCCGCCGGGGTGCTGGCCGACGGTGCCGCCGGCGCCGGAGCAGCGGCGGCCGGTGCAGCCGCAGCTGCGGGCGCATCCAGCGTGATCACCTCGGCATGGACGTCGGAGCGGATCTTCACCGCCTGCAGGCGGGCCGCCTCGGCCTGGGCGCGATCGGCATACGGTCCGACGCGCACGCGCCACGCCTGCCGGCCGTTGATGGTCGCCGCCTCGGCAAAGCCCGGCAGCTGCGAACGCTTCAGATAGGCGATCACCGCATCGGCGTCGGCCTTGCTGCCATAGGCGCCGAATGTCACCGCATAGTTGCCGGCAGCCACCGCCGGCGAGGTGTCCACGGTCGGCGGCGTGGCGGGCGTGGCTGCGTCCTGCAGCGGTGCGGCCTGCCCACTCTGCAGGCCGGTGGCCCCCCCGGCCGGGGCGACCAGCGGCAGCTCACGGGTCTCGAACTGGCCGTCGGCGGGCGCATTGGGCGCTGCGATCGGCACACTGGCGACGCCACTGTCCGGCGCCGGCCCCTTCACCAGCATCGGCAGGAAGATCACGGCGAGTGCCACCAGCACGATGGCACCAATCAATCGCTGTTTCAGAGGCGTATCCACGTGAGGCAGGCAACTGTCCGGGGGTTGCGGTCGATTATACGGGTGCCGGACCGGACGGCGTCGGCGTTGGCTGAACGTGGATCAGGGCGCGGGCTGCAACCACTGCAGGGCCGCAGCGGCCGTGTGGAACGAACCGAATACCAGTACGCGGTCGCCTGGCTGGGCCTGTGCCAGCACCTGCGTCAGTGCCTGCTCGACAGTGCCGACCAGCCGTGCGGTGACCGCAGCGGTGCCATGCAGACGTGCCTGCAGCTGCTGCGCACTCTGTCCGCGCGGACCTTCCAGGCCGGCCAGCGTCCACTCGTCCACCACCTCCTGCAGCGCCTGCACCACGCCTTCCGCATCCTTGTCCTGCAACGCGGCATAGACCGCCAGGGTCCGGCCCGGGACAGCTTCGGCCTTCAGCGCGCGTGCCAGCTGGCCGGCCGCCTGCGGGTTGTGACCCACATCGACCCGCACCTGCACGCCATCACGATCGAATGCCTGCAGGCGACCGTTGATGCGGGCCGCGGCGATGCCAGCCGCCCACGCCGCGCGTGGCAGCGGCCGGTCCAGCGCGCGCAGCGCGGCAATGGCCGCACCCGCATTGGCCAGCTGGATCGGACCGGCCAGCGCGGGGGTCGGCAGTTCCATGCGCAGGCCGACATCGCGCCAGCGCCAGCGCTGGGCATCGATCGGCTCGTAGAAGTAGTCGCTGCCGCCGCGGATGGCGTTCGCGCCCAGCAGATAGGCCCGTGCCAGCACGCTCGACGGCGGGTCGGTCTCGCCCAGGATCACCGGTTTCCAGCCGCGGATGATGCCGGCCTTTTCCGCACCGATCGCTTCACGGTCCTCGCCCAGCCACTCGGCATGGTCGATGTCCACCGTGGTGATCACGGCCACGTCGGCGTCGACGATGTTGACCGCATCCAGACGCCCGCCCAGCCCGACTTCCAGTACCGCCAGATCCAGCGCCGCCCCCGCGAACAGCTGCAGGGCGGCCAGCGTGCCGTACTCGAAGTAGGTCAGGGTGATGTCGCCACGCGCAGCTTCGACGGCGTTGAATGCCGCCACCAGAGCGGCATCCTCCGCATCCTGCCCATCGATGCGCACGCGTTCGTTGTAGCGGAGCAGGTGCGGCGACGTGTAGGCCCCCACCTTCCAGCCTGCAGCGCGGCCGATGGCCTCGATGAAGGCGACCGTGGAGCCCTTGCCGTTGGTCCCACCGACCACGATGGTGCGCTTGGCCGGCGCGCCCAGTCCCATCCTCGTGGCCACGGCGCGGACGCGCTCCAGGCCCATGTCGATCGTCGCCGGGTGCTGGCGTTCAATGTAATCCAGCCATTCGGCCAGGGTGGTCGGCAGGTTCGTCACGGCAGCGGTTCCAGCAGAAGCAGGGTGGTTCGATGTGGACAGGGATCAGAGGGCGCGGTGCTTGGCTTCGCCGAAGAACGGGGTGTGGTGGGCGCAGTCGTTGAGGCGCACGACCTCCAGGCTCTCCAGGTCCGGACCTTCAAGCAGGTTCAACGTGGTCGGTGCCTGGCGGAAGGTCCACAGCCGCGACAGCGGCAGGCCCAGCACCCTGCACAGGATCACCCGGTTGACGGCATCGTGTGCGACCACCAGCAGCGTGTCGTGCTCCCCGAGGCCCTCGCTGGCGCGTGCCAGGCCGCGCCAGCTGCGCTCGAGCACCAGACGCAGCGACTCGCCGCCCGGCATCAGCACGGTATCGGGTTCCTCACGCCACGCCTTCAACCGCGACGGGTCCTTCTCGTTGATCTCGCTGGCCAGCAGGCCTTCCCACTCGCCATGGGCGATTTCCTGCAGATCCGGTTCGGTCTGCAGCGTGCCGGCACGGTCGGCGCCGAGGGCCAGCTGGGCGGTGCGCTGGGCGCGCGACAGCGGCGAGGCCACCGCACGGGTGATGTCCACGGATGCCAGGCGGGCGCCCAGCGCCTGGGCCTGGGCTTCGCCGATGGGCGAAAGCGGGATGTCGATCTGGCCCTGGTAGCGGCCTTCGGCGTTCCACGGGGTTTCACCGTGGCGGGCAAGCAGGATGCGCATGCGTGCAAGGAGTCCTGGGGGGAGGAGAGGGCCGCGTTTCGTTCACATCCTGTGAAGTACGCGGAACAGGGATGATACCTGTTCGGCGCATCGCGCCGGTCGGGACATGAAAAAACCCCGCGACGGGGATCGCGGGGTTTCGGGATTGCAGACGGATTCCGCCGGGCATGGCCCGGCGGCGCCAGCATGAACCTTACTGCGCCAGGTTCAATTCCTTCAGCAGCTGCGGCGCGGGGGCCACTTCCTGCATGATCCACTGCATGTAGCGGCTGTCCACCGCGATCATGCGGGTCATCACCGGGTCGAATACCCAGTTGGAGCTGACCGATTCCCAGTTGCCGTCGAAGGCCAGGCCGACCAGCTTGCCGCGCGCATCGAGCACCGGCGAACCGGAGTTGCCACCGGTGATGTCCAGGTTGGACAGGAAGTTCACCGGCACCGAGCCGATCCGCTTGTCCTCCAGGCCGCCATACCGCTTGGCCTTGACCGCATCCAGCAGTGCCTTCGGCGAGTCGAACGGATCGACGCCGGTTTCCTTCGCCGCAACGCCTTCCAGCGTGGTGAACGGGGTGTACTGGACACCGTCCTTGCCATAGCCCATGACATTGCCGAAGGTGATGCGCAGCGACAGGTTGGCATCGGGATAGACGAACTCGCCCTTGCTCTTCTTGTAGTCCGCCACCGCCTGCAGGTACAGCGGACGGGCCGTCAGCGATTCACCTTCGCGGATCTTCCTCTGTTCTTCCTGCTTCAGCAGGGCCGGCATCACGGCCACGGCGTACTGGATGGCCGGATCGGTGCTGGCCTCGAAGGCAGCACGGTCGGCCTTGAACCACTTCAGGCGTGCATCGAGGCTGCCCAGCCCGGTGCCGGCCAGCTTCTTCACCAGGCCGTTGACGGCCCCGGCATCGCTGCCGCCCAGCCACTGGTTGAGAACCTCGTTGTTGCGCTGTGCCGCCGGCAGCGCGACGTACTGGTCCAGCCAGTACTGCTGCAGCTGCTGGTCCATGCCGGCAACGTAGCGACGGTCCATCTGGCGCAGATTGCCTTCCAGGGTCGGCAGGTCGCGCTCCTGATAACCGGCTTCACGCTCGGCGTCCGGCTTGGCGCGTTCGATCGACAGACGGTACAGCGACAGCGCGGCGCCCACGGCCGAGGTGTTGTTGAACTGGCCGACGAACAGATCGCGCTCGCGGGTACTCTTGCTGGTATCCAGGTGCTTGAGCAACTGGGCGTGTGCGGCCAGGGCCGGCTTGCCGGCTGCGCCCTGCTGCTTCAGCCAGGCCAGCACGGCGGCCTCTTCGGCCCGCTTCTGCCCGGCCGCGTCGATGCGCTTGAAGCCTTCCAGCTGGCCGACGTAGTTCTTGGCCACGTTGTTCATGCTGGCCGCCGTGTTGGCGTACTTGACCTTGACGTCGGCGTCGGCCTTGCCGGCCTTGTCGATCAGCGCCAGCACTTCGTTGTAATGGCGGGCGATGGTCGGGTAGGTGAACTCGGCGGTTTCATTGAATTCGCCGGCCAGCGCATAGCGGTTGGTGCGGCCCGGGTAGCCGGCCACCATCACGAAGTCGTCCGCGCCCAGCGGCTGGTCGGCGAACTTCAGGAAGTGCTTCGGCTGGTACGGCACATTGTCGGCCGAGAACGCGGCCGGCTTGCCATCCTTGCCCACGTAGGCGCGATAGAACGAGAAGTCGCCGGTGTGGCGCGGCCACATCCAGTTGTCGACGTCGCCGCCGAACTTGCCGACGCTGCCCGGGGGCGCATAGACCAGGCGCACGTCCTTGATTTCCATGTTGCGGAACAGGCGGTAGGTATTGCCGCCGGAGAAGCTGTACAGACGGCAGCGGAAACCGGCGTCGGCTTCACAGGCGGCGGTCTGGGCCTTGTCGAACGCTTCCAGCGCACGGGTGCGGGCCAGCGGGTCCTTGCCGGCGGCGGCGATGGCGGCCTTGGCCTGGTCGGTGACGTCGGTGATCCGGTCCAGCACGAACACGCGGGCGTTGGGACCGGCGCTGAGTTCGTCCTTCAGGGTCGGCGCGTTGAAACCGTCCTTGATCAGGTTCTTCTCGGCGGTGGAGTTGAGCTGGATCGCGCCGTAGGCACAATGGTGGTTGGTGACCACCAGGCCCTGCGGGGAAACGAAGCTGGCGGTGCAGCCGCCCAGCGCCACCACCGCGCCCATCGGGTCGCCGGTCAGGTCGGACAGCTGTTCCGGCGACAGTTTCAGGCCGGCCTTCTGCAGCGGGCCGGCGATCTCCGGCAGCTGCTGCGGTACCCACATGCCTTCGGCGGCATGGGCGACCTGGACCAGCCCAAGGCTGGCGACGACGGAGAATGCAAGCAGGTTCGAGCGCATGGAGCGGCCCCTGGTAGTGGAACCTTCGATTGTAGCCCGCCCCCCTGCCCTGTCCCGAACCCCGGAAGTCATGGCCCCCGGCCCGCCGGGCATGGCCCAGCGCTACCCGCACGATTTCCCGATGGCGCGGGACCATGCCCCGCGAGCGCGAGCCGCCCGATTTCCCGGCAGCGCCGGGCCATGCCCGGCGAGCACGCCGGTCACGTTCGAAACGCCCGCCGGCGCACGCCTTTCGTTCCGCCAGCGCGCCCGCAGCGCAACATTGGAATTCCGCGCAGACCTCTATAATCCGCGCTTTCCCCCTGATGAGTTCCACCCCGATGGCGCAGCAAACGATGAAGGCCCTGGTCAAGCGCGAAGCGGCCAAGGGCATCTGGCTCGAAGAGGTCCCGGTGCCGACCCCGGGCCCGAACGAGGTCCTGATCAAGCTGGAAAAGACCGCCATCTGCGGTACCGACCTGCACATCTACCTGTGGGACGAGTGGAGCCAGCGCACCATCAAGCCGGGCCTGACCATCGGCCACGAATTCGTCGGTCGCATCGCCGCGCTTGGCTCGGCGGTGACCGGCTATGAAGTGGGCCAGCGCGTCTCGGCCGAAGGCCACATCGTCTGCGGCCACTGCCGCAACTGCCGTGGCGGCCGCCCGCACCTGTGCCCGAACACCGTCGGCATCGGCGTGAACGTCAATGGCGCCTTCGCCGAGTACATGGTGATGCCCGCCAGCAACCTGTGGCCGATCCCCGACCAGATTCCGTCCGAACTGGCGGCCTTCTTCGACCCGTACGGCAACGCCGCGCACTGCGCGCTGGAGTTCGACGTGATCGGCGAGGACGTGCTGATCACCGGCGCCGGCCCGATCGGCATCATCGCCGCAGGCATCTGCAAGCACATCGGTGCGCGCAACGTGGTGGTGACCGACGTCAACGACTTCCGCCTGAAGCTGGCCGCCGACATGGGCGCGACGCGCGTGGTCAATGTCACCAACACCTCGCTGAAGGACGTGATGAAGGAACTGCACATGGAGGGCTTCGACGTGGGCCTGGAAATGAGCGGCAATCCGCGCGCCTTCAACGACATGCTCGACTGCATGTACCACGGCGGCAAGATCGCCATGCTCGGCATCATGCCCAAGGGTGCCGGCTGCGACTGGGACAAGATCATCTTCAAGGGCCTGACCGTGCAGGGCATCTACGGCCGCAAGATGTACGAGACCTGGTACAAGATGACGCAGCTGGTGCTGTCCGGTTTCCCGCTCGGCAAGGTGATGACCCACCAGTTGCCGATCGACGACTTCCAGAAGGGCTTCGACCTGATGGAAGAAGGCAAGGCCGGCAAGGTGGTACTGAGCTGGAATTGACCATTCGTGCCTGAACCCCGCGCCGTTGGCGCGCCCCCTTGAACTGCCAGGGGGCTCCCCTCCAGCCAGGATGCGGTAGCGCCGACCGTTGGCCGGCACAGGGTTCCCGACGCCAGACACGAAAAAGGCACCTCCAGGGGTGCCTTTTTCGTTTGATGTCATATGCCGGTTACTGGCCTACCGCCACCGTGAACACCACCCGGTTGTCGGCCAGCTTGCCGCTGTTGTCGCGGCCGTTGCCGTCGGTGCCGTAGTAGCCCAGGCCGAGGGTGAACAGACCCCAGGTACGGGCCACGCCAACGTTCCAGTCGGTGTAATCCTTGGCAATACCCTTTTCGAAGGTGCTGCGGCCGACGCTGGCGCTCAGCGTGAAATCCTGCGGCAGGCCCCACTCGCCGCCCAGCGCGTAATACCAGCCATCGGTGCTGCTGTTCCACACGTCGTTGCTGTAGGCCACCGTCAGCTTGTAGGTGTCATCCAACGTGGTGGTGGTGATCAGCTCGTTGTAGTTCAGCTCGCTGGCGCCGGGGTAGGTGTAGCGGTTCAGCAGCACATCGAAGTTCACGCGCTCGGTGGCGTCGACGCCGTAGCCGATCTGGTAATCCACTTCAACGCTCGGGTCGCCCGGGCCGAAGTCCACGCCCGATCCCCAGACACCGGCATACAGACCAACCGGGCTGGTATAGGTGAAACCGGCCTGCAGGGTGGGATCCTCATCGGTCTGCGACACACCACGGAACAGGTAATCCGACACGGCGGTAACGTTCCAGCTGTACGGCGATTCGCTGTCCTGGGCGCTGGCGGCAAACGGGGCCAAGGTCAGGGCGGCGGCAAGGGCGAGGCAGGCACGAGCGTGCTTCATGGTCGTCTCCGGTGGGGGGCGGTGGCGTGCAGGGCAGTTGCGGGAACCGGAGCCAGAACGGGCCGGTTCACGATTTTTTAACCCGTTTGCTATTGCATTGCAACATGTGCCGGCCATGGCGGTGCCTGCCTGCCGCCGGTCGCCAGCCATCGATGCCCGGTAGAATCGTCGGTTTCCCGTGCTGAGCCGTGCCCACGCCATGACCGACGCCTCCTCCGCCCTGACCCGCCACTATGCCGAGGAACTGGACGCCATCCGCGCCCAGGGCCTGTTCAAGTCCGAGCGGATCATCACCAGTCCGCAATCGGCCGAGATCACGCTGGCCGATGGCCGCAAGGTGCTGAACTTCTGCGCCAACAACTACCTGGGCCTGGCCGATCATCCCGACCTGATCCAGGCCGCCAAGGATGCTCTGGATACCCACGGCTTCGGCATGGCCTCGGTGCGCTTCATCTGCGGCACCCAGGACCTGCACAAGCAGCTCGAGAAACAGATCGCCGATTTCTTCGGCAAGCAGGACACCATCCTGTATGCGGCCTGCTTCGATGCGAACGGCGGCCTGTTCGAGCCGCTGCTCGGCGAGAACGATGCGATCATCTCGGACGCACTGAACCACGCATCGATCATCGACGGTGTGCGCCTGTGCAAGGCCAAGCGCTTCCGCTACGCCAACTGCGACATGGCCGACCTGGAAGCGCAGCTGCAGGCCGCCGACGCCGCCGGCTGCAGGACCAAGCTGATCACCACCGACGGCGTGTTCTCGATGGACGGCTTCATTGCACCGCTGGACGAGATCACCGCGCTCGCGAAGAAGTACAACGCGCTGGTGCACATCGACGAATGCCATGCCACGGGTTTCCTGGGCGCCACCGGTCGTGGCTCGGCCGAAGTGAAGGGTGTGCTGGAAAAGATCGACATCATCACCGGCACTCTGGGCAAGGCCATGGGGGGCGCACTGGGCGGCTTCACCTGCGCCAGCGCCGAAGTGATCGAACTGCTGCGCCAGCGCTCGCGCCCGTACCTGTTCTCCAACTCGCTGCCGCCGCATGTGGTCGCCGCCGGCATCAAGGCCTTCGAGATGCTGGCTGCCGCCGACGACCTGCGCGACCGGTTGGCCGAGAACACCGCGTACTTCCGCGGGAAGATGACCGCCGCCGGCTTTGACGTGAAGCCGGGCGTGCATCCGATCAGCCCGGTGATGCTGTACGACGCACCGTTGGCGCAGAAGTTCGCCGAGCGCCTGCTCGAGGAAGGCATCTATGCGATCGGCTTCTTCTTCCCGGTGGTGCCCAAGGGACAGGCACGTATCCGCACCCAGATCAGCGCCGCGCACAGCCGCGAGCAGCTGGACCGCGCGATCGACGCCTTCTCCCGCATCGGCGTCGAGCTGGGCGTGATCAAGGGTTGATGATGCCCGGGGTCGGATCCCTTTGCGCAGGAAAGGGCTCTGACCCCAGCACCCAAAAGCGTGCCGACCAAGGTCGGCACCTACCAGGGGCGTAGCGCGCCGCCCTGCGTCATTTCTTCTTTTTCTTCTTGTCCTTCGGCTCATCCTTGCTGGCCACCACGACCGGTTTGGCGGCAGCGTCCTGGGTATTGCCACGGGCGACGCGGATGCCATTGGCCTTCATCCATGCATCGAACTCGTCGGCGGTCATCTTCCTGTCACCGTCGCTCATCAGGAAGCGGTAACTGCCGCGACCATCCAGTTCCGGGGTTTTCACTTCCACCACCGGGGTTTCGGCAGGCGTTTCCGTCTTGGCCATTTTCTTGTGGCCACCGCAGGCGGCCAGCAGCACGATCGGCAGCAGCAGGCCGGCACAGCGCAGGGTTCGGTTGAGGGACGAGTGGTACATGGGCAGGCTCCGTTCGGGATTTCGACGACCAGGCGCCCCCTACGCCTGGAACGGTGACCGGCATCCGCCGGCCGCGGGCATGACGCTCAGCCCGGTGCAGCGGCCCCCAGCCGCTGCTGGTCATTGACCTCCAGCATCCGCCACTGGCCCTTGCCGAGATCGTCGAGCGCCAGGTCGCCGATCGCGACCCGGACCAGGCGCAGCACCTGCAGGTCGAAGGCCGCCAGCAGGCGGCGGATGTGGCGGTTGCGGCCCTCGTCGAGGACCACCTCCAGCCACGCGGTCTTGTCGCCGCTGCGCAGCACGCGCACGGCCCGGGCGGCCAGGAATTCACCCTCGTCGTCCACCCCGGCCTGCAGCGCCGCCAGCGTGGCCGCATCGGGCAGGCGATCGATCTGCACGTGGTAGGTCTTGTCCGGCCCGGTCTGCGGATCGGTCAGGCGCGCCGCCCACTGCGGATCGTTGCTGAACAGCAACAGGCCCTCACTGGCCTTGTCCAGCCGGCCGACCGGCGCGATCCAGGGCAGGCCGGCGCCGTCGAAGCAGCGGTATACGGTGTCACGGCCGCGCTCGTCCTGCGCGGTGGTCACCACCCCGCGCGGCTTGTTGAGCATCAGGTAAAGCCGCTGCGGCGGCGCCAGCGGCAGGCCATCGACCTCGATGGGAGGTGCCGGGCTGCCGATCGGAAACTCCGGGTCACGGACGATGCGGCCGGAGACGCGCACGCGGCCCTCGGCGATCCAGCGCGCGGCTTCGCTGCGCGAGCACACGCCGGCCTTGGAGAGCACACGCGCCAGGCCATGGCGCACACCCTTGGATGCATCCGGATCCGCGCGCCCACGCAGGACGTGGGAGCGGGCGGCGGGGGCGGCAGGTGGGCGGCGCGTACGCAAGCCTCTGCTCCCCGCGACGGTTACTTCTTATCGACCGGCTTGGTCTCAGCCGGTGCTTCGGCCGCGGCCGGGGTGGCCACCGGTGCCGGGCGCGCCTTGACCACGCGGACGCCACGCGCCTTCATCCAGGCATCGAATTCCTCGGCGGTCATGCGCTTGCCGTTCTGGCTCATGTCGAAGCGCCACGGCGTATTGTCGAATTCGGTCTGCGGCTTGTACGCCGCTGGATCGTTCGGCTTCACCGCCGGCGCGCTCGGAATCGCCTTGGCGATGTTCTGGCAGCCGTCGATGCGCAGGCGCTGCAGCACCTGGTCCAGCGACTGCGAAGGATCGTAGCTGCTGCTCAGCACACCGGCCGGCATGCCCAGCTGGTTGCCACGGATGTACAGCTCGTCGGCCACCGGCGCGATGGTCGTGGCCGGCAGCGGCAGCGGCGAAGCGCTGGTATTGACCGAGCAATCGACCGCAGCGTGAGCGGCAGGAACCAGGGCCAGCGCCAGGACGGCGGCCGATGCAGAGCGCAGCATGAGAGGCATCCACGGAAGGAAGGTGACGCGGCGAGTGTAGCAATGCGGCGACAGCTTTCAAGCGCCACTTTCAATGAATGCGCCAACTCATTGGTTTTTTGGACAAAAAGCCGACAAACGGTTGGTCCATCAAGGCCCGTTCCGGCTTTTCCCGCCGCAGAAACAACAAGACCCGGCCGAAGCCGGGTCCTGCTGTGTCTTGCGGGCGAAACGTCAGAACTTAGTTCTGGACGTTCAGCTCGGTACGACGGTTCTTGGCGCGACCTTCCGGATTGTCCGAACCATCCGGGTTGGTGTTCGGAGCAATCGGACGGCTCTCGCCGTAGCCGATCGGGCCGACCAGACGCGAAGCGTCCACGCCGTTCTTGGTCAGGTAGTTGTACACCGCGGTGGCGCGGCGCTCCGACAGCTTCTGGTTGTAAGCGTCGGTACCCTTCGAGTCGGTGTGACCGGCGACTTCAACGCGCAGATCCGGGTAACGCTTCAGGATCTCGGTGGCTTCGCTCAGGATGGCCACGGCGTCCGGACGCAGGTTCGACTTGTCGAAGTCGAAGTTCACGCCCTTCAGGTCGATCGAGACCGGCACCGGGCAACCGTCCGGACCGATGGTCTGACCCGGCTGCGAGTTCGGGCACTTGTCGTCGCAGTTGTTGACGCCGTCACCGTCGTCATCCAGGTCGGCGCAGCTCGGGGCAACCGGAGCCGGAGCCGGAGCAGCCGCGACCGGAGCCGGGCCCAGCGGGATCACGACGCCGACCGAAGCCAGCACGTCGCCGAACCAGTCTTCGCTGGCAGCGTGGTAGCTCTTGTCGTCGAAGTCAGCGCGGTAGGCCACTTCGGCGCGGACAGCAACGCGCTTGTCGAAGGTGGTCTGCAGGCCGACGCCGAGCTTGGCGGCAACGTTGCCGTCCTTGCGCTCACGCGGACCATTGACGCTGATCGCCGGGTACTCTTCTTCCGACTTCTGGTAGCCCAGGCCACCGACGATGTACGGGTTCCAGCCGCGGCCTTCCTTGATGAAGTGGCGACGCAGGTCCAGCGAGATGCCGTACTGCGACCAGTTCAGGTCCTGATTGCTGTCGAAGTTCGGGTTCTGGTAGTTCAGCTCACCGTCCAGCGACCAGTTCGGGCTGATGAACTTACCCAGGCCCAGGGTCACGAACGGAGCGTCGTTGGTCAGACGGTCGCTGTCCTGGAAGTTGAAGCCGGCCGAACCGGTCAGGTACCAGCGGTCATCGAACTCCTGCGCAGAAGCAGCCTGGGCGAAAGCCAGACCACCCAGCAGCGCGGCAGTAAGGATCTTCTTGTTCATTGAGTACAGCTCCTATTTCGGGGGTATGAAACCGGTAGAGGCATGGGCCAGCACTACTGCGTCGATGTTCAGACAGCCGATTCAGCACGCCACCGCCGCGAACATTATGCTCAGGCGGGTGAAGGCCATGTTAACAGTCCCGTAACATGTGAAGTGTTGCGCCCGACCGGCCACCGGTCCGACGTTGAAACCCTATACAGGATGATGAAAATCCGCAAGACCCTCACCCCATAAGGGTTTGACGGTGTTTAGGCAACGCAGGCGACATTCTGCGGAACGCGCGGCGAAGGAGATTCAGCGCGCCCCCGGAAACGTGAGGAACCTTATGATGAAAAGGGAAACCGAGCCGGAGCCGAGATGAAAGCCGTCGCCCTGAGTCGTGAATCCGCCCCCGCCCTGCAGGATCTCCGGCTGCCGCCGCCGCTGCCGCCAGCCGGCCGCGATCTGCTGGTCCGCGTGCAGGCGGTTTCGATCAATCCGGTCGACGGCAAGCAGCGTGCCGCCACCGATCCGGCCACGCTGGACACGCCGCGGGTGCTCGGCTGGGATGCGGCGGGCGTGGTCGAGGCCATCGGCGAGGACGCCCGCCTGTTCGCCTCCGGCGACGAGGTCTACTACGCCGGCGATGTCACCCGCTCCGGCTGCAATGCCCAGTATCAGCTGGTGGATGAGCGGCTGGTCGCACGCAAGCCCACCACGCTGGATTTCGCCGAGGCAGCGGCGCTGCCGCTGACCACGCTGACCGCATGGGAGCTGCTGTTCGAGCGCATGCCGCTGCATCTGGATGACCGCCGCCACGCCGGGCAGCACCTGCTGGTGATCGGCGGCGCCGGCGGCGTCGGCTCGATGGCCATCCAGCTGGCCCGCCATGCCGGCTTCACGGTCATTGCCACCGCCTCCCGCGAGCAGTCGGCCGACTGGTGCCGGCAGATGGGCGCCCATCACGTGATCGACCATCGCCAGCCATTGCAGCCGCAGCTGCAGGCACTGGGCGTCAGCGCCGTGCAGATCGCGCTCAACCTGGCCGACACCGATCACTACTGGGATGAACTGGGCCAGCTGCTGGCGCCGCAGGGGCACGTCGGGCTGATCGTCGAACCCCGTGGCGCGCTGCGCATCGGCGACCCGTACAAGGCCAAATGCATCGGCATCCACTGGGAATTCATGTTCGCGCGATCGCGCTTCGATACCGCCGACCGCATCGAGCAGCACCGCATCCTGAGCCGCGCCGCGAGCATGATCGATGCAGGCCAGCTGCGTGGCACGCTCAGCGAGACACTCGGCACGATCAATGCCGCCAACCTGCAGGCGGCGCATGAGCGGCTGGCCAGCGGCCGCACGCTGGGCAAGCTGGCCCTGGCAGGCTGGGACGACTGACGCGCGCGCTGTGGCGCAGGATTCACCCGGATCTGTATCTATGGAAGCTGGCGATTCGGGATTACGGTGGAGACAGATTCCCTCCCCCCGAGCGCTCCCATGCCCACTGCCCTGCCCCTGCGCCTGCTGCAACTGATCGTCGGCCTGTTCCTGTACGGCTTTGGCGCCTCGCTGATGATCCGTGCCGCGATCGGTGTCGCGCCCTGGGACGTGCTGTCACAGGGCGTCGCGGCGCAGACCCCGCTGTCCTTCGGCCTGGCCACGAACGTGATCGGCGCGCTGGTCCTGCTGCTGTGGTGGCCCCTGCGGCAGAAGCCGGGCGTCGGCACCGTGCTCAACGTGCTGCTGATCGGTCCGTCCGCGCAGTTTGGCCTGTGGCTGTTGCCGCCGGCTGTCGGCCTGGTCTGGCAGGTGGCGATGTTCGGTGCCGGCATGCTGCTGGTGGCACTGGCCACCGGCCTGTACATCGGCGCGCGGCTCGGCCCCGGCCCGCGCGACGGGCTGATGACCGGCCTGCATGCCCGCACCGGCTGGCCGATCTGGAAGGTGCGCAGCCTGATCGAAGGCAGCGTCCTGCTGCTGGGCTGGTGGCTGGGAGGCAACGTGGGCGTCGGCACCCTGGCCTTTGCGCTGCTGATCGGCCCGCTGTGCGGGGTGACGCTGGGCTGGTTCGGCATCGGCCGGCCCCTGCCGGCGGGTGGCGCCGGGCCACGCCCGGCGAGCGCGCAGCGCGGCCACGGGTAGCCGCATCGCCGGGCATGGCCCGGCGCTACCGATTCGCCCGCCCCTTGCCCCGACCGCCGTTTCGCGGCACGCTTCGCGCTTCCGTACGCAAGCGTATCGACCATGTCGCCAGCCAACGAAAGCGCCTATCCCCACCTGTTCGCCCCGCTCGATCTGGGCTTCACCCAGCTGCGCAACCGGGTGCTGATGGGTTCGATGCATACCGGGCTGGAAGATCGCGCGCGCGATTTCCCGCGCCTGGCCGCCTACTTCGCCGAGCGCGCCGAAGGCGGCGTCGGCCTGATCGTCACCGGCGGCTTCGCCCCCAACGTGGTCGGCTGGCTCAAACCCTTCGGCGGCAAGCTGTCCTGGCCCTGGGAAGTGCGTCCGCACCGGCAACTGACGGCCGCCGCCCACCAGCATGGCGCGAAGATCTGTCTGCAGCTGCTGCACGCCGGCCGCTATGCCTACCACCCCCTGTCGGTGGCGCCCTCGAAGCTCAAGGCGCCGATCAATCC
This sequence comes from Stenotrophomonas sp. YJH_SMC_36, assembly GCF_059369935.1. Taxonomy (NCBI): domain Bacteria; kingdom Pseudomonadati; phylum Pseudomonadota; class Gammaproteobacteria; order Lysobacterales; family Lysobacteraceae; genus Stenotrophomonas; species Stenotrophomonas sp. YJH_SMC_36. The sequence continues at coordinate 34,909 of NZ_JCAFTD010000007.1, read as the reverse complement.
GTTCACCCCGCGCGCACTGTCGGCCAGCGGCGTCGAACGGCACATCGCCGATTACGCGCGCAGCGCCAGGCTGGCACGCGAAGCCGGCTACGACGGTGTCGAAGTGATGGGCTCGGAGGGATACCTCATCAACGAGTTCATCGCCCCCCGCACCAACACGCGCACGGACCGCTGGGGCGGTGATGCCTCCCAGCGCATGCGCTTCGCGGTGGAGATCGTGCGCCGCATCCGCGAAGCCTGCGGCCCGGATTTCATCATCATCTACCGGCTGTCACTGGTGGATCTGGTTGAGGACGGCAGCAACTGGGAGGAAATCGTGCAGCAGGCGCAGGCCATCGAGGCCGCGGGCGCGACGATCATCAATTCCGGCATCGGCTGGCACGAGGCGCGCATTCCCACCATCGCCACCTCGGTGCCCCGCGCCGCCTTCGCCGGGGTCACCGCCAAGCTGAAGCCGCATGTGGCGGTGCCGCTGGTGGCGACCAACCGCATCAACATGCCCGAGGTTGCCGAGCGCATTCTCGCCGACGGCGGTGCGGACATGGTGTCGCTTGCGCGCCCGCTGCTGGCCGACCCGCAATGGCCGAACAAGGCGCGCGCCGGCCGGACCGACACGATCAACACGTGCATCGCCTGCAACCAGGCATGCCTGGATCACGTCTTCGAGAACAAGCTGGCCAGTTGCCTGGTCAATCCGCGGGCCGCGCACGAAACCGAACTGGTCTACCGCCCGACGTCCACACCGAAGCGGGTGGCGGTGGTGGGCGCGGGCCCGGCCGGCCTGGCCTGCGCCACGGTGGCCGCCGAGCGCGGTCACCAGGTCACCCTGTTCGACGCCAGCGACGAGATCGGCGGCCAGTTCAATGTGGCCAAGCGCATCCCGGGCAAGGAAGAGTTCCACGAGACGCTGCGCTATTTCCGCCACAAGCTGCAGGACACCGGCGTGCAGCTGCGCCTGGGTACCCGGGCAGATGCGACCTGTCTGGCCGGCTTCGACGAGGTCGTGCTGGCGACCGGCATCACGCCGCGCCGGGTCGACTTCCCCGGCGCGGACCACGCCAAGGTCGTCAGCTACCTGGACGTGCTGCAGGGCCGGGTCGAGGTGGGCGCCAGCGCGGCCATCATCGGTGCCGGCGGCATCGGCTTCGATGTCGGGGAATTCCTCAGCCACGAGGGCCCATCGCCGTCGCTGGACCCGCAGCGCTGGATGGCCGAATGGGGGGTGGACGCCACCTTCGAGGCCCGCGGCTCGCTGGCCCGTCCGCAGGTGGACGCTTCGCCACGCCGGCTGTGGCTGCTGCAGCGCAGCCCCGGCAAGCCGGGTGCGCGCCTGGGCAAGACCACCGGTTGGATCCATCGCGCCACGCTGAAGGCCAAGGGCGTGCGGATGCTGGGCGGCGTCGAGTATCTCGGCGTGGACGACCAGGGGCTGCGCATCCGCGTGGAAGGCAGCGAACAGCTGCTGCCGGTGGATCATGTGGTGATCTGTGCAGGGCAGGAACCGAACCGCGCGCTGCAGGCCGAACTGCAGGCGGCGGGCATCAGCGCACAGCTGATCGGCGGTGCCGATGTGGCCGCCGAACTGGACGCCAAACGCGCCATCGATCAGGGCAGCCGGGTGGCAGCCGCCCTTTGATCCACACCTGAATGGGCGGCGGGAATGTGATTTCCGTCACCCGCCTCGAAGCTGAATGTCAAGCTGGGCGATTCATGATGCGTTCGGCCAGCCCCCCCTACCTTGCGCCAACTTTCCGCTCACCACCCAGTTTCCGGTGAGCCGGTGCGGCCCTCCCGGATCGTTCATCGATCCTCTTTTCCCGGGCCGCCCACGGGGCGGCCCCGATGGCCGCCTCCCCATGACGCCAAGTCGTACCCCGCCTCCTGCCCTCTCTTCGGCCGGAACCCCGTGGTGCGGCCCATACGGAGCAAGGAGTTATATGAAACTGGCCTGGATTCTCTGGCTGTCGCAGTTGCTGCCCCAGCCGGCGGCTGATTCATTGTGTTTGAGCACCACCGTGTACCTGGAAGCCCGCGACCAGACCCTGCGCGGCCAGCAGGCCGTGGCCGAAGTGGCACTGCGCCGCCTCGACAGCGGCCTGTGGGGAGACTCGATGTGCCAGGTGGTGACCGCACGCAAGCAGTTCGCCCCGACCATCGTCTCCCCCGGCACCCAGCTGGGCAACGACGCGGCCTGGAGCGAGGCCATGAGCGTGGCCTTCGATGCGGAGCGCAACTGGGCGCTGCCGGCCGGCGAGCGCCGCGAGATCGTCCCCGGTGCCAGCCATTTCGCCGCCCTGGCCATCGCCAGCCCGAACTGGCGCAATGCCTACCAGGTGGCCACCATCGGTGATCACACCTTCTATAAGGTGCAGAACCTCAAGCCCCGGCAGTCGTAACGAACTGTTGCCGGCGGCAGCGTTGCCGCGCGCCGGCAGCCTCTGGGATAGTGGGCGATTCCCGCACACCCCGCCTGGAGTTCCCATGAAGCTGTACAGCAAGCCCGGTGCCTGCTCCACCGCCGACCACATCGCCCTGCAGTGGACCGGCCAGCCGTTCGAGGTCGAACTGCTCGACAAGGACACCCTGAAGGGGCCGGAATTCCTCAAGATCAACCCGGCCGGCTCGGTTCCGGCGCTGGTCGATGGCGACTTCATCCTGCTGCAGAACGCGGCCATCATGGGCTACATCGCCGACCGCTTCCCGCAGGCCGGCCTGGCCGGCGACGGCAGCCCGCGCCAGCGTGCCGAGGCCACCCGCTGGCTGGCCTTCGTCAACTCCGATGTGCACCCGGCGTTCTCGCCGCTGTTCGCACCGGGCAAGTTCATAGGCGATGAGAGCCAGTACGACGCGATCCGCGCGGCCGCCCGGAAGCGCCTGCGCGGCCTGTTCGAGACGGCCGACCGGCAGCTGGCGGACAAGCCCTGGCTGGCCGGTTTCCGCAGCTTCGCCGACCCGTACTTCTACATCACCCTGCGCTGGGCAGCCGGCGCCAAGGTCGACCTGTCGGGGCTGGATCATCTGGCCGCCTACAAGGCGCGCATGGACGCCGATGCCGGCGTACAGGCCGCACTGAAGGCCGAAGGCCTGGCCTGACCGCACACGGAGCCGCCGGCAGCGCAGGCGGCTCCGATCCGGCGTCCCGGCCCGGCGCCGGGCATCGCCGGCGCCCCGTGTCCACCGTTCAACCGATCTCGCGGATCACGGCACCCTTGGCGTCACGCAGCAGCGTCGGCACCACCTCGACCTGCAGCTGACCGCCCAGCGGGTAGATCCCGCGCTCGGCACGCACGTCCTGCCACGCCTGGACCCCCTGTGCATCCAATGCCCAGCGCGCGCTGTCGGCATCGACGTCGTTGGCGCCGCCGCCCGCAGCCGGGGTGAACTCCCATTGGCGCTCACGGCTGACCAGCACCAGTGATGCGCCATGGTGCAGGCGCAGCGGCAGCAGCTCGCGCACGCTCGGCACCTGGCCGGCGCCGAGCACCAGCGTGGTCACGCCCGAGACCTGTCGCCAGTCCAGCGTTTCAATGAACAACATGCCGGTGCTGGAACCCTCCCGCGCACTGCCCGCCTGCACCTGCGCCGCCAGTGCCGGATCATCCAGCAGGTCGCCCCGATGCAGATCGGTGATCCACAGGGGCATCGCCGGCTCCAGCACGTGCAGCACCCCGCGGGTCGACCAGCGTTTCACTGCAGCCATTTCCCCATCCGTCAGCCCGACCAGCTGCAGGAACTGCAGGCGGCCGTTGGCCGTCTCGCGCGCCGGCAACTGCGGGTCGGCGATGAAAGCCAGATGGCGCAGGCGGGTGTCGGACTCGAGGGCAATCGGGCCGTTCGCGTCAAGGTGGTGGCCATCCTCGAACACGTTGCCGCTGCCGAACACGTAGCGCGCCAGGTTCTGCAGCAGGTTCATCGGCCATGTGGGCGGTGCCTGTTCGGCGTGCACGCCCTCGCCTGCTGCCAGACGGAAGGTCAGCTCGAATCCGTAGCCGCTTGCTTCGGCGTCACTGCTCTCCTTGGCGTACAGCTCGGACAGGCCATAGGTGATGTAGTGCCAGTGCGGTACCGGCGCCTCCGCACGGTAGACACTGATGCCATCGAGGGGATCCTGGCCGCCCAGCGTGTACGGCAATGCCGTTCCGAAATGCAGGGGCTCCTGGCCCGCGTACAGCGGCGCCAACGCCGCATTGATCGCGTCCCAGCCCGGGGTGTCGGTGTCGTCGTGGTCGTCCTGCACGAGAGGCTCCTGATGGGAATGAAACCATCCACTCTACGCGCTGCGTCAGGCCTGCACGACTCCGCGATCGCCGGCTGCCAGCGATGCCTGCGTTTCCTGCCACCAGCGCTGTGCCAGTGCCGGGCTGCGTGCCTTGCCTACCGCCGCCAGCAGTTCCGGGCACAGGCGCTCCAGGGCCGAGGCATCGGTGCAGCGCTCGATCTTCAACTGCATGAAGTAGCCCTTCAGCCCGAGGTGGCGCCGCACGGCTTCGCTCATCGCCTCGTACAGCTGCTGATACAGCGCCGGGTCCTGTTCGCGACCATTGCTGAGGCCAGCGACCGGCACCGCATCGGCGCTGCCCCCCACCACTTCGATCAGCTCCATCGCGGCCAGCTGTTCCAGCGCATCGGGTGGCGCCCGCAGTCCTTCGAGCAGACTGCGCAGTTCGGTGTCATCGCGGCGACCATCGACCATCAGCAGGATCGAGCGCAGCGCGGCCGGCAGGCGCCGCGCACGATCCTCGATTTCCTGGCGGCCAGCGGCCGTCTTGGCGTGCAGCAGTGCCATAGCTCCCCCGTTCCATGATGCGCATGCCTGCGCGCCCTGACGGACGCGCTCCCCGGCATCGAGCTTAACGCACCGCTGGTACGGTGAACGCTGCGGTGCAGCACCGCTGCATCCCTTGCCTCGGCCCGCTGCACGCGGCCCCGGCAATACAGGACCGGTCTAGCGTCCCAGCGCGCGGCGGATCTCCTCCAGGGCGGCCGGGTCATCCAGGGTCGACAGATCGCCGGGATCGCGCTGCTCGGCCAGCGCCTGCAGCGAGCGCCGCAGCAGTTTGCCCGAGCGCGTCTTCGGCAACGCGTTGACCACGTGCACGTGCGCCGGCCGTGCAACCGCCCCCAGCGACGTGGTCACCGTTGCCATCATCTCCGCCACCACCGGTGCAGGGTCTTCGCCCCCCAGCCCCTGCTTGAGGGTGACGAAGACCAGCGGCACCTGTCCCTTCAGTTCATCCTTCACGCCGATCACCGCGGCCTCCGCCACACGCGGGTGGCTGGAGATCGCTTCCTCGATCTCACGTGTCCCCAGGCGATGCCCGGCGACGTTGATGACATCGTCGGTACGGCCGAGGATGAAGGTGTAGCCGTCATCGTCGCGGATCGCCCAGTCCAGCGAGCTGTACAGCAGCTCCTTGAAATGGCTGAAGTAGCTCTGCAGGAAGCGGCTGTCGTCGTTCCACACCGTGCTCATGCAGCCCGGCGGCAATGGCGGGGTGACCACCAGGACTCCCTTCTGCCCGGGTGCGACTTCTTCGCCGGTGTTCTCGTCGATCACCTTCATGCGGTAACCGAGGTTGGGGAAGCCCGGCGAACCAAAGCGCACCGGCTTCATCTCCAGGCCCGGCAACAGGGTCAAGGCCGGCCAGCCGGTTTCAGTCTGCCAGTAGTTGTCGATGATCGGTTTGCCCAGCGCTTCATTGATCCAGTGCGCGGTCGGCTCATCCAGCGGTTCGCCGGCCAGGAACAGGTACTTCAACGCGCGCAGGTCGTGGCGATGGATGAAATCCGCGTCGTGCTTCTTCAGCACGCGGATCGCGGTGGGAGAGGAGAACATCGTGCGCACGTTGTACTGCTCGCACAGGGCCCACCAGATGCCCGGATCCGGATGGGTCGGCAGGCCTTCGTACAACAGCGATGTGCAACCGCCGATCAGCGGTCCATACACGTTGTAGGAATGTCCTACGGCCCAGCCGACATCGGAGGTGGAGAACATCACCTGCCCCGGCTTGCAGTCGAAGACGGTCTCCATCGACTGTGCCATCGCCACCGCGTATCCGCCCACATCACGCTGCACGCCCTTGGGCTTGCCGGTGGTGCCGGAGGTATACAGCAGATAGCTCGGCTCGCTCGCTTCCAGCCACTGCACCGGAACATCGACGGCACCGACTTCCGCGCGCAGCGTCGCGTACTCGACGTCGCGGCCCTCGATGCGCGGCTCGGCCGGATCCAGCCCGCGCGAAACGATCAGCACGTGCGGCGGTGGATGCCCGGCTTCCGCACAGGCGGCGTCCACCATCGGCTTGTAGGGAATGAGCTTGCCTCCGCGCATGCCGGCATCGGCCGCGATCAGCAGCTTGGGTCTGGCGTCATCGATGCGCAGGGCAAGGTTGTGCGCGGCGAATCCACCGAACACCACCGAGTGCACGGCCCCGATGCGCGCGCAGGCCAGCATCGCGAAGACGGCTTCGGCCATGTTCGGCATGTAGATGACCACGCGGTCGCCATGGCCGACGCCCAGGCGCTGGAGCACGGCAGCGAAGTCGTTCACTTCACGGTACAGCTGGCGGTAGGTGATCTCGCGGGTGCTGTTGGTTTCGGTGGAAATGGCCACCAGCGCGAGCTGGTCGGGCCGAGTGTCCAGATGGCGATCGACCGCGTTGTAACAGAGGTTGGTTTCGCCGCCCACATACCAGCGCCGGAACGGCGGATTGCTGTAGTCGAGCACCTGTTGCGGCGGCTTGTGCCAATGGATGCGCTTGGCTTCCTCGCCCCAGAACGCCTCCGGCTCGTCGATCGAGCGGCGGTAGGTTTCCTCGTAGTTCATGACGCAGCCCTCCCAGACGAAGTCATGGGTTCGAGCATAGTGCCGCGTTGCCGCGCGTTCCGCCCTACCTTGGTAGGGGGGTGGGTTTTCCATGCAGGGCTGCCGCCCTGCACCTGCAGAGGCAACGTCAACAGCTGGACTATTGAGGGATGGCGGGGTGGGTCCGGTTGCGGGAGACGCCGTAAACCCATCCATGGGGGCTTGGCCGCGGCATCCATGCCGCGGACACTCCCGCAACCGGACCCACCCCGCCTTCGACAGTTTCCTGCGATCTGTCGGAACGATCCGACCCAATATCTATTCCGATATCTGACAGATTTCATCCACACGTGGCGTGAATCCATCAGATCGCGGCATTCTGCCGAAGGTGGGGCGGTGTCGGAGTGCGGGGTGTCCGCGGCATGGATGCCGCGGCCAAGCCTACAGGGACGTACTTGCGGCGTCCCCGCACTCCGACACCGCCCCGCCACCCCACGGACAGCGCGCTTTTGACGTTGAATCTGACGTTGCCCTGGCTCGTAGCAGGTGCAGGGCGCAGCCCTGCCGCCCCCCTTGCCCTGCTTAGAACGGAGTGGCGGACTCGAACGCCAGCACGTCGCCCGTCACCGGGTGGGTGAAGTGCAGGCTGCGCGCATGCAGATGCACGCGCTGCGCCGGTGCGGCGCCATACAGCACATCGCCGACGATCGGATGACCCAGGCTGGCCATGTGCAGGCGCAACTGATGGCTGCGCCCGGTCACCGGCTCCAGCGCCACGCGCGTGCGCTGCGCTTCAACATCGCGGGCCAGCACGCGCCAGCGCGTCAGCGCCGGCTTGCCGTGTTCATGGTCGACCTTCTGTTTCGGCCGGTTCGGCCAGTCCACGATCAGCGGCAGATCCACTTCACCGGCATCACCTTCGATCACACCCTGCACGACGGCTTCGTAGCACTTGCCCACCCTGCGCTGCTCGAACTGCATCGACAACGCGGCCTGCGTCGTCTTGCCCCGTGCATGCAGCAGCAGACCGGAGGTGACCTGGTCCAGCCGATGCACGGTCAGCGCGTCCGGGTACAGCACCTGCAGGCGGGCCACCACGCAGTCCTGGTTCTCCGCGCTACGGCCAGGCACGGACAGCAGGCCAGCGGGCTTTTCCACCACCAGCAGCGCGTCATCGATGTAATGCAGGTGGATCATGCGGTTCTGCGGAACTCCATATGAAAACGGGGAAGCCGAAGCTTCCCCGTTTCTGTCAGCTGCGTGCCGGCCAGACCGGCACCCGCGGCATCAGCCCAGCAGGTGGGCAACGCCGGCGCGTTCTTCTTCCAGCTCGGCCAGGGTCTTGTCGATGTACTTCTGGCTGAAGTCGTCGATCGGCAGATCCTTGACCAGGGTGTACTTGCCGTTCTCGGTGGTCACGGCGAAGCCGAAGATCACGCCTTCCGGGATGCCGTAGGAACCATCGGACGGCACGCCCATGGTGACCCACTTGCCGTTGCTGCCCAGCACCCAGTCACGCACGTGGTCGATCGCGGCATTGGCCGCCGAAGCCGCCGAGGACGAGCCACGGGCTTCGATGATCGCCGCGCCGCGCTTGCCGACGGTCGGAATGAAGGTGTTGGCATTCCACTCCTGGTCGTTGATCGCATCGGCGATCGAAGCACCATCGGCGGTGGCGAAACGGTAGTCCGGGTACATGGTCGGGCTGTGGTTGCCCCACACCACCAGCTTTTCCATGCCACCGACCGGCTTGCCGAGCTTGGCCGACAGCTGGCTCAGGGCACGGTTGTGGTCCAGGCGCAGCATGGCGGTGAAGTTTTCCGGCTTCAGGTCCGGTGCCGACTTCATGGCGATGTAGGCGTTGGTGTTGGCCGGGTTGCCGACCACCAGCACCTTCACGTCACGGCTGGCGACCTTGTTCAGCGCCGCGCCCTGCGCGGTGAAGATCTTGGCGTTTTCCAGCAGCAGGTCCTTGCGCTCCATGCCCGGGCCGCGCGGACGCGCGCCGACCAGCAGGGCGATGTCGGCATCCTTGAACGCCACTTCAGCGTCGTCGGTGCCGACCATGCCGGCCAGCAGCGGGAAGGCGCAGTCTTCCAGTTCCATCATCACGCCCTTCAGGGCGGCCTGGGCCTTGTCCACCGGCAGCTCCAGCAGCTGCAGGATGACCGGCTGGTCCTTGCCCAGCATTTCGCCGGAGGCGATGCGGAACAGCAGGGCATAACCGATCTGGCCGGCGGCGCCGGTCACGGCAACACGAACGGGTGCTTTCATGGGGGTTTCCTCTTGCTTGCAAGCGTTTGATGGGACGCCGCGGGCGTGGCCCGGCGGGCCTGGCAGGCGGCGGAGAACAGGGAAACGGCCACCCGTGGGTGGCCGTCTCGGAAGGGGGTCAGGCGGCGAGGATCTTGTTCCACTCGGCCACGCGGTCGGCCTGTGCGGCCAGCGCGGCGTCGACGTCGCCTTCCAGGGTGATCGAATGGATCACGTCGCCCTGCTTGACCGAATCGACGATGGCCTGGCCTTCCAGAACCTTGCCGAACACGGTGTGGCGGCCATCCAGCCAATCGGTCTTGATGTGGGTGATGAAGAACTGGCTGCCATTGGTGTTCGGGCCGGCATTGGCCATCGACAGCGAGCCGACCTCATGCTTCACGCCGTTCTTCTCGTCTTCGAACTTGTAGCCCGGGCCACCGGTACCACGGCCCTGCGGGCAACCGCCCTGGATCATGAAGTCGGCGATCACGCGGTGGAAGATCAGGCCGTCATAGAAGCCGTGCTTGACCAGGTTCACGAAGTTGGCAACGGTCAGCGGCGCCTTGTCAGCGAACAGCTCGACCTTGATCGGGCCCTGGGTGGTGTCGAAAGTGGCGATGAGGGACATGAAGATCCTTGTTGCAAAGGGAAAGGCGTCTAGCCACCTAGTTTACACCCGGCACGTGGCGGCGGCGGCTTCGACCATCGGCGCAGGGCGACGCTTCAGGCTCTGGAGGGTCGCCGCCGGCGGGGCCCCGACGGCCAGCTGAATGGGGCTCCCGGGCGAGCCGGAATCCAGCTTTTCGCGAATCGTCAAGTTCGACGTATAATGTTGGACTTCTTTTTCCAAATCCGGCGCCGACTGGCCCCCTTTCGTATGTCCATCGAAAATCTTCGCAACATCGCCATCGTCGCCCACGTCGACCATGGCAAGACCACCCTGGTCGACCAGCTGCTGAAGCAGTCCGGCACCCTGTCCGAGCGTACCGTCCTCGCCGAGCGCGTGATGGACAGCAACGACCAGGAAAAGGAACGCGGCATCACCATCCTGGCCAAGAACACGGCCATCACCTGGGAAGACAAGAAGACCGGCATCAAGAACCGGATCAACATCGTCGACACCCCCGGCCACGCCGACTTCGGCGGTGAGGTCGAGCGCGTGCTGTCGATGGTCGACACCGTGCTGATCCTGGTCGACGCGATGGACGGCCCGATGCCGCAGACCCGCTTCGTCACCCAGAAGGCCTTCGCGATGGGCTTCAAGCCGATCGTGGTGGTCAACAAGATCGACCGTCCGGGCGCGCGTCCGGACTGGGTGATCGACCAGGTGTTCGATCTGTTCGACAAGCTCGGCGCGACCAACGAGCAGCTGGACTTCCCGATCGTCTACGCGTCGGCCCTGAACGGCTATGCCGGCCTGGAAGACACCGTCCGCGATGGCGACATGACCCCGCTCTACGAAGCGATCATGAAGCACGCGCCGAAGCCCGAAGTGGATCCGGAAGGTGCCTTCCAGATGCGCATCAGCCAGCTGGACTACAACAACTTCGTGGGCGTGATCGGCATCGGCCGCATCCAGCGTGGCACCCTGAAGAAGAACATGCAGGTCACGGTGATCGATCGTGAAGGCAAGAAGCGCAACGGCAAGGTCGCGCAGGTGCTGGGCTTCCTGGGCCTGGAGCGCATCGAGCAGGACACCGCTGAAGCCGGCGACATCGTGGCGATCTCGGGCATTCCGGAGCTGACCATCTCCGACACCCTCTGCCACCCGGACACCCCCGAAGCGCTGCCGGCGCTGACCGTGGACGAGCCGACCATCTCGATGACCTTCCAGGTCAACAACTCGCCGTTCGCGGGCAACAAGGACCTGTCCGGTGGCAAGTTCCTGACCAGCCGCCAGATCAAGGATCGCCTGGACCGTGAAAAGGTCCACAACGTGGCGCTGAAGGTCGAACAGCTGGAAGACGCCGACAAGTTCCTGGTCTCCGGCCGTGGCGAACTGCACCTGTCGGTGCTGATCGAGAACATGCGTCGTGAAGGCTACGAGCTGGCCGTGTCGCGCCCGGAAGTGATCATCAAGGAAATCGACGGCCAGCAGATGGAGCCGATCGAACAGCTGGTGGTGGACGTGGAAGAAGTGCACCAGGGCGGCGTGATGGAAAAGCTGGGCACCCGCAAGGGCCAGCTGAAGAACATGGAACCGGACGGCAAGGGCCGTGTGCGCCTGGAATACTCGATCCCGGCCCGTGGCCTGATCGGCTTCCAGAACGAATTCAAGACCCTGACCCAGGGTTCGGGCCTGCTGTTCCACGTGTTCGACCATTACGGTCCGAAGGAACAGGGCGCAATCGCCAAGCGCATCAACGGCGTCATGATCGCCAATGCCCCGGGCGTGACTCCGGCCTACTCCCTGGGCCCGCTGCAGGAACGCGGAAAGCTGTTCGCTGCTGAAGGCGACAATGTGTATGAAGGCCAGCTGGTCGGCATCCACTCCAAGGACAACGACCTGACCGTCAACGCCATCAAGACCAAGCCGCTGACCAACATGCGCGCTTCGGGCAAGGACGATGCGATCCAGCTGACCCCGGCGATCAAGTACTCGCTGGAACAGGCGCTGGACTTCATCGAGGACGACGAGCTGGTCGAGATCACTCCGAAGGAAATCCGGCTGCGCAAGAAGTTCCTGACCGAAAGCGACCGCAAGAAGGCTTCGCGCGGCGGCTGAGCCGGACCGTGAGCCAGAGCGGCTACAACCCGGATCCACACCGGCATCCGGGCCTCCACGTCATCGCCCTGCTCGAAGCGAGCAAGGCGGTGCTGGCGTTGCTGGCTGCGACCGGGCTTGAAGTGCTCGGTCCGCAGCCGCTCCGCGATGGGGTCAATGCCCTGATCCGGCGTTTCAGCCTGGACCCGGATCACGGCACCCTGCCCTCCCTCCTGAACATGATCAATCCCGACGCCGTGCACCTGGCGGCGGCGGCGATGATCGGCTACGGCCTGCTGCACCTGGTGGAAGCCTGGGGCCTCTGGCGGGCCAGGGCCTGGGCCTCCTGGCTGGGCTGCCTGACCGCCGCGCTGTATCTGCCCTTCGATGTCTTCGCCATCGTCCGCCACCCCGGCTGGCCCTCCTGGACGATCCTGGCGATCAACCTGCTCGTGGTCTACGTCCTGGCCCGCGACCTGCGCAAGCGCCACCACTGAGCAGCAGCTACACTGGGCATTGGAGCCGACCAAGCCGCCCCATGCGCCCGTCCTTGCCGCCTCTGCTGACCTGCCTGCTCATCGCGCTGCCCGCGTTGTTCATTGTTGGCTGCAGCCCGGCCACGACCAGCGCCCACGCCGCCGAACCCGCGAGCCGCAACGTGCCCTTCCCCTACGCCGAGACCGACCTGGCCGACCTGCAGGCACGCATGGTGGCCGGCGAACTGGACAGCACCACGCTGACCCACGCCTACCTGCAGCGCATCGCTGCGCTGGATCGCGCCGGGCCGCGCCTGCGTGCCGTCATCGAACTCAACCCGGATGCCCTGCGGGAAGCCGGTGAACGCGATCGCGAGCGCCGGGACGGCCATCTGCGCGGGCCGCTGCATGGCATTCCGGTCCTGCTGAAGGACAACATCAACGCCGCACCCATGACCACCAGCGCCGGATCGCTCGCGCTGCAGGGTTTCCGCCCCGCCGATGCCTATCTGGTAAGACGCCTGCGCGAGGCCGGCGCGGTCGTGCTGGGCAAGACCAACCTCAGCGAGTGGGCCAACTTCCGCGGCAACGATTCGGTGTCGGGCTGGAGCGCGCGCGGTGGCCAGACCCGCAATCCGTACCGTCTCAGCCATTCGCCCTGTGGCTCCAGCAGCGGCAGCGCGGTGGCGGTGGCCGCCAATCTGGCCAGTGTGGCGATCGGCACCGAGACCGACGGCAGCATCGTCTGCCCGGCCGCGATCAACGGCATCGTCGGCCTGAAACCGACGGTCGGCCTGGTCAGCCGCGAAGGCATCATCCCGATCTCCTTCAGCCAGGACACCGCCGGGCCGATGACGCGCAGCGTCGCCGACGCCGCGGCCGTACTGACGGCGATCGCGGGCCGGGACGATGCCGACCCCGCCACGGCCACCATGCCCGGCCGCGCGGTCTACGACTACACCGCGCGCCTGGACCCCGAAGGCCTGCGCGGCAAGCGCATCGGCCTGCTGCAGACGCCTCTGCTGACGTACCGTGGCATGGCACCGCTGATCGATCAGGCCGCCGCCGAACTGCGCCGTGCGGGCGCGGTGGTGGTGCCGGTGGAACTGCCCGACCCGGGCGCCTGGGCCGAAGCCGAGCGGGTCGTGCTGCTGCATGAGTTCAAGGCCGGGCTGGAGCGCTACTTCAAGACCTACCGAGCGCCCCTGCGCAGTCTTGGCGAGCTCATCGCCTTCAACCAGGCCCAGGCGCCACAGGAACTGGGCCTGTTCGGCCAGGAACTGCTGCTGGAGGCCAACGCCACTGCCGGGCTGGCCGACCCTGCCTACATCCGTGCGCGCAGCGATGCGCGACGCCTGGCCGGCCCGGAGGGCATCGACGCCGTCCTGGCTGCCAACCAGCTGGATGCGCTGGTTGCACCGACCACCGGCACAGCCTGGCCCATCCGCCGCGAAGGCGACGATTTCCCGGGTGAGAGCTACAGCGTGGCAGCGGTCGCGGGTTACCCCAGCCTGAGCGTGCCGATGGGACAGATCAACGGCCTGCCGGTCGGCCTGCTGTTCATGGGCACAGCCTGGAGCGAGCCGAAGCTGATCGAAATGGCCTATGCCTACGAGCAACGCACACGTGCGCGTCGCCCGCCTCATTTCGAAACCGACACCCTGATCGACACTGGCGAGCCTTGATCGGCCCCGGGTTGCCCGGCGGACCGGGGGTACCGCTGCGCTCGCCGGGCACGTCCCGGCGCTAGCGGTCGGGGTCCGGTTCCACCGGCGCGATCGCGGCCTCGCCGTCCTCCGCCCCGGGTGAACGCACATCTGCCGTACGTGCGCGCGGTGCGCGCGGCATGTCCAGCTCATCCTCGCGCTGCAACCGCGCGCGCAGCTGCGGCAGTGATTGCGGATGCTCGCGCGCCAGGAAATCCAGCATGCGCTCGCGCACCAGGCAGCGAAGATCGAAGGCATCGCCGGAGCTGCGTGCACTGACCAGCAGGCGCACCTGGATTGCCCGCTCGCTGGTTTCGGTCACCTGGGTCACGCAGACCCGTCCATCCCACAGCGCCTCGCCGCGGCAGATGCGCTCCAGTTCACTGCGGATCGCCGCGATCGGCGCACGGTAGTCCAGCCACAGGAACGCCGTGCCGAGCAGATCGGCGCTGCGCCTGGTCCAGTTCTGGAAGGGGTTCTCGATGAACCAGGTCAGCGGCACCACCATCCGCCGCTCGTCCCAGATGCGTACCACCACATAGCTGCTGCCGATCTCCTCCACGCGCCCCCACTCGCCTTCAACGATCACCACATCATCCAGCCGGATCGGCTGGGTCACTGCGATCTGCAGGCCGGCGATGAGGTTGCCGAACACCGGCTTGGCGGCGATGCCCGCGACCAGCCCGATCAGACCGGCCGAGGCCAGCAGGGCGGCGCCGATCTTCTGCACCATCGGGAATGTCAGCAGCACCAGCGATGCACCGAGCACGATGATGCCGCCCATCAGCACGCGGCTCAGCACCCGCGTCTGGGTCTGGATGCGTCGGGCTTCCAGATTGTCCGAGACGTCGATGGGATGACTGCGCAGGATCGCACGCTCGCCGGCGGCCACCGCGCGCACCAGCAGCCAGATGAAACAGGCCGTCAGCGCGATGTGCAGCCCGTGCTGCAGATGCCCCAGCAGAGGCTCCTGCAGTGGCGTGGCCTGCAGCGCCGGGATCAGCAGCAGCAAGGGCCATGCGGTCGCCATTGGCAGACCGAGCACACGACCGATGCGCGCGCGCCGGCGATCACGCCCTTTCAGCCGGTGATAGATCCACAGGATCAGCCAGGCACCGATGCCACCCACCAGTGCCGCCAGACCCAGCGGCCATGCATATGCCTGTGCGCTTTGCCAGTGCACGGTTGCCACCTCCACTCGAACAGCAGCGGACAGCCTCGCGCATGGCGCATGAGCGTCACGTCAGCCGTTCGTAAGCAGGGTGTTGGCCTGCAGGGCTTGCAGCCCTGCACCTGCTGCGGGCTGGAGCAACAGCAACTGCAGAAGCAACAGCAAAAGCAGCAGCAGAAACTGGCATTCCGTGGGATGGCGGGGTGGGGCCGGTTGCGGGGGACGCCGTGAATCCGTCCATGGAGGCTCGGTCGCCGCATCCATGTGGCTTACGCCCCCGCAACCGGCCCCACCCCGCCTTCGACATATTTTCGGGATCTGTCGGAATGGCTCTTGGGGTCAGATCCGTTTTCCTGCGGAAAACGGATCTGACCCCAGATTGATTTCGACGTCGGACAGAGATTCATCCACGCATGGCGTGGATCTGACAGACACCGGGAATCCGCCATCCCAAGGAATGCCCGCATTTGACGTTGACGTTGACTCCGTAGGTGCAGGGCTGCAAGCCCTGCCGAAAAAGCCTTAGCGCACCTGTTCCTGCTTGCGCACGATCGCCATCGCGATCTCCAGCGACTGCTCGTAGTTCAGCCGCGGATCGACCGTGGAACGGTACGCGCGCTCAAGATCACGCTCGGTGAGCTCGCGCGCGCCACCGGTGCATTCGGTCACGTCCTCGCCGGTCAGCTCCAGGTGCACGCCGCCCAGGCGCGTACCTGCCGCGGCGTGCAGATCGAACGACAACTCCACCTCGCGGCGCACGTTGTCGAAGCGGCGCGTCTTGAACCCATTGGCGGTGCTCTCGGTGTTGCCGTGCATGGCATCGCACACCCACAGCACGCGGCGGCCGTCGCGCTTGACCGCTTCCAGCAGCGACGGCAGCTTTTCGGCTATCTGCGTCGCGCCCATGCGGTGAATGAAGGTCAGGCGCCCGGGCTCGTCGTCCGGATTGAGTACATCGATCAGGCGCAGCAGCTGGTCCGGCGAAACCGACGGCCCCACCTTGATCGCGATCGGATTTCGCACGCCCCGCAGGTACTCCACGTGCGCGCCGTCGAGCGCCGCCGTGCGCATGCCGATCCAGGGATAGTGCGTGCTCAGGTTCAACCAGCCCTGCTGGCGCGGCACCTGCCGGGTCAGCGCCTGCTCGTAGGGCAGCAGCAGGGCCTCGTGCGATGTGTAGAAGTCGATGCGGTTGAGGTTGTGCACCCGGGCACCGGCCAGGGTTTCCATGAAGTGCACGGCATCGCCGATCGATGCCACCATCTTCTGGTACTCGGCGGCGAGCGGCGAATGCCGCACCCAGTCCAGGTTCCAGTACTCGGGGTGGTGCAGGTCGGCGAAGCCGCCATCGATCAGCGCCCGCACGAAGTTCATCGTCATCGCCGAATGTGCGTGGGCCTGCAGCATCCGCTTCGGGTCGGGCAGGCGCGCGGCTTCGGTGAAGGCCGGCGCATTGATCACATCGCCCCGGTAGCTGGGCAGCGTCACCCCATCACGGGTCTCGGTATCAGCCGAGCGTGGCTTGGCGTACTGGCCGGCGAAGCGGCCGACGCGGATCACCGGCTGGCGCAGGCCATGCACCAGTACCAGGCTCATCTGCAGCAGCACCTTTAGGCGATTGGAGATGGTGCCGGACTCACAGTCGCTGAAGTTCTCGGCGCAATCGCCGCCCTGCAGCAGGAAGCGCTTGCCCTCCTGCGCCTCCGCCAGCTGCTGCTTCAGCGCCAGGATCTCCCACGAGGTCACCAGAGGGGGTAGCCGCTTCAGCTCATGCAGGGCAGCATCCAGCGCCACCGGGTCGGGATAGGTCGGCATCTGCAGTGCGGTCTTGCCGCGCCAGCTCTCCGGCGACCAGGCAGCACCCGCAGCGGTTGCGGCAGGATCGGGAACCGGTGAAACGGCGGACAGGCTCATTGCAGACTTCCGGGGTGGGGGACGGTCATGGTCGCAGAGCCGGCCGCCGCCGCAAAGGGCCAGCCCTTCCGGCCCGATGCCTGAACGCCAGGGAAAGCACGCGCCGAGCAGCCACAGACCGCATGGTCGGCGGCGCCGCCAGAGGCGCATGATCTGTTACGGAGTAACACTCACCGTCATGGACCGGCCCCCTCCACGCCCCAGGCCCTGCTCTCTCCCATGAAGCCCTCACGCCTCGCTACCAGCATCACCTTCGCCCTGGCCCTGGCCAGCATGCCCCCCCTTGCCGCGGCCGCGGATGACGCCGGGCCCGCAGTGAAGAACCTGGATGCGGTCACCGTCAGCGCCCACCTCGACCAGGCCCGCAACGCGCTATCGCCGGACATCGGCAGCAGCCAGTACCAGATCACCGCCGAGGACATCCAGAAGCAGCCGCTCGGCGCCTCCGCCCCACTCAGCCAGGTGCTGCTGCAGGCCCCGGGCGTGGTCCAGGACTCCTACGGCGGTGTCCATGTGCGTGGTGATCACGCCAACCTGCAGTACCGCATCAACGGCGTGCTGCTGCCCGAATCGATCTCCGGCTTCGGCCAGACCCTGGATACGCGAACCATCAGGAGCATCCGGCTGATGGATGGCGCACTGCCGGCGCAGTTCGGCGAACGCACCGCCGCAGTGGTGGACATCACCACCCGCAGTGGCGCCGAACTGGGCAACGGCGGCAGCGCCGGACTGACTGCCGGGTCGTTCGGCAAGGTCAATCCCAACGCCTCCTGGTGGGGCAACCAGGGACGCTGGAGCTGGTTCCTGACCGGCAACTACGACCAGAACGAGGTCGGCCTGGAGAACCCGACGAACTCGCGCCGGCCGCTGCACGACGACACCCACCAGGGCAAGGCGTTCGCC
Source organism: Stenotrophomonas sp. YJH_SMC_36 (assembly GCF_059369935.1). Lineage (NCBI taxonomy): Bacteria > Pseudomonadati > Pseudomonadota > Gammaproteobacteria > Lysobacterales > Lysobacteraceae > Stenotrophomonas > Stenotrophomonas sp. YJH_SMC_36. The sequence continues at coordinate 16,974 of NZ_JCAFTD010000007.1, read as the reverse complement.
GACCTCACCTATCTGCTGGACGAGAACACGCGCGTGAGCGTGTTTGCCGGCATTGCCAACAACCGCTTCCAGATTCCGGTGAACCCGGGCCAGACACCGCAGTTCGGCTACCTCGATACCTCCACGTTCGACTCCAGCCAGCTGGATGAGACCCAGCGCGAGACCACGCGCTTCGGCATGCTGGTGCTGCAGGGGACGCTGGGCGCCAGCGCGTACCAGCTGTCGGCCGGCCAACGCTACAGCGATGTCGGGTTCAATCCCGATGTGGCGGGCGATCTGGTATTCAGCGGTGTTGCTTCACAGGTCCAGCGCAGCAACCGCGCCAACACCGTGCAGGCCGACGTTTCCACCCCGCTGGGCAGCGATCACACGCTGCGCTATGGCCTGTACGGCAATCATGAGACCGCGCGGGCCCACAGCAGCAGCTGGGTGTTCCCGGTTGACGACGCCGGCCAGCAGGCCAGCACCACGCCCCTGCTGATTCCCGACCGCAGTGCTTTCCACGCCAGCACGCTGGCGCTCTACGTGCAGGACGAGTGGAAGATCGGAGACAACTGGACGGTCAACTATGGTCTGCGCGGCGACCGCTACACGGCCTTCGGGCGGACCGAAGGCCAGCTCAGCCCGCGCCTGGGCGTGGTCTGGAATGCCGGCGACAGCACCACCCTGCACGCAGGCTATGCGCGCTACTTCACACCACCGGCCAGCGAGCTGATCGCCTCCGACGACATCGCGCTGTACGACGGCACCAGCAACCAGCAGCCCAGTGATGGCAACGCCACGCCACTGGCCGAGCGCAGTGACTACTACGACCTCGGCATCTCGCAGCAGATCGGCGAGCACCTGACACTCGGCGTGGATGCGTATGACCGGCGTGTCGCCCGCCTGCAGGATGAAGGCCAGTTCGGCGCCGCCTACCTCTATTCAACGTTCAACTATCGTCGCGGCCACATCCGCGGCCTGGAGTTCAGCGCCGACTACAGCGACGGACCGTTCAGCGCGTACTTCAACGCTGCATACAACAAGGCGATCGGCACCCAGGTGATCACCGGCCAGTACAACCTCGACCCGGACGCCCTGGCCTACGTGGCCGACCATTGGATCCACCTGGACCACGACCAGAAGCTGACCTCGTCGGGCGGCGTCAGCTATGCCTTCGCCGGACACAACCGGATCGGTGCCAACTACGTGTTCGGCAGTGGCCTGCGCTCGGACACCGAAAGCGTACCCAATGGGGGCGAGCTGCCGTCCTACCTGCAGGTGAACCTCAGTGCTGGCCACGATTTCAAGCCCGACAGCGGCCATCCGCTGCATGCACAGCTGGCGTTGGTCAACGCGCTGGATCGCAGCTATCAGCTGCGCGATGGCGGCGGCGTAGGCGTGTTCGCCCCCCAGTGGGGGCCGCGACGCGGCGCCTATCTCAGCCTGCAACAGGATTTCTGATCGATGTCGCTGCCCCCGGCAGAGCCGAGCCCATGCCCGGCTCTGCTGGGGCGCGTCAGTTACTCAGCGCCTGACCCTGCGCAGCGGCACCAGCAGTGCCCACAGCCCCAGCAGCACGAACCACACGCCCGACCACATCGGCATGGTCAGTCCGAGGAAGGTCCAGTCGATGTTGCCGCAGTTGCCGGTACCGGTCAGCACCGTGCGGAACACCTCGAACGGGCCCATGGTCTCGCGCAGGAAGCTCAGCGGCGGACCACAGGTGGCACCCATTTCCGGCGGCAGCATCTGCACGTAGACATGGCGCGCGGCGATGCCGACGCCGACGGCTGCCGCAATGAAGGCAAGGATGCCGTACGTCACCCGTCCCGGCCGGTTCGACGGGCCGTGCAGTGCGCCCAGCAGGAACAGCAGGCCGAGCGCGGCAAAGGCCAGCCGCTGGAAGATGCACAGCGGGCACGGCTCCAGCCCCATCTTCAGCTGCAGAAAAATCGCATAGCCCAGCAGGCCCACGCAGATCAGGAAGCCCAGCAGGAACTGGGCGCGGAAGGGCCAGCGCAGAGGATTCATCGTGAATGCTCGAATGGATCAGGCGCCAAGCGTAACCGACCGCGCCTGCCATTCGAACCGCTGCCGGTGACGCTCGTCGGAACGGTGCGGGCCACTTCCCTTCGCAGGTAGCGCCGGGCCATGCCCGGCGAGTGCAGCGGAAACGTAAACGCCGGGCATCGCCCGGCGCTACCAGAACGCAAAAGCCCGGCAGATGCCGGGCTTTCACTGTGTCGCGTTGGAGCGGTCCGATTACTCGGCCACTTCCTCGGCCACGGCCGGACGGTCGACCAGCTCGACGTAGGCCATCGGAGCATTGTCGCCGGCGCGGAAGCCGCACTTCAGCAGACGCAGGTAGCCACCCGGACGGTTCGCATAGCGCGGGCCCAGGATGGTGAACAGGTTGCCGACGGCTTCGTTGTCACGCAGGCGGGCAAAGGCCAGACGGCGGTTGGCAACGGAATCGACCTTGGCCAGGGTGATCAGCGGCTCGGCGACGCGGCGCAGTTCCTTGGCCTTCGGCAGGGTGGTCTTGATCAGCTCGTGCTTGAACAGCGAGGCGGCCATGTTCTTGAACATCGCTTCGCGATGGGCGCTGGTACGGCTGAACTTACGGCCAGACTTCTGGTGACGCATGGTGATGTTCCTTGATTAATGATGTGGCTGTGTGGATCGTTGTCGCCATCCTGGCGTTGCTGCACGGACTGCGGATGGTCCTGGCCGCCCGTCCTGGACGCCCTGCCCGCGAACCTGGGGTTCGTCATGGCATCTTGCGGTGAAGGCTCCACCGCTGACGGTGGAGCCTCCGGGTACAGCAGGAGGCTTTATCAGCCCAGCATGCCGTGGCTGGCGACGCCGGCCGGCGGCCAGTTCTCCAGCTTCATGCCAAGCGACAGGCCACGCTGGGCCAGCACTTCCTTGATCTCGGTGAGCGACTTCTTGCCCAGATTCGGGGTCTTCAGCAGCTCCACTTCGGTCTTCTGGATCAGATCGCCGATGTAGTAGATGCTTTCAGCCTTCAGGCAGTTGGCCGAACGCACGGTCAGCTCCAGATCGTCGATCGGGCGCAGCAGCACCGGATCCACGCCGTTGTTGGCCGGCTTGGCCGCACCGCGGTCGCGGTGGGTGAAGTCACCGAACACCGACAGCTGATCGCTGAGGATGTCGGCGGCGGTGCGCACGGCTTCCTCGGCATCGATGGTGCCGTTGGTCTCGATATCGATGACCAGCTTGTCCAGGTCGGTACGCTGTTCGACGCGGGCCGCTTCCACGGCATAGGCGACGCGGCGGACCGGCGAGAACGAGGCATCCAGGACCAGGCGGCCGATGGCACGGGTTTCTTCGTCCGGACGACGACGCGCAGCAGCCGGCTGGTAGCCGAAACCACGCTCGATCTTCAGACGCATGTTCACTGCCGTATCCTTGGTCAGGTGGCAGATCACATGGTCGCCGTTCAGGATCTCCACATTGTGGTCGACCTTGATATCGGCAGCGGTGACAACGCCCGGGCCCTGCTTGGACAGGGACAGGGTGGCGCTGTCGCCGGAGTGCATACGGATGGCCACGTCCTTCAGGTTCAGCAGGACTTCGAGCACGTCCTCCTGCAGACCTTCGACCGTGGTGTACTCATGCAACACGCCGTCGATTTCGACTTCCGTGATGGCGAAGCCCGGGATGGACGACAGCAGCACGCGACGCAGGGCGTTGCCCAGCGTATGCCCGTAACCCCGCTCCAAAGGTTCGATAACGACCTTTGCACGGGTGTCGGTAAGGCGTTCGATCTGCGGACCGCGAGGACGCAGAACCTGGTTGGCGGTAACCGTCATGTTGCGGGTTCTCCTAGTGAACCCCCGGCCGTCGCCGGGGGCTCTCCAATGTGAATTACTTCGAATACAGCTCGACGATCAGCGCTTCGTTGATGTCCGCAGGCAGATCCGAACGATCCGGAACAGCCTTGAAGATGCCGGTGAACTTGCCGGAATCCACTTCAACCCACGACGGGCTCAGGTCATGCTGTGCGGCGACGGTCAGGGCTTCCTGGACGCGCAGCTGCTTGGCAGCCTTCTCGGACAGCGCGATGGCATCGCCAGCCTTGACCTGGTACGAAGCCAGGTTGACCGACTTGCCATTCACGGTGACGCCGCGGTGCGACACCAGCTGGCGGGCAGCCGGACGGGTCACGGCGAAGCCCATGCGGTAGACGACGTTGTCCAGGCGGGTTTCCAGCAGCTGCAGCAGGTTCTCGCCGGTGTTGCCCTTCTTGGTCGAGGCCTTCTTGTAGTAGTTGCGGAACTGACGCTCCAGCAGGCCGTAGATACGCTTGACCTTCTGCTTTTCACGCAGCTGGGTGGCGTAGTCGGACAGCTTGCCCTTGCGGGCAGTGGCGCCGTGCTGGCCGGGCTTCTGCTCCAGCTTGCACTTGGAGTCCAGCGCACGCGCCGGGCTCTTCAGGGACAGGTCGGCGCCTTCGCGGCGGGCGAGCTTACAGGTAGGACCGATATAACGAGCCATTTCTTATCGCTCCCTTTAGACGCGACGCTTCTTCGGCGGACGGCACCCGTTGTGCGGGATGGGCGTCACGTCGATGATGTTGGTGATCTTGTAGCCGACGTTGTTCAACGAACGCACGGCCGACTCACGGCCCGGACCCGGGCCCTTGATGCGGACTTCCAGCGACTTCACGCCGTAGTCCAGCGCAGCACGACCGGCCTTCTCGGCAGCCACCTGGGCAGCGAACGGGGTCGACTTGCGCGAACCGCGGAAGCCAGCGCCACCGGAGGTCGCCCACGACAGAGCATTGCCCTGGCGGTCGGTGATGGTGACGATGGTGTTGTTGAACGAAGCGTGGACGTGGGCAACGCCGTCAGTGACGACGCGCTTGATCTTCTTCTTGGTCTTAGCAGCGGGCTTAGCCATTTCTCAGTCCCTTACTTCTTGATCGCCTTGCGCGGACCCTTGCGGGTGCGGGCGTTGGTACGGGTGCGCTGGCCACGCAGCGGGAGGCCACGACGGTGACGCAGGCCGCGGTAGCAGCCCAGGTCCATCAGGCGCTTGATCGCGATGCCGATCTCACGGCGCAGATCGCCTTCCACGATGTACTTGCCGACTTCGGCGCGCAGGCGCTCGATTTCCGGCTCCGACAGATCGCGGATCTTGGTGGTCGAAGCGACGCCTGCGACTTCGCAGACCTTCTTCGAACGGGTACGGCCGATGCCGTAAATGCTTTGCAACCCGACCCAGACATGCTTCTGGGCTGGCAGGTTGACGCCTGCAATACGCGCCATGACGCGGTTCTCCAGCTGAGTGATGGCCGACAGCGCGCCTCGGGCACGCCAATCCGGCAGGATGGATCAAAAAAGTGAACTAGCGATACTAACAAGGTTCCGGTTTACATGGAAGCCCGTGAAACCAGAGGTTTCATGAACCCGGCCTGGGGAGTGTGCCCAGGCTCCGGCGCCGGATGGGGTTGATCCCGGGAGGTCTCCCGGGGCCGCCCGCGCTACTCCTGCGCGGGACCACCTCATCACACCCCCACCCGGAACCGCTGCGGGGGCCGCCATTCGTTTGTGTGGCCGGAGTCCGCGAAGCGGAGGGACCATCACGTCAGGAAGACGAAAGTATAACAGGCGAATCAGCCGCGGGCAAAACCGCCGCGGTTGCCACCCTTCAGGTTGGCCTTCTTCAGCAGGCTCTCGTACTGGTGGGACATCAGGTGCGCCTGCACCTGGGCGATGAAGTCCATCACCACCACCACCACGATCAGCAGCGAGGTACCGCCGAAGTAGAACGAGGCGTTCAGCTGCGTGCGCATCAGTTCCGGCAGCAGGCAGACGATCACCAGGTAGGCCGAGCCGGCTGCGGTCAGGCGGGTCAGCACGCCGTCGATGTAGTCGGCAGTGGCCTTGCCCGGACGGATGCCCGGAATCAGCGCGCCCGACTTCTTCAGGTTGTCGGCGGTTTCCTGCGAGTTGAACACCAGCGCGGTATAGAAGAACGCGAAACCGGTGATCAGCGCAGCGAACACGATCATGTGCAGCGGCTCGCCCGGACCCAGCGCGTTGGCGACCTTCTGCAGGACCTGGCCGAAGCTGCTCTGGTTGGCCGCCTGGCCGGACCACATGGCCAGGGTGGCCGGGAAGGCCAGCAGGCTCGAGGCGAAGATCGCCGGGATGACGCCGGCCATGTTGAGCTTCAGCGGCAGGAACGAGGTCTGGTTCATGTACGCATTGCGACCGCCCTGGCGGCGCGCGTAGTTGACCGTGATCCGGCGCTGGCCGCGCTCGACGAACACCACGAAGAAGGTGAAGGCGAGAACGACGATGGCGATCAGCAGCAGCTGGATGAACTGGATGTTGCCGTCGCGGTAGGCATCGAAGGTATGGATGACCGCGCCCGGCAGGCCCGCCACGATACCGGCGAAGATGATCAGCGACACGCCGTTGCCGATGCCGCGCTCGGTGACCTGCTCACCGACCCACATCAGGAACATGGTGCCGGCGGTCAGCGCGACCACGGCGGTGAGCACGAAGCCCATGCCCGGCGCGTACACGACCGGAGCGCCCGACGGCGAGACCTGGCCCTGCAGGGCCAGAGCGATCGAACCGCCCTGCACCACTGCCAGCAGCACGGCGCCGATGCGCGAATACTGGGTGATCTTGCGGCGACCGGACTCACCTTCCTTCTGCATCGCCTTCAGGGCGGGGAAGATGTGCACGGCCAGCTGCATCACGATCGATGCCGAGATGTACGGCATCACGTTCAGCGCGAAGATGCTGAAACGGTGCAGGGCGCCGCCCGAGAACATGTTGAACATGTCCACGATGCCGCCGCCCTGCTGCTGCATCATGGCAAGCATGGCATCGGGATTGACGCCCGGCACCGGCACGTAGCAGCCGATGCGATAGACGATCAAAGCCCCGACGACGAACAGCAAACGTTGGCGAAGTTCAGTGAACTTGCCCATTCCGCCCGCGAGGTTACCGATGCCAGCTTGCGCCATGATTTTCTTACTCCGTTACGCTGCCGCCGGCAGCTTCGATCGCAGCCTTGGCACCGGCCGTGGCAGCAACACCCTTCAGGGTGAACGCCTTGGTCACTTCGCCCTTGACGACGACCTTGGCCTTCTTGGCAGTGCTCGGGACCAGCTTGGCGGCACGCAGGGCGGCGAAGTCGATCTCGCCGGCCGGCAGCTTGTCCAGCTGGTACAGCAGCACTTCAGCGGTGTCCTTGGCGATCGGCGAACGGAAGCCGATCTTCGGCAGACGACGCTGCATGGGGGTCTGGCCGCCTTCGAAGCCGGCCTTGATCTTGCCGCCACCCTTGCGGGCGAACGAACCCTTGTGGCCGCGGCCGGCAGTCTTGCCCAGGCCCGAGCCGATACCGCGACCGACGCGGGTGCGCTCGGTACGGGCGCCCGGTGCCGGGCTCAGTTCATTGAGACGCAGAGTCATGATCGATTACTCCTCAACCTTGACGAGGTAGTGAACGGTATTGATCAGGCCGCGAACCTGCGGGCTGTCCTTCAGTTCACGCACATCGTTGAGCTTGTTCAGACCCAGGGCACGCACCGACAGGCGGTGACGCGACTGAGCACCACGCAGGCCGCGCACCAGGCGCACCTTCACAGTCTTGTTGGACTCATTAGCCATGGTTGAGTTCCTCCACCTTCTTGCCGCGCTTGGCCGCGATGCGGGCCGGCGACTGCGCTGCAGACAGGCCCTTCACGGTGGCACGCACCAGGTTGATCGGGTTGCGCGAACCGGTGGCCTTGGCCAGCACGTTCTTCACGCCAACCGCTTCCAGGACGGCGCGCATGGCACCGCCGGCGATGACGCCGGTACCTTCCGAAGCCGGCTGCATGAACACGCGGGCTGCGCCATGACCATCCTTGATGGTGTGCCACAGGGTGCCGTTGTTCAGGTCAACGCTGACCAGGTTCTTGCGGGCCTGTTCCATCGACTTCTGGATGGCGACCGGCACTTCGCGGGCCTTGCCATAACCGAAACCGACCTTGCCTTCGCCGTCGCCGACCACGGTCAGGGCGGTGAAGGTGAACTGGCGACCACCCTTGACGGTCTTGCTGACGCGGTTGACCGCGACCAGCTTTTCGATCATGCCGTCGTCGATCTTCTCTTCGCGGTTACGGTCGCGATCGCGACCCCGCTGCTGACGCTCTTCTGCCATGTTGATTCCTTGGTTGTTGGGTATGTACGGCTCAGGGCCGCTTATGGTTGTGGAATGACGCGTCGTTCCGGTGGGCCACTACAGAAGAATGGCGCCGTCCAGCCTCGCTCAGGCTGGCGAGCAGGCGGACAGGGGGCCATCGGCCCCCTGCCCCGATCCCTTAGAACTGCAGGCCGGCTTCGCGGGCAGCCTCTGCCAGGGCCTTGATACGGCCGTGGTAACGATAACCCGAACGATCGAAGGCAACCTTCTCGACGCCGGCGGCCTTGGCACGCTCAGCGACGATGCGGCCAACCTTGGCGGCGGCATCGACATTCTTGCCGCTCTTCAGGCCTTCCTTGACGTCGGTCTGGGTGGTGTTGGCGGCAGCCAGCACCTTGGAACCGTCGGCGGTGAAGACCTGGGCATACAGGTGCTGGCCGGTGCGCAGCACCGACAGGCGGGCGACGCCGAGCTCACGGATGTGGGCGCGGGTCGACTTGGCGCGACGCAGGCGGGCGATGTTCTTGTTCATGATGTTTTTCCTATGAAAGCGGAAGCGCCTATTAGGCCTTCTTGGCTTCCTTACGGATGATGACTTCGTCGGAGTACTTCACGCCCTTGCCCTTGTACGGCTCCGGCTTGCGGAACGCACGGATCTTGGCGGCAACTTCACCGACGGCCTGCTTGTCCGCGCCCTGGACCAGGATCTCGGTCTGGGTCGGAGTGGACAGCGTGATGCCTTCCGGCGCCACGAACACGACCGGGTGCGAGAAGCCCAGCGACAGGCTCAGGTCCTTGCCCTGCATGGCAGCGCGGTAACCCACGCCGACCAGCTCCAGCTTGCGCTCGAAGCCTTCGGACACGCCCTTGACCATGTTGGCCAGGATCGCACGCACGGTACCGGTCAGTGCGACCAGTTCGACGTTCTCGGTGCTCAGGGTGGCAACGCCGTTGTCGACGTTGATGGCAATACCGGCCGGCTTGGCCAGCGACAGGGTGCCCTTCGGGCCCTTGGCGGTGACGCTTTCCGACTGGACGTTCAGTTCAACCTTACCCAGGTCGATCGGCTTCTTGGCTACGCGGGACATAGTTCTACTCCTTTCGCCTTAGGCCACGAAGCACAGGACTTCGCCGCCGACGCCCAGCTGGCGCGCCTGCGCATCAGTCATGATGCCCTTGGAGGTGGAAATGATGGAGATGCCCAGGCCGTTCATGACCTTCGGCAGCTCGCTCTTGCCGCGGTACTGGCGCAGGCCCGAACGCGAGAAGCGCTTCAGGGTCGCGATGACCGGCTTGCCTTCGAAATACTTCAGCACGATTTCCAGCTCGGCCTTGTTGTTCTCCAGCTGGGTAACGCGCAGGTCGGTGATGTAACCCTCGTCCTTCAGGACCTGGGCGATCGCAACCTTGATCTTGGACGACGGGGCTTTCACCGTCTGCTTGCCAACCGCGGCCGCATTCTTGATGCGGACCAGCAGGTCGGCGATGGGATCAGTCATGCTCATATGAGTACCTTTGAGTGCACCGATATCCGCTTTCGCGAAAATCTGTTGTCTCCTGGAAACGGGCCAGGTCCCTTGATGCAGCGGACCTGTGGCCCGCCCTACAACCCCGTCTGCACAGGGCAAGACGCGGGAGTATACGCCAAAAGAGCCCGACTTGCGTCGGGCTCTTCGGGTTTTTTGCGAAAGGGAGGCTGAATGCCTCCCCTCCCCGGTTCAGGAACCCCCGGAGGGGCGCCTGATCGCAGGACCGGCTGCGATTACCAGCTGGCCTTGCGCAGACCCGGGACGTCGCCACGCATGGTGGCTTCACGCAGCTTGTTGCGGCCCAGGCCGAACTTGCTGTAGACGCCACGCGGACGGCCGGACAGTTCGCAGCGGTTGCGCTGGCGGCTCGGCGACGAATCGCGCGGCAGCTTGGCCAGCTTGGCAGCAGCTTCGATCTTCTCGTCGTAGCTCGCGTCCACCGAGGACACGATCTTCTTCAGAGCAGCACGCTTCTCAGCGTACTTCTTGGCCAGCTTTTCCCGCTTGATGTCGCGGTTGACCATGGAGGTCTTTGCCATTTCGGTTTCCTCGACGGATCAGTTACGGAACGGGAACTTGAACGCTGCCAGCAGCGCCTTCGCTTCCGCGTCGGTCTTCGCAGTGGTGGTGATGGCGATATCCATACCGCGGATCGCGTCGACAGCGTCGAAGTCGATTTCCGGGAAGATGATCTGTTCCTTCACACCCATGTTGAAGTTGCCGCGACCGTCGAAGGAACGACCAGAGACACCACGGAAGTCGCGCACGCGCGGCAGCGAGATGTTGATCAGGCGATCCAGGAACTCGTACATCTTGTGGCGACGCAGCGTGGTCTTGCAGCCGATCGGCCAACCATCACGGATCTTGAACGACGCAACCGAAATACGCGACTTGGTGACAACCGGCTTCTGGCCGGAAATCTTGGTCATGTCGCCGACGGCGTTTTCCAGGATCTTCTTGTTGGTGGCCGCTTCGCCGACACCCATGTTCAGGGTGACCTTGACGAGCTTCGGCACTTCCATCGGATTGGTGTAGCCGAACTGCTTCATCAGCGCCGGCACCACTTCGTCCTTGTAGAACTTTTCGAGACGGGAAGTCATCTTCTCATTCCTCAGGCGTCGAGCGCCTCACCGCTGGAGCGGAACACACGCAGTTTGCGTCCATCCTCCAGCACCTTGAAGCCAACGCGTTCGCCCTTGCCCGAAGCCGGGTTCAGCACATTCACGTTGGAGATATGGATCGAAGCTTCACGCTCGACCACGCCGCCGGCAACGCCTGCCTGCGGGTTCGGCTTGGTGTGGCGCTTGACGATGTTCACGTTGGCGACGACCACACGGTCGCCGTCGACGCGGACGACTTCGCCCTGCTTGCCCTTGTCCTTGCCGGTGTTGACGACGACCTGGTCGCCCTTCTTGATACGGTTAGCCATGATTATCTCCTGTCGCTCACAGCACTTCGGGAGCGAGCGAGACGATCTTCATGAACTTCTCCGAACGAAGTTCACGGGTCACCGGCCCGAAGATACGGGTACCGATCGGCTCCTGCTTGTTGTTCAGCAGGACGGCAGCGTTGCCGTCGAAGCGGATCAGCGAGCCGTCGGCGCGACGCACACCCTTGCGGGTACGCACCACGACGGCGTCATACACTTCACCCTTCTTGACCTTGCCGCGCGGAATCGCATCCTTCACGGTGACCTTGATGATGTCGCCGATGCCGGCGTAACGGCGCTTGGAACCACCCAGCACCTTGAAGCACATCACCTGCTTGGCACCCGAATTGTCCGCGACGTCAAGGTAGCTCTGCATCTGGATCATGATTCAGACTCCTTATTCAGCCGCACGCGTGATGACTTCCACCACGCGCCAGTTCTTGGTCTTGGACATCGGAGCAATCTCGGTCACGCGGACGACATCGCCTTCCTTGCAGGCGTTGTCGGCATCGTGGGCGTGCAGCTTCGTCGAGCGCTTGATGTACTTGCCGTACAGTGCGTGCTTGACCTGACGCTCAACCAGGACGGTAACCGTCTTGTCCATCTTGTTGCTGACGACACGGCCTTCGACCGTGCGCAGCGTCTTGTTTTCAGTATTGTCGCTCATAGCGGCCATCCTTACTTCGTGCTGCCGAGCAGGGTCTTGACGCGAGCAATCTCGCGACGGACCCGGCGGATGTCGTGGGTCTTCGGCAGCTGGCCGGTGACCTGCTGCATACGGACAGAGAACTGTTCCTTACGCAGGTCGATCAGGTGGGCCTTGAGTTCGTCAGCCGACTTTTCACGGAGAGTTTTGATATCCATCAGCGCACCGTACGGGTCACGAAAGTGGTGGTGACCGAGAGCTTGGCGGCGGCCAGACGGAACGCCTCGCGAGCCACTTCCTCGGAAACACCCTCGATTTCATAGATCATGCGGCCGGGCTGGATCTGGGCCACCCAGTATTCCACGTTACCCTTACCCGAACCCATTCGAACTTCGATGGGCTTCTTGGTGATGGGCTTGTCGGGGAACACGCGGATCCACATCTTGCCGCCGCGCTTGACGTAGCGGCTGATCGAGCGGCGAGCCGCTTCGATCTGACGCGCGGTCAGCTGACCGTGTGCGGTTGCCTTCAGGCCGTATTCGCCGAAGCTGACAGCGTTGGCGCTCCAGCTCAGGCCTTCGTTACGGCCCTTGTGTACCTTGCGGTACTTGGTTCGCTTGGGTTGCAACATTGTCGTTACCTCGCTTCACGGGCCGGGCGCTGACGGTCACCACGGTCGCCGCGATCGTGACGATCGTTGCGCGACGGGGTGTCGTCCTGCTTTTCCTGGCCAACCTGGGAGAAATCGAAGACCTCGCCCTTGTAGATCCAGACCTTGATGCCGATGATGCCGTAGGTCGTCTTGGCTTCAGCGAAGCCATAGTCGATGTCGGCACGCAGGGTGTGCAGCGGCACGCGGCCTTCGCGGTACCACTCCGAACGGGCGATTTCAGCACCGTTGAGGCGGCCACCCACGTTGACCTTGATGCCCAGGGCACCCAGGCGCATCGCGTTGCCCACCGAGCGCTTCATTGCGCGGCGGAACATGATGCGACGCTCCAGCTGCTGGGCGATCGACTCGGCAACGAGCTGCGCGTCCAGTTCCGGCTTGCGCACTTCGGTGACGTTGATGTGCGCCGGAACGCCCATCATCTCGCTCACTTCCTTGCGCAGCTTCTCGATGTCCTCACCACGCTTGCCGATCACCACGCCCGGACGGGCGGTGTGGATCGTCACGCGCGCGGTCTTGGCCGGACGCTCGATCAGGATCTTGCTGATGCCGGCCTGAGCCAGCTTCTTGCGCAGCATTTCGCGAACTTTCAGGTCGGCTGCCAGGTAACCAGCGAACTCGGCCTTGTTGGCGTACCACTTGGAGTTCCAGTCCTTGGAAATACCGAGACGGATACCAATCGGATGAACTTTATGACCCATGGTCTTTTCCTTATCCGCTTACTTGCCGGCGCCCACAACCACAGTGATGTGGCTGGTGCGCTTGAGGATGCGGGTACCGCGGCCTTTCGCCCGCGCCATGAAACGCTTCAGGGTCGGACCTTCATCAACCATGATGGTCTGAACCTTCAGCTCGTCGACGTCGGCGCCCTGGTTGTTCTCAGCGTTGGCAATAGCCGACTCCACCACCTTCTTGATCAGGTGGGCAGCCTTCTTGTCCGAGAACTTCAGCAGATTGACCGCACGTTCGGCCGGCAGACCGCGCACCTGGTCAGCGACCAGGCGAGCCTTCTGCGGGGAGATGCGCGCAGTGCGCAGGATGGCTTTCGCTTCCATTGTCATCTCTCCTTACTTGCCCGACTTCTTGTCACCACCGTGACCCTTGAAGGTCCGGGTGATGGCAAATTCGCCGAGCTTGTGGCCGACCATGTTCTCGTTGACGAGAACCGGGATGTGGTTCTTGCCGTTATGCACGGCAATGGTGATGCCTACCATGTCAGGCAGGATCATCGAACGGCGCGACCAGGTCTTGATCGGCTTCTTGCTGCCCGCAGCGGCCTCCACCTTCTTGACGAGGTGGTGATCGACGAACGGGCCCTTCTTGAGTGAACGTGCCATGGTCGATTAGCCCCTACGATCGCGGACGATGAACTGCTGAGTGCGCTTGTTATGGCGCGTCTTGTAACCCTTGGTCGGGACACCCCACGGGGTGACCGGATGCGGGTTACCCTGGCCGGCCTTGGCCTCACCACCACCGTGCGGGTGGTCAACCGGGTTCATGGCAGCACCACGAACGGTCGGGCGGACGCCGCGCCAGCGCTTGGCACCGGCCTTGCCCAGCTTTTCCAGGCTGTGCTCGTCGTTGCCGACTTCGCCGATGGTGGCGCAGCACTCGACCGGAACCTTACGCATTTCACCCGAGCGCAGGCGCAGGGTGGCGTAGATGCCTTCGCGGGCGACCAGCTGCACGGCAGCACCTGCAGCGCGGGCGATCTGAGCGCCCTTGCCCGGCTTCAGCTCGATGCAGTGGATGGTGGTACCGACCGGGATGTTGCGCAGCGGCAGGGTGTTGCCCGCCTTGATCGGGGCATCCGAACCAGCGATCACCTGATCACCGGCCTTCAGGCCCTTCGGGGCGATGATGTAGCGACGCTCGCCGTCGACGTAGCACAGCAGGGCGATATGGGCGGTGCGGTTCGGATCGTATTCGATGCGTTCCACGCGCGCCGGGATGCCCAGCTTGTTGCGCTTGAAGTCGATGATGCGGTAGTGCTGCTTGTGGCCACCACCGACGTGACGGGTGGTGATGCGGCCGTGGTGGTTACGACCACCCGAGCGGCTCTGCGACTCGACCAGCGCAGCGTGCGGAGCACCCTTGTGCAGGTCGGGCGTAACCACGCGCACGGCCGAACGGCGGCCGGGGGAAGTGGGCTTGAATTTCATCAATGGCATGGGATGTACCTCAGGCCTTGGCCGTTACATCGATCGACTGGCCATCGGCCAGGCGAACGTACGCCTTGCGCCAATCGCCGCGGCGGCCAGCACGGTTACGGAAGGACTTGTTCTTGCCCTTGACGTTGACCACGTTGACGGCTTCGACCTTGACGTCGAACAGCTGCTCAACCGCGGCCTTTACATCGGCCTTGGTGGCTTCGTTCGAAACTTCGAAGACATACTGGTTGGAGAGTTCCTGCAGGCGCGCGGTCTTTTCGGAGACACGCGGGGCACGCAGCACGCTGAAGATTTTTTCGTTGCTGTTCATGCCAGCCACTCCTCGACCTTCTTGACCGCGTCAGCGGTGATGACGACCGTGTCGGCACCGACCAGCGACACCGGGTCCAGGCCCTGCACGTCACGCACCTGCACGTACGGCAGATTGCGGGCGGACAGGTACAGGTGCTCGGAGGCTTCCTCGGTGACGATCAGCGGGCGCTTGCCCACTTCCAGGCCGGCCAGCTTGGCGATCAGACCCTTCGTGCTGGTCGCTTCGACATCGAAGGCCTCCACGATGGTCAGACGGCCCTGACGGTTCAGCTCGGACAGGATCGCGCACATGGCGGCACGGTACTGCTTACGATTGACCTTCTGCTCGAAGCTGCGCGGCTTGGCCGCGAAGGTGACACCGCCGCCGACGAAGATCGGAGCCGTCAGTGCGCCATGACGCGCGCCGCCGCCCTTCTGCTTCTTCGACTTCTTGGTGGTACCAGCCACTTCGGAGCGAGTCTTCTGTGCCTTGGTGCCGGCGCGACCGGCGTTGCGGTAAGCAACGACGACCTGGTGGACCAGATCTTCGCTGAAATCGCGACCGAACACGGCGTCGGAGACCGAGACCTTGTTGTTGCTACCCGTGATAACGAGTTCCATCGTCATCTCTCCTTATGCCTTGCTCGCCGGACGGACGATCACATCGCCACCCGCCGCGCCAGGAACGGCGCCGCGAACCGCAATCAGACCGCGCTCGACGTCGACCTTGACCACTTCCAGGTTCTGGGTGCTCTGCTGCACCGCGCCCATGTGGCCCGACATCTTCTTGCCCGGGAAAACGCGACCCGGGGTCTGGCGCTGACCCAGCGAACCCGGCGCGCGATGCGACAGCGAGTTACCGTGGGTTGCATCGCCCATACGGAAGTTGTGGCGCTTGATGGTGCCCTGGAAACCCTTACCCTTGGTGACACCCTGGACGTCGACGATCTGGCCGACTTCGAAGATGTCCGCCTTGACTTCGCCGCCAACGGCGAAATCGCCGAGCTGCGCGTCTTCAACGCGGAATTCCCACAGGCCACGACCCGCTTCCACCTTCGCCTTGGCGAAGTGGCCGGCTTCCGGCTTGTTGACCAGGGCAGCGCGACGCGCGCCGACGGTCACCTGCACGGCGCTGTAGCCGTCGGTTTCGACGGTCTTGATCTGCGCGATGCGGTTCGGGGTGGCTTCGATCAGGGTCACCGGGATGGAACGACCATCTTCGGTGAACACGCGGCTCATGCCGGCCTTGCGGCCCACGAAGCCCAACGAATACTTCTTCGTCATGGTCGTAGTCCTCAGGTCAGCTTGATCTGAACGTCGACGCCGGCAGCCAGTTCGAGCTTCATCAGCGCGTCCACGGTCTTGTCATTCGGGTCAACGATATCGAGCACGCGCTTGTGCGTGCGGGTCTCGTACTGGTCACGCGCGTCCTTGTCGACGTGCGGGGAAACGAGAACGGTGTAACGCTCGATCTTGGTCGGCAGCGGGATCGGGCCACGCACTTGCGCGCCGGTCCGCTTTGCCGTTTCAACGATCTCGCTGGCCGAACGGTCGATCAGACGATGATCGAACGCTTTCAGCCGGATCCGGATCTTTTGGTCCGCCATGGCGGTAGGTTCCTTCGTTAAAAGAGCGACAGACAAAGCCTCTGGGTTGCTTTGCCCCATGAAATTCCTGCATACGGACGGCCCGCACTCCTGCAGGCCGACAAGGTCAATCCGTAGACCTCAAAAACGTAGGCAGACCAGTCTCCCGGCCTGCCCAGACGTAGAAGCATAATGGCACGCCAGGCAGCTGTCAACAGTCTCCTGTTGACGCCGCCTGAATGGCCTTGACCCTTCCTGGTCCGGGGAACACAAGGCACATCCTGTGCCTGCTTTCCCATTTTGATACGCCCCGATGCCCTACCCAGGCAACATCGGGGCGCAGAGTCTAACAGATTACTTGATGATCTTCGAGACCACGCCGGCGCCGACGGTGCGGCCACCTTCGCGGATGGCGAAGCGCAGGCCTTCGTCCATCGCGACCGGGTTGATCAGGGTCACGGTCATCTTGACGTTGTCACCCGGCATCACCATTTC